>JANRIO010000078.1:0-6913 GCA_033764875.1 Hyphomicrobiaceae bacterium | reverse complement strand
GTTGGCGGAGAGGGTGGGATTCGAACCCACGATACCCTTGCGAGTATGCCGCATTTCGAGTGCGGTGCCTTCAACCACTCGACCACCTCTCCTAGGCCTTGATCATGGAGACGGAAGGCCGGCATCGCCGGCCATCGTAGGGGCTTTTTCCGAGTGGTTGCAGCTCGGCCAGCGCCCAGCAAGGCGAGCGGCGTGATAGCAACCGTCGCCGCAGGACGCAAGCCGCTTGGCAAGCGGCGCCGGCAAGGTCCTTGCACCCGGGCGCGCGCGTCTTGCTTCCCTCGGCAGGCGTGCCCTCGATCCCCCTTGGCGGTCCGTGACGCGCCGCCCGGCCGTGTGGCGGACCCCTCCGGCCGCGGCGCGGTGCAAATTGGTCCGAAGTGCTAGGGGCCCCCTCTCTCCGCGTTGAAACTGCACGCGAAATGGCCGCTTCGGCCGCGCTGCGCCTGACCCGGGCCTGACCGCCGGCCACAATTGCAGGGAGCCGCCGCCGCAAACCTGCAGGCCTGGTGCTTCGACCAGCGGAGGGACGGATCAATGTTCGACATACTTGCCTGGGGCTTCCTGGTCATGACCGCCGGGTTCGTGATCCTGTTGATGTTCCTGGCCTATGAGAACGCCCAGACCCGCGATCGGCCGTGACAATCGCGAGGTCCTGGGGCCGGGCAGACGCGGCGCCGGGCTCGCCCGCCGCCGCGGCATCGAGCCGTGCGAAACGGCTCATGTTGGTGGGGCGAAGCCAGCGCAGCGCGGCGACCAAGGCGGCGAGGCGGACGCAACGCGCGGGTCGGGTCGAGCCGAGGGTGGACCCCGACGGGACGCGCGCGAGGGTGCCGGGTTTCGCTGCGCTCTACCCGACCTGACCTACGGTGCCTCTGGGGCGTCGCGGGGCGGGCCCTGGACCGCAGGGACAATCGCGGGGCGCGCTCGCCAGCACCGGCGGCGCCCTGCTCATCCTCGGCGCGCCGCATCGGGCGAGCCTCGCGCGCGGCTCAGATGCGATCCCGCTGCTTGCCGCTGCGCAGCAGCCGCACGATGAACCAGATCGGAAACACCACCACGGCACCGAGCAGGAAGTAGCTGATCGCCCAGTGCACGGTGTCGAAGCCGAGCTCCGTCAGCCTCCGGATCAACCGTTGCAGGCTCTCCACGATGTTGCTCGGGTTGATGCCGAGCGCGGAGAAGATCACGCCGACCACGATCGACAGCAGCACCAGCCGGACCAGGGTTCCGGCCACGCTGTCGCCGAAGAACTGGCGGTGATCCATGGGCTCTGTCTCCATCATTGTCGGCGGCCTGCCGGCCGCGCCCGGTCGCGCCCTCGCCGACTGCCTTAGCATGGCCGCCCCGCGGCTCACAATCGGATGCGGCGGGCCGTTGCAGACGCGTCACATTTGGCAGTCCCGCCTTCGCCGTGCGAGCCTGCGCCCATGCCCACTCGCTCCCCTTCGAGCACGCCCCTGCGGCGCCGGCAGCCGGCTTCCGTGCGGCGCACGCCGGCTGCCTCGGCCCAAGCCGTCCCGCCGCCCTCCGAGCCGGCCCTGCCGCCGGCCTTCGCGGACTGGTTCCGCCGCCGCCATTGGCAGCTGCGGCCCCACCAGCTGGCGCTACTCGAGACGGCGCGTGCCCGGCGCTCTGCCCTGCTCATCGCGCCGACGGGTGCCGGCAAGACGCTCGCCGGCTTCCTGCCCTCCCTGGTCGACCTGGCTGCGCGGCCGAGGGGGCGGGCCGTGCGCGCGCTGCACACGCTCTACATCTCGCCGCTGAAGGCGCTTGCCAGCGACGTCGCGCGCAACCTGCTGGTGCCGGTATCGGAGATGGGCCTTCCGGTCCGCGTCGATCTGCGCACCGGCGACACCTCGCCCGCGCGCAAGGCCGGCCAGCGCGCGCGGCCGCCCGACATCCTGCTGACCACGCCCGAGCAATTGGCGCTCCTCGTCTCGCACGCCGATGCGGCCCACCTCTTCGGCAGCCTCGAGACCGTGATCCTCGACGAGCTGCATGCGCTGGCCGCCTCCAAGCGCGGCGACCTGCTGGCGCTCGGCCTCGCCCGGCTCGAGGCCCTGGCGCCCGGCCATCGCCGCGTCGGCCTGTCGGCGACCGTCGCCCGTCCGAGCGAGCTGCGCGCCTTCCTGGTGCCGCAGCGCCAGCCCGACAGCGTCACCGCGCTCGCCGATCTCGTCTGGGCCAAGGGCGGCGCCGCGCCCGAGCTCACCATGCTGCAGACCGAGCTGCCGCTGCCCTGGGCCGGCCACACCACGCGCTACGCCGTGCCCGAGATCTACGCGGCCATCGCGCGCGCCCGCCTGTCGCTGGTCTTCGTCAACACGCGCAGCCAGGCGGAGCTGATGTTCCACGAGCTGTGGCGCGTCAACGACAAGGGCCTGCCGATCGCGCTTCACCACGGCTCGCTCGACGCCGCCCGCCGCCGCAAGGTGGAGGCGGCGATGGCGGCGGGTGCCTTGCGCGCGGTGGTCGCCACCTCGACGCTCGATCTCGGCATCGACTGGGGCGACGTCGACCTCGTCATCAACCTGGGCGCGCCGAAGGGGGCAAGCCGCCTGATCCAGCGCGTCGGCCGCGCCAACCACCGTCTCGACGAGCCCTCCCGCGCCCTGCTCGTCCCGTCGAACCGCTTCGAGGTGCTGGAGTGCCGGGCCGCCATCGACGCCGCCGCCGCCGGCACGCACGACGCCGTCCTCAACCGCACCGGCGCGCTGGACGTGCTGGCGCAGCACGTCTGGGGCCGCGCCTGCGCCGGCGCCTTCCACCCCGACGATCTCTTCGCCGAGGTGCGCCTGGCGCAGCCCTACGCCGGGCTGACGCGCACCCAGTTCGACCGCATCGTCGATTTCGTGTCGACGGGCGGCTACGCGCTGCGCGCCTACGAGCGCTACGCGCGGCTCAAGCCGGTCGGCGACGGCACGCTCCGGCTTGCCCATCCGCGTCTCGCCCAGCAGTACCGCATGAACGTCGGCACCATCATCGACAGCCCGCTGATCAGGATCCGCCTGATCGGCCGCCGCGGCGGCGGCCGCAGGCGCGGCAAGGACGGCCGGCCGCGGCCGCTCATGGGTGGCCGCGTGCTGGGCGAGCTCGAGGAGTATTTCATCGAGCAGCTCGCCGTCGGCGACACCTTTGCCTTCGCGGGGTTCGTGCTGCGCTTCGAGGGCCTGCAGGAGACCGAGGCCTTCGTCTCCCGCGCCAGCGATACCGACCCGGCGATCCCCGCCTACAACGGCGGCAAGTTTCCGCTGTCGACGCATCTGGCCGAGCGCGTGCGCCGCCTGATCGCCGACCCGCGCGCCTGGCGCGCGCTGCCCGCTCCCGTGTGCGAGTGGCTCTCGATCCAGGCCGAGCGCTCGGTGATCCCCTCGGCCGGCGAGGTGCTGGTCGAGACCTTCCCGCGCGGCGCCAGGAGCTACCTCGTCGTCTACCCCTTCGAGGGCCGGCTCGCCCACCAGACGCTCGGCATGCTGCTGACGCGGCGCCTCGACCGGCTCGGCGCCCGGCCCGTCGGCTTCGTGGCGAGCGACTACGCCTTGGCCGTCTGGGCGCTGGGCGACGTCGGCCTGATGGTCGAGGACGGGCGCATCGATCTGGGCCAGTTGTTCGCCGAGGACATGCTGGGCGACGACCTCGACGCCTGGCTCGCCGAATCGAGCCTCATGAAGCGCACCTTCCGCATCAACGCCGTCATCGCGGGGCTCATCGAGCGCAATCATCCCGGCCGCAGCAAGAGCGGCCGCCAGGTGACCGTCTCCTCCGACCTGCTCTACGACGTGCTGCGCCGGCACGACCCCGGCCACGTGCTGCTCGAGGCCGCCTGGGCGGACGCCGCCTCAGGCCTGCTCGACATCGCCCGCCTGGGCGATTTCCTGCGCCGCATCAGGGGGCACATCCGCCACCAGCCTCTCGCCCGCGTTTCTCCACTGGCCGTACCCGTCATGTTGGAGATCGGCCGCGAGATGGTCTATGGGGGGAGCGTCGCCGAGGACGTCATGCGCGAGAGCGCGGCCGATCTCATCCGCGAGGCGGTGGGCGAGGCGGCAGCGGCCGGGCTCGGCATCGAGGCCGACGCCGTCGCGCCGCTGACGTGAGAGGGCAGCAGGGGGACAGCACAGCTTGGGGGCGAAGGCTCAGCTGGTCGTAGACGTGACCGCGCAATGCGTCAGGGTCGGAGACCGCACGCTCGTCGCGGACGGCTGCGGCATCCTGTTCTGGCCCGCGCGCTCGACGCTGCTCGTGGCCGACCTGCACCTCGAGAAGGGCGCGCACTTCGCCGGCCGCGGCTCGTTCCTGCCGCCCTACGACACGCGCGAGACGCTGCACCGGCTTGAGAGCGCCCTTGCGCGGTATGCGCCCGCCCGCGTCGTCGCGCTCGGCGACAGCTTCCATGCCGCCCAAGGTGCCATCGACATCGCCGATGCCGATCTGGAGCGCCTGCTGCGCATGCAGGAGGGCCGCGAGTGGATCTGGATCGCCGGCAACCATGATCCCGAGATCGCCGCCCGCGTCGGCGGCAGCGTCGCCCGCGAGATCACGCTCGACGGCGTCGTTCTCCGTCACGCGCCCGAGCCGGGCTTCGCCGGCCGCGAGATCGCGGGCCATCTGCATCCGGTGGCGCGCCTGGCCGGCCGCGGCATGACGCTGCGCCGGCGATGCTTCATCGGCGATGGCACCCGCGTGGTGCTGCCGGCCTTCGGCGCCTTCACCGGCGGCCTCAACGTCCGCGACGCGGCCTTCGCCGATGTGTTCGCAAGGTCCGCCCGGCTTTCGGTGCTGATGCTGGGAGAGGCTGGGCTCTACCCGGTGCCCCTGCGCAGCCTGCGCCCGGATTGACGGGCGCCCGCGAGTGAGCCCGCCACCCGGGGGCGGGCTCATCGAGGCGCAGGCGGCCCTACCAGCGCCGCCACCAGGACACCTGCCCGTCGTGCTTCTCGCGGTAGATGTCGCGGCTGGCACGGTCGAGCGCCCGGTTGATCTCGTGCTGCTCCCGGCGGTTGATGTGCCCGTCGCGCAGCGCGTTGCGCTCCATCTCCGCGATGTGCCGCTGCTGGGCCTGCAGGCGCCACCTCTCCGTCAGCGTCAGCTCGCCGGAATATCTGCCGGCGCGGATGCGCGCGGCCTCCTCGGCGCGGCGCGCGTCGATCTGGGCCCGGCGGTGGTCGGTCGGGTGGTCGTGGGCGCTGGCGACGGTGGTCGTCGCGATCATCATGGTCGCGGCGGCGAGCAGAACGGGGACCTTCATGGCACGTCTCTTGGGTTGTCCTGAGGGCCGGAGCACGATCGCCCGGCTTCCCCGCAAAGCTACGCAAGCTGCGCTGAATTGCCTCTGAACCGGCCGTTGGCCCGCGTTCATGCGCCGCTCTCCGGCGCCTCCAGCGCCGTCCGGACTTAGAAGCATTCCAATCTGCGCCGTGCCTTCAAATGAAACTTGACAGAAAACATCAAGTTTCATTCTTTGGTCGCGATCGTCGCGCTATTGGACGGCGGCGGAAACGTCAATTCGGGAGGCGAATGTCATGCACGCACACTCTGGAGCTCTGGCCTTGCTCGCAGTCCTCGGCGCCGCCGCGGGCATCGCCGCCGGCAGCGTCCCGGCCCAAGCCCAGGGCGAGGTCAACATCTACTCCTACCGCGAGCCGCAGCTCATCGACCCCCTGCTCAAGGCCTTCACGCAGAAGACCGGCATCAAGACCAACGTTGTCTTTGCCTCGGCCGGTCTCAACGAGCGCCTGGCGGCGGAGGGCGCCAACAGCCCCGCCGACCTGCTGTTCACGGTCGACGCGGGCCGCCTGTCGGAAGCCAAGGACATGGGGCTCACGCAGGCCGTGGCGGATGCGCAGATCAAGGCCGCGGTGCCGGCTCCCTACCGCGATGCCCAGGACCACTGGTTCGGCCTCACCATGCGCGGGCGCATCGTGTACGCCTCCAAGGAGCGCGTGAAGCAGGACGCCATCACCTACGAGGAGCTCGCCGATCCCAAGTGGAAGGGCCGCATCTGCGTGCGCTCGGGCCAGCACGTCTACAACACCTCGCTGATCGCGACCATCGTCGCCAACAAGGGCGAGGCGTTCGCGGAGACCTGGCTCAAGGGCCTCAAGAGCAACCTTGCGCAGAAGCCCGCCGGCGGCGACCGCGAGCAGGCGCGCGACATCGCCTCGGGCAAGTGCGACCTCGCGCTCGGCAACACCTACTACATGGCGCTGATGATGCTGAACGAGAAGAACCCCGAGCAGAAGCAGTGGGCCGCCGCCATCAAGCCGTTGTTCCCGAACGCGCAGGATCGCGGCACCCACGTCAACATCTCGGGCATGGCGCTCGCCAAGCACGCCCCCAACAAGGCCAACGCCGTCAAGCTGATGCAATTCCTCGCCTCCGACGAGGCGCAGAAGATCTACGCCTCGGCCAACAACGAGTATCCGGTGAACCCAAAGATCGAGCCGTCCGACATCGTCAAGAGCTGGGGCGCCTTGAAGCCCGACACCCTGCCGCTCGACAACATCGCCAAGTACCGCAAGAAGGCCTCCGAGCTCGTCGACAAGGTCAACTTCGACGCCGGGCCGAACTCGTAGCTCGTAGCGCATTGCCGGGGCAGCCCTCTGCGGGCTGCCTCGCGCTTCCACTGCAGGCTTGCGTGGATGCCCGCCTTCGGCGGCATGACGAAACTTGTGGCGATCCTGCTTGCCGCACCCACCAGCGTCACCCCCGCGACGGCGGGGGGCACGCCGCTCGAGATCCAGCCGCAACCATTGCGCCTGCTCCGCCTGTCGTTCGCTCCTCCTTCAAGTCTGAGCCGTGTGCCGCCTCACCAGCGGCCACTTTTCATCCGCACCCGTGGGCTCGTCCCGAGGCTCCAGTGCGCCGCTCGCGCCGGGGCGCGCGGATCGATGGGACGCGCCCGGCCATG
>JANRIO010000094.1:0-67614 GCA_033764875.1 Hyphomicrobiaceae bacterium | reverse complement strand
GAGAGCCAACGCGGGTGAAGCCAAGGCAGTCTTGTCCGATGTCGGGGAACGTGAGGCGCGAGATAGGTAACGCGTAGGCGCAGGCATCTCAGGTCAGTCTCAGCAGTTATCCGCGGGTCGGTAGGCCGCCCGAACTGCGCTGGAGTATCGGTGATCGCAAAGCCCCATGCAAGGCAAAAGAGTGGCGAAAGCGCACTCAGTCTCGCTTTTGCTGCCACGATCCCGGCCGTTGGCTAGCTGTTCCGGTGAAACGATCCGTCATTTTGAAATATCCATGACAATCGTCCGACAAGACCCTCACAAGCTCGGGCAGTAGAACGGCCAGCTCATCTTTCAGCGTGTACGGCGCATTCAAAATGACGAGGCCGCAGCCGTTGAGCCGATCTTTGTCTGCCGGTTTACGTAACAATAGATCCACGCTGATCAGCTTGTCCGTCGCAAGAGCTGCGAGCGTCCGCTGCCAACGCTCCACCTCCTTGAAATCCTTGATCGGGTACCAGGCCATGAAGGTGCCCGTGGCAAACCGCGCCAGGCCGTCGGCAAGCCCAGCCGCGATGCGCTCGAGCTCGCCCGGGGCCTCGAATGGCGGATCGATCAGGACGATGCCCCGGCGCTCCTTCGGCGGCAGGAAGGCGCGCAAGGCCACCCAGGCGTCGAGCGTGGTGACGCGCGCCCGCCGCTCGCGGGCGAGAAGGGCCTTCAGCGCCGCCGCGTCCTCAGGGTGCAGCTCGTTGGCGACAAGCCGGTCGCAGGCGCGCATCAGGCGCAGGGCCAAGCGCGGACTGCCGGGATAGAGCTGCAGGGGACCACCGCCGTTCTCAGCCGACACCGCGTCGAGGTAGGGCGCCAGGAGCGCGTGCGCGGGGCCCGATATCTCCACCCTGCCCGGACCCATGAGGCGGCCGATGCCCAGCTGCCATTCGCCGGTCTTTCCGGCCTCCAGCGAGCGCAGGTCGTAGCGGCCGATGCCGGCGTGGGTGTCGACCACGCGGAACGGGGCCTGCTTGCGCTTCATGTAGTCGATGACGCGCGCGAGCACCGCGTGCTTGAGCACATCGGCGAAGTTGCCGGCGTGAAAGGCGTGACGGTAGTTCATGGCGGCGTTGCTCCGGACACCTCGGCCCGTGCGCTCCTCAGGCGCCCGAGCGCAGCCGCTCGACAAGGCGGGCGCGGAACCAGACCGCGACGACCACGAGCAGAAGAGCCGAGACTACGAAAACCGGACGCGCGCCGAAACGATCGATCACGGGGGCGGCGGCGGCGACGCCCACCGACTGGCTCAGAAACAGCGTGAAGGCGAACAGCGACATGGCGAGCCCGCGGGCGTCCGGCGCCATCTGCGTGGCGTTGGTCTGCAGCGTGTTGTGGAACATGTAGAAGCCGAGGCCGACGAGGCCGATGGCCGGCACGGCGAACCACGCCGCGGGCATGACGGCGAGCGTCAGGAAGCCTGCGGCGAGGCACAGGGAGCCGTAGCGGACGAGCCCGGGCTGGCCGAGGCGGGCGACGAGCATGGGCGCGCTCGCCACGTAGGTCATGGCGCCGATGCCCATGGTCGCCAGCATCAGGCCGGCGGTGGCGAGGCTGATGCCGAAGCGCATGTGCAGCTCGGCGCCGATGTAGGCGAAGGCTCCGAACATGGCAAAGCCCTCGAGGAAGACGGTCGCCAGCATCACCCGCACCCAGGGGCCCTGCAGCACGCGCAGGGTCGACACGGCCGACTGGCGCCAGTTCGCCCTGCCGGCCTCGACGATGCCGACGCGCGAGCGGCGCATCTCGGCGACGAGCATGGCGCCGGCGCCCAGGTGCAGAGCGCCGACCAGCGCCATGGTCATGCGCCAGCCGGCGAGATCGCCCAGGATGCCGCCCATGGCCTGGCCGAAGACGATGCCCATGATCTGCCCCGACAGGAAGCGGGCCAGCACGGCCTGACGCTTGTCGTAGGGCACCACGTCGCCGACCCAGGCGAATGCCAGAGGGATGACCGCCGCGGCGCCGGCGCCGGCGAGGAAACGGGAGGCGACCAGCGAGAGGAGCTGGGGCATGGTTGCGCACAGCGCCGTCATGAGGCCGGCGAAGAGCGAGCCCGCCGCCACCATGACGATCTTGCCGCGCGCGTCGCCCAGGGGGCCGGCGACGATCTGGGCGAGGCCGTAGGAGACGGAGAAGGCGGTGACGACGGCGGCGGCCGTGCCGACCGTGACCATGAACTCGCCGGCGATCTGCGGCAGAAGGCTGTCGCAGATGCGCAGATTGGCGGCGCTGGCGAACGCGGACACGGACAGGAAGACCAGCATGCGCCCCTGGCTGTCGGTCAGATCGGAGGCGGCAGGCGTGGTCACGGGGAAGGTCCAAGGGCGGGACGGCCGCGGCGCAGCACGGGCAGCGCGCGGCAAGACATCGCCAGTGTCTCGCCCAGGAGCAGGCCCGCAGGCAAGCGCTGCGGCCGCGCGCCTGCCTTGCGCTGCGCGATCGAGTGCCCGCGGGCCGGCTGCACGCAGGGGGCTACTTGCAGACGCGCTGTTGGCCGTCGCGGCCGTGCTTGGCGAGGTCGAGGTGGAAATGATCGCGATGGTTGGCGTCGTAGTGGGGGCCGAGAACGGTGGTGAATACCTTGCAGGCGCCGTCGTGCACAGCGCGCAGGAAATTGCGGTGCGCAAAGGCGCCCCACCAGCCGGTCTTGACGGTCACGCGCTCGCCGTTGGCCAGGACGAAGGTGGAGACGTCGACGGCGTTGGCGTGACCGTGCTCTGACAGGCGGCCGCCGTCGACATGGTTCATCGGGCGGCACGAATAGGAGCCGGCGACCTTGATCTCGACCAGCTCGGTGCCGAGGTGCCGCCGCGCGGCCGGCTTGACAACGTGCTGCACCCAGTAGTCGACAGCGGGCACCATGGGACAGCGCAGGAGGGCCGCCGGCTTGAGCTCGACGGTGCCGCCGGCCGCGGCCGACATGGCGAAGGGCTTGAGGGCGCCGCAAACGCTGGGGCCGCCAAGCGCGGAGCGCGGCGTGAGAAACGGGGTTTCCCGGACGAGGCCGGAGGCGAGGCAGGCGCGCTCGTCCTCCTCACGCCAGGGCTCCTCCTTGGCGACGAACGAGGGCGGCCCGTTGCAGGCGGCGAGCGCGGCAACGACCATCAGCCCAAACGCAAGACAGACGCGAGACCAGACCATGGGACGAAAAATGGCACGAAGCTCTTAAGCTCGTGTTAACCACCCCATCCCGGGCCGAGCGGTAGCGGCGCTTTGCGGCGGATTTCGGTGCGCTGCTCACGGCTCGCGCATGAACCGGTTCCAGCGGCGCTCGCCGGCCAGGCAATCGATCGGCGCTTCGCCGTCGCCGCGGCCAGCCTGCACCCGGATGAGGCGCGGCTCAGGCGGCGGCGCCAGGCCGGCGATCTCGAGCAGCAGCTTGCGGCGCGTGGCGGAGCGGAACTCGCCCGGCTCCCGGATCGGGATCACGAACGACCCCGTGCCGCCGATGACGCAATCCTGGTAGTACTTGTCGAGGTTCTCCAGATCGAAGTAGCTGGTGGGACGCTTGAGCACGATCGGCAGGCCATTGATGACGACGCCCTTGGCGACGAGGGCGTCGCGGATGGGAAGCACCGGGGCGCCGGCGTTGTTGGGCCCATCCCCGGACACGTCGATGACGCGGCGCAGGCCGCGCACGCCGCTCTCCGCAAACAGCCCGCCGGAGAACTCGAGCGCGCTCGAGATGGACGTCATGCGCGCCCGGGAGATACCCGCCTGCTCGAGCCGGCGGCTGAACTCCTGCGCGGCGGCCGCCCCGTCGATGATCATCCAGGGCAGCACAACGAGCTGATTGGCGGGCCCCGCCCATTCGACGTAGGTGACGGCGATGCGGCCGGACGGACCGGCGGCGATCGACTTGATGACCTCGGGATCGCGGAAGGCCTGCACGTAGCCCTCCCGCTGCAGCCGCTGCTCGTCGAGATCCATGGACAGGGAGACGTCGACGGCAAGCACCAGCTCAAGGTCGACCGGTTTCTCCTGGGCGCGGAGGCGTGGCGGCGCCCAGCTCGCCAGCAGGAGCAAAACCGCCAACAGGATCAACGGCAATCGGACGCTGCGCATGACCTGAAGACTGCCACGCCGGGCGCCGGCTGAGAAGTCACGAAGCGGACATCTGCCGGCGCCAAGGCATGCAGAACGCGCGCCTTTTCCACAGCTCAGATGAGGGCAGCGGACGCGGGTTGTAGCGACTGCTATCGTGGGGGCGTCAGAGAGTATGCGTACCGCGTGTGTTGCTTTCGAGTAGAGTCCGCGTAGCGTAACCTTTGTCGCGTAGCAGTGCGTAAGCCAACGGCTCCCGCATTTCGCCAGCGCCTGGGACCTGTGACATTCCCCGCGGTTTGTCCTTCTGGGTTTCAGCGTCGGTCTTGTGGGAGCCTTGTGCTGTCCGGACGGACCGTCCGATCACGCCTTCGCCAGATTGCGCAAGAGCCTTGCGCGCCCGTCTCCCCACCGGCTGAGCTCCCGCGACTTCGGCAGGCTCACGATTGCGCCGTCGGATCGAGCCGCATCATGGTCGCCTGCAGCACGGCGCACAGCTCGCGCACGTCGCCGTCGACGCGGTGCACCTCGGCCCGGCATACGGTCAGCGTCCGGCCCGGACGCAGCACCTGGGCCTCGGCGAGCAGAAGCGGCGGGCGGCCGGCCTTGACCAGGTTGAGCTTGTACTCGACCGTCAAGACCTCGCTGCCCTCGGGCATCAGCGTGAAGGCCGCGCAGCCGGCGGCGACGTCGGCAATGGCGCCGATGGCGCCGCCGTGAAAGTACTTGTGCTGCTGGGAGACGGCCTCGCCATAGGGCAGCTCGATGCTGCAGGCGCCCGGCGCAATGGACACGAGCCGGGCCCCGATGGTGTGCATCAGGCCCTGGCCGTCGAAGATCCTCTGCGCGGCGACCGCGTAGCCGGCGTACGACGGCTTGAAGGTGGCTGCGGCGGACGGCTGCGTCTGCGTCATCTCGGGCTCCAGCTCAGCGCTCTCAAGGCCGGCGACGCAGGAACTCGACCACACCCGTCTTGTACACGCGATCGCCGACCGCCAGCATATGGTCGCGGCCGGGAATCGGCAAAGCCATCGCTCCGGGAATGAGATTTGCCAGCTCCTCGGCGGGAGCCGCGATGTCGTCGTTGGTGCCGACGGCGACGAGGACGGGACAGCGCAGGGCGCCCAGCACGTCGGCGCCGATGGGCTCGCGCGAGCCGCGCATGCAGGCGGCAAGGGCCAGCCGGTCGCTGCCGGTCTTGTCGGCAAAGGCGCGGAAGGTGCGGCCGACCGGGCTCGTCACCTCGTCGAGGGAAGGGGCCTCGAGCGCGGCGGCAATCTCCTCGGTGCCACGCATGGGGCGGACCATGTTGGCCCCCATGCCGCCGAAGACGGCGCTGCGCACGCGCGCCGGGTGGTGATGGGCGAGCAGGGCCGCAATGCGGGCGCCCATGGAGTAGCCCATGACGTCGGCACGCTCGAGACCCAAATGGTCGAGCAGGGCACGGGCATCCTCGACCATATTGACGAGGGCGTAGCTTGCGACGTCGCGCGGCTTGTCGCTCGCCCCGTGACCGCGGTTGTCGATGGCCACGACGCGATAGCCCTCGCGCCGCAAGAGGCTGATCCAGCCCGGATCGGCCCAGTTGGCGCGGATGTTGGAGGCGAAGCCGTGCACGAGCAGGACGGGATCGCCATCGCCCTGATCCACATAGGCAATCTGCAGTGATCCGGAGCGGAAACGATGCATCTCCACGGGCGACATCCTGGCTGGGGCCTGCGACGGGGCCACCCCTATCATCCTGCGCGGGCGCGGGCTATGGTCGCGCCCGCTCGAACGCAACCGCTAGCAGCTGATCTCATCCTCCATGGCCGCATCGCTGATCCCGCATCTTGCCAACGATCTCGGCGTCGAGAAGATCTCCGTCGGCGTGAAGGAGCTCCAGTGCATGGGGGCGCGGCCGCCGTTCGACCACCCGCACGTGTTCCTCGACATGGGGCAGGAGGGGCAGGTGCTGTGCCCCTACTGCTCGACGCTCTACGTCTACGACGCGCGGCTCGATGCCGACCAGACGGACCCCGAGGGCTGCCTCGTCGTCGCCGATACAGAGAAGGCCGCATAGCGGATCGCACCCATGCCCGTGGCTGCCAGCCGACGCATCCTGATCGCAGGCGGCGGGATCGGCGGGCTGGCGCTTGCCATTGCGCTTGCCCGGCGCTGTCGCGCGAGCCTGGTGCTCGAGGGGCGCGCCGAATTCAGCCCGGCGGGAGCCGGCATCCAGCTCGGGCCCAACGGCGTGCGCGTGCTGGAGAGCCTGGGCGTCGCGGCGCTGCTCGCGCCCCACGTGGGCGTGCCGGAAGCCGTGCACGTCTTCCGCGGCGGCACGGGCCGGCAGCTCGCGGCGCTGCCACTGGGCGCCTGGATCGCGGCACGGCACGGAGCGCCCTACTGGGTGGCCCACCGTGCCGACCTGCACGGCGCGCTGAAGGCTGCAGCCGACACGCATGACCTGATCGAGATCCGCAACGGCTTCGAGGTGAGCAGCGTCCGCCAAACGGACGCGATGGTGGAGGCGACAGCGGGCAACGGTGCGCGCGAGACCGGGGCCGCGCTCATCGGCGCGGACGGCCTGTGGTCGGCCGTGCGCGCGGCGGTTGCGCCCGGCGTGACGCCGCGCTTTGCCGGGGCCAGCGCCAGCCGGGTGGTGCTGGCGCGGGACAAGGCCGGCCGGCTCGCGGCGAACACGGTGGGGCTGTGGCTGAGCCCCAAGGCGCACGTCGTGCACTACCCCGTACGCGGGGGCGCCGAGATCGCGGCCGTGGTGATCGCGGAGGAAACCTGGCAGTCGCGCGTGTGGGACGCGGAGGCCGACCGGGTGCAGCTCGCCGCGCACCTGGCAGCCTTCGACGAGAGCCTCGCGAACGTGCTGCTCGCCGCCGACGGCTGGCGGCGCTGGTCGCTCAACCGCATGGACGAGCTGCCGACGTGGGCGCGCGGCCGCACAGGGCTCATCGGCGACGCCGCGCACCCGATGTTTCCCTACCTCGCACAAGGCGGCGTGCTGGCGCTCGAGGACGCCCTCGTGCTGGCGGGATTGCTGGCCGAGACGGGGCGCGAGGCCGAGGCGCTCGCCAGCTTCTCCGAGGCGCGGCGGGCGCGGGCGCGGCGCGTGCAGGAGGCCAGCCGCCGCAACGGCTGGATCTACCACCTGGCCGGCCCCATGGGGCTGGCGCGCGACGCCGTGATGGCGGCTGCATCGGGCGAGCGCCTGATGGCAGGGCTGGACTGGCTCTACGGCTGGCGGGCCTGACGGCTCAAAGCGCCGCGAACCGCGCCGCCTCCACGAATACCTCCCGCCCCCAGGCGCGGGCGAGCACGACGATCACCACGATGTTGAGGAGGCCCGTCAGGGCGAACAGCGTCGGGCTGCCGACGCCCGCGGCCTGCAAACCGGCGACGACGGCGCCGCCGGCCAGCATGTAGGCCGCGTTGAGCACGTTGACGCCCGCGATGACGCGGGCCCGGCGGTCGACCGGGGCCCAGGCCTGAACGGCGGCGAAGGTCGGAACCACGAACAGGCCGCCGGCGACGGCAAGGCCTAGGAAGCACGCGACGAGCGCCAGGCCACCCGGGGACAGCAGCACCTGGCCGGCGCGCAGCGGCTCGGGGGAGGGCGTCAGCAGGCCCGTGATCAGGGCAATGGCGAGCGAGAACACCGCCATCAGGAATGCGCCGAGAGGCACCAGCGCAAGATTGGGCTGGCCGTGGCTCGCCCGCGCGGCGAGCAGCGAGCCCGAGGCGATGCCGATCGTGAACACGGCAAGACACAGGGTGACAACGCCCTCGCTGCCGCCGAGGATGCCCTTGACCACGACGGGCAGCAGCGACAGAGCCACGAAGCCGACGACCCAGAACCACGACACGATGTGGGCGCCGCTCCACAGCCGCCAGTCGACCTTGAGCTCCGACAGCAGCGCAAACGTCGACACCAGCGGATTGCGCGTGACGACGAGGCCGGGTGCGGCCGGGCCTTGCGAGGGGATCAGGCTGGCAAAGCCCCACGAGACCAGGGACAGCACGACGATGACGCCGACAACGAGCTCGGCGCCGCGGGCCTCGGAGATCGAGATGCCGCCGGCGATGGTGCCGACGAGGATGGCGAGAAAGGTCGCGCCCTCGACGAGAGCATTGCCGGCGGGCAGCTCCGCGGTGGAGAGCTTCTCGGGCAGGATGCCGTACTTCACCGGGCCGAACAGGGCCGCGACCATGCCGAACAGGGTCAGCGCCACGAACAGCAGCGGCACCGAGTGCAGGAAGAAGCCCACGGCCGCCAGCGCGGCGATGGGGATCTCGATCATCCGGATGCGGCGGGCGACAAGGGCCTTGTCGTAGCGGTCCGCGATCTCGCCGCCGAGGCCGGACAAAAAGAAGAACGGGGCGATGAGGGCGATGCCGGCCGCCGTCACCAGCAGATCGGCGTGGGTGCCGCCCGCGGGGCCCGTGCCGCCGAAGCCGAACAGGATCAGCATCACCAGCGCGTTCTTGAGAAAGTTGTCGTTGAGGGCGGAGCAGAGCTGGCACCAGAAGAGCGGCGCGAAGCGGCGCGATGTCAGCAGGCTCTTGAGCATGGGCGGGCGGGTCCAGGATGCAGAGGGGGGCTCGGGCGGTCGGCCACCCTGCCATGCGGCACAATTCCAGCGATTGAGCGGCAACGGCAGCATCCTGCAATGCCGATCGGCGTGGCGCCAAGGCTGCTTCCACAGCCGTGACATTCACTTCTGGACCGCTCTCAATTATAGGTTGCGGCAATGGTGCCATGCACTGGCGCCCTGGCCCACCCCGTGCAAAATTCTTGAATCGCAGGGCCCGCAGGCGCAGATACCGCTGAAGGAAATCGGATTGGACCACGGACTGGCCCCCATGCAGGAGAGCGTCGCCGACAGGCTGAGCGTGCACGTCAACGGCGAGGCGATGCTTACGGGCGCGACCACGCTCGAGGCGCTGGTGGCCAGTCTCGGACACGAGGCGCGCAGCGTCGCCACCGCCGTGAACGGCGACTTCGTGGCCCGTGGGGCGCGCGCCCAGCGTCGGCTCGCAAAAGGCGACGCCATCGAGATCGTGGCGCCGCGCCAAGGCGGCTGAAGGCAGAGAGCCCATGACCATCGTCGAACCGGTGCGGACCGCCGCAGCGCCGAACGCGGCCCCCAAGGGGCTCTCGCTCTATGGCGCCGATGTTGCCTCGCGCCTGCTGCTCGGGACCTCGCGCTACCCTTCCCCGCAGGTGATGCAGCAGGCGGTGGCGGCCTCGGGCGCGGGCGTCGTGACCGTGTCGCTGAGACGGGAGACCGCGCGCAGCGGCGCCGGCATGCGCTTCCTCGACATGATCAAGGAGATGGGCGTCGCGGTGCTGCCCAACACGGCCGGCTGCCGCACCGCGAAGGAAGCCGTCACCACGGCGCAGATGGCGCGCGAGATCTTCGACACGACCTGGATCAAGCTCGAGGTGATCGGCAACGACGACACGCTGCAGCCCGACCTGTTCGGTCTGGTCGAGGCGGCCGGCATCCTGGCGCGCGAGGGGTTCTCGGTGTTTCCCTACACCACCGAGGACCTGGTGGCGGCCGAGCGCCTGATGGCGGCGGGATGCCGGGTGCTGATGCCGTGGGGGGCGCCGATCGGAACAGGGCGCGGGCTCGCCAACCCCACCGCGCTGCGCTCGATGCGCAAGTATTTTCCCGATACGCCACTGATCGTCGACGCCGGCATCGGCGCGCCGTCGCACGCCGCGCAGGCCATGGAGATGGGCTACGACGCGGTGCTGCTCAACACGGCCGTGGCCAATGCCGCCGATCCGGTGCGCATGGCGCGGGCGTTCGCGGACGCCATCCACGCCGGGCGCGAGGCCTACGAGGCGGGGCTGATGGAGGCGCGCGACATGGCCGTGCCCTCGACGCCGGTCGCCGGCACGCCCTTCTTCGACCTCGGCAGCTGAGCCAGCAGAGGACCTGCCCCATGAGCAGTACCCCATTCGACGGCGTCGACGTGTTCTACCCGATCGTGCCGGACTTCGCCTGGATGCGCCGCCTGGTGCCGCTGGGCGTCCGGACCATCCAGCTGCGCCTGAAGGACGCCCCGCCGGAGCGCGTGCGCCGCGAGATCGCCGGCAGCCTGGAGCTGTGCCTCGAGCACGACTGCCAGCTGATCGTCAACGACTACTGGCGGGAGGCGATCTCGCTCGGCGCCGACTACGTGCATCTCGGCCAGGAGGATCTGGAAGACGCTGACGTGGCGACGATCAAGGCCGCAGGCATCAGGATCGGGATCAGCACGCATACGGAGGAGGAGCTCGAGATCGCGCTTGCGGCCGAGCCCGACTACGTGGCGCTGGGGCCGATCTACGAGACCAAGCTGAAGCCGATGCGCTATGGCCCGCAGGGGCTCGCCCGGATCACGGAGTGGAAGCGCAAGATCGGACGGCTGCCGCTGGTCGCCATCGGCGGCATCACGCCCGAGCGCGCCGACGGCGTGATCTCCGCGCGCGCCGATAGCGTCGCCGTGATCACGGACTTCTTCACGCACGCGGACCCGGAGGCGCGGGTGCGGCAGTGGCTGGCGTGGGCGGACGGCGTGCGCAAGGTGGCGCACTGAGCCGACCCCCTCACGCCCGGTGGTAGGGGTGGCCGGAGAGGATGGTGGCGGCGCGGTAGAGCTGCTCGGCGAGCACGATGCGGGCGAGCGCGTGCGGCAGGGTGACGGCGCCGAGGGAGACGCGCAGGTGCGCGGCCTTCAGGACATCGGGCGCGAAGCCGTCGGGGCCGCCGATCAGGATCGCCGCGGTCTTGTGGCCGCCGTCGCGGACGGCGGCGACGGCCTTGGCGAAGGCCTCGCTCGAGAGCGGCTTGCCGGCGACGTCGAGGGCGATGATGTACTGGGCGTCGCGTGCGGCGTTGAGCAGCACGGCAGCCTCGTCGCTGCAGCGCTTGTCGGTGGTGGCGGCGCGGCTCTCGGGAAACTCGAGCCAGGTCACGGGGGCGATGCCGAGACGCTTGGCCAGCGGCTCGAAGCGGCCCGTGTAGCGGGCGAGAAGCTCGCGCTCGGCGCCGTCCTTGAGGCGACCGATGGCGGCGACGAGGAGGCGCATGGCAAGCATGCCCGTGCCGCGACAGCGCCGCACGCAGGCGCGGCGCCCGGGCGCAAGCCCTTTCCTCAGTAGACGGGCGACGCGGTCAGTGCGTCGTCGAGTCCGACGGCCGCTCGGCGGCCCACATCTTCTCGATGTTGTAGAACTCGCGCACCTCGGCGCGGAAGACGTGCACGATGATGTCGCCGACGTCGATCAGCACCCAGTCGCACTGCGGCTTGCCCTCGACACGGACCCGGCCGTGGCCCTGGTCCTTGAGACGGCGCTCAAGCTGATCCGCGATGGCGCCGACGTGACGGTCCGACCTGCCGGTCGCGACAACCATGAAGTCGCCGAGCGAGGATTTGTGCTTGATATCGATCGAGACCACGTTCTCCGCTTTGGCCTCGTCGAGCCAGGAGAGGATCTGAGCGAGCAGTTGATCCGAACTGTGACTGGGCACGCGTTCGGCCGGAGGCGTGCTGCGAGGAGCACCCTCAAGTGCGCTTGGCATCTTGTGCTGAAGTTCCCTTCTTCATCAAACCCTGATGCGCGGACCCCAATGGCCCGCTGGGTGGATACGCCCGGGCTTCGACAAGCCGCAGCCAGGGCTGAACCGTGCCGAGGCAGAAAATGCTAAAGGATTCGGCACAGGGGCAAGATTAGGGGCGTTGCGGCCGCCGATCAAGGGGCTGCCTATGCAACGCGAGCCCTGCCCGCGCCCGCACCAGCCACCGGGAATCCGAATTGCTCTATAATTTTCCGTCTCTTAAACTATTCGTCCTGGGGCGGCCTCTGAACGTTTGCAGGATGCATGACCCCACGCCGGAGGCGCGGGCGCCACAGCTTCTCAAGCCTCGGGCGAGCCCCGGGCCGACCTGGATCGGATCGCCGTAGAGGAGAGATCCGACAGCGGCCCCTTGAGAAAGACCCACGCCGGCGGGCGCCGCAGAGGCAGCGTCGGCGCCTCATCGGCCGGCAGTCGCGCGCGGGCCAGGGCACGGGCCGCGGGCGAGGCCAGCGCCCTCAGATGCCAGCCCGGACGGTCGATCACGGCGACCGGCATCAGCGCGAAGATGCTGCGCCAGGCGCGCCAGTGGTGGATCGTCGCCAGGTTGTCGGCCCCCATCAGCCAGACGAAGTGGGGCTGCGGGTGGCGGCGGCGGAGAAAGGCCAACGTCGAGGCCGTGAAGGCCGTCGGCAGATCGGCCTCGAAGGCCGTAACGCGGACGCGGGTGTCGCGGGCAAGGCTGCGGGCGCGGGCCAGACGCTCGCACAACGGCGCCTGCTCCTTGCGCGATTTCAACGGATTGCCGGGCGAGACGAGCCACCAGACCCGATCCAGCCGCAGGCGCTTGATGGCCGTCTCGGTGATCAGCACGTGGGCGCCGTGCGCGGGGTTGAACGAGCCGCCGAGGAGGCCGATCCGCTGCGCCCGCTCAGCGTGAGGCAAGCGGACGCGCAGGCTGCCAAAGGCAGTGCCCGGCGGCACATGGGGGGAAGCTCTCGACGGCATCGCAAGACCTTAGCCGCGCAGCGAAGAGGCTGCCACCACGGGGGACGGGCATGGCAAACGACGCAGCACGGGCATGGAGAAGGACGGGGGCAAGGCGCAGGGCCATCAATGGGAGAAGATGTCCATGTCCTCGAAGCCAGCCAGGTCGAGGGTCGCGCGGGCCGGCAGAAAGCGGAAGCACTCGGCCGCCAGCGCGGCGCGGTCGACGCGGGCCAGCATGGCATCGAGCCGCTGCTTGAGCGCGTGCAGGTGCAGAACATCCGAGGCGGCATAGTGCTTCTGCTGGTCGCTGAGCTCGGCGGCGGCCCAGTCGGAGCTCTGCTGCTGCTTGGAGAGCTCGACGCCCAGTAGCTCGGACACGAGGTCCTTGAGGCCATGGCGATCGGTGTAGGTGCGGGCGAGCTTGGAGGCGATCTTGGTGCAGTAGACGGGCGCGACGGCAACGCCCAGGTACCTGGAGAGCACCGCGAGGTCGAAACGGGCGAAGTGGAAGATCTTGAGCACGGCGGGGTCCACGAGCAGCTGGCGCAGGTTGGGAGCCTCCCACGAGCGGCCGTCGAACTGGACGAGGTGGGCCGTGCCGTCGCCCGCGGAAAGCTGGACGACGCACAGGCGATCGCGATGCGGCTTGAGGCCCAGCGTCTCGGTGTCGATCGCGACGGCGGCGCCGAAGCTGACGCCGGCCGGAAGATCGTTCTTGTGCAGGCGAAGGGTCGCGCTCATTGGGCCCTCTGAGGTTCCAGGGCCAAGGATCTACGCCCAGCCGCGCGGAAGCGTCAAATCGCTGCCGTCTCAACGCGACGCCACAGGCCCTCGCGGTGCGGAGCGGACGCCTCAATCCGGCCTAACGGAGACAAAAGGTCGAAACAAAGCATCCGCCCCGCGAATCGCTGCCGGGTCCGCGAGGAGCGGCAATGGGTGAAAGTCTCCCTGGCAACGCAGCAATTCGTGTGCCATGCGAGGGCCCAGAGGAGAAAAGATGACGTGAGCGACACGAGCAACGGCGACGACGTCGCAGTGGTGGGCGGAGGGCCGGCCGGCCTGATGGCGGCCGAGGTGCTCGCCAACGCGGGAGCCCGGGTCGTCATCTACGAGCGGATGCCGTCGCTCGGGCGCAAGTTCCTGCTGGCCGGGCGCGGCGGGCTCAATCTCACGCACAGCGAGCCGCTCGAGGCGTTCCTCGGGCGCTACGGCGCGGCGCAGACGGCCCTGGCGCCTGCCATCCGTGCCTTCGATCCGACCGCGCTGCGCGAGTGGTGCGCAGGGCTTGGGCAGACGACGTTCGAGGGCAGCAGCGGGCGCGTGTTCCCGAAGAGCATGAAGACCTCGCCCCTGCTGCGCGCGTGGCTGCGGCGGCTGGCGGACCGGGGCGTGGCCGTGCGCCTGCGGCATCGCTTCACCGGCTGGCGGGAGGGCAAGCTGCTGCTCGCGACGCCCGAGGGAGAGCTTGCGGTGGCGGCGAAGGCGGTCGTGCTGGCGCTGGGCGGGGCAAGCTGGCCGCAGCTCGGCAGCGATGGCGGCTGGACAGCGGCAGTCGCGGCGCAGGGCGTGCTGGTGAGGCCGCTGCGCGCGGCCAACAGCGGGCTCCTGGTCACCTGGTCGGAGATCCTCAGGACCCGATTCGCGGGCGCGCCCTTGAAGCGCATCGCGCTCAGCTACGGCGCGGCGACGGAGCGGGGCGAGGCAGTGATCACGGCCACCGGCATCGAAGGCGGCGCGGTCTATGGCATCGGCCGCCACGCGCGCGCGGCACTCGAGACGGGCGAGCCCTTCGTCGTCACGCTCGATCTGAGGCCCGACGAGAGCGCCGAGCAGATCGTGCGGCGGCTGGAGCGGCCGCAGGGCAAGCGATCGCTGAAGGAGCACCTGCGCCGGCAGCTCAACCTGGCGCCCGCGGCCATCGGCCTGATCCAGGAGGCCGCGCGCGCGGAGGAGGTTTCCGCACGCGACTGGGAGAGGCTCTCCCGCTTGATCAAGGCAGTGCCGCTGACGGTGCGGGGCAGCGCGCCGATCGGGCGCGCCATCTCGACGGCGGGGGGCATCGCACTCGAGGAGGTCGACGCGGACTTCATGCTGAAGAAGATGCCGGGCGTGCTCGTCGCCGGCGAGATGCTCGACTGGGAGGCACCGACCGGGGGCTACCTGCTGCAGGCCTCACTCGCGACGGGGGCCGCCGCCGGGCGCGGGGCGCTGGCGTGGATCAGCCGCGCGCCCAGGCCTCAAGACGCGCCTCCGGATCGATCACCGACTGCAGGCGGAACGCCGCCAGACGCGCTACCTGCAAGGTGAGCGCCTTGCGACGGGCGGCAGGCAGCTTGTGGACGGGGGCCTCGCGCACGATCTCGCCGCCGTAGCGGTCGGCGATAATGAGGCCGGCATCCCCGGGCAGCACCTCGTGCGGGAACCGTGGATCGACGGCAAAGAAGAGCCGATCGCAGAACGGGCGGTACTCGGGCCACTTGGCGTCGGAGCGGAAGTCCTCCAGGCAGGACTTGATCTCGACGATCACGATCTCGCCGTCGCCGCCGAGGCCGACCACGTCGGCGCGGCGGCCGTTGGCGAGCCCCACCTCGCTGAAGGCGGCCATGCCGTGCACGGCGATGAGCCGCACGACGCCGCGGCAAATCTGGAAGGCGGCGTCAGACTGGCGGCCATCGGCGATGGCGGCATTGTGCGCGACATTGGTGCGGGACAGCACGCCGTCGCGGATCGGATCTGGGGGCAAGGTTGCGCTCCGTGGCCGGCGGACGCCGCCGCCGGCGCCAGTCTGCCAAGGGTGGGCCGCCGGTTGATTCCGGACAAGGGGACGTCATGGGCCTCTGCTTAGCATACCGGTAAGGGCTGTCATCCTGCCGCCCTTTCCTTGCCGCGGATTGGCGCCTATTGTCCGCGCGCCAGCAGCAGCCGTGGAAAAGAATTCGTATGTTTTTCAAACGGTCACAGAACGACACCCCAGCCGCCAAGAAGGCAGAGGCGGCGGCCGTGGCGGCCGCGGGCGCGGCAGCGGCGCTGCCCGTCGACGACCTGCGCCGCGTCGTGGATCCCGCCAGCCTGGGATTTGCCAGCACCGACGACCTCGAGCCGATCAGCGGGCTCATCGGCCAGGACCGGGCGCTGAAGGCGCTCGAGTTCGGCACCAGCATCAAGAGCCACGACTACAACATCTTCGTGCTCGGGCCGCCGGCGTCGGGCAAGACCACGGCCGTGCGCCAGCAGCTGGTCGCAAAGGCCGCCAAGGCGGCAACGCCGCACGACTGGGCCTACGTGTACAACTTCAGCGCGCCGAACCGGCCGAAGGCGCTGTGCCTGCCGCACGGCCGCGCCAAGCTGCTGGCGCAGGGCATGATCGGGGCGCTGACGGAGCTCAGGAGCGTGGTGCCCGGCGTGTTCGAGGGCGACGACTACCAGGCGCGGCGGCGGGCCATCGACGAGGAGTTCCGCTCGAGCCAGGAGGCGGCCTTCGAGGCGCTGAACACGAAGGCGCAGATGCAGAACATCGCGCTGCTGCGCACGCCCACCGGCTTCACCATGGCCCCCATGCACGAAGGCAAGGTGGTGAAGCCGGAGGTGTTCAACGCGCTGCCGGAGAACATGCGGCGCGAGGTGGAGAACAAGATCGAGGCGCTGCAGAAGGAGCTCGGCGACATCCTGGCGCGCGTGCCGAAGGCGGACAAGAAGCGACGGGCGGCGCTGACCGAGCTCAACGAGGAGGTGGCGCGCGTGGCTGTGCACGAGGCGCTCGACGAGCTCGGCGCGGCGTTCGCGGACGTGCCCGCCGCGATCGCCTATCTCAACGACGCCGGCGCGGACCTGATCTCCAACATCGCCCTGTTCCTCGCCAGCGAGGAGGAGAATGCGGTGGTGCGGCAGCCGCTCGACACCGCGCACGACGTGCGCTTCCGGCGCTACATGGTGAACGTGATCACCTCGAACGGAGCCGAAGGGGCGGCAGGCGCGCCGGTGGTCGAGGAGATCAACCCGACCTATGGCAACCTCGTCGGCCGCGTCGAGCACATCGCGCAGATGGGGACGCTCGTCACCGACTTCCTGCTGATCAAGCCCGGCGCGCTGCACAGCGCCAACGGCGGCTTCCTGATGCTCGACGTGCGCAAGCTGCTGCTGTCGCCGTTCGCGTGGGAGGCGCTGAAGCGGGCGCTGAAGGCGCAGATGATCCGGATCGAGCAGCCGATGGAGGCGGCCGGCCTGATCTCGACGCAGTCGCTCGATCCCGAGCCGATCCCGCTCGACGTCCGGGTCGTGCTGTTCGGCGACCGGGAGATCTACTATCTGCTGGTGGCGCTCGATCCCGACTTCGTGCGCCTGTTCAAGGTGCAGGCCGACTTCGACGACAGCATCGTGCGGAGCGAGGAGAACGACCGGGCCTTCGCGCGGCTCGTCGCATCCATCGTCAAGGAGCACGGGCTGCAGCCCGTGGATGCCTCCGGCGTCGCCCGCGTCATCGATGAAGGCGCGCGGCTCGCCGACCATCGCGAGAAGCTGTCGATCGAGATCGGACGCATCGCCGACATCGTGCGCGAGGCCGACCACTGGGCCAAGTCCTCGGGCCGCAGCGTGACGACGCGCGAGGACATCGAGCAGGCGATCGAGGCGCACATGCAGCGCTCTGACAGGCTGCGCGACCGCTCGCTGGAGACCTTCGAGCAGAAGGTGATGCTGGTCGATGTCGAAGGCGCCAAGGTCGGCCAGATCAACGGCCTGTCGGTGCTGCAGCTCGGCTCCTTCGCGTTCGGGCGGCCGAGCCGCATCACGGCGCGCGTCAGGCTCGGCTCGGGGCGCGTCACCGACATCGAGCGCGAGGTCAAGCTCGGCGGGCCCCTGCACTCCAAGGGCGTGATGATCCTGTGGGGCTATCTGGCGGGCCAGTTCGCGCTGGACGTGCCGCTGGCGCTGGCGGCGAGCCTCGTGTTCGAGCAGTCCTACGGCGGGGTCGACGGCGACAGCGCCTCCTCGGCGGAGCTGTACGCCCTGCTGTCGGCGCTGGCCGAGGTGCCGATCAAGCAGACGCTGGCGGTAACCGGCTCGGTTAACCAGCTGGGCGAGGTGCAGGCCATCGGCGGCGTCAACGAGAAGATCGAGGGCTTCTTCGACGTGTGCAGACAGCGCGGCCTGACGAAGAGCCAGGGCGTGCTGATCCCGCAGGCCAACGTGCAGCACCTGATGCTGCGCCAGGACGTGGTGGAGGCCGTCCGCAAGGGCGAGTTCGCCGTCTATGCGGTGTCGAGCATCAGCCAGGGCATCGAGATCCTGACGGGGGTGAAGGCCGGCGAGCGGGGCAGCGACGGCCGCTTCCCCGAGGGCACCGTGAACCGGCTCGTCGAGGACAAGCTGCGCGTGTTCGCCGAGCGGGGACGCGACTTCACGCGCAAGAACGCAGAGGACCAGAAGCGATGATCGCGCATGTGGCGCAGGCGGGAGAGGATCGCGGCCGCGTTGTGTTGCAAGTGTGCTCGCCGCAGCCCAACGCGCTGGCGCTGCTGGCCGCCGTGAAGATCGCCCAGGCCTTCCAGTCCGAGATCGAGAGCTTGTTCATCGAGGATACGCAGCTGTTCGACTGCGCGGCCTTCGGCTTCGTGCAGGAGGTGTCGCTGTCGGGTCGGAGCCACAAGAAGCTGTCGGCGGACGATGTGGCGCAGTCGCTGAAGCTCGCCGCGCAGGGCGCGCGGCGCGAGCTGGAGCGACTGGCGCGCAGCGTCGACGTTCCACTGCGCACCCGCACCGTGCGCGACGATCCGCTGCAGGCGCTGCGCACGGCCTGCAGCGAGGTCGGCCCCTGGAACGTGGTGGCGCTGAGCGAGCCGTTCACGGGCGGCTTCAGCCGCACCGTCAAGCAGATGTTCGAGGCGATCGAGGGCACGACGGGGCTGATCCTCGTTGGCCCGCGGGCGCGGCGCGTCACCGGCCCAACGGTGATCGCGCTCGAGGACCTCGACCGGCTGCCGGACCTCACGCGCGCCGCCGAGCGGCTCGCCGCGATCGACGACGCGATGATCGCGGTGCTGCTGATCGCCCCCGACGCGCCAAGGCTGCAGCACATGGACACCCTGGCGCGCATCGCGCTGGCGGGGCGGGAGAAGCTGCGCATCGACCACGCGGTCGTCGCCCGCGGCGCGCCGGCGGCCGCCGCCGAGGCGCTGCGCCGGCAGGGCGCGGGGTTCGTGATCTGCCAGTTCGGCGGCGCCGTGGTGCCGGAGGAGGGCGATCTGGGACCGCTGGCGGCAGCGCTGGAGTGCCCGCTCCTGCTCGTGCGCTGACTCCCCGGCCGGGATGCCGCACCGGCGCTCCGGGGCGGCGGCAAGCTTTGGGCGCGCGCGGCGCGCGGAAACTGCTACACTGATCCTGGGCTCAAACGGAGCAAAGCACTTCGCGCATGACCATCATCGCCAACCTGCTCGTCGGGCTCGTCGCGCTGCTGCACGCGGGTTTCCTGATCATCGAGATGTTCTTCTGGACGACGCCGTTCGGGTTGGCCACCTTCGGGATGACGGCCGAGCAGGCGCACGCCACAGCCGTGCTCGCCGCGAACCAGGGCCTGTACAACGGATTCCTCGCGGCGGGCCTCGTCTGGGGCCTTGTCGCAAAAAAGGAATCCAACGCTGTTAAAGTGTTCTTCCTGGGCTGCGTGATCGTGGCTGGCATCTTCGGCGCAGTGACTGCCAAGCCCTCGATCCTCTATGTGCAAGCCCTTCCGGCCGTCCTGGCCTTGTTTGCGGTCAAGTTCGCACCGTCGACGCAGGCCTAAGGCCTTAAGCTTGCAGGATGGTCCCTTGGACTGGCGTGCGACAAGCCAGGATTGGCTCAAGCGGATCGCCGGTCCGCTGGAGGCGGTCTCGCCGCGCATCGCCGCACGGCGGGAGCTGCTGACAGCGGCCACGGTCCTGACCTGCCTGTTCGTTCTTCTCGGCGGGCTGTCACTGGCCGCCGGGCTCATCGGACTTGCCCTCGTCTGCGCCTGGGCGACCCTCACGCCGTCGGATATCGCCGCAGTGTCCCAGGATCTCGCAACAACCTTGACCCGCCACAACGAGGTGCTCTGGAAGCACCTGATCGAAGGCATCCCGGAGCCGGCGCTGGTGCTGGGGCCGACCGGGCACATCCTCTATATCAATGCGCCCGGCCAGGAGCTCCTGGGCAGCGGGCGGGTGGGACTGCACTTCACCTCGCTCAGCCGCGACCCGGAGCTGGTGGCGGCGGTCGACCGGGCGCTCGAAAGCGGACAGATGGCAACGGTCGAGCTGCAGGAGCGGGTGCCGGTGGAGCGGCGCCGCTCGGCGACCGTGGCCGCGCTCGGCTCCAAGGACGAATCGCTCGCCTCGCCCGCCATCCTGATCACCGTGCGCGACCTGACCGAGCAGGACCGGCTCGCCCGCATGCGGGCCGACTTCGTGGCCAACGCCAGCCACGAGCTGCGCACGCCGCTGGCCTCGCTCAAGGGCTTCGTGGAGACGCTGCAGGGCGCGGCCAAGGACGATCCCGGCGCGCGCGAGCGATTCCTGCGGGTGATGAGCGAGCAGGCCGACCGCATGACGCGGCTCATCGACGACCTGCTGTCGCTGAGCCGGGTGGAGATGCGCGAGCACCTGCCGCCATCGGAGCGCGTGGACATCGAGGACACGCTCAATCACGTGGTGCAGGCCCTGCAGCCGCTGGCGGAGCGCTCGGGCACGGCGCTCAGGCTCAATCCCGCCGGCAGCCCCGCCTTCGTGCGCGGCGACCGGGACGAGCTGGTGCAGGTGTTCCAGAACCTGATCCAGAACGCCTTGAAGTACGGCCGGGCCGGGGGCAGCGTCGAGATCACGATCGGCCGGCAGCCGGGGCGTCTGGCCGTGGCGGTGAAGGACAACGGCCCCGGCATTGCCCCACAGCACCTGCCGCGGCTGACGGAGCGCTTCTATCGCATCAACGTGGCGGCGAGCCGGGAGCGGGGCGGCACCGGCCTCGGGCTTGCCATCGTCAAACACATCCTCAACCGGCACAGGGGCGAGCTGGAGGTGCAGTCAGAGGTCGGCCAGGGGTCGACTTTCACGGTGCATCTGCCGGCCCTGCCATGAGCCTTTTGTCAATCCTTTCCATGGGTTTGAGTTGTCACAACTGTGTCTTTGACGGTCTATAGAAGCTGAGCCTGCGGGGGCAGATTCCCGTCTCACCTATTCTATACTCCCCAGGCATGTCGCCTGCGGAGGTTCGTCAGCTCCACGTGTTGACCGGCATGAACGTCGCCACGCTCGCGCTACCCAAATTGCAGGCCGCGCCGATCTCCAGGGCGCTGCCGCGGCGGGGGCACGGTCGCGGCCAGGCCCGAGGCGTGGCCGCCCGGCGCCGCGCCCAGGACGCGCTACACGGCCGTCATCGTGGCGCATAACATGCAACAGGCCACGCCCGTCCCGAGCCTCACGGCCATCATGCACCCGGGCAGGCTGATCGCGCTCGACGGCGCGCAGATGATCTTCACGGCGCCCACCCGACGGCGCACGCAGACCGACGTCACCGGCCGTTTCGGCTGAGCGGAAAGGAACAGCTATGCAGGAGCATACCGTCAAGGCTTTCGACAGCGAGCTGCAGCTCCTCGACAAGAAGATCGCGCAGATGGGCGGCCTTGCCGAGCGGCTGCTCGCGCAAGGGTTCGATTCGCTTGCCCGGCGCGACCCGCAGCTTGCCGAAAGCGCCGTCGCCAGCGACCGCGCCATCGACGCCCTCGAGCGCGAGCTGCAGGAGAGCGCGATCGTGCTCATCGCCAAGCGGCAGCCGGTCGCGACGGACCTGCGCCACATCATGACGGTACTCAAGATCGCCGGCGATCTGGAGCGTATCGGCGACCTCGCCAAGAACATCGCCAAGCGGGCGCTCGCGGTCTCGGGCGAGAACCATCCCAAGAGCCTGATGACCGGCCTCAAGCACATGACCGAGCTCGCGCTCGGCCAGCTCAAGGACGTGCTCGACAGCTACGTGGAGCGCAACGCCGACAAGGCGATGGCGGTGTGGCGCAACGACGAGAAGGTCGACGCCATGTACAATTCGCTGTTTCGCGAGCTCCTCACCTACATGATGGAGGACCCGCGCAACATCGGCCTGTGCACGCACCTGCTGTTCGGCGCCAAGAACATCGAGCGCATCGGCGACCACACCACCAACATCGCCGAGAACGTCTACTATCTCGTCAACGGCCGCGCCATCACGGACGATCGCCCGAAAAGCGACGACACGGCCACCATCCTCGTCCGGTAACACCGATGCACACGGCCATGCAGCAGACGCACACCCGTACCGAGATGCTGCCCCGGATCCTCGTGGTCGAGGACGAGGCGGCGCTCGCGGAGCTGCTGCGCTACAACCTCGAGAGCCAGAACTACCACGTGGTCGTCGCCCCGACGGGAGAGGAGGCAGAGCTCCTCCTCGGCGAGGACCAGTTCGATCTCATCGTGCTCGACTGGATGCTGCCCGGCCTCTCGGGGATCGAGCTGTGCCGCCGCATCCGGCGCGCGGAGGCGACGCGCGGCGTGCCGATCCTGATGCTGACGGCGCGGGGAGAGGAATCGGACCGCGTGCGCGGCCTCTCGACCGGCGCCGACGACTACGTGGTCAAGCCGTTCTCGGTGCCGGAGATGATCGCGCGGGTGAAGGCGCTGCTGCGGCGCGCCTCGCCCGACCGGGTGGCGGACGTGCTGCGCGCCGGCGACATCTCCCTCGACCGCAACGCGCATCGCGTGATGCGGCGGGAGCGCGAGGTGCGCATGGGGCCGACGGAGTTCCGGCTGCTCTCGTTCTTCATGGAGAACGTGGGGCGCGTGCTGTCGCGCCAGCAACTTCTCGACGGCGTATGGGGACGCGACGCCTTCATCGACGGACGCACGGTCGATGTGCACGTGGGCCGCCTGCGCAAGGCCCTGGTGCGCGGCAACGACCGCGATCCAATCCGGACCGTGCGCGGCGCCGGCTACGTGTTCGAGAACGCGGCTGGCTGAATAGCCACGCGAAAGATTCGATTTGGTCCGGCAACCGCCGATCCCCGCGATTCACAAGTTGTACGGCAATCTGTGACGGAGGGGTCACACCGCCCCCGGCTCACGCGCCCCGGCGACTCAGCTCGCTTGAGGCAGCCGTTAAGCAAGTGGTAATCTCCTCGCATAGGCCAGTGACGAGCCCGCTGCGTTGTGTGGCTCGTCGACGTGTCAGTACCGGCCTCCCACCTCATGTAGACGCGTAGGGCAGAAGCCCTTGTAAACAGGCGTAAAGGCGCGCAGTCGCGTGCCGCTTGTAGTGCTGTCGCGTCGGGGCCGTCGCCCCAGTTCCCAAGTTCCCCGCGTCCTCAAAGCACAAGTTCCCAGTTGCGTCAGTCGTCGGCTCGTCCGGCGCCCGCTGCCTCGCGTGAGCGTGACCGCTCCCGTGCGCCTGGTGCTGCTGTCAAGCCGTTAGGGCGGATTCTCGCTGCGTATCGCGGTGTCTCGCTGTTCAACAGTGGGAGAAACCAGGGCATGACCTGGAACGATGAGCGCGTTGACCTCTTGAAGAAGCTCTGGTCGGACGGCCTGAGCGCAAGCCAGATCGCCGGACGTCTCGGCGGCGTCACGCGCAATGCCGTCATCGGCAAGGTGCACCGGCTCGGCCTCTCGGGCCGCGCAACCACATCGCGGATGAAGTCACATCGCCCGCGCACCAGGCCGCAGCCGAATCCAGCCGGCGCCAAACGCCTCATGAAGCCGCGCTTTGCGGCCACCGTCGGCAATCCGGCGCTGCGCAATCTTTATCTCGGCGACAGCGAGCCGTACACGCCGGCGGCCGAGGAGGTCGAGATCCCGCTGAAGGAGCGCAAGTACATCCAGACGCTGACCGAGAGCTGCTGCCGCTGGCCGATCGGCGATCCACAGCAATCCGACTTCCACTTCTGTGGAAAGAAGAAGGTCCCGGGACTTCCCTATTGCGAGGCGCACGCACGTCGGGCATTCCAGCCGCCGCAGCCGCGCCGCCGCGACCGCGAGGTTTCGATCCCGGCGCTCACCGCCGTGTCCGGCGCTGCGCATGACGCTGCCAACGACGCGGACGCGCCAGGCAGGACGGGCCAGAAGATCATCGTTTGAGGGGCTGCGCCGCCGCCATCGGGCCGGCGCAGCAACGTGCGGGGGAGGAAGGCCGGGCAGCGCTGGGGGGCGCCGTCCGGCCTTTCTGTTTCCGGATCCAGAGAGCGAGGGTCAGGCCGCGAGCACGGAGCGGTCGATGACGACGCGGTTGCGGCCGGCGGCCTTGGCCTCGTAGAGCTTCTCGTCGGCGCGCTTCAACAGCGTCTCGGGCGTGTCGCCGCTCACGTACTGGGCGATGCCGAAGGATGCCGTGATGTCGCCGATCAGCGAGCCGTTGCGGTTGAGCGCAAGCTTGCGGGCCGCGATGTCGAGGCGCATGCGCTCGCAGACGCGCGCGGCCGTGCGCATGTCGGCGCGGGTGAGGATGACGGCGAACTCCTCGCCGCCGTAGCGGGCCACCGTGTCGCCGGCGCGAATGTTCTCGCTGAGGATGCTGGCGAAGACCTTGATCACCTCGTCGCCGACCATGTGGCCGTGAGTGTCGTTGAGCTTCTTGAAGTGATCGAGATCGCTGAGGACGAGGCAGAGCGGCGTCTTCAAGGTCCGGGCGTCGTTGATGACCTGGGGAAGGGCGATGTCGAAGGCACGGCGGTTGGCAACCGACGTCAGCGGGTCCTTGAGGCTCACCTCCTCCGCCTCGGCCACCTTGAAGCGCAGCGCCTCGACCTGGGACTGGGATTGCTCGAGCCGGGATTTGAGCTCGCCCTGCTCCTGCTGCATCTTGGCGTTCTCGGCGACCAGAAACTTGATCACCATGCGGACCTGCTCGGGATCCGCCAGCTTCGGCAGCTTGCGGTCGACCTCGGCCAGCGTGTTGCCAAAGCGATCACCGGCCTCGATCTGCTGGCGAATGATCTTGAGGATGGCGGCCGCCTCGTTGAACAGGCGCAACCGGCTCTCCTGCAGGACCTCGGGATCGTGCTCATCGGGCACGGCCGGCGGGGTCGCCTCCTCCGCAGCGGGCTCCCTGGCCGCGGCGGCAGGCCGCGCGTGCCAGGCGATCGCGGCGGCGCCGATCAAAAGGCTCGAGAACACAAGCGCCAGCAGAACAGCTTGCAGCGACACATCTGCCATCATTCACCGACCATCACGCCGCTTTGTTGTCGCTGTCACGCCGGCGGCCTTCACAGCTCGCGCGGCGCTCGTCTCCCCAGAGCCTTGATCGTAGCGGCTATAACCTGCTGCATCGTTAACGTGCACGGAACAATGCTCGTAACAGCGTGCCCAATGGCGTTGCCATTGACACTTTGCAGCTCTCGCCACATAAGTTGCGCATGTTGAATGGGCCAAACATCAACCGGACCGCCGTGACGCGACGCACGCGCCGTACCCGCGTTCAGCGGCTGCGATGACGGACGTGCGCGTCTGATCGTCGACGCCGCGCTGATGCGCGGCTTTTTTGTTTTCTGCACCAAATCCGGGCCTACGAAGATGTCCACAACCGCCATGCAAGCCTCCGCCAACGCCCCCTCCCCCTACGTGATGCCCACCTACGGCCGCCAGAACGTGGTGTTCGAGCGGGGCGAGGGCGCCTGGATGATCGACACCAAGGGCGAGCGCTACCTCGACTTCGCCAGCGGCGTGGCCGTGAACGCGCTGGGCCATGCCCACCCCAAGCTCGTGGCAGCGCTCACCGAGCAGGCGCAGAAGTTGTGGCACTGCTCGAACCTCTACCGGGTGGCGGGGCAGGAGCGGCTGGCGGAGCGTTTGTGCGCTGCAACATTCGCGGAGCGCGTGTTCTTCTGCAACTCGGGCGCGGAAGCCTGTGAGGGCGCGATCAAGGTCGCCCGGCGCTATCACTACGTGAGCGGCCATCCCGAGCGCTGGCGGATGATCACGTTTCACGGCGCCTTCCACGGGCGCACGCTCGCCACCATCGCCGCCGCCGGCAACCCCAAGCACCTGGAAGGGTTCGGCAAGCCCGCCGACGGCTTCGACATCGTGCAGTTCGGCGACCTCGAGGCGGTCGAGAAGGCGATCGGGCCCGAGACGGCCGGCATCATGCTGGAGCCGATCCAGGGCGAGGGCGGCATCAACGTCGCGTCGCTGGCCTTCCTCAGGGCGCTGCGGGAGCTGTGCGACAAGCACAGCCTGCTCCTGGTGCTCGACGAGGTGCAGTCGGGCATGGGGCGGACGGGCAAGCTGTTCGCGCACGAGTGGGCGGGCATCACTCCGGACGTGATGGCCTCCGCCAAGGGCATCGGCGGCGGCTTCCCGCTCGGCGCCTTCATGGCAACGGCGGAGGCGGCCAAGGGCATGACGCCCGGCACGCACGGCTCCACCTACGGCGGCAACCCGCTCGCGGTCGCCGTCGGCAGCGCCGTGCTCGATGCGGTCCTGGAGCCGGGCTTCCTCGCGCACGTGGAGGCCATGGGCCTGCGGCTCAAGCAGGACCTCGCCCGCGTCAAGGACGAGTTCCCGGGGGAGGTGCAGGAGGTGCGCGGCATGGGGCTGCTCGCCGGCATCAAGGTGACGTCGCCCGTGAGCGACCTGGTGGCCGCCTGCACGGCTGAGAAATTCCTCACCGTCAGCGCCGGCGACAATACGATGCGGCTGCTTGCCCCGCTCAACGTGAGCGAGGGCGAGATCTCGGAAGCCACCACGCGGCTGACGCGGGCGCTCAGGCGCGTCGCGAAGCCGGCCTGATCCCCATCGCCGCCCCGAATGGTGTGAGCGCCGCCCATGGCCCTGAAACCGACGCCTCCGCCGCTGCCGCGGCATTTCCTCGACATCGACCGCATTGACGGGCCGACGATGAAGCGCATCGTGGCCATGGGGCACCAGATGAAGAAGGCCGGCAAGCGGGTGCCGGCCAAGCTGCGGCCCGACGGCATCGCCGACCAGGTGCTGATGATGATCTTCGAGAAGCCGTCGACGCGCACGCGCGTCTCGTTCGATCTCGCCATGCGGCAACTGGGCGGCCAGACGCTGGCGCTCAACAACTCCGACTTGCAAATCGGCCGGGGCGAGCCCATCTCCGACACGGCGAAGGTGCTCTCGCGCTACGTCGACGCGATCATGATCCGCGCCAACAAGCACGAGACCCTGCTCGAGCTCGCCGCGCACGCGTCGGTGCCGGTGATCAACGGCCTCACGGACAAGACGCATCCCTGCCAGATCGTGGCGGACATCATGACCTTCGAGGAGGTCAAGGGCTCGATCAAGGGACGCAAGATCGCCTGGGCAGGCGACGGCAACAACGTGGCGGCCTCGTGGATCCATGCGGCGGCGCGGCTCGAGTTCAACCTCACGCTCGCGTGCCCGCCGCAACTCAACCCCGAGAACGCGGTGCTCGAGTGGGCCAAGCGCGAAGGGGCAGACATCGAGCTGACGGACGATCCCGAGGAGGCCGTGCGGGGCGCCGATTGCGTGGTTACCGACACCTGGGTGTCGATGGGCCAGGAGGACGCGCCCAGGCGCAAGCAACTGCTCGGGCCCTACGCGGTCGACCAGGCGCTGATGAAGCACGCGGCGGACGACGCGATCTTCATGCATTGCCTGCCGGCCTACCGAGGGCACGAGGTCTCGGCGGCCGTCATCGACGGGCCGCAGTCGGTGGTGTGGGACGAGGCGGAGAACAGGCTGCACGCGCAGAAGGCCATTCTGGCGTGGTGCCTCGGCGTCGATTGATGCAGGATCGCTCCTGCATCGCAGGAGCAGAATGCAGATGGCGAACTCGACAGGGCACCCGACAAGCGCCTCCTCCCAACGTGGAGGCCCGCAGGAGCGCGCGCCCAACCCGCGCATGGGCGACGACCTCGTGCTGCCCTTCCGCACCGTCAAGTCCGACCTCATCGGCCGCGTGGTGCGGCTGGGCCCGCTCGTGGACGAGGTGCTCGGTCGGCATGCCTACCCGGAGCCCGTGAGCCACGTGCTGGGCGAGGCGCTGGCGCTGACGGCGATGCTCGGCAGCGCGCTCAAGAGCGAGGGCAAGCTCATCCTGCAGACCAGGACCGACGGCGCGCTCAACTTCCTGGTCACGGACTATGCCTCGCCGGGGCACATGCGCGGCTACGTGTCGTTCAAGAAGGACCACCCGCAGCTCGTCGCGGCGCAGGGCCGCGGCGACCAGGGGGCGCTGATCGGCAAGGGACACGTCGCCATGACGATCGATCCGAACGGCGATACCAACACCTACCAGGGCATCGTCGCGGTCGACCACGAGCCGCTGATCGCGGTGGCGGAGAACTATTTCCGGCAGTCGGAGCAGCTGCCCACCTTCATCCGGCTGGCGGTGGCGCAGCACTACGAGCGCGGGCGCGGCGCGCACTGGCGGGCAGGCGGGCTGTTGCTGCAGAAGCTGCCGCGGCAGGGCGGCGAGCGCACCTCGAAAGAGGGCGAGGAGCACGACGCGATCCTGGCCGGGGAGGACGACGAGGACTGGACCCGGGCGCGGCATCTGGCCGCCACGGTCGAGGAGCACGAGCTGATCGACCCGACGCTGTCGCCCGAGCGGCTGCTCTACCGACTGTTCCACGAGGAGGGCGTGCGGGTGTTCGAGCCGACGCCGCTGATCGCAGCCTGCCGCTGCTCGCGCGAGCGCATCCAGCTCTACCTCGAGAGGTTCGGGGCGCAGGAGCTCGCCGGCCTGCGGGAGGATGACGGCGGCGTGACGGTCACGTGCGAGTTCTGCTCACGGCAGTACAAATTCGCCGAGAGCGACCTGCCCTAGAACAGGATTTCCGACGTCCTCATTCTGATTGAGGATCGCTCCGCGACCCCCCATATTCCGGGCGCTCGACTTGGACGCAGATCCAAGCGGCGCCACGACGGGAAGGGGGAGCCGATGCCCAAGCGCGAGCGCAGTCTCGAGGAGCTCTATCGCGAGGATCCGGAGCGGGCCGAGGCGAACGTCTTCGGGCGCCGCAGCGGGCCAAGCCGGCGCGGCTTCCTGGCCGGCGCCGGATATGCGGCGCTGTCGGCGGCCGTCGGGGGCCCGATCGTGCTGGGCGGCAGCATGCCCGCGGGGCTGATGCCCGCAGCATTCGCGCAGGACGGCCGGGCGAAAGGCCCACCGCCGCTCGACTGGCCGGGCAAGGACCCAGGGCTGATCGTGCTGAACGGCAAGCCGCTCGTGGCCGAGACGCCCGAGCACCTCCTCGACGACGACACCACGCCCACGGCGAGGTTCTATGTCAGCAACAGCGGCCAGATTCCCGAGGAGACCGCGGACGCGGACGCGTGGCGGCTCGTCGTCGACGGCGAGGTCAACCGCCCCCTGGAGATCACGCTCGGCGAGCTCAAGCAGCGCTTCAAGGCCGCCGTCACGACGCAGCGGATGCTGCTTGAAAGCGGCGGCAACGGGCGATCGTTCTTCACGCCGCAGGCCCGCGGCGCCCAGTGGGGCCATGGCGGCGCCGGCTGTGCCGAGTGGCGCGGGGTTCCGCTCGTCGAGGTGCTGCGCGCCGCGGGGGTGAAATCCACCGCCGTCTACACCGCGCACCACGGCGCCGACCGGCATCTGTCCGGAGATCCCGGCAAGGAGCCGCTGTCGCGCGGCGTGACGCTGGCAAAGGCGGCGGACCGGCACAGCCTGCTGGCGTGGGAGATGAACGGGGCGCCGCTACCCAACATCCACGGCGGCCCGCTGCGCCTCGTGATACCCGGCTGGCCGGGCTCGGTCTCGCACAAGTGGCTGACGAGGATCACGCTGCGCGACAGGGTGCACGACGGGCCCGGCATGGGCGGCACCTCGTACCGCGTCGCGATCAAGCCGATGGTGCCCGGCGGCAAGTTCGACGAGGGCAACTTCAGGATCCTGGAATCGATGCCGGTGCGCAGCATCACGACGAGCCCCGCCAACGGCACGCGCTTTGCCGCCGGCCTGAAGGAGCTCAGGCTGCGCGGGGCGGCGTGGGCCGGCGACCTCGAGGTGCGCCGCGTCGACGTCTCGATCGACTTCGGCGCCAGCTGGCGGCCGGCGGCGCTCGCCAACCCTCGGAACCGCTTCGACTGGCGGCGCTGGACGGCGAGCGTGCCGCTGCCCTCGGACGGCTACTACGAGGTGTGGGTGCGCGCCACCGACAGCAGCGGCCGCATGCAGCCGCACCTGGCCGGCGGCTGGAACCCGCAGGGGTACGGCGCCAATCCCATGCATCGCATCGCCGTGCTGGTGGGCTAGACCGTGCGAGCCTGTTCACGCGGCACAGGCTGAGGCCCGGTCGGGATCTGCTCCAGACCCCGCGCGCCGTGCGCAGGGCGGGCACGTCGGCACTCGCGACCTCGCGGCGGCTCCAGCATCGCCGAGATCAGACCAAGGCAAGCCAGCCAAAGTAGCGTTCAGGCTTCCAGGCTTCCTCGTCAGATTGAGAGACCTCCCCAATGCGCGCTGCTCTCCGGATCCTTCCCCACCTGCCGCCGCTTCCAGAGCCGGATGTCCTCCCCTTCGGCTTGGCGAGGCTTGCCACCGAGCTGTTCAGGGGCCACCCGGTGCAGCCGCTGGAGGCGGCGCTGATCGGAAGGTTGCGGGAGCGACCGCTCGATGCCGGGGCGCTGCACGACCTTGCAACCCTGATCCAGCTCGTCGGGCAGGAGGCGCGAGGCCTCGAGGTGCAGGCGAAGGCCCTCACGCTCAGCCGGATGTACCGCGTGGCGGCACCGGAGGGGACCCAGGATCCCCTTCGTCTCCTGATGTTCGCCGTGCCCGGCAACTTCATGGCCAACATGCCGGTCGAGTTCCTGCTCGCGGACCGCCCGGTGCAGCTCGACATCGTCTATCTGATCCCCGACTGGCCGTTCCCGGACGCGCTGCCCGAGCACGACGCGGTTCTCGTCGGCATCGCGGAAGGCGATGCGACACGCGGCGTCATGCTGGAGCTCGGCGTGCGACTTGCCGTGTGGCCGAAGCCGGTACTGAACCATCCGCGCTCCATCAGCCTGACCGCGCGCGACGTGCTGTCGGAGATGCTTGCCGACATCGACGGCGTGCTGGCTCCCCCGGTGCGGCGGCTGAGCCGGGAGACGCTGGTCGAGGCCGGCCTGCGGGCCGATGCGTATCCGGCCGTGGTGCGTCCCTGCGGGTCGCATGCGGGGCAGGGGCTGGCCAGGATCGATGATGCGGCCGGCCTCGGCGCCTATCTCGACAGCCGCCCGGAGGCGCAGTTCTTCGTCTCGCCCTTCATCGACTACCGGAGCGCGGACGGCGTCTTCCGCAAATGGCGCGTCAGTGCGGTCGGCGACAGGTTCCTTCCCTGCCACGTCGCCATCTCGAGCCACTGGATGGTGCACTACCTCAATGCCGGGATGGCCGAGAGCGCGGAGAAGCGCGCGGAGGAGGCGGCCTCGATCGCAGCGTTCAGCGAGGGCTTCGGGCGGCGCCACGGGCCCGCGCTCGAGGCGATCGCGAAGGCAGTGGGGCTCGACTACTTCTCGATCGATTGCGCGGAGACGGCGGACGGCCGCCTCGTCGTGTTCGAGGCCGGCACGGCCATGATCGTGCACCAGATGGAGCCGCCGGAGATCTATCCCTACAGGAAGCCCGCCATCGACGCCATCTGCGACGGCTTCGTCGATCTCGTCCGGGCCAGGCGCGGCTGAGCGCCCGCGCCCGGCCGACGCAAGCCTGCGCAACCGCGACAGCAGACACAGGAAAGGCCGCGCCAGAGGCGCGGCCTTTTCATTTCGGCCTGCTCGGGAGAGCGGCGCGAGCTACTGGAAGAGCTTGAGGATCGACTGGCTCGACTGGTTGGCGATCGAGAGCGACTGCACGCCCAGGGACTGCTTGGTCTGCAGGGCCTGCAGCTTGGTGGACTCCTCGTTCATGTCGGCGTCCACGAGCTGGCTGACGCCGGTGTCAACCGTCGACATCAGGTCGGAGACGAACGACTTCTGCAGGTCGATGCGCGACTTCACCGAGCCGAGCGCGGTGGCCGAGGTGGTCATCTTGGAGATCGTGGAGTCGACGGCCGAGATGTAGCTGTCGAGGTCAGCGAGGTCGGTGTCGCTGTCGGTGAGCGCGGAGATGTCCAGAGACGCGATGGTGTAGGTCGAGCCGCTGGTCGCCGTCTGCTCCTTGTCGAGCAGGCCGGCCTTGGCCGAGGCCGTGGTGTTGTCGTCGTAGAGGGCCGTCGTCTCGCCGGTCGCGGCGGTGTAGAGGTTGAAGCTGATGGTGCCGACGGTGACGGTGTTGGTGCTGTCGCGCGAGAAGGACGAGACGATCGCCTTGGTGATGTCGGTGCCGGCGGTCGAATCGATCTTCAGCCAGTTCTGGCCGGAGAAGCTCGCCGTGTCGGCCGTGCTCTGGAGCTGGGCCTGGAGGGCGGTGATGTCGCTCTGGATCTTGGAGCGATCGACGCCGGGCTCGCGGGCGGCGACCAGCTTCTGCTTGATCTGGTCGAGCAGCTTGATGCCGTTGTTGACGCCGGTGTAGGCGACGTCGGCGGTGGCGGAGCCGAGGCCGAGGGCGTCCTTGACCGCCGAGAGGGCGCCGTTGTCGGAGCGCATCGTGGTCGCGATCGACCAGTAGGCGGCGTTGTCCTGCGCCGTGGCAACCCGGTAGCCGGTCGAGATGCGGTTCTGGGTCTGAACCATCTCTTTCTGGGTCATGGTCAGGGCTTGCAGCGCCGAGTTGGCTGCAATGTTGGTATTGATACTGCTCATGACGTGGCTCCCAGCCTCTGGCTAGATCGTTCTGTTCTTCAAAACCTAATCAGGGTCTCTTACCGAATGTTTAACTCGCGTACGAGAACGAGACGCCTGCAGCAATTCCTGCGCCGAAGGTGCCCGACCGACGCTTTTTTGCGACGTTCCGCGAGGATTTGACCTCGGGAAACGGGGCGGAAATCGCCGTGTCAGTGCCAATTGCGGGACAGCGACGGCGCAAGGGGATGGAAGTGATTCGCCGGCAAGGCCGAACCGACATGGCCGGCCGCGAATCAGTGGATAGTATACGGGCGTTCCAGGGCGCGCGGGCCCGCGCAAAAGGGGGAAATGCGAAATAATTCGCGGCCGGCGGCGGCCTGAAAAACGAGAAAGGCCGCGGGGTGAGCCGCGGCCTCGCTGGACGGGGAAGGTCGCCTCGGTCGAGGCGGCCCCTTGTTACTGGAAGAGACGCAGGATCGACTGGCTCGACTGGTTGGCGATCGACAGCGACTGGATGCCGAGCGACTGCTTGGTCTGCAGAGCCTGCAGCTTGGTCGATTCCTCGTTCATGTCGGCGTCCACGAGCTGTCCGACGCCGGTGTCGACCGTGGTCATCAGGTCGGAGACGAAGGTCTTCTGCAGGTCGATGCGCGACTTCACCGAGCCGAAGTTGGTGGCGGCGGTGGTCATCTTGGAGATCGTGGAGTCGACGGCCGAGATGTAGCTGTCGAGATCGGCGAGGTCGGCGTCGCTGTCCGTCAACGCCGAGATGTCGAGCGAGTCGATCGTATAGGTCGCACCGCTGGTCGCCGTCTGCTGCTTGTCGAGCAGGCCGGCCTTGGCCGAATCCGTGGTGTTGGCGTCGTAGAGAGCCGTCGTGTCGCCGGTGGCGACGGTGTAGAGGTTGACGGTGATGGTGCCGACGGTGACCGCGTTCGAGCTGTCGCGCGAGAAGGACGAGACGATCGCCTTGGTGATGTCGGTGCCGGCGGTCGAGTCCATCTTCAGCCAGTTCTGGCCGGAGAAGCTCGCCGTGTCGGCCGTGCTCTGGAGCTGGGCCTGGAGAGCGGTGATGTCGCTCTGGATCTTGGTGCGATCAACGCCGGGCTCGCGGGCGGCAACCAGCTTCTGCTTGATCTGGTCGAGCAGCTTGATGCCGTTGTTGATGCCGGTGTAGGCGACGTCTGCTGTGGCGGAGCCGAGGCCGAGGGCGTCCTTGACGGTGGACAAAGCGCCGTTGTCGGAGCGCATCGTGGTCGCGATCGACCAGTATGCGGCGTTGTCCTGAGCAGTGGCGACGCGATAGCCGGTAGCGATGCGGCTCTGCGTCTCGATCATGCCCTTCTGCGTCTGGGTCAACGCCTGCAGCGCCGAGTTGGCTGCAATGTTCGTATTGATACTGCTCATCTACACCTCCAGCAGGAGTACGGGCCTACAACTTACCGGGGCTAAGCCCGTTCTGGCAGCAGAGGCGTCATGCCTTGGAGCCCCGTCCACACGCTCCATCTGCCTTGTGCAATTTTCTAGACGAGAAACATTGATGGTTGCTTAACGGCAACGAATGCGGGCGCAACTTGAAGTGCATTTTACTAAAATCTGGACACTCCGATTCCGTCGCATCCGAATCGGGGCAAAAACCAATCCGCCTCAAAACCTCTATCGTCTTTGATAATGCATATCATTTTTCACGCGGCGGGCGCGCGCCCGCCGCGTCGACAGATGCGCCGGTGGACGCGCTCAGGCCTCTTCGGCCCAGGAGAAATCCGGGCCGCAGCAGGGCACGAAACGGAGCGTCGTCTTGCCCATTCTGATACGGTCGTTCGCCTTAAGCTCGGTCGGGATCAGAACCGGCTTGTCGCCCACGCGCACGAGATTGGCCTTGCCGCCGTGCTGAATGAAGAAGCGACGCTGCTCATCGTCATAGGTGATGAAGGCGTGCTCCTGGCGCGAGATGGTGTCGTCGCCGAAGCTCAGCGGGACGCGCTGGCCGGGATCGCGGCCGATGGCGTTCATGCCGGGGAACAGGGGACGGAAGCCGCCGCGGCCCGGGCCCTTCACGACCACGAGCCAGCCGGTCACGGGATCGGTCTGGACATCCTGGGCGCGCATGAACGTGGTCTTGGCGGGGGCAGCCGGGGCGGCAGACGCGCCGGCCAGAGCGGTCGGCGCCTGCGGCTGGGCCTTCAGGCCCGGCGCCGTCACGGGCGCAAGACTCGTCTTGAAGCGGGTGCGGACCATGGCGGTCGGGGCGGCGGGCGCGGGCGCGCCGGGCGTTGCAAGCCGCGAGACGGCGGGCTCGGGCGCGAGGCGCGTGGCAGCCGCCGGGGCCGGCGGAGCCGCGGCCGGGCGGCCGACCCCGCCGGTGCCGTGGTCGAGCAGCGCAATCGGGGCATTGACCTTGACCGCGGTGGCACCCTCGGGAACCAGCAGCTTGACGATGGTGCCCTCCTCCACCGCCTCGATCTCGATGATGGCCTCGTCCGTCTCGACCTCGGCGATGATGTCGCCGGAGCGGACGCGCTGGCCTTCCTTGACAAGCCATTTGGCGACTTTGCCCTCGTCGGCCGTCGAGGAGAGTGCCGGCATCTTGATCTGAACGGACATGGAGCTTCCCGTGAGCGATTGGCGGTGCGACGCGTATCGGCGCTGGGCCCATCTATCGCATGAAAACGGCCGCAGACATGTGCCGAAGGTAACTCAAAGTTGATACGGCAGGTGGCCGCGGCAGACTACCCGCAAATCGCATCTGGCAGCGTAGGCGGCAGGGCTCAGACCTTCTCCTGGGCGAGCCGGGACACAGGCTTCTCGGCGATCGGCCAGTTGAGCAGCGCCGCCACCAGCCCGAGCGCCACGGAGATCCACCACATGGCCGTGTAGGAGCCGGTGATGTCGTAGAGGCGGCCGGCGAGCCACACGCCGAGGAACGACCCGATCTGGTGGGACAGGAAGACGAAGCCGAACAGCATCGACATCCAGGCGGTGCCGAAGAAGGTCGCCACCAGACCGCTGGTCAGGGGGATGGTGGAGAGCCAGAACAGGCCGAGAAGGCCGCAGGTGACGATGACGCTGGTGGCAGAGGGCGGAACGAAGATGAAGCCCAGGAACAGCACCGCGCGGGCCACGTAGATCAGGCTCAGCCCCTGGCGCTTCTCGACGAACCTGCCGGACTGGCCGGCGAGGAAGGTGCCGAGAATGTTGGCGATGCCGACGACGGACAGGGCATAGGGGCCGACCCAGCTCGGCAAGCCCTGGTCGGCGACGAAGGCCGGCAGGTGGACCATGATGAAGGCCACGTGGAAACCGCAGACGAAGAAGCCTGCGGTGAGGAGCCAGAAGCTCGGGTGGGTGAAGGCCTCGGCGAGCGCCTCCTTGAAGGACTGAGCGCGGACGGCGCCGCCCGCCTGCGGTTGCGGCCGGCCGCCAAGCGGATAGGCCAGCGGGATCAGCGTGGCGGTGATCAGCATCAGCCACAGCAGGCTCTCCTTCCAGCCGACCGCCTCCATGATGAAATGCATGACGGGGAGCGCGACGAAGCCGCCGATGCCGGCCGACATGCCGATCGAGGCGATGGCGCTGAGGCGCTGGTCGGGCGGAGCCAGGCGGCCGATGGTGCCAACCAGCGAGGTGACGCCGGTGCCGCTGACGCCGATGCCCATCAACGCGCCGCTGACGATGAGATGGGCAGGGCTGGTGGCGGCGTACATGAAGTAAAGGCCGGCGATCGTCATCAGGACGCAGAAGACGATGACGCGGCCGGCGCCGAACTTGTCGATGAGGCCGCCGGACAGCGGGGCGCCGATGCCCATCAGGAGCTGGGCGACCGCCATCGACAGGGCGTACGGCTCGCGGCCGATGCCGAGGGCCAGCGTCACGGGCGGAAGATAGAGGCCCATGGACTGGGCGCGGCCCATGGAGATGCCGACGATGAGGCCCACGATGGTGATGAGAAGCCACAGCGGCAGGGTCGCGGGGGCTTTGCCAGATGCGTCGCCAGCGCTGCCGACGGCCTTTTGCGTGCTCATTCAGTACCCTCCTCGTTGGCGTTGGCGTTGGCGGCGGAGACGAGCGGCGCCTGGCGGAGGCGCTCGATGAGGTGATCGAGAGCCGCGTTGATAGCCGGCGGGCCATCGCTGCCCAGCGCCCCCTCGATATGTGCCTGGGCCTTGCGCCAGCCGGCGCCCGCCAGCGCAAAGGAGCGTGCGCCGTCCTCGGTCAGGTGCAGCCGTCGCGTGCGGCGGTCCTGGGCGTCCGGCTCGGCGCGGACCAGGCCCTGGCGCTGCAAGGGCCCCAGCGCCCGCGTAAGGCTGGTGGGGTCCATGACCATGACGTCGGCCAGGGCGCTGATGGCGACGCCCGGCAGCGCGCGCAGGTGCCCCAGGATGCTGTACTGGTTCACCGTCAGGCCGAACGCCGCCAGATGATGGTCGTAGATCTGGGTGACCTGGCGGCTGGCCTTGCGCAGGCGCAGGCAGGTGCAGGTCGAGCCCCGCGGGGCAGGCGTTGAGGTTTCCTCGGTCATACGGCAGGGCAATTACCTGCATACGCAGCCAATGGCAACAGGAGATGCGGTCGCTCACGCGATCGGGAACAAGGGGTGAAGGTGCTCCTGCCCACGGGCGCCTGCCCGAGGGCCGCCGCCCACCCCGATACCCGTCGCGAGGTCGTCAGATGACGCCGACCCCCATGCCGGCGAGGATGGGCACCATCTTGCCCGAGCGCAGCGCCTTCTCGGGGTTGGAGGCATTGCCCTCGAGCGCGCGCTTCTTCACCCCCTGGACGATGGCCGCGAGGCGGAAGAAGGAGAAGGCCAGGCAGTAGTTCCAGTGCGGGATGTGGGACAGCCCCGTGCGCTCGCAATAGCGGGCGACGTACTCCGCCTCGGTCGGTATGCCGAGGGCGGCGCGGTCGACGTCGGCGAGGCCACGCATGGCGTCGCGGTTAGGCAGGCGCCACTGCATGCACTGGTAGGCGAGGTCGGAGAAGGGGTGGCCGAGCGTCGACAGCTCCCAGTCGATGACCGCCAGCAGGCGGGAGCCGTCGGGCTTGAAGATCATGTTGTCGATGCGGTAGTCGCCGTGCACCAGCGAGACGCGGCCGTCATCGGCCGGCTCGTTGTCCACAAGCCATTTGATGAGGTGCTCCATGTCGGGCTGGGTCTCGGTCTCGGAGGCGCGATACTGCTTCGTCCAGCGATCGCGCTGGCGGGCGAAGTAGCTGCCCGGCTTGCCGAAGTCGCCCAGGCCGACCTGCACGGGATCGACCATGTGCAGGGCGGCCAGCGCCCGGTTCTGCTCGTCGTAGAGCTTGGTGCGCTGGGCCTTGTCCAGCTCGGGGAGGGCCGGGTTCCAGAAGACGGTGCCGTCGACGAACTCCATCAGGAAGAACTCGGTGCCGAGGACCGCCGTGTCCTCGCACAGATGCAGCATGCGCGGCACCGGCACATCGGTGTCCTGCAGGGCCTTCATGACGCGGTACTCGCGATCGACCGCGTGCGCCGACTTCAGAAGCTGGCCCGGCGGCTTCTTGCGCAGAACGTAGCGGCCGGACGGGGACGACAGCAGGAAGGTCGGGTTCGACTGCCCGGACGGGGTCTTGTCGGCAGAGATGGGGCCCTTGAAGCCCGCAACCTTGCCTTCGAGATAGCTGGAGAGCGCAGCCGTATCGATCTGCGCCGCCTGATGCGCCGGCGTGCTCATGCCTCGAGGTTTCCTCCGCTCGGACCGTCTTATCGGGGGATTGAAGCACGGACCGGCAGCCGAGAGAAGCCGGGCCCCGCGCGAAGCACCTGCGCATGAGCCCGCGTCCGCCGCGCGCGGGCCTTGATGGCCCTAGCGGCTTGGGATACGAAGGCGATGCACTCAAGTTAACCCAAAACGGCCAGGGAAACGGCTCATGAGCATCGATACCTCGAGCGGCCATCCGGCGATGGACTACCCGGAGCACGTACGCACCTACAACGGCTTCATCAAGGCCTCCATCATCCTCATCGTGTTCGTCGCGCTCGTCCTCGTCTATCTGCTGACGCTGGTGCCCTAGCGTTGCCCGGGACCTTGCCAGGGCCCCAAGCGACGGCGACCCCTACTCTCGACCTTCGGCCTCGCCAGAGGCCGGTCCCGGCCTGATTGCAGGCCCGCCTCATTGCAGGAATGCGCATGGTTACGATCGCCGTGACGACCGAGGGTGAGGGCGAGCCGCGCGTCGCGATCTCGCCGGAGACCGTGAAGCGCTACGCGGCGCTCGGCGCCACCGTGCGCGTCGAGGCGGGCGCGGGCCGACGCTCGCGCTTCAGCGACGAGGCGCTGGCGGCGCAGGGCGCGATCATCGCGCCGACGCGGCCGGAGACCCTACAGGGGGCCGACTTCCTGCTCACCGTGCGCCGGCCGTCGCCGCAGGACGTGCAGGCGCTGAAGCCCGGCGCCATCGTCGCCGCGATCCTATCGCCCTACGACGACCGGCCGGGGCTCGAGGCGCTGTCGGCGACGGGCGCGGCGCTGATGGCCATGGAGTTCATGCCGCGCATCACCCGCGCGCAGTCGATGGACGTGCTGTCGAGCCAGGCCAACCTCGCCGGCTACAAGGCCGTGGTGGACGCCTCCGCCATGTTCGGCCAGGCGGTGCCGATGATGATGACGGCGGCCGGCACAGTGCCGGCGGCGAAAGTATTCGTGATGGGCGTCGGCGTCGCCGGCCTGCAGGCGATCGCCACGGCGCGCCGGCTCGGCGCCATCGTCTCGGCGACGGACGTGCGCCCGGCCACGAAGGAGCAGGTCGCCTCGCTGGGCGCCAAGTTCATCGCGGTCGAGGACGAGGAGTTCAAGCAGGCGCAGACGGCGGCCGGCTACGCCAAGCCGATGTCGGCGGAGTACCAGAAGAAGCAGGCCGAGCTCGTCGCCAACCACATCAAGACGCAGGACATCGTGATCACGACGGCGCTGATCCCTGGTCGGCCGGCGCCGAAGCTGATCACGGCCGCCATGATCGACAGCATGAAGCCCGGCTCGGTGATCGTCGACCTCGCCGCCGAGCGCGGCGGCAACACGGAGGTGACCGAGCCCGACAAGGTGGTGGAGCGCAACGGCGTCGCCATCGCGGGTCCGCTGAACCTGGCCGGCGAGGTGCCGGTCAACGCCTCGGCGCTGTACGCCCGCAACCTGTTCGCCTTCCTCGAGACCATGTTCGACAAGAAGGCCAAGACGCTCGCCATCAACTGGGACGATGAGGTCGTGAAGGGCACCCTCGTCGCCAAGGATGGCCGGATCGTGCATCCCAACCTGCTGCCCAAAACCTGAGGACGAGGCCCATGACTGAGCGAACCTTCCGCACGCTGGCGCTCGCGAGCCTCGCCGGCATCGTTCCCCAGGCGGCGATGGCCTCCGGCGGCGGCGACGTCAGCCCGTTCGTCTACCAGTTCTGCGTGTTCGTGGTGGCGATCTTCGTCGGCTACTACGTGGTGTGGAGCGTGACGCCCGCCTTGCACACGCCGCTGATGTCGGTGACCAACGCGGTGTCGTCGGTGATCGTGGTGGGCGCGCTGCTCGCTGCCGGCGTGTCGCTGATGGCGGAAGGCTCGGCGTGGGCGAAGCTATTCGGCTTCCTCGCCCTCGTCATGGCCTCGGTCAACATCTTCGGGGGCTTCCTCGTCACGCAGCGCATGCTCGCCATGTACAAGAAGAAGGACGGCCCCAAGACGTGAGTGCCGCCTGAGCTCTCTCTCCCCGCTCTTCCCTGGGGAGAGGACTAAGGGCGAGGGGTAGCAACGCCGCCGGAGCAAGCGGCTGCCTCTCACCCCGACCCTCTCCCCGCCAGCGGGGAGAGGGAGAAGACGCCCCGATTAGCGAGAAACGATCATGTCTCCCAACGTCGTCGCCCTCCTCTACCTCGCCTCGGGCGTGCTGTTCATCCAGGCGCTGCGCGGGCTGTCGAGCCCGGCCACATCGCGGCAGGGCAACTTCCTCGGCATGCTCGGCATGGCGATCGCCATCGTGACCACGATGGCGCTGCTGGGTGCCCCGGATTCGGCCTGGACCTGGATCCTCATCATCCTGGGCCTCGGCATCGGCGGCGGCATCGGCGCCTACATCGCCCGCTCGATCCCGATGACGTCGATGCCGGAGCTGGTCGCCGCATTCCACAGCCTCGTCGGCCTCGCCGCCGTGTTCGTGGCCGCCGGCGCGCTGTACGCACCGGAGGCCTTCGGCATCGGCATGCCCGGCAACATCGCAGGCGCCAGCCTGCTCGAGATGTCGCTCGGCGTCGCCATCGGCGCCATCACCTTCACCGGCTCTGTGATCGCCTTCGCCAAGCTCTCGGGCCGCATGTCGGGCAAGCCGATCATCCTGCCGGCGCGCCACCTGATCAATATCGGGCTTGCGGCGCTGCTCGTGTTCCTGATCTACGCCTTCTGCCTATCGGGCGGCTCGAAGCTGCTGTTCTGGGCGATCACGATCGTCTCGCTGGTGCTGGGCGTGCTGATCATCGTGCCGATCGGCGGCGCCGACATGCCGGTGGTGATCTCGATGCTGAACTCGTACTCGGGGTGGGCGGCGGCCGGCATCGGCTTCACGCTCGGCAACATCGCGCTGATCATCACGGGCGCGCTGGTCGGCTCCTCGGGCGCCATCCTGTCCTACATCATGTGCCGGGGCATGAACCGCTCCTTCATCTCGGTGATCCTCGGCGGCTTCGGCGGCGAGACGGCGGGACCGGCGGCAGGCGCCGAGCAGAGGCCGGTGAAGCTCGGCTCGGCGGACGACGCCGCCTTCCTGCTCAAGAACTCGTCCAAGGTCATCATCGTGCCGGGCTACGGCATGGCGGTGGCGCAGGCCCAGCATGCGCTGCGCGAGATGGCCGACCAGCTGAAGAAGGCCGGCGTCGAGGTCAAGTACGCGATCCATCCGGTGGCCGGTCGCATGCCGGGGCACATGAACGTGCTGCTCGCCGAGGCCAACGTGCCCTACGACGAGGTGTTCGAGCTCGAGGACATCAACAACGAGTTCTCCCAGGCCGACGTCGTCTACGTGATCGGCGCCAACGACGTGACGAACCCGGCGGCAGAGGAGGACAAGACCTCGCCGATCTACGGCATGCCGGTGCTGCAGGTGTGGAAGGCCGGCACCGTGATGTTCAACAAGCGCTCCCTGGCCTCGGGCTACGCCGGCATCGACAACACGCTGTTCTACCGCGACAACACCATGATGCTGCTCGGCGACGCGAAGAAGATGACGGAGGAGATCGGCAAGGCGATGGCGCACTAGGCGGTGCAAGAGCGCGCGGGAGCCGCGCGTGCCTGCATCGGCGAAGGCCATCTCTCAGAGCTCGACAGAATTCTCGCCCCCACGGGATGCGTTCCCGGCCGAGCGAAGCGAGAGCCGGGATCCTGCCCGGTTGCGAATTGGCTGCACGCTGCGAGATCCCGGATAGCCGTGCTTGGGCACCGCTTCCAGGAAAGCCAAGGCAAAAGGGCGGGGCATCAGCCAGAAGGGCGGTCGCCTGCCCGATTCCGTCCCATGCCATGGGACCACTCTGAGATCGTCGTGGCTGGCTTCTCGCACAGCGCGCGTACGTCTCGCGACGAAGCGCCCTCCCGCCCGCGGCCGCGGTTGACCGGGCATGACCGCCGGCCCACATATCGCTCATGGTTCTGACGCTTAAAGTGATCGCGGGGCTGCTCGCCCTGTACGTGCTGGTCGTGCTCGCGGGCTACATGCTGCAGCGGCGGCTGATGTACTTTCCGAGCCCGGAGCGCATGACGCCGGCACAGGCCGGGCTTAGCGGCGTGGAGGAGCGCGTGCTGACCATGCCCGACCGGGTGCGCGTCATTGCCTGGTACGCGAAGGCAAAGCCCGGCAAGCCGACCGTGCTCTACTTCCACGGCAACGCCGGCAACCTCGCCATGCGGGCCTATCGCATCCAGGCCTACATGGAGCTCGGCTGGGGCGTGTACATGATGTCCTACCGGGGCTACGCCGGCAGCGGCGGCAGACCGACCGAGAAGGACAACGTGGCCGACGCGCGCATCGCCTACGGCGCGCTGCTGCTCGAGGGCGTCGACGCCGGCAGCGTGGTCCTGTACGGGGAATCGCTCGGCAGCGGGGTGGCGGCGCGGCTCGCCACCGAGCGCAAGGCGGCGGGCCTGGTGCTGGAGGCGCCCTATACCTCGATCGTGGCCATGGCCAAGCTGGCCTATCCCTTGCTGCCGGCCGAGTGGCTGCTGATCGACCGCTACGAGACGGACAAGGCGCTGCCGCAGGTGCAGATGCCGGTGCTGATCCTGCACGGGCGGCTCGACGGCGTCATTCCCGTCGCCATGGGCGAGGCGCTGCTGGCGCGCGCCAACGCGCCCAAGGCCATCGTCGTGTTCCCGGACGGGGCGCACAGCAATCTCTATGCGCCGGGACGCGACGCACAGCTCAAGGTGCGGGACTGGCTCGCCAGCCTGGAGCGGGAGCGCTGAGGCCGAAGCCGCAAACGCAAAACCCTCCGGCCTCGGCCGGAGGGTCGCAAACCGTCAGCTCGTCCGGTGACCCCGATCAGCGGGTGCCGGTCGGTGCCGGACGGTCGGTGCGGAAGCCGCCACCCGTGGAGGGGCCGCGATCGGTGCCGCTGCGGAAGCCGCCGCCCGTGGAGGGGCCGCGATCAGTGCCGCTGCGGAAGCCGCCGCCACCGGCGCCTGCCGTGGCCGGACGCTCGCCCGGACGCCCACCCTGCCGGCCACCGGGGCCACCAGGGCCGCCGCGACCCGGCGTCTTGGTTGCGGACTTGCCCGGGAGCAGGCCCTCGCGCTGCGCCTTCTTGCGCGCCAGCTTGCGGGCGCGACGCACGGCCTCAGCCTGCTCGCGAACGCGCTTCTCCGAGGGCTTCTCGTAATAATTGCGAAGCTTCATCTCGCGGAAAATACCCTCGCGCTGCATCTTCTTCTTCAGCGCCTTGAGGGCTTGGTCGACGTTGTTGTCGCGTACCTGTACCAGCAAGCGGTGCTATCCTTGATCCACGGGCCACATCTGAATGGAATCCGGCTGCAGAAGAGCCGTCCAGCGCCATAGGCGCCTGGAGAAGGCTCCACGCGGTTCGGCACTTTTAACCCAAATGCCGGTGTCTTGTCCATGGGCTTGGCGGCGCGCCCGGCAGGTCCCGCAGGCCGACAGGCATCGACGGCAGGATGGCAAGCCATCTCATATGGTTGTGCAACCAGGGTCAACGGCAAGCTGAGGTGGGCGGATTAACCTTTTGTTAATGGCGCTGTCCGTACCGTCACTCCAAGGGTTAAGGCTTTGATTCTGCAAGGCCGACTTGCAGATCGGAGCGAAGCCCGAGGCCGATCCCTGCAACACGAAGGACCCAGCCGGGCAATGAACCGCGCCGTCAGCTACAACACCTTCAACCGGCAGACGCCGGCACCCAGCCGCTCGGTAATCGATGCGTGGCTCGAGATCGTCGGCAACCTGAGCACCGAGGGCGAGATCCTGGTGGAGGGCCGGATCGAGGGCAACGTCCGCTGCGCCCAGCTGATCGTGGGGGTGGACGCGACCGTCACCGGCGCCATCGTGGCCGAGGAGGTGATCGTGTACGGCAAGGTGAAGGGTGCGATCCGCGCGAACAAGGTCATCCTCAAGGATACGGCGGTCGTGGACAGCGACATCGTGCACCGCTCGCTCACGGTGGAGCGCGGCGCCTGCTTCGACGGCAGCTCGTGCCGGCGCGATCAGCCGCTCGCCAGCGAGACCGACGCGCAGGCCGAGGACCTGAGGACGGCGGCGGCAGCCATGGCGCACGCCGAGACGCCGGCAGCCGAGACGGATGTCGCCGCGGAGACGCCGGAGCTCGAGGAGGTCGCGGCGTAGGCCGCGGGGGCGTCTCTCCCCGATCCAAGCGAAGGGATCGCAGCTGAGGGTGACCGCGCGCTCCGGCACCCTGGACCATCCGCATCCCGGTTGAGCTCTTCGAAGCGTGGCGATCCACTGCCAGCTTGCCTGGATGCCCGCCTTCGCGGGCATGACGGGTGTTTTGGCGAGCCCACTTGCCGCTCCCACCAACGTCAGCCCCCGCCACGGCGGGGGCCCCACGCCCGCTCGGAATCCAGCCGCAGCGGCCAAGGCTACTGGGCCCGCACGGTCGCCCAGCATGCACGGCTGCGGCGCGTGCCGTCTCGAGGGAGACGAATTGAGACCCGGCGACCGCTGGACGCGCCCGATGATGACACCGGCATCCTCCGCCGGCTTCGGACCGCTCGAGGGCTTTCGTTGGTTCGGACCCGGACGCGCCTGCCATGCGCTTGACCGTGCGAGCATCCTCACGCGACACACGCCGACGCGTGAAACGCGATCGGCGCTAGTTCCAGCCGTAGACCTGGATCAGGACCGGCCCGAGGATGACCACGAACAGCACCGGCAGGAAGAAGATGATCATGGGCACGGTGAGCTTGGGTGGGAGCGCCGCCGCCTTGCGCTCGGCCTCGGACATGCGGATGTCGCGGTTCTCGCGCGCCATCACGCGCAGCGCCTGGCCGACGGGGGTGCCGTAGCGCTCGGCCTGGACGAGGGCCATGGCCACCGCCTTGACGCCCGGAATGCCGGTGCGCTTGCCGAGGTTCTCGTAGGCCTGACGGCGCTCGCTCAGATAGGACAGCTCGGCGGTGGTGAGGGACAGCTCCTCGGCAAGCTCGAGCGACTGGCTGCCGACCTCGGCCGCGACCTTGGCGAAGGCGAGCTCCGTCGACATGCCCGACTGCACGCAGATGAGCAGCATGTCGAGCGCATCCGGAAAAGCCTCCTTGATCGCCGTCTGGCGGCGCTGGATGAGGTTCTCGATGAACATGTTCGGCGCGTAGTAGCCGATGTAGCCGGCGCCGATGGAGAGGCCGAGATTGACCATCGGCGGATAGTCGAAGTCGCCGATGACGAACAGATAGAAGAGCGCCACGAGGAAGATGATGATCGGCGCGGCGATGCGGAAGAACATGTAGGTGACGAGCGGGGCCTGACCGCGCAGGCCCGCCATCTTCAGCTTGTCGCGCACCTCCTCGGTGTCGAACATGCTGCGCAGGTTGAGCGCATCGACGGCCTGCTGCATGAAGCCCTTGGGCGTGGTGCGCAGGCGCGCCTGGTTCTCGCGCTTGTGCAGCTCGGCAAGGCGCTGGCTGCGCATCTGGTCGCGCTCGAGCGCCATCACCTGCATGCGGGTGGCAAGCCTGTCGCGGGACAGGTAAGGCAGCATGATGGTCAACACGGTGGCGAACGCAGCCACCGCCGCCAGCAGCGTCACAGCCGTCTCCGGCTGGATCAATGATGCGATATCTTCGAACATCGCGTGCCGCTTCTCCGTCGAGCGCTCGGCCCGGCCTCAATACTTGAAGTTGATCATCTTCTTCATCACGAGCAGGCCGCAGATCATCCAAGAGCCGGCGCAGATCAGCATGATGTTGCCCGCCGTCGTCGTCCAAAGGGTGGAGATGAAGGAGGGGGTGGTCATGTAGATGATGGCCATGACGCAGAACGGCAGGGAGGCCAGAACGGCGGCCGACGCCTTGGCCTCGGCGGACATGGCGGAGACCTTGCCCTGCAGCTTCTTGCGCTCGCGCAACACGCCGGAGAGATTGCCCAGCGCCTCCGACAGGTTGCCGCCGGCCTGCTGCGAGATGCCGATGACGATGGCGAAGAAGCGCACCTCGGGAAGCGGCACGCGGACCGTCATGCGCTCGAAAGACTCGGCCAGCGTGACACCGACCTTCTGCTGCTCGACCACCTCGCGGAACTCGCCCGAGACGGGCTCGGGCGCCTCGCGGGAGATGATGCCTAGGCACTCGTTGAGCGGCAGGCCGGACTTGACGCCGCGCACGATGACGTCGATGGAGTTGGCGAACTCGTCGAGAAACTTCTTCTGCCGGCGCTTGATCAGCTTGTTGAGGATCCAGTACGGCAGGCCGAAGGCACCGACGAAGCCTGCCAGCACGGGCGCGATGAGCGAGCTCGTCACCGTCAGCATGACGACCGCGGCAACCAGCACGCCGCTCAGCGCGCTGGCGACGTAGAACGACTGGCTGGTGATGTCGAGGCCGGCCTGCTGAAGCTTGGCGCGAAGGGTCAGCTTGGCCTTGGGGCGCTGGCGCTCCTCGATCTCCTTCAGGGTGTCGGCGACGCTCTTCTTGCGGTTGGCGCCCTCGGTCTGCACCTTGATGGCGATGCGCTTGCCGCGCGCCTCGGTCACCACCTGGATGCGGCGCTGGGCGCGACGGCCGCTCGAGATGTAGGGCGAGATCAACAGATAGACCGCCGCACCGAGGCCCGCCGCGAGCAGCAGGCTCAGCCACATGATGGTCTGGCTGTTGTCCGGGCTATCCATTGCCGTGCCTCGACTCGGCCATCTCGGCGATCGCCAAGGCCTGGGCGAGGCGCGCCGTCTCGCCATAGTACTCGGCCCGCTCCCAGAAGCGCGGCCGCGAGATGCCCGTCGACTTGTGGCGGCCGATCAGGTTGCCGTGCGCGTCCTCGCCGGTGATCTCGTAGACGAGCAGATTCTGCAGGGTGACGACGTCGCCCTCCATGCCCATCACCTCGGTGATGTAGGTCACCTTGCGCGAGCCGTCGCGCAGGCGGCTCGCCTGGATGATGACGTCGATGGAGCCGACGATCATCTCGCGGATGGTTTTGATCGGCAGCGTGAAGCCGCCCATCATGATCATGGATTCGAGGCGGCTCAGGGCTTCGCGAGGGCTGTTGGCGTGCAGCGTGCCCATGGAGCCGTCGTGGCCGGTATTCATGGCCTGCAGCAGGTCGAACGCCTCGGGGCCGCGCACCTCGCCGACGATGATGCGCTCGGGACGCATGCGCAGGCAATTCTTGACCAGGTCGCGCATGGTGACCTCGCCCTCGCCCTCCAGATTGGGCGGGCGCGTCTCGAGCCGGACCACGTGGGGCTGCTGGAGCTGGAGCTCGGCGCTGTCCTCGCAGGTGATGATGCGCTCGGTGAGGTCGATGGAGCCGGTGAGGCAGTTGAGAAGCGTGGTCTTGCCGGAGCCGGTGCCGCCGGAGATCAGCACGTTGCAGCGGACCCGGCCGATGATCTCGAGCAGCGTCTTGGCCTCGGGGGAGATCGAGCGGTACTTGACGAGCTGCTCGAGCTTGAGCCGGTCCTTCTTGAACTTGCGGATGGTGAGCGTCGGCCCGTCGAGGGCCAGCGGCGGCGCGATGACGTTGACGCGGCTGCCGTCGGGAAGGCGCGCGTCGCAGATGGGGCTGGATTCGTCGACGCGGCGGCCGACCTGGCTCACGATGCGCTGGCAGATGTTCATGAGCTGGTTGTTGTCGGCGAAGCGCACGCCGGTCCGCTGCATCTTGCCGCCGACCTCGATGTAGGTGGTGGCGGCCCCGTTGACCATGATGTCGGCGATGTCGTCGCGGGCCAGCAGCGGCTCGAGCGGGCCGTAGCCCAGGACGTCGTTGCAGATGTCCTCGAGCAGCTCCTCCTGCTCGGCGATGGACATGACGACGTTCTTGATCTGGATGATCTCGGCGACGATGTCCCGGATCTCCTCCCGCGCGGCATCGGCCTCGAGCTTGGCGAGCTGGGTGAGGTCGATGGTGTCGATCAGTGCGTTGAAGACCGTCGTCTTGACGTCGTAGTACTCCTCGGAATGACGGCGCTCGGCGCCCGCGGGCGGCTCGACCTTGGGCGCAGCGCGCGGCCCCTCGACCGCCGGCGCCTCAGCGGACGGCGCAGCCGCGACCTTGACCTCCGCAACGGGTGCGGGGCGCTTTGCCGCCTGCACATCGCCGGATGTACGCCTGCCGAACATCGTGCCTCAATGCCTCACAACTTGATCTTCAGCTTCTGCAGCAGCGGCGCCAGCGCGCCCGCCGGCGCCTTCCTGGCCTCGTTCTTGTATTCCTTGCGTTTCGAAAGCATGAACGCGAGGTCGCGGAACTGGGCGGCCGCCTTGGCCTTGGGAGAGCATTCCTCCACCATCTGGCCGTTGTTGGCGGCGAGCCCGAAAACCTCGCTCTCGAACTCAAGGACGAGCGAGGGCTGGACGCCGAGGGCCGCCGTGAACTCCTTGATCGAGATCTCGGGGCGCTTGGGCATCCTCGCCATGTTGATGACGAGGCGCGGGGGCGCATCGTTGTTGCGCTTGGCGCGCAGCATGTCGAAGATGTTCTTGGCGTTGCGCAGGTTCGCCAGGTCGGGCATGGCGGTGACGACGATGTCGTCGGCGTTGCTCAGGACGCTCTTGATCCAGGGCGTCCAGGCGTGCGGCAGGTCCACCGCCACGGTCGGCACGTTCTGGCGCACGACGTCGAGAACGGCGTTGCAGGCCGTCGCCGTGACGTCGAAATCGCGGTCGAGCACGACGGGGGCCGAGAAGATGCTCAGGTGATCGGAGCAGCGCGTGAGCAGGCGGTCGAGCAGGACCTCGTCGAGGCGCTCGGGGCTCAGCAACGCGTCGGCGATGCCCTGCACGGGGTCCTGGTTGAAGTCGAGGCCGGTGGTGCCGAAGGCGAGGTCGAGGTCGGCGACCACCACGTCCGACTTGGAGCCCTCCGACATGGCATAGGCGACGTTGTGGCAGATGGTGCTGGAGCCGACGCCGCCCTTGGCGCCGATGAAGGCGATGACGTTGCCGACCGGATCCTTCTCGGGGTCGTTGTAGATGTTGGACAGGCTCTCGATGAGCAGCAGCGTGTCGAGCGGCGCGACCAGGTACTCGCTGACGCCGCGGCGCAGCAGCTCGCGGTAGAGGGCGACGTCGTTGGCGCGACCGATGATCATCACCTTGGTGCCGGCGTCGCAGGACTCGGCCAGCCGGTCGAGCTCAGCCAGGAGCTGCTCCTTGGGAAGGGACGACTCGAGAATGATCAGGTTCGGCGTGGGGCTGTCGACGTAGTGGCGCACGGCCGCCTGGGCGCCGCCCATGTGCACGCTGAGATGCGACTTCGCGAGCCGCCGGTCGCCGGAGGCCGCATGCATCACCTCGACGGTGTGCTGGTCCTCGCAGAACGCCTGGATGGAGATTCGCGGAATGGGGCGGGCGCGCTCGAGCCTGACAAGCTCGGGCGACAGGGCCTCTTGCTCGGAGTGCGCCTCGGCCGCCTGCGGCGATTGCTTCGTCATCGTACACCTCGACTAGTTGGCCTTGGACGACGCGCTGTCGTCCACACCCTTGTCGGATGCGGGCGACTTGCCCTGGCGATACTTGTCGAACACCAGCGCGCGGCGCTCGGCATCGGCGGGATCCATGCCGCGCGGCGTCACGAGGTCGGCCGGATTGGCGACCATGGCGGCGAGGTTCCGCTGCTGAGCGCAGCCGAAATTGTGGTAGTTCAGGTTACGATAGTCTTGCGCCAGGTTGGTCGGCCACTCGCCGCAGCGGGGTCCCTGGGCGACGTAGCGCATGTAGGAGAAGCGGATCGGCGCGTTGGTCCTGCCGGCCGGATAGGGGCGCACCTCGAGTGCGTTGTCGGCAAAGCCCGCCTCCTTGGCGAGACCGTTGAGCTGGCCGACGGCGCGCATCACCGACACGGTGTTGGGGCCACCCGAGGGCACCGCGATGACGAGCTTGCTGTTGCCGGCGTCGGCGGCGCGGAAGTGGCGCAGGAAGCCGTCCACCTGCGCCGCCTGCCCGGAGGTGAGGCCGTGCGCGCCCGGCGCGATGGTCAGGTTCATGGTGGTGGGCTCCTGGGAGACCAGGATGGGGTGCACCTCTTTCGGGTCGATCAGCGTGTGACCGGCGTAGTGGGCGCCGGGCTCGTCCAGCGTCTTGCAGCCGCCGAGGGCTGCGGCCGCGAGCAGCGCCAAGGCGCACGCGAGGCCGCGGGCGACCGAGGCTGGGGGAGATGTTCTGGCGTCGTCCATGTCGCTCTCCACAGGCTCCGAAGCCCACTCAATCGATGATGAAGCCGTAGTCGCCCTTGAGACCGCCGTTCCTAGGCGCCTCGCGGGGGCCGTAGACCCGGTTCAGGTGGCCGAGGAAATTCGCCTTCAGATCGGACGCGGGGGCCAGGCCCCGGTCGGGGGTCGCGAGGGCGCGGGGGGAGGTGGGACGGACGATGTAGGGCGTCACGATCATCACCAGCTCGGTCTCGTTGCGCGAGTAGTCGCGGCTGCGGAAGAGCGTGCCCAGGATCGGCATGTCCTTGACGCCGGGCAGGCCTTCCATGTTCTGGCGCGTCGTGTCGGAGATCAGGCCGGCGATGGCGAGCGAGCCGCCGGACGGGAGCTCGACGACGGAGTTGGCCTGGCGCTTCTTGAGGGCCTTGATGTTGTAGCCCGAGAGCGTGATGGCGCCATCGTCGGACAGCTCGCTCACCTCGCTCGCGATGCGCAGGCTGATGCGGCCTTCCGACATCACGACGGGCGTGAAGGCGACGACGACGCCGAACTCCTTGAAGGTGACGCTGACCTTGCCGGTGTTGTCGACCATCGGGATCGGGTACTCGCCGCCGGCAAGGAACTTCGCCGTCTCGCCGGACACGGCCGTGAGGTTGGGCTCGGCCAGCGTGCGGATGAGGCCTTCGCGCTCCATCGCCTTCAAGGCCTGGGACACCTGGACGTTGCCGGCGGTGTAGCTGCCGGAGATGCCGGAGTTGCCGTAGGTGCTCGAGGTGGGGCCGGCGTTGTAGTTGCAGAGCGTGCCCGCCAGGGCGCAGCCCGTCGTACCCGACGTGCTGGTGGTGCCGATGCCCGCGGTCGGGATCGTGCCGAGGACGCCGGCGGTTATCGGGAGCGTGTTCGCCGTCAGCAGGGAGGTCGAGAAGTTGCCCGAGGTGATGACGGAGCCGATGTTGACGCCCATCTGCTTCAGGACGGAGCGCTGCACCTCGGCGACGGTGACCTTGAGCGTCACCTGCTCCTCGCCCTCGATGGTGAGCATGTTGATGACGAGCTTGCTGTCGCCGCCGCAAGCCGTGGGGCCCGACTGCTGACCGGTCGCCGTCGGCGTGCTGGTCGCGGCGAGGCCCGACTTGTTCGACGCGACGAACTGGCAGGCGATGTCGGCGGCGCGCTTGGCGTCGACCGGCGTGCGCACGGAGCCCGAGAGCACGGCGGAGCTGCCGGCCATGTCGACCTTGACGTTGGAGCCGGGGATGAACTTCTTGAGGATCCCGTCCAGGCCCTTCAGATCAGCGCCGACCGAGATCTCGAGGGTCAGGATCTGCTGGCCCTTGGTGTCGAAGAAGAAGGCGTTGGTCTGGCCGAGCTTCTTGGCGATCAGGAAGACGCGGTTGGAGGCCTGGACGACGGCGTCCACCTTCTCGGGGTCCGCCACCAGCACGTCCTTCAGCTCGAAGGGGAACTGGATGAGGATCGACTTGCTCAGGCCGATGGCGACGCGCTTGGCCAAGGGGTAGGCGGCGTTGGCCGGGACCTTCAGCACGGAATGCTGCGAGAGGTCCTCGAAGTCGCCGGACTGGGCTTTCGCAAGGCCCGGCAGGAAGGCTGCGCAAAATGCGAGCACGGCCAGCCGGCGCAACACGGAGCTCATTGCCATCTTCAACCCTCGCGCCTGTTGTCTCATTCCCGCTCCAAGCTGACGCGAACGCTGGAGTTCTTGCCGTACCGTAGGAAGCGCACGAGTCTCGTGTCGCTCGGCTGCCGCTTGGCAGCTGCAATGGTGTCGTTGCGCAAATCGGCGATGCTGCGCAGCGCGAAGGAGATCTCGCCGCGCGCGTTGGCCGCCGCCAGAACCTCGGCCTGCGAGGGGGTCAGCTCCAGGGTCGCGGTGTTGCCCTCGGCGAGCCGCTTGCCGTCGCGTGCCTCGATCAGCTGGCCGATGGCGAGCACGCGCACGTTGCGGAAGAGGACCTCGATGTCGAACTCCTCGTTGCCGCTGCCCGCGTTGCGGCGGCGCGTGGTGAGCATGACGTCGACGCGGTCGTTGGGGAGGATCATGCGACCGGCGCCCGTCTCCTCCTTGATGCGCGTGGAGAAGGCGCGCATGCCGGACGGAAGGATCGCGGCCAGCACGCCGCCCTCGCCGATCTTGACGACCTTGGCGGCGGTGACAGGCTCGCCGGGAAGCATCGGCGAGCGTGCCACCTGGCCCGTGATCTCCTTGATCGCCTCCGGCCGGCGCTTGCGCTCGATGAGCTGGGGGCCGAGCGCGCCGACCGGCCAATCCTGCCAGCGCAGGTTCTCGGCCCGGATGGTGTCGCCGAGCGGAATATCGCCGCGCGCCACGAGCACCTGCGAGGTCTGGGTGACGACCTCCTCGCGGACAACGGTCGCCGGCCTGTCGACGAGGCTCTTGACGCCGAAGAAGGCGGCAAGCCCGCAGACGCCTGCGATCGCCAATCCTAACAGCTGGGCCTGGTTCATCGGCGCAGAGGTCCCGTGAGAGCAAATCACTCACGGGTAGGCTGCGCTACAATCGTCAACGTGGCGTTAATGGGCGCGCCAGTTCGGGGCGCTCGCGTGCCCGGCCGGCAACGCCGGCTCAGGGCGCCATGGCGTGGAACCAGACGGTCTGGGGATAGACGAGCAGCGCCGCGAAGGCGAGGGCGACACCATAGGGGATGCCGCCGCCCTGTTTGTGCAGGCGATGGGCCCAGGGCTGCCCCAGGAACTGGCGCGGCAGCGGGAACTGGCGGCCGATGGTGAAGGCGACAGCCAGGAGACCGCCAACCATCGCCACCCAGAACATATACGAGAGCAGATTCTCGAGACCGACCCAGAGGGAGATTGCCGCCAGCAGCTTGGCGTCGCCGCCGCCGAAGACGCCGCGGGCGAAGAGACCGAAGCCGATCACAAGCACGACGGCGCCCGCCGCCACGTGATCGACGATGCCCCAGAGGTCGAGCCCCGCGTACCATGCGGCGGGGATGAAGCCAGCCAGCATGACGAGCGAGATCCGATTGGGAATGGTCAGAGTGAACAGGTCCATGGCCGCGGCGAAGGCGACGGCGGCAGGCAGCAGGAACAGCAGCCAGAACTGGGACATGCCCGACTCCAACAAGGGACAGACGCTCAGCATAGCGCGCTATGGTTGCGCATTCGTCACCGGCAGGCGAAAGCCGACGGCGGGCATGCCGGGGAGGCAGGCCAAAAGTTAACGCGCCACAAGGAATCCGCGCCGATCGCGACCCGAAGCGTCGCAAAACGATACGGCGCGGGTGGCGCAGTTTGGAGATTCTTCATCATTTGGGGGCAGAAACGGGCAAGGATGCACATCCCGCGGAGGGCTTGCCCATGCTGAGGCCAATGTTCGCCAGGATTCGCGAGGCGCGCCTCTTGGCCGGGATCGCCGCCCTGGTCGTGTCGCTGCCGCTGGCCGCCGGCGCGGCGCGGGCCGCCGACGACCTGGTCGTCAAGTACGACCAATCCGAGCTCGTGCAACTGTCGCGGCCCGCCGCGCAGATCATCGTCGGCAATCCGTCGATCGCGGACATCTCGGTGAAGTCCGACAGGCTGCTGGTCGTCACCGGCAAAACCTTCGGCATCACGAACATCATCATCCTCGACGCGCAGAACAACGTCATCGCCAACCAGCGCGTCCTGGTCCGGCGCGACGAGGCGAAGGTGGTAAACCTGCAACGGGGGGTCAACCGGCAGTCCTACAACTGCACGCCGCAGTGCAACCCGTCGATCACGGTCGGCGACGAGACCGGCTACTTCGAATCGATCTCCAAGGCCTCGCAGAACAAGATGGGCCTGTCCGAGCGCTCGGCCGAGACGGGCGCGCAGCCCTCCAACGCCACCAACAACCAGTAGGCTGCGGCCCCGGGCCGTTTACCGGACCTTCACGCCCGGCGCGCGATAGTGGCGCGGACTGCGTTTGCGTGGACAGGACCAACATGCCTGCTTGCCGCCAGGGCAACCCATGGAGCGTGCTCGCGCGCGGCAGGGAGCGCGTGCGCGCCTTCCTGGCCGACCGCAGCGGCATCGCGGCGGTGGAGTTCGGCATCGTGGCCATGCCGTTCTTCCTCCTCGTCTTCGGCGTGGTGTCCGTCGGCACCTACTTCTTCCAGGTGTCCTCCGTGGAGGCGGCGGCGCTGCAGGCGGCGCGCGCCATTCGCGTCGGGCATCTGCAGCAGAGCCAGGGCACCTATGCCGGCCTGACCACCGACGCGCAGAAGAAGGCCGCCTTCCTGCAGGCCTTCTGCAATGCCGCCGTCACGCTGCAGAGCTGCCTGACGAAGACGGTGGTGATCGTGCAGAGCAGCAGCCAGTTCAGCAGCCTGACGTCGCCAAGCTGCGCGATCTCGGGCGCCATGGTGTCCAACACATCGACGACGTTCAGCCCCGGCGCGACCAGCAGCGTCGTGATGGTGACGGTGTGCTACCCCTGGATGCCCGTCGGCGGCATCCCGTTCGCCAATCTCGGCAACCTCAACGACGGCTCCTTCCTCGTGCAGGCGACCGTCGCGTTCCGGACCGAGCCCTACTAGCCATGAGTGCCATCCGCCAGAGCCGCATCACGCAGGGGACGGCAAGGCTCGCCGCGCTGCTCGCGCACTGGCGGCAGGACCAGCGCGGCGCCGCGGCCGTCGAGTTCGCCTTCATCGCCCCGATCGTGACGGCGCTGTTCATCGGGGCCGTCGAGATGAGCCAGGCGCTGACCGTCGACCGGCGGGCGGCGCAGGTCGCAACCTCCATGGCCGACCTGGTGGCGCGCACCAACGCCTCCATCGCGCAGTCGGACATGACCGACATCATGAAGATCGGCGGCTTCATCATGCTGCCGTACACGTCCGCGCCGCTCGAGACGACGGTGCGCAACGTCACCTCGTCGCCGTCGAACGCCACGACCGCCAAGCAGTCCTGGTACTGCACCTACAATACGAACGGCTCCGGCACGAACACGTGCGCCTGCAACGTCACGTCATTCACGCTGCCGTCCGGCCTCGTCAGCACCAACGACAGCGTCGTGGTGGCGGAGGTGCGCTACTTCTACACGCCGCTCGTGTTCGACAAGTTCCTGAAAAGCAGCCTGACCAAGACCGGCAGCTACTACACCCTGTCGAAGAAGGCCTACGCCAAGCCGCGCAGCCAGGCGGCGATGCTGCTGCAGGCGAACGGCACGGCCTGCCCGTCCCCGACCTTCCCCTAGCGGCTCCGCACGCCAGCGGGCGACCGGCCCGCGGCCGGCCGGCGCACGCGCACACGCCCGCACAAGCACGGGCTCCTGCATTGCATTGCGAAACTATACCTTCGTGCCTATGCTCAACATCGTTCGTACCGGAGGGGCGGTCATTATCGCCAGAATGTCAAATGGGACGTCGTTCGACGCATACGCCGCAGCAATTGCGGGACCTTATTCTCGACGCTGCGCAATCGATTATTGAAGCGCAAGGACTTGCCGGGCTTTCTGCCCGCGAGATCGCACGCCGTATCGAATACTCGCCCGGCACAATCTACAATATGTTCCAGAACCTCGACGACGTGGTGCTGCACGTCGAGGGCCGCGTGCTCGACGCGCTCGACCAGCGTCTGGCCGATGCGCTCGCGACGCAGGGCGAGCAGGCGCCGGCGCTGCGGCTGGCGCACGCCTACCTCGGCTTCACCAGCCAGAACCCCAGACTTTGGAACCTGCTATTCGAGCACCACCTGCCCGAGGAGAGCCAGCTGCCGCCCTGGTATCAGCAGAAGCTCGAGACCCTGATGGGACGGGTGGAGGAAGCGCTGACGCCGCTGTTCCCGGACGGCGCGGCCGAGGAGCGCAAGCGCGCGGCGCGCGTGCTGTGGGCCGGCGTGCACGGCATCACCTCGCTGTCGACGGCTGCCAAGCTGTCGGCAGTCGCCGCGCCGGGGGCGGAGCGGCTCATCGACGACCTCGTCGCCACCTACCTCGCCGGCCTCGGTCAGCGGGGCTGAGGCCGAGCGCGGCGCGAAAAAAATGCCAGTCGGCCTGTAAGCCGGGTTCTGTCTGGAGGTGCGACCTCCGCGGCGACCATTCATCTGGGACGTGGATTGCTCCACGCCTCGAGCAACCAACCCGGGCGGCGGCAAGGATCATGCCAGGACGCCGCGGGTGCCCGCAGCGGCCAGGCCGCCCCTATTCGGTCTTGCTCCCGGTGGGGTTTGCCGTGCCGCTCGCCGTTGCCGGGAGCGCGGTGCGCTCTTACCGCACCTTTTCACCCTTACCCGCACGAGGCGGGCGGTCTGTTCTCTGTGGCACTTTCCCTGGGGTCGCCCCCGGCGGCCGTTAGCCGTCACCGTCGATCCTTGGAGCCCGGACTTTCCTCCACCGGGGTTTGTCGGCCGCAAAGCCCACACACCGGCAGCGGTCGCCCGGCCGACTGGCACGCGCAATAAGGGCGCGCCGCCGGCCGGCGTCAAGGGCCATGCGCGACCGGCGGCGGCGCCGGACGGTTGACGAGGGCGATGCCGCCCGCAATGAGCGCGAGCGAGATGCCAAGGGAGAGCGTGAAGGGCTCGCCCAGCACGAGGTTGCCGGCCATGACGCCGAACACCGGCACAAGGAAGGTGAAGGCGGCGAGCCGCGTCGGCGGATAGTGCCGCAAGAGCCAGAACCAGGCCAAGAAGCTGACGAAGGCGACCAGGACGACGTGATAGGCAAACGACAGCGCGACCGGAAGGCTGAAGTCGGTGACGCCGGGCTCGCCCAGCGCCAGCGAGACGGGCAGCAGCAGCAGCCCCGACACGGCGAGCTGATAGAGCAGCGTCTTCTCCGGGGCCACTGTGCGCAGGGCCGAGGTGCGCACGAGGATGGTCGTCGCTCCCCACAGGACCGCGGCGAGGAGGCACATCACGTCGCCGGCGAGGGTCGGGCGGGCGCTCGGCCCCAGGCTCTCGCCCATGGCGACGAGCAAGCCGACGAAGGCCGCGGCCAGCCCCAACGTCCTCGCCAGGTCGAGACGGTCGCCCGGAATCAGGAAATGCGCCCCGCAGGCCACGACGAAGGGGGCCGAATAGAGGAACACCACGCCGCGGGAGGCCGTCGTCTGGTCGAGCCCGACGTAGAGCAGGGCGAACTCGGTCCCGAACAGCGCGCCGACCGCGATTCCCGGCCACAAGGTCCGGTCGCGCTGGAAGAGCGGGACGCCGCGCAGCAGGGCCCATACGAACACGAGAGATCCCGAGAGCAGCGAGCGCAGGGCGACCTGCAGCACCGGCGAGATACCGGCGTTGGCGATCTTGATCGTCACCTGCCCGCAGCCCCAGCAGGCGCAGCACGCCAGCAGCACCAGGACGGCGCGCGCGTCGAGATGCCCTCTGAGCTTGGGCGCAACCAATGTTCCTGCGTGGCTCATGCGTCTCCTGGACCGGGCGGGCCGCAAGCGTTTGCCGAGACCGTCGGCGCGGAAACTAGACTAGCGCAGGCTGCTCAGGCGATCACCGGGGCCGCGGGCAGAGCACTGGTGAGCGCATCGAGCGTGGCGATGGTCGAGCGGTCGATGCGCCCGTCGACGCGGGAGGGTCGGAAGTGGCGCTGGAAGGCGGCCACGACGAGCTCCGTCGCGACGTCGAAGGTCCCAGACGCCTCAATGGCATAGCCGTAGCTGGCGAGCTTCCGCTGGACGTCGGCGACGAGGCCGCCGGCGGCGCCCGGAGCGATGCCGGCATCGCTCGGCTCGAGCGGCGCAGGCTCGACCCAGTGGCCAACGTGCGCGCGGGCCAGCCGATGCCAGGGAAACTTCTCGCCGGGGTCGATCTTGCGCTGCGGGGCGATGTCGGAATGGGCGAGCACGCGCTCGGGCCGGATGCGATGCCGCGCGACGATGTCCCGGCAGAGCGCAATCACGGCGGCAATCTGCGCCTCGGGGAAGTCCGGGTAGCCCGCCGCGTGCCCGACGTTGTGGACCTCGATGCCGATGGAGCTGGAGTTGATGTCGGTGTCGCCGGCCCAGGCGCCCTGGCCCGCATGCCAGGCGCGGTCGGCCTCCGCCACCATCTGCGTGACGGCGCCGGCCTCATCGACGACGTAGTGGCAGGAGACCTCGCTTGCGGGATCGGCCAGCCAAGAGATGGCTTTCTCCGCCGTCGCGACGCCGGTGTAGTGCAGCAGCAGAATGCTCGGCACGGCGCCGCCGCGGCGGGCGCCGAAGCTCGGCGAGGGACGCAGGGCGCCAACCAGAGGAGAATCGGGTGCCGCGATCACATTCCGCGTTCCCGGGCGATGAGGTCGTAGGCGGCGTTGATGGCGGCGAGCTTGCGGTCGGCCAGCGCCACGAACTCGGGCGGCACGCCGCGGCCCATGAGCCGGTCGGGATGGTTGTCGATGACGAGCTGCCGGTAGCGCGCCCGGACCTCGGCATCGCTGGCCGTGGGCTCGAGGCGCAGAACCTCGTACGGGCTCTCCACATCCTTGACGAAACGGGCGCGGAACAGGCGATACTGGCTGTCGCTGAAGCCGAAGCGCGCCGCCACCGTGGACAGGAACGCGTCCTCCTTGGGGTGCACGATGCCGTCGGCGATGGCCACCAGCATCAGCCCCTCGAGCACGTTCTGGAGGAGCTTGCGGTCGGCGGCCAGAACGCGGCCGATCTGGTCGGCGTAGATCTCGTAGCCGGCCACGTCCTGCTTGGCCAAGTCGAAGACGCGGGCGACGTTGCCGGCCTGCTCGGGCGCAAAGGCGAACACGCGGCGAAAGGTCTCGACCTCGATCGGCACCACGATGCCGTCCGCCTTGGCCATCTTGGCCGCCAGCGCGATGACACCAATGGTGAAGGTCACGCCCTTCTCCGGGGCGGTGCCGGTGCGCTCCAGCCCCAACGTCCCAGCAAGCTCGCCCAGAAGCGTGCTGCCGGCCCCGCTCACGGCCAAGGCGAGGCCGGAAATTCTCTGCCAAACGGTCATGCGGCGCACTATAAAGCGTTTCCGCAACCGCTGCCATTGCACCCTTGGCAGGTGGTCGCTAAAGCCCTGCCAAAGCTCGACACCCGACGGATTTCTGGATGACTGCGACTGGAGACGAGGAGATCTTGGTGCGGCGCGAGGGTCGCGCCGGACGGCTGACGCTGAACCGCCCGAAGGCGCTCAATGCTCTCACCTACGGCATGGTGCTGGGGCTGTGGGAGACGCTCAAGGCGTGGGCCAGCGACGATGGCATTGCCGTGGTGCTGCTGGACGGCACCGGGGAGCGGGCGCTGTGCGCTGGCGGGGATGTCCGCACGCTGTACGACAGCCGGATACAAGGGCCTCAATTCGCTCGCAAATTCTGGTTCGACGAGTACCGCCTCAACGCCCTCATCAAGGCCTATCCGAAGCCCTACGTGGCGGTCCAGGACGGCATCGTGATGGGCGGCGGCATCGGCATCTCGGCGCACGCCAGCCACCGGATCGTCACCGAGCGCTCGCATCTGGCCATGCCCGAGACCACGATCGGGCTCATTCCCGACGTCGGCGGCACGTGGCTGCTCGGGCATGCCCCCGGGGAGGCCGGGGTCTACCTCGGCCTGTCGAGCGCGCCGATGAACGCGGCCGACGCCATCCACGCCCGGTTCAGCGACAGCTTCGTGCCGAGCAACCGGCTCGCCGAGCTCAAGGCGCAGATCTGCGACGCGGCAGCAGGATCGGTCGACGAGGTGGTCGCGCGGTTTGCCGCCGACCCGGGGCCGAGCACGCTGAGGCAGCACGCCGGCGACATCGACAGGGGCTTTGCCGCCGACAGCGTCGAGGGCGTGATCGCGCGGCTCAAGGACATCGGCAGCCCGTGGGCGGAGCAGGCGCTGGGCTCGCTCGCTGCGAAGTCGCCCAAGGCCATGCAGCTGGCGCTCGCGGCCATCCGGCAGGCCCGCACGCTGCCGTCGCTCGAGGCGGCGCTGGAGGTGGAATACCGGCTGGTGTGCCGGCTGTTCGAGGACGGGGAGTTCCCTGAAGGCGTGCGCGCCCTGATCGTCGACAAGGACCGCAAGCCGAGGTGGTCGCCGGCAAGCCTCGCCGAGCTGCCGGCCGGCCTCGTTGCCAGCTACCTCGCCCCCCTCCCGGAGGGGCAGGAGCTCGGGCTGGCACGCCTGGACGCCTGATCCGAGCGAGAGGCAGCTCCGTTTTCAAGACATTGCAGGTGCGGGCTGCTGCAGCCCTGCCAAGACGCCGAAAGGACCCCCTCATGACATCCCGCGTGACCGTGCATCGCCTCGGCGTGGCCAAGGTGCTCTACGACTTCGTCAACGACGAGGTGCTGCCCGGGCTTCCCGTGACGGCCGAGCAGCTCTGGAGCGGGCTGTCAGCGATCGTGCACGACCTGGCGCCGAAAAACCGGGCGCTGCTCAAAACGCGCGACGAGATGCAGGCCAGGCTCGACCAGTGGTACCGGGACAATCCGGGCAAGGCGCTCGACATCGCCGCCAGCAAGCGGTTCCTCACCGAGATCGGCTACCTCGTTCCCGAAGGCCCAGACTTCAAGGTCGACACGGCCGATGTCGACGAGGAGTTTGCGTCCATCGCGGGGCCGCAGCTCGTGGTTCCCATCACCAACGCCCGCTACGCGCTCAACGCGGCGAACGCGCGCTGGGGGAGCCTGTACGACGCGCTCTACGGCACCGACGTGCTGCCAGAGGACGACGGGGCCACTCGCGCCGGCGGCTACAATCCGTCACGCGGGGCCAAGGTGATCGCCTTCGCCAAAGGGCTGCTCGGCGAGATGGCGCCGCTCACGTCGGATGCAAGGTGGGCGTCGGTGACGGGCCTGTCCGTGAAGGGCGGCGCGCTTCATCTGACCGCCGGTTCGACCAGCGCCAGCCTGAAGACACCCAGCACCTTCGCCGGATACAGGGGCGCGCCGGACTCCCCCACCGGCGTGCTGCTGGTGCACAACGGACTGCATGCCGAGATCGTCATCGACCGGGGCAGCCAGATCGGGGCCGCCGACCCCGCCGGCATCGCCGACGTCATCCTCGAGGCGGCGGTGTCCACCATCATCGACCTGGAGGATTCGATCGCCGCCGTCGACCCCGACGACAAGGTCGGCGCCTACCGCAACTGGCTCGGCCTGATGCAGGGCACCCTCGCCGACAGCTTCGAGAAGGGCGGCCGCCAGATGACGCGCCGGCTCAATCCCGACCGCGTCTACACCACGCCCGCGGGCGGCAGCCTGACGCTTCCCGGCCGCAGCATGATGCTGATCCGCAATACCGGCCACCTGATGATGGACACGAGCGTCGTCGACGAGACGGGACTGCCGGCGCCCGAAGGCATCCTCGATGCCATGGTGACATCGCTGATCGCCATGCACGACCTCGCCAAATCTCCGGGCAGCCTGCGCAACAGCCGCAAGGGCTCGGTGTACATCGTGAAGCCGAAGATGCACGGGCCGGCCGAGGTCGCCTTCGCCAACGAGCTGTTCGACCGCACGGAGGATGTCCTCGGCCTCAAGCGTCACACGCTCAAGATCGGCATCATGGACGAGGAGCGGCGCACGAGCGTGAACCTCAAGGAGTGCATCCGCGCCGCGCGGCACCGGGTGTGCTTCATCAATACCGGCTTCCTCGACCGCACGGGCGACGAGATGCACACCGCGATGGAGGCCGGCCCCATGATCCGCAAGGCGGACATGCGGGCCACCGCCTGGATCAAGGCCTACGAGGACAACAACGTCGACGTCGGCCTCGCGTGCGGGCTGCCGGGCCACGCCCAGATCGGCAAGGGCATGTGGGCGATGCCCGACCGCATGGCCGACATGATGCGGCAGAAGATCGGCCACCCCATGGCCGGCGCAAATACGGCGTGGGTGCCTTCGCCAACCGCCGCGACCTTGCATGCCATCCACTATCACCAGGTGGACGTGGCCAAGCGCCAGGCCGAGATTGCAGGCCGGCCCAGGGCGAAGCTCGACGACATCCTGACGGTGCCGGTGGCCGACCGGGTGAACTGGTCGTCCGAGGACGTGCAGAGGGAGCTCGACAACAACGCGCAGGGCATCCTCGGCTACGTGGTGCGCTGGATCGACCAGGGGGTCGGCTGCTCCAAGGTGCCCGACATCAATGACGTCGGGCTGATGGAGGACCGCGCGACGCTGCGCATCTCCAGCCAGCACATCGCCAACTGGCTGCGGCACGGCGTGGCGAGCGACGCGCAAGTGATGGAGACGATGAAGCGGATGGCGGCCGTGGTCGACAGGCAGAATGCGGGCGATCCGCTGTACCGGCCGATGGCGCCGGACTTCGCCGCCTCGGTGGCCTTCCAGGCGGCGTGCGACCTCGTCTTCAAGGGCCGCCAGCAGCCCAACGGCTACACGGAGCCGATCCTGCACGCGCGGCGGGTAGAGGCGAAGGCGAGGGGCGGGGGGTAGGCCCCCGGCCTGGATCCGGCCTACTCGCGCGAGCCGAGGCGCTGGCCGGGGCGGGTGGCGGGGCGCGGCGGCGGCGGGGGACGCACCTTGGCCGCGGGATCGACGAAGCCGTACTCGGGCCCGACGCGGGGCCAGGCGAAATCGTCGGAGCGGCCCGGCTTGGGCGCGAGGCGGTCGCCCTTCACGAGCACGGCGTAGTAGGGGGTCTGGGTCGGCGAGATGCGGCGCGGCAGGCCGGGCACACCGGTCTGCGACGCCGGCGTGATCGACGACAGCACGACGAGCCCGCCGCTGATCTCGTCCGCCACCACGTCGCCCATCTGGGAGGGGCGCTCGCCGGTGTCCTTGCGATTGAGCAGGGCCACCACGGCGCCGGGAATCGCGGGGCGCAGCAGATCCAGCGTCACGGTCTCGGAGCGGCCGCCGGGCCCGGGAACGCGCAAGGTGACGCGGCCGTTGTCGGCCCTCTGCTCGCCGCTGGGATCGGGCAAGCGCGACTGGCCGCGGTCGTCGCGGCTCGCCGACACAGAGCCCTTCCATGACGGATCGGTGGGCTGGGGTCGCGGACGCAGCGCGGCCACGCGCTTCTGCTCGGGCTCGGCGCCGGCCAAGGGAATGTCGCGCTCGGAGCGCGCCTGGAGCAGGTCGCGCTTCAACTCCTGCTCGAGGAAGTGTGCCAGCTTGCGGTTGCCGGCGGGCGTGAAGGTGATGCCGTTGGCCTCGCGCAGCAGGCGGCTCTTGCCGGTGAGATCGGGCCCGTAGGCGCTGTAGTTGCCGGCCTCGTCGGCGAACTGGGACTGGATGTCGATGTACTTGGCGCCGGCGAGATAGAGCTTCTGGCGCACGATGTCGTTCATGACCAGCGCGTCGTCGTTGACCTCGGGGCGGGCCATCGTCGGCAGGCCGACCCAGTAGATGGCGGCGTTCCTGCGCTTCAAGACGCGGATCAGCCGCTCGACGCGACGGCCGTACTCGGTGCGCCACTCCGCGGAGCCCACGGGGGTGCGGCGGCCGGCGGCGTCGCGCAGCGGCAGGCGGTCGTTGATGCCGACCATGACGACGGCGACGTGCACGCTGTCGCGCGCGCCCTCCTCGGCCCGCATGTCATCCTCGAACTCGTTGCGCATGAGGCCGACGATGGTGCGGGCCTTGCGCGAGACGTCGATGCGGGTGTCGCCGGAGAAGGAGTCCACCAGGCCGACCAGCATGCCGTCGGCAAAAGCGTCGCCATAGGCCTGCAGCTTGTAGACGTCGCCGTCGGGGAAGGGATTGATGTAGCTCTGGCCGGCGAAATCCTGCGCGCGGGCCGCAAGCGGCCACGCCCCGACCAGGACGGCGAGTAGCGCAAGCAGTGAACGCAAGCGGCGCATCGGGCGGGGCTCGATCCTTCGAAAGCGACTGGCCGGAGCAGCGCGGCCCACATGGAAGCGCGGAAAATGCGGCAGTTCGAGGCGCGCGGCAAGCGCCGGGGTCAGCTTTCAGGGACGTGCCGGGCGCCCGACGCACAGAAAACGTCGTTTCGAGACAAAGCCCGGACCGCAGCTCAAGGCGCCGCCGTCGCAGCCGTGGGCCGGAGCGCGCGGAGCGACACCCGACACCGCAGGCGCGCGATCATGGCGGGTTTCGGCCTCGGGCTCCACCTGACCCAGGGAGCGACTCAGCGGGCGTCGACGGACTTGGGCGCGGACTTCGGCACGGACTGGGCGCCCGGGCTGCTGCCGCGCAGGTGGGAGAGGACGCGCTCGGTCGGCCAGCAGTCGACGGCAAGGCCATGGTCGCGCTGATAGATGCCGATCAGGGAGCGCGTGTTCATGCCGGCTTTGCCGTCGACCTTGGCGACCGGCTGGCCGCGGGCGCGCAGCCGCTCCTGGATCTCGCCGATGCCCTTGGCGGGCATCTGCTTGACGTCGGTCCAGGGCGTGTCGAAGGGGCCGCCGCCGGCGATGCGGTCGCCGAGGTTGCCGACGAACAGGGCGTAGAGATCCGACATGTTGTAGCGCTTGATGACCATGAAGTTCTCGAGCGCCAGGAAGGCCGGCCCGTGGCCGCCGCCCGGGGTGAGGATGAAGGCGGCCTGGTCGAGGGCGTGCGGCGGGAACTTGCGGCCGCCGGTGCGCACGACGCCCTCGGCGATCCACTGGCGCAGGGGGCGGACGTGATCGGGCCCCTCCATCAGGCAGCTCGTGCCCTTGGGAAGGATGACCTCGTAGCCCCAGGTCAGGCCCTTGACCCAGCCCTTCTGCTTGAGCTGGTTGGCGGCGGAGGCCAAGGCGTCGCCGACGTTGCTCCAGATGTCCTTGCGGCCGTCGCCGTCGAGATCGTAGGCGGTGGTGAAGTACTCGGACGGCATGAACTGGGTGAGGCCGAGGGCGCCGGCCCAGGAGGAGCGCATGCGCTCGCGGGGAATGCCCGCCTCGAGCATCTTCAGGGCATTGAGCAGCTCGGTGCGAAACAGATCCTTGCGGCGGCCGAGGTAGGCCTGGTTGGCCAGCGCCTGGATGGCGTCGTAGGACAGCTTGTGCGCGCCGAAGGCGGTCTCGCGGCCCCAGATGGCAAGCACGAACTGGGGCTCGACGCCGATCTCGCGCTCGATCCTCTCCAGCTCGCTGGCATGCTCGCGCCTAAGCTTGACGGCCTGTGCGGCCAAGCGCGCGAGCTGGGCGTTGTTGAGGTACTCGGCCGGCGTGCGGGTGAACTCCGCCTGCCCCTTGGCGTCGTGCTCGGTCTTTCCGGGGATGACGAGGTCGGGCAGGGCGAGATCGAGGGAGACGCCCTTGAAGGCCGCGTCGAAGGTGCGGCGCGTCACGCCCATGGCCTTGGCCTCGGGCCACAGCTCGGCGAGGAAGCGCTTGAAGGTCTCGTCGGTCTGGGCATGCGCCGCGGGAACGCAGGCGCCGAGCAGGCTAAGCAGCCCGACAAGCACCGGGACCAGCGCCCGCAACGCCCGATCGGCCTTGATCCCAGTGCGCACCTGCCGTCCCCTCCCGCCGCGAACGCCACGGCGGCGCTGCCTTAGACCCACGGCCAGTATATGGCGTTTCGGCCGGTTTTGCGGCCGGCGCCGGCATCGCGTCGCTCAGGCGACCCGTGGCATGCGGGCAAGCTCGGCCTCCCAGGCCAGCGCGTGGGCGACGATGGTGTCGAGATCGGCATAGCGCGGGGTCCAGCCGAGCGTGCGGCGGATCTTGTCGGAGCCCGCCACGATGCAGGCCGGATCGCCGGGGCGGCGGTCGGCGAGCTCGACAAGAAAATCCCGCCCCGAGACGCGCTTGACGGCGTCGATCACCTCGAGGACCGAGAAACCGCGGCCGTAGCCGCAATTGAACACGTCGCTGGCGCCGCCGTCACGCAGATGCCCGAGCGCCACCATGTGGGCCCTGACGAGATCGGTGACGTGGATGTAGTCGCGCAGGCAGGTGCCGTCCGGCGTCTCGTAGTCGGTGCCGAACACCGACATGGAGGCGCGCTTGCCGAGCGCGGTCTCGGCCGCGACCTTGATCAGGTGGGTGGCGCGCGGCGTCGACTGGCCGGTGCGGCCCTTGGGGTCGGCGCCCGCGACGTTGAAGTAGCGCAGCGCAACGTGTCGCATGGGGAATGCGTTGCTCACGTCGCGCAGGATGATCTCGGACATGAGCTTGGAGGAGCCGTAGGGCGACATGGGATTGAGCGGCGCGGTCTCGGAGACCGGCGCGTCGCCCGTCATGCCGTAGACGGCAGCGGTGGAGGAGAAGATGAAATGGGCGACGCCGCAGCGGACGGCCGATTCGATGAGCGCGCGGGTCTTGACCGTGTTGTTGAAGTAGTAGCCCAGCGGATCGGTGACCGAGTCCGGGACCACGATCGAGGCGGCGAAATGGATGATGGAGGTGATGGCGTGCTGACGCAGAAGATCCTCGACCAGCGGTTGGTCGCAGACGTCACCCCTGACGAACGTCGCAGCCGCCGGGACCGCCCAGGGAAGGCCCGTCGACAGATTGTCCAGCACGACGACACGCTCGCCCGCATCGACGAGCTCGTGGGCCATGTGGCTGCCGATGTAGCCGGCGCCGCCGGTGACGAGAACGCTCATGAAAAGTCCTCTGAAGCCTGCCTGTTGCCGCCGCGCCCGGCAGCTAACGATCTTTTCACGCCTCTTGCCTACCACGCCGCAAACTACGCTAAGTTAACGCGCCTTCACCAGCCCACCGCATGGTTCACAACCGGTCAACTGCAGAGACGTCTATGGCCATGAATAAGCGCATTCGAAAAGCCGTGTTCCCCGTCGCGGGCCTCGGGACGCGGTTCCTGCCCGCAACCAAGGCCATGCCCAAGGAGATGCTGACCGTCGTCGACCGGCCGGTGATCCAGCACGTGGTGGACGAGGCAAAGGCCGCCGGCATCGAGCACTTCATCTTCGTCACGGGGCGCAACAAGGGCGTCATCGAGGACCATTTCGACAGCCAGTTCGAGCTCGAGCACACGCTGGAGGCGCGCGCCAAGACCAAGGAGCTCGCAGAGCTCAAGCGCGACCTGCCGGCCGCCGGGCAGACGAGCTTCACGCGCCAGCAGGCGCCGCTCGGCCTTGGCCACGCGGTGTGGTGCGCGCGCGACATCGTCGGCGACGAGCCGTTCGCCCTGCTGCTGCCCGACATGCTGCATCACGCCCGGACGCCGTGCCTCGCCGACATGATCAAGGCCTACGAGGCGCACGGCGGCAACCACATCGCAGTGGCGCCGGTGCCGGAGGACCAGACGCACCAGTACGGCATCGTCGGCGTCGAGGATCGCGACGCCAAAGTGTCGCGCATCACGCAGATGGTGGAGAAGCCGAAGGCGGGCACGGCGCCCTCGAACCTGCACATCACGGGCCGCTACATCCTGCAGCCCGAGATCTTCCCGATCCTGGCGCAGCAGGAGCGCGGGGCCGGCGGCGAGATCCAGCTCACCGACGCGATGATCCAGCTGTCGCGGCACGAGCGGCAGCCGTTCCACGCCGTGCGCTTCGACGGCACCATCTACGACTGCGGCGCCAAGGTCGGCTTCCTCGCCGCCAACATCGCCTATGCGCTGGACCGGCCTGAATTGTCGGAGGCGCTGAAGGCCGAGCTGAAGAAGCTGTTCTGAGGGC
>JANRIO010000063.1:0-35302 GCA_033764875.1 Hyphomicrobiaceae bacterium | reverse complement strand
CCAGGCAGGCCTGGACGGCCGTCCGGCGCCGGCGCTTTCGCGCGGCTCGAATCGAATCCTAGCCGCGCGTCTCGGCGTCCCGCAGCGTGTAGGACAGCAGACGCGCCATGAGCGGCCCGGCGATCATGACCAGCAGGAAGCGGGCGAGCTGCATGGCCATCACGAACGGCACGTCGACCGTGGTGGAGCTCGAGATGATCGCCAGCGAGTCGGCCCCGCCTGGATTGGTGGCGAGGTACGCCGAGAGGAAATCGACGCCCGCGATCCACGACAGCACCCACCCGAGCCCGCCGCAGATGACGAGCAGCGCCAGCACCGACAGCAGCAGTCGCGGCAGCACCGCCGCCGCGTGCGCCAGGATGTCCATCGTGAAGCGCATGCCGATGGCCCAGCCGAGCACGGCATAGGCAACCGCCAGCAGGCTGGGCGGCAGCGTCAGCGGGAACTGGCCCGCGAGGTTTGCCGCGATTCCGAGCAGCATCGGCAGCAGCATCGCCCCGCCCGGCACCTTAAGCCCGATGCCGAGCGCGACGCCCGCGACGGCGAGCGCGCAGGTGGCAAGGCAAGGCAGCCATGCGACGTGCGGGAACAGGTCGAGGCTTGCCGGGCTCGACGGCACGCCGAGCCAGCGCGCCACGATCGTCGCGATGATCGTGCACAGCGCCACGCGCAGGTACTGCATAAGGGCCACCAGGCGCATGTCCGCGCCGTACTCGGCCGACATGAATGTCATCACGGACGCAGCGCCCGGCGCCGAACCCCAGATCGCCGTCGTGCCGGGCATCACGCGGGCGCGCATCATCAGCCAGCCGATGGCGAACGAGGCGACGAGCGTCGACAGCGTTCCGAACAGGAACACTGGCCAGTCCCGGACGATCTCTGCGAACGTGGACGGCGGGAACAGCGCCGCGATCATCATGCCGACGGCGCCCTGCGCCAGCAGAACCGAGTTGCGCTCGAGCGTCACCGGAGCGCCTGCCGTCGCCAGCACGATCGCGGCCAGCATGGGCCCGAGCAGGAACGCGGCCGGCAGCTGGGCCAGCTTGAAGCCGACGGCGAGCAGCAGCGAGAGCCCGGCAAGCGCACCCCACCGGCGCAGCGGCGACCAGGTCGCTGGCGCAGGCATGAGGCCGGGCAACTTGTGGAGCGGCACCTTCGAGACCCATCGCCAACTGCCGGGAGGCGCGCCGGAGCGCGTGCCTTCGAGACCGCGGCCTGCGCGCCCCCGCAAGACCCGTGGCTAGCGCCAATCCCCCCCGGTGGCAATGGCGCTTTGCGCCGGCCAGGGCTGCGCCTGGGCGGAGGCCGCGCCGGCGACCGCAAAATGGGCAAGCGTGCGGCCGGGATTGCCGCCCAAATCGCCACCCGCGCGGGCCCGTGCCGAGATTTCACTTGAAGGCGGCTCGCCGTGAGCCAACATGGGCGCCCGCACAATCGCATGGAGTTTGCATTCCGATGGCCGAGCCGCTCTCCGAGCCCGAATGCGATGCCTGTCTCGCACGCGCGGGCCTGCGCGATCTGACGCCGGCCGAGCGGGCGGGCATTCGCGCGGCGACACGGCACATCGTGGCCATGGCGGAACGCCTGCGCACGCCCGCGCCGCCGGCCCCGCTCCTGGAGCCCGCGACCGTGTTCGCGCCCCGGGAGAAGCCGTGATGATCGCGCCCTCTGCGCCACTGCCGCCGATCGCCGAGGTTGCGCGTCTGCTCGCGGCCCGGGAGATCTCGCCCGTCGAGCTGGCGCACGTGACGCTCGCCCGGGCCGAGCGGCTCAATCCCGTGCTCCACGCCTTCATCAGGTTGACGCCGGAGCGGGCGCTCGCCGAGGCCAAGGCGTCGGAGGCGCGTCATCTGGCAGGCCGCCCGCTGGGCCCGCTCGACGGCGTGCCCGTGGGCCACAAGGACATCTACGATACGGCCGGCATCGAGACCACGGCGCACTCGCGCGTGCTTGCGGGCAACGTGCCGGCGCGCGATGCCGCGACCGTGCGCCAGTGGGCGGCGGCAGGCTGCGTCACCATCGGCAAGCTGGCGACGCACGAGTTCGCCTGGGGCGGGCCGAGCTTCGACCTGCCCTGGCCGCCCGCCCGCAATCCCTGGGATCCTGCGCGCTTCACCGGAGGCTCGTCCTCCGGCACCGGCGCGGCGGTTGCCGCCGGCATCGTCTGCGCCGGCACCGGCTCCGACACCGGCGGCTCCATCCGCATACCCGCGGCCTTGTGCGGCATCGCCGGCATCAAACCGACCTTCGGCCTGTGCAGCCGTCAGGGCGTGGCGCCCCTGGCCTACAGCCTCGACACCGTGGGCCCGATGGCATGGACGGTCGCCGACTGCGCCCAGCTGCTGCAGACCATGGTCGGCCACGATCCCGACGATCCGGCCTCCGCCGATCGTCCTGCGCCGGATCTGCTGGCCAGTCTCGGCGCGGGTGTGAAGGGATTGCGTGTCGGCATCGTGCGCCACTTCTTCAAGGAGGATTTCCAGGCCTCGCCGGCAGTCCGATCCGCCGTGGACGCGGCCGGCGACGCGCTGAGGGCGCTCGGCGCCACCGTCCGCGACGTCCGCCTGCCGGCGCTGCAAGACTTCAACGCGGCCGGCTGGCTGATCCTCGGCGCCGAGGCCTACTCCGTGCACGAGGCGACGCTGCGCACCCGCTACCGCGACTATGGCGAGTTCCTGCGCGAGCGCCTGGCGGTCGCCGCGACCATTCCCGCGGCGGACTATCTCCTCGCCCAGCGCCGCCGCGCCGAGCTGTGCGCCGCCGTCGCGGCCGTGATGCGCGACTGCGATCTGCTGCTGTCGCCCGCGCAGCCGTCCGAGGCCCGCCCCATCGAGCAGATGAGCAAGTGGGCAAGCTTCGAGGTGCCGAACTTCACCATTCCCTTCAACCTCACCGGCCAGCCGGCCATGGTCGTGCCCGCGGGGCTCGGCGAGGGCAGCCTGCCCGTCGGCGTGCAGCTCGTCGGCCGTCCGTTCGAGGATGGCACCGTGCTCGCGGCCGCTGCCGCGCTCGAGGCGGCGCTTGGCGCCCGCGACCGTCGTCCGGCTCTCGCGCTGCCTTCGGTCTGAGCATCGCGCCCACCAACAGGGCCGCTGCCGGCGCAGCCCACACGGCACGCCTGCGCCGAACCGTCGCCGCGCGAGCCCGGCACGCTGGGCCGAATTGACAATGCCTCGGCCCGGCAGCAGAAAGCACCAAGCTCCCTCCAGCCGGACGGGAGGCTCCGCAACGATCCAATCGCAGGTTACTTCGTGGCCGCTGCCAAGATCACGCGCCTTGCAACCGACATCGGCGGCACCTTCACCGACATCGTCCTCGAGATCGGCGACGTGCGGCTCACCACCAAGCTCCTGACCACGCCCGAGCGGCCTGAGGAGGCCGTCGTCGAGGGCACGCGTCTGTTGCTGGGCGAGGCGCACCTTGCCTTCTCCGACATCGACGTGTTCGTGCACGGCACCACGCTCGCCACCAACGCCATCATCGAGCGCAAGGGTGCCCGCACGGCGCTGATCGCCACCGACGGCTTCCGCGACGTGATCGAGATCGCCGACGAGAGCCGCTACGACCAGTACGACATCTTCATCGACCGGCCGCGCCAGCTCGTCACCCGCGAGCGCCGCTTCACGGTGCCCGAGCGCATCGACGTGACGGGCAAGGTGCACGTCCCGCTCGACGAGGCGCGCCTGCGCCACGTCTGCCGCGCCCTGCGCGAGCAGGCTGTCGAGGCGGTGGCCGTCGCCTTCATCCATGCCTATGCCAACCCGGCGCACGAGATGCGCGCCGGCGCCGTCGTGTCGGAGGAGCTGCCGGGCGTCGCGGTGACCCTGTCGAGCGAGGTCTGCCCGGAGATGCGCGAGTACGAGCGCACCTCCACGGCCATCGCCAACGCCTACGTGCAGCCGCTGATGGCGGGCTACCTCGGCCGCCTGCAGGCGCGCTTCGCGGCGGAGGGCTACGCGCGGCCGATCCACCTGATGACGTCGGGCGGCTCGCTGGCGACGCTGGAGACGGCGGCGCGTTTCCCCATCCGCCTGGTGGAATCGGGCCCCGCCGGCGGCGCCATCCTCGCGGCCTACATCGCGGCCGAGCGCGACGCCCAGAAGGTGCTCTCCTTCGACATGGGCGGCACCACCGCCAAGATCTGCCTCATCCACAACCTGGCGCCCTACAAGGCCCGCACCTTCGAGGTCGACCGGCAGTCGCGCTTCATGAAGGGGTCGGGTCTGCCGGTGCGCATCCCGGTCATCGAGATGGTGGAGATCGGCGCCGGCGGCGGCTCCATCGCCCGCGTCGATGCCCTGCGGCGCATTACCGTCGGTCCGGATTCGGCGGGCTCCGTGCCGGGCCCCGCCTGCTACGGCCGCGGCGGCAGGGAGCCGACGGTCACCGACGCCGATGTGGCGCTGGGCAAGGTCGATCCCGCCCGTTTCGCCGGCGGCAAGATCGCGCTCGATCCCGCGGCGGCCGACAGGGCGATTGCCGAGGCCATCGGCGCGCCGCTGTCGCTGGACTCCGACATGGCGGCCTTCGGCATCGGCGAGATCGTCGACGAGAACATGGCCAACGCCGCGCGCGTGCACGCCGTCGAGCGCGGCGTCGCGGTTGCCGATCACACGCTCGTCGCCTTCGGCGGTGCCGCCCCCCTGCACGCCGCCCGCCTTGCCGAGAAGCTCGGCATCAAGCGCATCGTCGTGCCTGCCGATGCGGGCGTCGGCTCCGCGATCGGCTTCCTCAGGGCGCCGGCCGCCTACGAGCTGGTGCAGTCCCGCTTCATGCGCCTCGACCGCTTCGAGGCGGCCGAGCTCAGCGCGCTTCTTGCCGGCATGAGCGCCCAGGCCACCTCGCTGGCGCGTGCCGCCGCCGGCGACCGGCCGCTCTTCGAGACGCGCCAGGCCTTCATGCGCTACGCCGGGCAGGGCCACGAGATCGCCGTCGCGCTGCCGAACCGGCCGCTCGAGCCGGCCGACGCCGCGATGATGCGCGAGCAATTCGAGGCGGGCTATCGCAAGCTGTTCGCGCGCCACATCCCGGGCGCGGCCATCGAGGCCCTGTCCTGGTCGGTGCTGGTGACGACGTCTGAGACGCGCCCGCCGCTCTTGCCCGAGGCCGCCGCCGCCCCGGCGCCGCAGCCCATCGCCACCCGCACCGTCTTCGACGGCAGGTCGCGGACCGCACTTGCCATCCCCGTGTTCGACCGCGAGGCCCTGCAGCCCGGTGCCCGCGTGCCGGGCCCGGCGCTGATCGTCGAGGCCGGCACCTCCACCTTCGTCAGCGCCGCCTTCGATTGCACGCGCGATGCCGGCGCCGGCCTCGTGCTCACGGCCAAGGAGTAGCCCATGCCGCGCTTGAGCGAGATCGAGCTGCAGGTGATGTGGAACCGGCTGATCGCCGTCGTCGAGGAGCAGGCGCAGGTTCTGCTGCGCACCGCCTTCTCGCCCATCGTGCGCGAGGCCGGCGACCTCTCCGCCGGCATCTTCGACCGGCACGGCAACATGCTGGCCCAGGCCGTCACGGGAACGCCGGGCCACGTCAACTCCATGGCCGAGAGCGTCAAGCACTTCATCCGCCGCTTTCCCGTCGAGACCATGCAGAAGGGCGACATCTACATCACCAACGATCCCTGGATGGGCACGGGCCACCTCAACGACTTCGTGCTGACGACGCCGGCCTTCCACAAGGGCAGGCTGCTCGGCCTGTTCTCCTGCACCAGCCATCTGATGGATATCGGCGGCATCGGCTTCGGCCCCGACGGCACCGACGTGTTCATGGAGGGGCTCTACATCCCGCTCCTCAAGCTCGCCGACCGCGGCACGCTCGACGAGACGCTGATGGCGATGATCCGCGCCAACACGCGCCTTCCCGTCGACACCGAGGGCGACGTCTACTCGCTCGCCGCCTGCAACGACATCGGCTGCGAGCGCCTCGCCCAGATGGTGGACGAGTTCGGGCTCGAGGATCTCGACGAGCTGTCGCACCACATCCTGACGCGCTCGCGCGAGGCCGTGCTCGCCGAGATCCGGGCGCTGCCCAAGGGCACCTGGTCCAACGCCATGACGGTCGACGGCTACGACGAGCCCGTCACGCTTGCAGCCGACGTCACGGTCTCCGACGACGGCATCCACGTCGACTTCAAGGGTACCGGCCCCGTCTCCCGGCGCGGCATCAACGTGCCGCTCGCCTACACCACGGCCTACACGGTGTTCGGCATCGCCTGCATCGTCGGCAAGGACATTCCCAACAACGCCGGCTCCCTGTCGCCGCTGACCGTCTCGGCGCCCGAGGGCTCGATCCTCAATGCGCCCAAGCCGCGCGCCGTCGCCTCCCGCCATATCATCGGCCAGATGCTGCCCGACGTGGTGTTCGGTGCCCTACGCCAGGCCATTCCCGAGCGCGTGCCGGCGGAAGGCACCTCCTGCCTGTTCAACCTCAACGTCCGCGGCGAGACCGACGACGACGGCCTCGGCAACTACGGGTTCATGATGACGGTGACCTCCAACGGCGGCACCGGCGCGCGCCCCATGAAGGACGGCCTCTCCGCCACCGCCTATCCCTCCGGCGTCAAGGGCACGCCCGTCGAGGTGGCCGAGAGCATCACCCCGCTCATTTTCTGGAGGAAGGAGTTCCGCCCCGACTCCGGCGGGCCGGGCCGCACCCGCGGCGGCCTGGGCCAGGTGATCGAGCTTGGCAGCCGCATCGGCAAGCCGTTCGACCTGCTCGCAGCCTTCGACCGAATCGACCATCCTCCGCGCGGTTTCGACGGCGGCCACAACGGAGCGGCGGGCGTGGTGGCGCTGGCCTCGGGCATCGGGCTCAAGGGCAAGGGCTTCCAGACCATTCCCCCGTCCGACCGGCTCGTCATCCTCACGCCCGGCGGCGGCGGCCTAGGCAACCCGGCCGCGCGCGATCGTGCGGCCGTGCGCAAGGATCTCGCCGAAGGCCTCGTGTCGCCCGCCGCGGCCCGGGTGTACGGCGACTGAGGCGTCGTCTCGGAGGCGCAGGCCGGCTCTCGGTTCGGCCGCCAACTCCTACAATTAACATCCTCTATAGGATCTCAGGCTAGGATGCATGCGGATGCGGACCGGCGACGCTGCCGGCCCGCGGCTTGCCGTGGAGTGTCCAAACTTGCCCAAGGCCCATGTTGCGCCCCGTCCCGGCGACGACGCCGAGATGTTCGATCTCGCGCCGGTCTCGCTCTGGCTCGAGGATTTCAGCGGCGTGCGACGGCTGTTCGAGGCCTGGCGCGCCGACGGTGTGACGGATCTGCGCGCCCACCTGCACGCCGATCCCTCCCGCATCAAGGCGTGCTCCGAGCGCATCGCGGTGATCAAGGTCAACGCCCGCACGCTGGCGCTGTTCGAGGCGGACGACCACGACCATCTCGTCGCCAATCTCGCCAGCGTCTTCCGCGACGAGATGCTCGAGCGGCACATCGAGGAGCTGATCGCGCTCTGGAACGGGGAGACCGCCTTCAGCAGCCAGTCCGTCAACTACAGCCTGTCCGGCCGGCGTATCGACATCCAGATGACGGGGCGCGTGCTGCCGGGCCACGAGGCAAGCCTCGGGCGGGTGCTGATTGCCATCGAGGACGTCACGGAGCGCGAGACGGCGAGGCGCCGGCAGGCCGAGAGCGAGAACTACGCGCGCGGCCTCTTCGAGCACTCCCCGGTGTCGCTCTGGGTGGAGGACTTCAGTGCCATCAAGGGTCTGCTCGACGAGATCCGTAGCCGCGGCATAGAGGACTTGAGGGTGTTCACGGACGTGCATCCGGAGTTCGTCCGGCGCTGCATGAGCGAGATCAGGGTCCTGGACGTGAACCGGCAGACGCTGGGGCTGCTGCAGGCGCCCGACAAGCAGACCCTCCTGCATCGATTGGGCGAGGTCTTCCGGGACGACATGGAGGAGACCTTCCGCGAGCAGTTGATCGACCTTTGGCAGGGCAAGCTCTTCCAGCAGCGCGAGGTGGTGAACTACGCCCTCAACGGCAGCGAGCTGCACGTTCTCCTGCAGCTGTCGGTTCTGCCCGGGCACGAGCAGGACTGGTCGCTCGTGCAGGTGGCGCTGACCGACATCACGGCCCGCAAGAAGGCGGAGACCTACCTGGAGTTCCTCGGCACGCACGACGTGCTCACCAAGCTCTTCAACCGCTCCTTCTATGTGGACGAGCTCAATCGCCTCGAGCGCAAGGGGCTGCAGCCGGTGACGATCGTCATGGCCGACCTCAATGGTCTCAAGGCCGCCAACGACCAGTGGGGCCACGGCGCCGGCGACGCGCTGTTGCGCCGGGCGGGCGAGGTGCTGGGCAAGGCCGTCGACAAGCCCTGCTACGCAGCCCGCATCGGTGGCGACGAGTTCGCCCTCCTGCTGCCGGGCTTCGATGCCCACGGTGCCGAGCTGGTGATGGACAAGATCCGCTGCCTTGCCGACATCAACAACCAGTTCCACCAGGGCATGCCGGTGAGCCTCTCGATGGGCGCGGCCACCTCCAGGCCCGGCGAGCGGCTCGAGGACCTGGTCCGCCGCGCCGATCTCGCCATGTACCAGGCCAAGCGCGACTTCTATGCAAGCCGCGGCAACGATCGTCGCCAGCGCAGCGCCCCGGCCCGCGCCACCGCTGCCGAGTGAGCGGCAGAGCGGTTGCATAGTCCCTGCGACCGGGCCACCTCGATCGGGTTGATCGATCAGCACACCTGTAGCGGAGACCGGCAGTCCGCCCCCGACGCTTTGCGCAATGCACATCGCGACGAGTGCTGAGCATCGCCAGCTCCCGGTGTGTCCCTGCCGCAACGTTGCCGTTGCGGCGCGCGCGGCACCGCGGTGATGGTCTATAAATTGTTGGATTTTAGTGTCAAGAATGCGCGCGTCCGGCATCACTGGAGAGTGTCGGACGTGTCGGAGTTCGGTTCATGCGTTACTGGTCTCATGCCGTGGCCCTCGCCATGGGATGCTCATGGGCGGCCACCGTACCTGGCCTCGCCCAGCAACCCGCGACCACCGGACAGCCCGTCGTCCAATTGCCTGAGGTATCGGTCGAGGCGCCAGCCAAGCGCAACATCCCGAAGGCCGCATTGGCCAAGCCGCCGACGGTGCAGGTGCCGGGCATCGTCGTCGAGGGCGAGAAGGTCCTGCGGACTCTGCCTGAGACGACCACCAGCATCGGTGTCGTCACCGGCCGGCAGATCAAGGACCAGCAGATCCAGGATCTGCAGGAGGCGATCAACTCGACGCCGAACGCCATTGCCAACGAGGGCAGCCGCGGCAACAGCGGGTTCGTCATCCGCGGCCTGAACTCGGAAAGCCTCACTCAGAACCAGAGCGCATCTGCCGCGGCCCTCGTGTCCGTCGTGATCGACGGCGCCACCCAGAACCCCGAGGCGACGCGCCGCGGCGCGCGCTCGCTGTGGGACGTGGAGCAGGTCGAGATCCTGCGCGGCCCCCAGTCCACCTTGCAGGCCCGCAACTCGCTCGCGGGGGCCGTCTTCATCAAGACCAACGATCCCACCTACAAGCTCGAGGGCGCGCTGGAGGGAACGCTGGGCTCGAATGGTCTGTGGAGCCGCAGCTTCATGATCAACGCCCCCATCGTCAGCAACCAGCTTGCGGTGCGCGTCTCGGGGCAGATCGTCGATGGCGAGCGCAACATCTCCTATGCCGATCCGGCCAACCGGCCGCTCGACGACGACCGGCTGGCCAATATTCGCGGCAAGGTGCTGATCGAGCCGAGCAGCGTTCCCGGACTGAGCGTTCTGCTGACGGCGTCGCGCACCGAGGACCGGCCCGCGGTCACCACCGTCAGCGGTCCCAACTTCTTCGACCGCCATCTGGCCGCCTCGTCCTCGAGCACGGATTTCCGCCAGACCAAGGCCAACAACTATATTGCGGACGTCAGCTACCAGCTCGCCACCAACTACAGGCTCCGCAGCATCACGGCGTTTGCCGATACGGCCACCGATATCGGCTCCGCGGTCGGCTCGAGCTTCATGCGCGACGAGGTGCGCGGAGGCACTGATCTGACGCAGGATCTGCGCCTGGAGATCGACAGGAAGGGCAACGGCCTGTCGGGCGTGCTGGGCCTGTTCTACGGCCGGTTTGGGACCGATATCGACAGCCATATCGCTCAGGACATCGGGTTCGTCGTGCCGTTGCAGGACCTCGTCGCGACCTACAAGACGACCAGCGCGGCGGCGTACGGTGAGATGCGCTTCCGCTTCATGGATCGCTACCAGTTTATCGCCGGCGGCCGGGTCGTGCACGACGTGGTCGAAAGCCACTCGGTCGGCTCGGCGCTTGATCTGGGAACGTTCACCTACGCAGCGATCGACTCGACCACCAAGGCGGAGTTCACGCGGGCCCTGCCCAAGGTCGGCATGACTTACGATCTCGCCTCCAACCAGACGATTGGCTTCACCTACAGCCAGGGATATCGTCCGGGCTTCACGCACATCCCGATCGGCGGCGGCGGCGCCGTCAACGAGGTCAAGCCGGAGGATCTCAACGCCTACGAGATCTTGTACCGCTCGCAATGGCTCGGAGGCCGGCTCTACCTCGGCGGCAACCTCTTCTACTACGACTACAGCAATCAGCAGATCGCAACGGACGATGCAGCGATCGTCGGCAATGTGATCGGCGCATCGGTGATCGTGAACGGCCAGAAGTCGCACGCATACGGCGCGGAGATCGAGGCCCGCTGGCGCCCCAATGACCGCTGGCAGCTGCATGGCGGCGTGGGCCTGCTCAAGACGAGATTCGACGATTTCGTCGCCTTCGGCGTGAGCTACAGCGGCAAGCAGTTCCCCGAGGCTCCCTCGATCAGCGTGACCGGCGGTGCGCAGTACAAGGATCCGAGCGGCTGGTTCGCCGGCGGCAACTTCCGGTTCGTGGATGGCTTCTACAGCAACAACGACACCGCAAACACGCCGGCTCGGTTTGTCAGCAGTCTCACCCTCGTCGATGCGCGCGTCGGCTACGAGTGGGAGCGCACCAAGACCACGCTCACGTTCTTTGCCAAGAACATTTTCGACAAGCAGTACGTGACCAGCATTTCGCAGTACTCAACCGAGGCGACCGTCGGCGACGGGCGCCTGCTCGGAGTGACGCTGAGCCAACGCTTCTAGAGCAGGTCGCGTTTCACGCGTCAACGTGTGTCGCGTGGAGATGCTCGCACGCTCAAACGCGCCGGCGCCGCTCCGAGTCTGGAGGGAAACGTTGGCGGGCGGCGCGGGCTGCGCGCGATGGCGCATCGCCCGGCCCCCCACCGTCGCTCTCGCGATGGGCGTCCGCGCCCGCGCCCGCCCTACGCTCCGCGTCGCCACTCGGGGAATGGATCGGGCAGCGTCCTCCAGGTCCGGGTGTCGACCTTGCCCGTCCTCGGCAGCTCCATGAGACAGGCGTTGAGCTCGGCCGTGATGGCGTCCTTGTCCATGTCATTGGTGCCGATGAAGACGATCTCCTGCTTGCGGTCGCCCCAGTGCTTGTGCCAGCCCTTCTGGATGCGCGCGACAAGCGTGTCGTCCTGGGGCCAGTGCTCCTTCGGCACGGCTGCCCACCAGTAGCCCGCCGCGCCGTGGCGCACCAGCGCGCCTGCCATGCTCAGCTCGCCGACCCATTGCGGGCGCGTGGCGAGCCAGAAGAACCCCTTCGCGCGGACCACGTTCGGCCAGGTGCAGTTGAAGAACGCGTGCAGCTTGACCGGATCGAAGGGCGTGCGCGCCCGGTACACGAAGCTGGTGATGCCGTACTCCTGCGTCTCGGGCACGTGGTCCTTGAAGCCGTTGAGCTCCTTGAACCAGGTGGGATGCCGGTGCGCGTCCTCGAAGCTGAAGCGGCCCGTGTCGAGGATGTCGTCGAGCGTCACCCGCGCCTCCGTGGTCTCGATGATCCGGGCATCCGCATTGAGTGCCCGGATGATCGAGCGCGCGGCCTCCACCTCGTGCGGCTTGGCGACGTCAAGCTTGTTCAGCACGACCACATCCGCGAACTCGATCTGCTCGACGAGCAGGCCCACCAGCGGGCGGTGATCGTCCTCGCCGAGGGACTGGCCTCTGTCGGCAAGGAAATCCTGGGAGGAATAGTCCTTGAGCAGATTGGCGGCATCGACCACGGTGACCATGGTGTCGAGGCGCGCCACATCGGAGAGGCTCAGGCCGTCCTCGTCGCGGAACTCGAACGTCGAGGCCACGGGCAGCGGCTCCGAGATTCCGGTCGATTCGATCAGCAGGTAGTCGAACCGCCCTTCGGCCGCGAGCCTGCGCACCTCCTTCAGCAGGTCCTCCCGCAGCGTGCAGCAGATGCAGCCGTTCGACATCTCGACGAGCGCCTCGTCGGTGCGCGACAGGTTCGCCCCGCCCTCGCGCACCAGGTCGGCGTCGATGTTGACCTCGCTCATGTCGTTGACGATGACCGCGACCTTGCGGCCCTCGCGGTTGTTGAGGACGTGATTGAGCAGCGTGGTCTTGCCGGCGCCGAGGAAGCCTGAGAGCACGGTCACCGGCAGTCGCCGGTCGGCGGCTGCTGTCTGCCCCGCGCCCGATGGCGCCATGTGTGCGGTCATGCGGCTCTCCTGGTAGATGGCGCTTGGGCCCTGTTGGGAATTCTGCGGCCCCGCGCGGGTGGCCACGGCGTGCCACACAGACGGCCTTCCCAACCCGGTATGCCGTGTTGTAGTGTTATGTTATAACATTCGTCAACTGCCTCGAGCGGAGATGTGGGCTGGAACGGCGCATGGCACGGAAGCCGCGGATCAGAGCCTTGAATGCGAAGGAGCAGCTCATCGCTCAGGAGTTGCGGCGCGCCCGCCGCCCGCTCAGCGCCTACGAGCTGATGGAGCGCCTGAGCGACCAGGGCGTATCGGCGCCGGTCACCGTCTACCGGGCCTTGGCGCGCCTGACGGAAGCCGGCCTCGCCCATCGCGTCGAGTCGATGAACGCCTTCGTCGCCTGCACGCATGGCCCGCACACGGCCAACGCGGTCTTCGCCATCTGCGAGGGCTGCGGCTCCGTCATCGAGTTCTCGGAGCCGGACGCCGTCGCGTGCCTGTCGAGGTGGGCCGTGAGCAACGCCTTCGAGGTCGCCAGGATGACCCTCGAGTTGCGCGGCCGCTGCCGCGGCTGCGCGCTCGAGCAAAGCCCGGCGCCGGTGTGAGGATGGAAAGCGTGCAGACAAGTCCGGACATCGAGCTGCAGTTCGACGCCCGCGGCCTCATTCCCGCGATTGCCCAGCAGCACGATACGGGCGAGGTGCTGATGCTCGCCTGGATGAGCCGGGAGTCGCTCGCCGAGACGCTGCGGTCGGGTCGTGTCTGCTACTGGTCCCGCTCGCGCGGTGCCTTGTGGCGCAAGGGCGAGACCTCCGGCCACGTCCAGCGCCTCGTGGAGTGCCGGCTCGATTGCGACGGCGACGCTTTGCTCCTGCGCGTCGACCAGACGGGACCGGCGTGCCACACCGGAGCACGGAGCTGCTTCTTCAATTGCGTTCCCGCCGACGCCGCGGAACGGAGCGCGTCCCTTGCCGGTGCCGCGAGCCGTTCACGTCCGGAAGCGGAGTCTTCCGCCTCTCTCAACAGCGATCAGGGGCCCCGATGGACATCGATTGCCTGAATGAAGCCGGCGATCCGAACGGCACCGCGCAGGCGCGCGCCATTCTGCGGGCGGCACTGCAGCACTGCGCCGATAAGGGCGTGTCGCAGGACGCCGTGCTCACCGCGCTGCTCTCGGAGGCCCTGTTGCGGCTGGTCGCGACCTATGGCCCGCAAGGCGTCGCAGCGGCCCTGCACCAGGCCGGCGATGTGATCGCAGACGGCGTGCTCGCCCGGCTGCGCCAGTGAAGCCGCCGCCGGCTGGCGCGGTCAGGCCAGTTGCACGGGCCCGTGGTCGTCGCAGTGGTCGCCGTGCGGATGGTGTAGATGGCCATCGACCAGGTAGTCGACATGGTCTCCGTGCGGCACCGCCTCGTGGCCGCACCCCGGCCCGTGCACATGGGCGCCGTCGTGGCCACCGCATGTGTGCTGGGGCGTGCAGCGCACGGGATTGGTCGCGCTGACCTCGATCACGTGCTCGTCGACGTGGCCGTCATGCATGTGGTGCAGATGCCCGTCGTGCAGATAGTCGACGTGGCCGGCATGGCGCACGGCCGTATGACCGCAGTTGGGCCCGTGCTGATGGGGATGGTTGGCGTGTTGAGGATGTGTGCATGCCATGGCAGTCGCCCTCCTTCGCTTGGCTGGCCGAAGCGCTCTGGACGACGCAGATAGCGCAGTCTCCTGTGAAATACTATTCCAGCCGCACGGGCAGGGCCGCGGTGCAGCTTCAGGCCGCCTTGCGCGCCCAGGCTCCGAACGCCATGTCGCCGATATAGGTCGCGCCCGCCGTCACGCGCTCCTCCACGAGGCGGTCGTGCAGCGTGTCGACGCCGATCTCGGCCTCCGTCGCGATGCCGTGCCGGACGACGCGGGGGAGGTTGGCGCGAAACATCGCCGTGACGTCGTGATGCGCCGTGGGCGTCTGCACGATGGCCTCGGCGCGCACGTGCTCCACGAGCAATCCGGCGCGCGAGAGCACGGCATGGAGATCAAAGCCCATGTGCGGGGTGCCGCCGTCCCGTTGCACCGTGTCCCACATCCACCGGTTGACTCGCTCGTGCAGCGGCAGCGGCACGCGCCGCCCCGGCACCATCGTCGCATCGTGCTCCTGCAGGACGAGGAGGCCGCCGGCGCGCAGCAATCGGCAGACGCTCTGCACCGTCGCGACGGGATCGGGCTGGTACATCAGCACCCGTCGCCCGACGATGGCGTCGAATGGGCCCAGGGTCTCCGGCAGCGCCGAGATGTCCTCGGCGGCAAAGTCCGCGTGCGTGCATCTGAGGTCCCCTGCGCGGCTGCGGGCGACGGCGATCGCCTCCGCGTCGCGGTCCACTCCGAGCACGTGCCCGGTGGCGCCGACCAGGCTGGCAGCCAGCAGGCTGACGTCGCCGCGGCCGCAGCCGATGTCGAGGACGCGCATGCCCGGCGCGATGCCCGCGTCCCGCAGCAGACGCTCCGTGATGCCGGCGACGTAAGGTTGGATGGATTGCGTCATGGGGTGCCCGTCGATTGGGTTTGGCTGCTGTCGATGGTCTCGGCGGCGCGCAGCGCCGCGATCACGTCCGTCTCGTTCACATCGGGCATGGGCTTGTGCACGCGCAATTTCCAGGTCGGGGCCTCGGGCCGCATGACCAGGATGACGGTCTCGCGAGGGGGGCAGCCGGGCTCCGGGCAGGCGAGCTCGGTCACCGAGATCGTGGCCTCGCGCGTCGGTCCGTGCGCCCTCGTCCACGCGCGGATGCGCGACAGGGCCTCGCTGTAGGTCGCCCCGCCTCGGGGTCTGATGGGGTTGACGAAGGCTGCCATCGCGCTCAGTGCCTGGCCTCGCACGCCTTGAAGCTCGATTGCAGGAGCTCCTGGTCGAGATGGCGGCCGATGAGCACGAGGCGGCTCTGCCGCCTCTCGCCGGGCTGCCAAGGCCGCTGCCGGTCGCCTTCGAGCAGCATGTGCACACCCTGCACGACGAAGCGCTGCTCCTCGCCCTTCATGTCGAGGATGCCCTTGAGCCTCAGAATGTCCGCGCCCTGCGACTGCAGCATGTACTGGAGCCACTTGAACAGCTTGTCGGCATCGAGCGGATGGTCGCTGACGAGCGAGACCGAGGCGACGTCCTCGCTGTGATGGTGGTGATGGCCTTGCTCGAGAAAGTCGGGCTCGATCGTCAGGATGCGAGCGAAGTCGAAGGCGTTGCGGCCAAGCACCTCGTCGAGGTCGATCCGGCTGCGCTCCGTCCGGTGCAGCCGGGCGTAGGGGTTGATCGCGCGAATGCGCCGCTCGACGTCGGCAAGCTCGGCCGGTGAGACGAGATCGGTCTTGTTCAGCAGGATGACGTCGGCTAAGGCGATCTGCTCGCCGGCCTCGTGACTGTCCGCGAGGCGCGCGGGCAGGTTCTTGGCGTCGACGACGGTGACGATGGCATCGAGCGTCGTGTGCGCGCGGACCCCGTCGTCGACGAAGAAGGTCTGCGCGACGGGGCCCGGGTCGGCGAGCCCTGTCGTCTCGATCAGGATCGCATCGAACCTGTCTCGCCGCCTCATGAGCCCGTCGAGAATGCGGATCAGATCGCCGCGCACGGTGCAGCAGATGCAGCCGTTGTTCATCTCGAGCACGTCCTCGTCGGCGTTGACCACCAGATCGTTGTCGATCCCGACCTCGCCGAGCTCGTTCACGATCACGGCGTAGCGCCGGCCGTGCGGCTCGGACAGGATGCGATTGAGCAGCGTCGTCTTGCCGGCGCCGAGGTAGCCGGTGAGGACGGTGACGGGAACCGGTGCGGCGGTCATGTGGCACTCCACGGTTTGCCGTTGGCAGGGCTGTCGGTGACACCGAGCTGCGCATGAGGCAGCGTCGGCGAAGGCCGCGCCGGCATGACGGCGCCGCTCAGCGCGGCGATGAGCGCCACGGCCGTCAAGGCCCGGCGCGCGGCCGAGCTGGCCTCGCGCTTGGAGGCCGTAAGGATGGTGCGCAGGGCGTCGATGTTGAGATTGCGCCCGATCAGCACGAGGCGGCTGCGCCGGTCGTCGCTTGGCCAATGCGGCAGCCTGTCGATCGGGTGGATGACGTGCTGCACCCCGTGCACGACGACGGGCCGGTCCGGCGCGTCCGACAGCGCCAGCAGGCCCTTGAGGCGCAGAAGGTTGGGGCCGGCGCTGAGCTGCAGCACGTGCAGGAGGAAGTTGAACGCGGCGGGCAGCACCGGCTCGTCGACGACGATGCAATGCGCTCTGATATCGTTGCCGTGCCGGTTCACGTCGGCGTGCGTGTGCGCGCGCTCTCCGCCGAGCAACGTCTCGGCCTGCAGCCACGCGAGTGCATCCTCACCCTTGCCGCGCAGGTCGTAGCTGCCCTGCGCGAGCACGATCCCGCACAGCTCGCTCCAGTCGCTTTGCCGGTCGAGAATGCGCGCGCACGGGTTCAGGGCGTGCAGCCGGCGCCTGTCCTCGGCGAGGTCGTGCAGGGAGGCCGGGTCCTTGGCGAGATCGGTCTTCGTCAGCACGATGGCGTCCGCCAGCGCCACCTGCTTGACCGCCTCCAGGTGGCGATCGAGCGTGCCGCCCCCGTTGATGGCATCGACCAGGGTCACAACGCGGGCCAGGGCGAACTGCCCCGAGACCGTGCGATCGACGAAGGAGAAGCCCGGCGCCGCCAGCAGCGCGTTCACCACCGGCACCGGGTCCGCGAGGCCGGTCGTCTCCACGATCACTCGCCTGAAGGCCCTGATCTCGCGCTTGTGGCGGCGGTTCCACAGATCGAACAGCGACTGCCTGATGTCGCTCGATGCCGAGCAACACAGGCATCCCGTGGTCGTCACGATCAGCTCGTCGTTGAACTCGGCGACGAGGTCGTGGTCGAGCGCGACAGAGCCGAACTCGTTGATGAGCACCGCCGTGTCCGCGAATGCCGGCTCGCGCAGCAGCCCATTGAGCAGCGTGGTCTTGCCCGCACCGAGGAAGCCGGTCAGGACCGTGACGGGGATCGTGGTCATGCGCGAATGATGCTATGTTATAACATAACAATCAAGTGCGATTCTTGTGCCTCCGTGTCTCCGTATCTGATGAGGGCGCGCACATGTTTCGCCGCTTGGCCCCGCATCGTCCGGTTCGGCGCGCCGCATCCGCATCCCGAGGCCGGATGACCGGTGGGACAGGAGCGGCGACGCCTATGGAAACAAGGGGGAGCGAGCGCGTCGCGCCAGCCTCCCCATGGGCTGAGGCTGGCGCAATGCCATGACTATGCCGCGTGGGAGAGCGCGACTGCATCTGCCCCTGCCGGGAAACGCAGCGTGCCCGTGCTGTCGTTGACTGCCCGCCATACCGCCTCGGCGACATCGATCTCCCTCGTGGTCAGGGCCGGCTGCGCGAAAGCTTGGAATATCGGCGCTGCGAAGTCCGCGTAGGCTTCCGGGATCAGCTCTTCGACCCGCACAGTGGTGTTCTGGGCGAAGCTCGTGGTCGGGGCATAGCCGGGCTCCACAAGCTTGGCTCGGATGTTGAAGTGACCAAGCTCGTGAGCCAGCGAGCCGGTGAAGCCCTCGATCGCCTGTTTGCTGGCGGTGTAGGCAGCCGCCAGCGGCATGGGGGCCAGAGTCGCGCTCGACGTCACGTTGACGATCACGCCGGATCGGCGCGCGCGCATCTGCGGGATGACTGCATGCGTCATGGCCATGACGCCGAAGGTGTTCGTATCGAAGACCTTGCGGATGTGAGACATGGGCGTTGCTTCAAACGCGCCGACGACGCCGATGCCGGCGTTGTTGACCAGCGCATCGATGGGCCCGGCAGCTCTGATGGCCTGAGCGATGCTGGCGTCGCGCGTCACGTCTAATGACAGGATGCGCAGGTTCTCCGAGCGCGGCAGGATGTCCTCGCGCGGGGTGCGCATGGTCGCAACGACGTTCCACTGCATCTGAAGGAAATAGCGGGCCGTCTCGAGTCCATAGCCCGAGGAGCAGCCGGTGATCAGGATGGTCTTCATGGTTCATCTCCTTGTTGAGTGCCGATGAGCCCATGCTAGTCCGGCCAACCAGGACCATCTACAATTGAAGGTCCACACTTTGTTTGTTATAGTCCAGGAATGATCGATCCTCTCTCAGACATCATCGGGCTGCTGCGTCCCCAAGCCGTATTCACCAAGGGCATCAGCGGCGCCGGACGCTGGGGCGTTCGCTATGGCGATTTCGGCCACCCGAGCTTCGCCGTCGTGATCGAGGGGGCCTGCCGTCTGGCCGTCGATGGACAGGCCGAGTTGAGGCTCGGTGCCGGCGATTTCGTTCTGCTGCCGAGGACGCCTGGCTTCACGATGTCAGGCTTCGAGCCCGTTACGCCCGAGCTCATTGATCCCCATGTCGCGGCCGCGGCGACTGGCGAGGTCCGCCATGGCAGACAGGACGGCCCACCGGCCGTTCGCATTCTGGGGGGCTATTTCGTCTTCGGAAATGAGGACTCAGGCCTTCTCGTGTCGCTCCTCCCGAAGCAGATTCATGTCAGGGGTGTGGAAAGGCTGTCGACGCTGATCGGTCTGTTGGTCGACGAGGCTGCGCTGGATCGTCCGGGGCGTGCCCTGGTGCTCACCCGGCTCGTCGAGATCTTGCTGGTGGAGGCGCTGCGGCTGGCACCGGGGACCGATGCTCCTTTGGGATTGTTGCGCGGCCTGGGCGATCCCCGGCTGGCGGAGGCGATCAGGCTGATGCATGCCGACCCGGCGCGTCCTTGGACGATGGCCAATCTGGCAAAGGAGGTGGCGCTGTCCCGCTCCGCGTTCTTTGAACGTTTTGTGCGCAATGTAGGCGTGCCGCCGATGGAGTATCTGCTGGCATGGCGAATGGCGCTGGCAAAGAACCTTCTGCGCCAACAAGAAATCGACATTGCCGAAGTTGCCGAGCGGGTCGGCTACGGGTCGGCAAGTACGTTCAGCACCGCCTTCAGCCGCTACGTCGGACAGCCGCCCGGCCGATACGCCCGCACTGCGAGCCAGCACCGGGTCGGTGCTTAGCTTTTCGCCGTGCCGTGTCGTGCCTCCTCGGCAATTGGACGAGGCAGTGCTCTCGGCTTCACGCCCTTGAGAGCCCTGCATTGCAAAAGGCTGCCCTCCACTCTCATGTCGCACGCGTGATCGGAGACGCCCCGAATGCACTTGTTGCTGCCCGTCCCACGGCCTCCAGGCTGCGTCAGGGGCCCTGCCAATGCGAAAGCACACAAGCCGGGCCGTCCCAGCCGACGGTGTAGCTGCCGCTCGGGCGCGGGCACCGAGAGCAAGGTCTGCCGCCCTGGCCGTGGATATCGACCTATCGGGATCGCGCGGAAGAGCGACGACTTCGAGTCTTGGGCCGGATCGTCATTTTCGCGTCCCGCCGAGGAACCCGTTCAACGTGGCCTCGTTGTCGGGCAGGCCTCTTATAGGAGAATGACGCGGCGTGCGCTGCGTCGTGCGTGTGATCATGGGGCGGTTGCGGGAGGTCCTCGAGTGGCCGCGATGCCTTCCATGAGACTTTTCTGGAACGTCGCTCAACGCGCGCCCAAGCACCTGAAAGTCGGTCATGAAGCTGATCGACGGCTGGATCGCTCGAGAAGCCATGACACGCTCGTACTGGATTGCAGGTGCCATTGCCCTTGCCGTCGTTGTCTGGATGGCCAGCGGGATTGCACTGCGCGACGATCCGCAACGCCCGAGCAGCGAACGGGCCGCAAAGCCTGAAGCGACGCAAGTGGCCATCCGTTCCTCGCGCGCCAGCGCGGTCACCCGGCTGCTTTTGCTGCAGGGTGAGGTGCGTGCCGCGCGGACCAGTGCCGTCCCCGCCGAGACCAGCGGCCGGGTGAAAGCGATCTACGTCCGAGAGGGCCAGCGTGTGGCTCTGGGGGATAGACTTCTCGATCTGACTCTGGAAGCCCGGATCGCTCGCCAGCGCGAGGCCGAGGCGCAGATTGCGCAGCTCTCGGCAGAGCTGAGCGGCGCAAGAACGTTGTCCGCCAAGGGATACGCTGCCGAGCAGCGGGTGCAGAAGCTCGAGGCGGCACTGGCGACGGCGCAAGCGGGGCTTGCCCGTATCCAGGAGGAGATCGCCGATACAGAGATCACGGCTCCCTACGACGGGATCGTGAACAACGTCGCCGTCGAGCACAACCAGTACGTTGCGATCGGAGCCGTTCTTGCGACGATGGTCGACAACAGCATCTTGCGGGTCGGCGTCGACGTGGCCCAGCAGGACATCGCCAGCGTCGAGCGCGGGCGGGAGGTCCGGGTCGAGTTCCCGACCGGCACCTCAGCCTGGGGCAGGATATGCTTCATATCGGCATCAGCGGCACCGAAAACGCGGACATTCCTGGTCGAGATCTGGGTGCCCAATCGCGAGCAAGGGACCCCGTCGGGTATCAGTGCCGACGTGCGACTACCGCTCGAGACGCGATCGGCACATCTCGTGTCCGCCGCGGTGCTGTCTCTCGACGACAAGGGCCGGCTTGGCATCAAGGCTGTCGACGAGGCCGATGTCGTGCAGTTTCATCCCTCCGAGATCGTCCGCTCCACGGATGAAGGTGTCTGGGTCGCCGGCGCGCCTGCCAGCATTCGTCTCATCACCACCGGGCAGGGCTTCGTAAGGGCCGGCGAACGCGTCAGGGCTGGCCCCGAGGACGAGGACGGGCGTGCGGAGGAGCCTGGGCGCGCGGCCGACGCCGGCTTGGCCGAAAAGCTCGGGATCGGCAAGCAGACGCAGCAATCCGGCGCCGGCCTGCGCACGGCCGATGTGCCCACCTGCGAGGAGATGCGGGCTGCAATCAGCCCGGCAGGGAGCTCCCCTGCAGGATCCGGCGGACCGCAAGCGAGGCGGCCACCGTGAAAGTCCTGATCGAGGCGGCCTTCGGGCGCAGCAGAGCCGTGCTCGCAGCGTTGGTCCTCGTCCTCGTCGTGGGCATTGTCGCCTACATCCGAATTGCCAAGGAAGCGGCGCCCGACGTCCCCATTCCGCTGATCTATGTGACCGTCACGTACCAAGGAATCGCTCCCGGCGATTCCGAGCGGCTGCTCGTCAGGCCTCTCGAGACCGAATTGCAGGCGATCGAGGGGCTCGAGGAAATGCGATCGACTGCTGGCGAGGGCTACGCCACAGTCGCATTGGAGTTCACGGCCGGCTTCAACGCGGAGGAAGCGCTCGACGACGTGCGCGAGGCCGTCGATCGCGCGCGTGCCGAGCTGCCGTCGGGCGTCGACGAGCCGACTGTCCGCGAGGTCAATGTCGCCTTGTTCCCCGTGGTGACGGTGATCCTGTCTGGATCCGTGCCGGAACGGGCGCTCAATGCACTCGCCAAGGGCCTGCAGGACCGGATCGAGGCGCTTCCTGGAGTGCTCGAGGTGGAGGTGGGCGGCAAGCGCGAGCAATTGCTCGAGGTTCTGATCGATCCCAATGCGCTCGCCAGCTACAGCATCTCGCTCGGCGACCTGCTGCAGCAGGTGCAGCGCAACAACACCCTGATCGCGGCCGGCGCCATCGACACCGGTGCCGGCCGCATCACGCTCAAGGTGCCGGGCGTCATCGACAATATCTCTGACGTGCGCAACCTGCCGGTTCAGATCGGCGGCAATCGGGTCGTGAAGCTGTCCGAGGTCGCGGTGGTGCGGCGCACGTTCGAGGATCCGACCGGGTACGCGCGCATCGGCGGCGAGGCAGCGCTTGCCCTGGAAGTGAAGAAGAGGATCGGCGCCAATCTGCTCGAGACAGTGAGCAGCGTTCGCGACGTCGTGCAGGGCGCACGTGCATCCTGGCCGCAGAACGTCAGCGTCGTTTTCATCCAGGATCAGTCCAACCAGGTCCGCACGCTGCTCGGGGATCTGGAGAACAACGCGGTCACGGCAGTCGTGTTGGTGATGATCCTGATCGTGGCCACGCTCGGCTGGCGCAATGCGATACTCGTGGCGGTTTCTATTCCAGCGTCATTCCTTGCCGGCGTCACGATGCTATGGGCGCTCGGCTACACGCTCAACATCGTGGTGCTGTTCAGCCTGATCCTGGCGCTGGGCATGCTGGTTGACGGCGCAATCATCACGACCGAGCTCGCCGACCGGCGGATGGCCGCGGGAGCTGGACCGCGCGAGGCGTACGCCGGGGCTGCGGTGCGCATGGCCTGGCCCGTGATCACGTCCGTGCTGACGACGCTCGCAGTGTTCCTGCCGCTGCTGTTCTGGCCAGGTGTGGTCGGCGAGTTCATGAAGTTCATGCCCATCACCGTGATCCTGGTGCTGCTCGCCTCCCTTCTGGTCGGTCTCATTTTCGTGCCGGTTCTCGGCAACGCGATCGCAAGCCGAGCCAGCGGCTCGCTGGAGGCCGAGGACATCGTCGAGAGGAGCGAGGACATCAGCGCGGTCCGGGGGATCACGCGCCTCTATGCCGACGCGATGCGCCAGATCCTGGCGCGCCCGGTGCTGACGCTGGTGGCGAGCCTCGTCCTTCTCACAGGCACCGTTGGCGCGTTCGTCGTGCTGGGGAAGGGCACGCAGTTCTTTCCCGACATCGAGCCGGAGCTCGTGCAGATCCAGATCCGCGCGCGTGACAATCTGTCAGTGGACGAGAGGGATGCGCTGGTTCGCCGTGTCGAGAGCCTGGTGCTCCGGGAAAAAGGAATCGAGCACGTCTATGCGCGCACCATCGGCCTTGCGGGTCCTGGCAGGCTTGCCGAGGACGTAATCGGCGTGATCCAGCTCGATCTTCTGGAATGGGACCAGCGAAAGCCCGCATCGCAGATCATTCAGAGCGTCCGCGAAGCGACGGCCGGCGTGGCAGGGGTCCAGCTCGAGGTGAGCGAGCAGCGACAGGGGCCGGCACAGGGCAAGCCCGTGGAGCTGCGCCTGCGCGGGGGAACGCAGGACGAGCTATCTCGTGCCACCCAGTCGGTGCGCGTGCTGATGGACAGGCTCGGCGGCTTCACCGACGTCGAGGACACCAGGCCGCCTCCCGGCATCGAGATGCGACTGGTCGTGGCGCGGGAGAAGGCGGCATTGTACGGGGCCGACCCCACGCTGGTCGGCCAAGCCGCCCAGTTCCTTACGCAGGGGCTGCTGCTCGCCGAGTATCGACCCGACGACGCAGAGGAGGAAGTCGAGATCCGCGTGCGCTTCCCTGCCGACGCCCGCAACCTCGGCCGCCTCGAGCAGCTGCGCGTTCCGACCGCTGCGGGCAGCGTCCCCATTCTGAATTTCACAGAGCTGCAGCCGTCGCGGAAGACGGGCGTCATCCAGCGCATCGACGGCCAGCGCGTGATCACGATCCAGGCCGACGTCGCCGAAGGCCTGCTTGCCAATCAGAAGATCGCGGAGCTGCAAGGTTCGCTGTCGCGCGTTGCCCTGCCGGAGGGCATCACCGCAGCCTTCGCCGGGCAACAAGAGGATCAGCAGCAGGCAATGGAGTTTCTGGCAGGTGCCTTCGCCGCGGCCTTGCTGCTGATGTTCCTGGTAATGCTGATTCAGTTCAACAGCTTCTATCAGACCCTGCTCGTCATGAGCGCAATCGCGCTTTCGACGATCGGGGTGCTGCTGGCGCTGCTCGTGACCGGCCGACCGTTCGGCATCGTGATGACAGGTGTCGGAACAATCGCTGTGGGCGGGATCGTGGTGCACAACAACATTGTGCTCATCGATACCTTCAACGATCTGCGCAGTCGCGGCCAAGGCACTTTCGACGCCGCCCTGCGTACGAGCGTGCTGCGCGCTCGCCCTGTGATCCTAACCTCGGTCAACGATATCCTGGGCCTCGCACCGCTACTGTTCGCGCTCAACATCGACCTCATCAATCGCGAGATGGCGTTGGGCGGGCCTTCGACGCAGTGGTGGATCGATCTGTCCATTGCAATTGCAGGCGGGCTCGCCTTCGCCACGTTCCTGACGCTCGTCCTCACGCCGTCGATGCTGATCCTCGGCGAGCGCACCCGGAGATGGTGGCAGCGCGCCTGACCTGCCCAGCGTCCTCGGGCGCGGCCAGGCGGTCGGCAGTGCGCGCTGCGTCCACAGGGATCACCTGTGACCTGATCTCCCCTGCAATCGACGCCCTCGTTTGGAAGCGGCGCGGACGGGATCGTGAGCCGCGTCCTCGGACGACAGCAGCGGGCTGTCCTCGCGCGCCTTGAGAAACCGCCAGATCTTGCCGATCAGCGCGTTCTCCTGCTGACGCATCTTGTAGAGCATGATGTCGAGCGGGATCTGCCAGCGGCTCGCGCCGGCCTGCGCCAGAACGCCGGCCTCCAGATCCGGCGCAACGAGGCTCTCGGGCAGCCACGCGAGCCCTGTGCCGTCGCGCACGCGGATGCGCAAGGCGCCCCCCATGGAGTTCTCGTAGACCACCTGCAGCCGCGCGCGCAGCCCGCTTGTGCGCAGCAGAGGCTCGATGTGCTGGCTGATCGGTGCCGTCACGCCGAAGCGCAGGAAGGGGATCCCCACGCTGTTGCGGCGGTCGAGCGTGAACATCGGTCGCCCATCCGCCCCGCGCCTGGCGACAGGAATGAGGAGGTCGCGGCCGATGCGCACGCCCTCGATGTCGCGGAAGCCCGCAATGGGGGAGGCTTTCCGGCTCGCGTACGCGACCACGAAATCCACCGCACCCGTCTCCAGATCCTGCAGGCAATTGGGAAGGTCATCAGCGCGCAGGCGCGACATGAGAGGCCCGAAAGCGCTCTCGAACGATTGCAGCCACGCGGGATAGAAGCGCCAGCCGATGGAATGCTGGGCTGCGAACTTCACCGTGTAGCGATCTGGAAGCGCCTGCGCCTCGCGGATGCCCGTGCGCTCGCTCTCAAGCCGCGAGAGCGCCTGCTGCCCCGCCTCCAGGATCTGGACCCCCGCGCCCGTCAGCTTGACGGGATGGCGCGACCGGTCGACCAGCGAGGCCCCTGCCCAATCCTCCAGCGCCTTGATGCGGCGGCTGAGGGCGGGCTGGCTGAGATGACTGAGCTTAGCAGCCCGGGAGAAGTTTCCCGTCTGCGCCAGATGCTCGAGATCCCGGACCCAGGACAGGTTCATGGCGCCTCTTATGCGTTCAACGCATCATGCTAGAAAATCATTGCATTGGAAACAACATCCGAAAACCTGCTCCAATGTCCGGGACGTGGCGCGATGTGAGGCTGAGAACATGGCGACGGCTTCGGCTCATCCGCAGGCAGGCTCCTGGATCGATTTCGAGCGGTTTCCCCGCGTCCGGCTGAGCCATCTGCCGACACCGATCGAGCCGCTGGAGCGGCTGAGCGCGCATCTGGGTGGCCCTCGCCTGTTCATGAAGCGTGACGACTGCACCGGCCTCGCGACGGGCGGCAACAAGGCGCGAAAGCTGGAGTTCCTCGTCGGCGAGGCATTGAAGCAGGACGCCGACATGCTGGTGACGCAGGGCGCCGTGCAATCGAACCATGTGCGCCAGACCGCGGCCGCCGCCTGCCGGTACGGCCTCAAGGCGCACGCGCTGCTCGAGCGCCGCGTTCCCCATCCACCCGCAGCATACGAAGACAACGGCAATGTGCTGCTGGACAAGATCTTTGGCGCAACGCTCGAGTTCCGCCCTCCCGGGCTCGACATGAACGCCGAGGCGCAGGCCGTCACGGAGCGCCTGCGCGCGGAAGGCCATCGCCCCTACTTCATCCCCGGCGGCGGCTCGAATGCGGTCGGCGCGCTGGGCTATGCGTACTGCGCCCAGGAAATTCTCCAGCAATGCCGGGACGCAGGCTTGTCCTTCCAATGGCTGGTGACGCCCACAGGCAGCACGGGCACGCACGCCGGCCTGATCGCGGGGCTGCATGTGCTGGGATCCGAGCTTCCGGTCATGGGCATCAGCGTGAGGCAGAAGCAGGAGCGCCAGGTGAGCGCGGTGCACGCTTTGGCGCAGGCTACGGCCACCTTGCTGGGAGCCGCGCCGGTTCCGTCCAGCCGCACGCTAGTCGACGACGGCTACGTGGGCGAGGGCTACGGCATTCCCGCGCCCTCGACGCTGGAAGCCATCGGGCTGACAGCCCGAACGGAAGGCGTCCTGCTCGATCCGGTCTACACCGGGAAGGGCATGGCGGGCCTGATCGGACTAATCCGGCAAGGCTTCTTCAAGTCCACGGATACCGTGCTCTTCCTGCACACGGGCGGCTCGTCGGCGCTCTTTGCCTACGAGGAGGCTGTCACGGGAGGCGCAGTCAGACTGCGGAAGGCCAGTTAATTCAGCACTTGCCCAAGTAGGGAGCAGAATCTGCACCGGAGACCCCGGCCTGCAACACTACTTTCGAGCCAACCGCTCTGCGGATGTGCTGACGATGTCTAGCGTATGCTAGTTTCACCACGTTGAGCTTAGTCCAGGAGGAATGCCCCGATGCGAGGATTGATGCGATCACTGGTCCTCATGGCTGCCGCAATCGCTCTGGCGTGCGGGCCGGTCCATGCGCAGAAGCCAGGCGGCACCCTGGTTCAGATCACCCAGCCGGAACCGCCGAACCTGGCGCCTTACATTTCCACATCGGGTCCGATCGGGCAGGTGACGGCGAAGATCTTCGACGGCCTGCTGGAGTATGATTTCGACCTCAAGCCCAAGCCCAGCCTCGCCGAGAGCTTCGAGGTCGCGCCCGACGGCAAGACCGTGACCTTCAAGCTTCGGCGCGGCGTGACCTTTCATGATGGCAAGCCGTTCACGTCCGCCGACGTGCAGTTCACCATCATGGAGGTGCTGAAAACCAACCATCCGCGCGGCATCGCCACCTTCAAGGAGGTGACGGCGGTCGAGACGCCGGACGAGGCCACAGCGGTCTTCAAGCTCGCCAACCCCGCACCCTACATGATGGCTGCGCTCTCGGGCTATGAGAGCCCGGTTCTGCCCAAGCATGTCTATGGCAAGGGCGACATCAAGGCCCATCCCAACGCCAATGCCCCCATCGGCACGGGGCCGTTCAAGTTCGTGGAGTGGCGCCGCGGCGAGTTCGTGCGTCTCGACAAGAACGCCGCCTATTGGCGCCCGGGACGCCCGTTCCTCGATCGCATCGTGGTGCGCTTCATCGCAGACGCCTCCACCCGTACGGCCGCGCTTGAAAAGGGCGAGGCGCACATCGCAGGCTTCGGCGCCGTGCCCTACAACGATGTCAAGAAGCTCGCGGCCCTTCCCTCGCTAGAGGTGACCACCAAGGGCTACGAGATGATCTCGCCGATCGTCGAGATGGTCATCAACACGAAGAAGGCGCCGTTCGACAACGCCAAGGTGCGCCAAGCCATCAACTACGCCATCGACCGCAAGTTCGTGATCGACAACGTGTGGTTCGGCTTCGGCAAGGCCGCCGTGGGGCCCATCAGCTCGAACTTCGAGCCCTCGGGCCTGTTCGGCGCCGGCATCGACTTCACCGTCGCCGACCGCATCGAGCGCGCCAACAAGCTGCTCGACGAAGCGGGCTTCCCGCGCAAGGCAGACGGTGTGCGCTTCGAGATGGTGCACGACATCACGCCCTACGGCGAGGAATGGCAGCGCTTCGGCGAGGCGGTGCAGCAGGCCCTCGCGACGGTCGGCATCAAGGCGACGCTGCGCTACGAAGACGTGGCCAAGTGGCTTAAGCGCGTCTACACCGACTACGACTACGATATGAGCTCCAACTTCCTCTACAACCTTGCAGACCCGGTGCTGGGCGTGCATCGCGGCTTCCACTCGGACCGCATCAAGAAGGGCACCGTGTTCGTCAACGGCTCCCAGTGGTCGAGCCCGGAAACGGATGCGCTGATGGACAAGGCGACCGTTGAGACCGACGCGGCCAAGCGCGGGGTGCTGTACCGCGATCTCGTCAAGAAGGTGACGGAGGCAAGTCCCGTCATCTACGTGCACGAGCTGAAGTTCCCGACGATCATCAACAAGCAGTACAAGAACATGATCGACTCGCCGCTTGGCATCTACGGCAACTACGCCAACGCCCATCGCGAGTAGGCGACCGCGAATGCTCGACAGAAGGAGCCGGCAGCGACCCTGCCGGTTCCTTCGCGAGTTCGTCAGGATGACACGCCAGGGTGCGACCGGGCAGGACAGAGGAGAGGCCAGGTGGGTGGGGCTGCGCTCGGCAGATACGTCGTCAGAAGGCTGCTGCAGACGGTCCCGGTCGTGCTTGGTGTCGTCATTCTCAACTTCCTCCTGCTGCAGCTTGCCCCCGGTGATCTTGCCACGGTCCTCGCCGGTGAGGCAGGCGGCGCGCCGAAGGAGTACATCGACCAGCTGCGGCAGCGTTTCGGACAGGATCAGCCGGTCCTGGTGCAGCTGTTCAACTACCTGCGCAACCTCGCCGTGCTCGATCTCGGCTACTCGTTCCGGCAGAGCGCACCGGTTTTGAGCTTGCTGCTCGCCCGCCTTTGGCCGACGCTGCTCCTGATGGGGTCGACGCTGTTGCTGTCGCTCTCCCTGGGCGTCGGCATGGGGCTGCTCGCAGCTCTTTGGGTGCGGACCTGGAAAGATCACGTGATCTCCGTGGCCGCCGTCATTTTCTACGCCACGCCGCTGTTCTGGATCGGCCTCATGCTGATCCTCGTCTTCTCCATCCATTTCGGCTGGTTCCCGACGTCGGGTATGGAGGACGTGGTCGCCTTCAATGAGGGTATGGCCCGCGTCGTCGACATCGCCCACCATCTGGTGCTGCCGACCATTACGCTTTCCATGTTCTATCTCGCCCTCTACGCGCGGCTGATGCGAGCGTCCATGCTCGAGCAGCGCGGGCTGGACTATGTCACCACCGCGCGCGCCAAGGGCATTCCAGAGCGCACCATCATCGTCCGTCACGTGTTCCGCAATGCCCTGCTCCCGGTCGTGACCATGGCGGGTATCCAGTTCGGAAGCCTTCTCGGCGGCTCCGTCGTTGTGGAGAGCGTTTTCGCCTGGCCGGGGCTCGGTCAGCTCGCCTACCAGTCCCTGTTTGCGCGCGACTTCAATCTGCTGCTCGGCATCTTCTTCCTCTCCGCCTGCCTGGTGGTGATCGTCAATCTGATGGTCGACCTCATCTACGTGCTTCTCGACCCCAGAATCCGGATCGGCTAGCGCGGCGATGAAGACCTTCTGGCAACGCTTTCTCTTGAACCCCCGTGTCATTGTCGGGCTCGTTTGGCTCGCCTCCGTCGTCCTGGTCGCCGTGCTTGCGGATGTGCTCACGCCGCGCGACCCGTTCGCGATCGTCGGCGCGCCCTTCGCCCGTCCGGGCGGCGCCCTGTGGCTCGGCACCGACAGCCTCGGCCGTGACGTGCTCGCCGGGCTCGTGCACGGCGCGCGCACGACGCTGCTGATTGCCGTTCTTTCGACGCTGGCCGCCGTGGCCTTCGGCACGCTGGTCGGGGCCGTCGCCGGGTACTACGGCGGTGTCGTCGACGACATCCTGATGCGGACCACCGAGTTCTTCCAGACGATCCCGTCGTTCCTGTTCGCCATCGTGCTGATCGCCATCCTGTCCCCCTCGGCGATGAACCTCGTGATCGCCATCTCGGTGGTCAGCTGGCCGCCCATCACCCGCGTTGTCCGCGCAGAGGTGCTGTCCGTCAAGTCGCGCGAATTCGTGCAGGCCGCCGTCGTCGCGGGGCAGCGCGATCACGCCATCCTGGTGACCCAGGTTCTGCCCAACACCCTCTCGCCGCTGATCGTGACCGGCTCCCTGCTCGTGGCGACCGCCATCCTGATCGAGAGCGCGCTGTCGTTCCTGGGGCTCGGCGCGCCCAATCAGATGAGCTGGGGCTTCATGATCGGCGCCGGCCGCTCGTTCCTGCGGGATGCGTGGTGGCTGGTCACGATACCCGGCGTGGCAATCCTGCTGACCGTGCTGTCGATCAACTTGATCGGGGAGGGGCTGAACGACGCACTCAATCCGAGGCTTGCCGACCTATGAGCGATCCGGTCCTCACCATCGATGGGCTTACCGTATCGCTGCCGCCCTGGTCCGACCGGAAGCACGCCGTGTCGAACCTGTCGTTGGCGATCGGCAAGCAGGAGATCGTTTGCGTCGTGGGCGAATCCGGCTCCGGCAAGTCGATCATGGGCAAGGCCATCCTGGGCCTGCTGCCGAAGCCGCATGTGCGGGCCACTGGCGGCCGGATCATGCTCGAGGGGCGCGATCTGCTGCAGCTCCCGGACGAGGACATGCGCCGCCTGCGCGGCGGCCGCATCGCGATGATCTTCCAGGAGCCCATGACGGCCCTCAACCCGCTGATGAAGGTGGGCCGACAAGTCGAGGAGGTGCTGGAGTTCCACACCGACCTGAAGCCGAGCGCGCGCCGGGCCCGCGTGCTGCAGCTGATGGCCGACGTGCATCTGCCAGATGCCGAGCGGATGGTGAACAGCTACCCGCACCAGCTTTCTGGCGGCCAGCGGCAACGCATCGTGATCGCCATGGCGCTGGCTCTGGAGCCGGCGCTGATCATCGCGGACGAGCCGACCACGGCCCTGGACGTGACAACGCAGGCCCAGATCCTGCACTTGATCCGTGAGCTGCAGCGGGCGCACGGCACATCTGTTCTCTTCATCACGCACGATTTTGGTGTCGTCGCCGAGATCGCCGATCGCGTCGCCGTCATGCGGCATGGCGAGGTGGTCGAGGCCGGAACCGCCGATGCTGTGCTGCGATCCCCCCAGGCCGACTACACCAAGGCTCTCATCGCCGCCGTGCCCGGGCTGCGCCCCCGCGTCAAGGACGCGGGCACGCAGATGCCGCTGCTGGTCGTGCGGGATCTTGAAAAGACGTACGTGAGCAGTGGCAGCTTCGGCCGCGCCTCCCGTTCCGTGAAGGCCGTGGACAAGGTGAGTCTGCAGCTTGGCCGGCAGGCTTCTCTGGCCCTCGTGGGTGAATCAGGGTCCGGCAAGTCGACACTGGCGCGCTGCATCATCGGCCTGGAAACGCCGAATGCCGGCGAAGTGCTCCTCGACGGAGAGCGCATCACGGGGCTGAGCCGCGAGCAGCTGCGGCCCCATCGCCGCCAGATGCAGATGGTGTTCCAGGACCCCTTCGCCTCGCTCAACCCGCGCCATCGGGTGCGCGACATCGTGGCGCTGCCGCTGCGCGCGCAAGGCCGTCTCGACCGCGCCGAGATGGCCAAGCGCGTGGCGGAGATGCTGGAGCGGGTTGGGCTGTCGGCGGAGCAAGGCGGGCGGCTGCCGAGCGAGCTGTCGGGCGGGCAGCGGCAGCGCGTGGCGATCGCCCGCGCCCTGGTGCTGCGGCCGCGCATCGTCGTCTGCGACGAGCCGACCAGCGCGCTCGACGTCTCGGTGCAGGCGCAGATCCTCAACCTGCTGGCCGAGCTCAGGCGTGAGCTGCAGCTGACCTACCTGTTCATCAGCCACAACCTGGCCGTGGTCGAGCATGTGGCGACCGAGGTGGCGGTGATGTATCTCGGCCGCATTGTCGAGCAGGCGCGAACGGCCGAGCTGTTCCGCGCGCCACGGCACCCCTACACCAAGGCGCTGCTCGCCTCGGTGCTGACGCCGGAGCCGGGGCTCGGCGTGCCGGATGTCGGGCTCGGCGATGCGATGCCGGATCCGGCGAACGTGCCGCCGGGCTGCCGCTTCCATCCGCGCTGCCCGGTCGCGGTCGCGCAATGCGGCAGCGCTGCCCCGGCACCCAGCCCGCGGCCGAGCGGCACGGTGGAGTGCCACCTGGCCGCGTGATCGTTCAGTTCCAGCTCGCCAGATAGAAGCGTGGCAGCTCGTCGCGGTAGGGCTTGAAGTTCAGCTGCTTCGAGTAGCCGTAGGTGGTGACGTAGGTGTGCAGCGGCACCCAGTAGGCCTGCTCGGTGAGGCGCTTGATCGCGGCGGAGTAGGCCTGCTTGCGCGCGGCCGGGTCGTTGGTCGAGCCGCCCGCGGTCAGCAGCTTCTGCACCTCGGGGTCGCGCGCGTAGTCGTCGTTGCCGCCGCCGAACATGTTGGGCAGGATCGCCGAGACGTCGTTCACCGAGTAGCTGCCCCAGCTGCCGGCGTAGAGCGGCGTCTCGCCGCGCCATGCGCGCTGGATCGCGGCGGCCACCTGCAGCTGCGTCAGCTTGGCGCGGATGCCGACCGCCTGCAGGTAGTTCTGCAGCGAGGCGGCCCAGGGCGGCAGGATGTAGGTCACCATCTCGGTGTCGAAGCCGTTGGGATAGCCGGCCTCGGCCAGCAGCTGCTTCGCCTTGGCCGGGTTGTAGTCGTACTTCATCGCCACATCGCCGTCGCAGCCGAACTGGGTCGGGAAGCAGGGCGCCGGCGGCACGCGCGAGCCGCCGGTGATCAGCTGCTTGGCGATGGTCTCGCGGTCGATGGCGTGCCAGATCGCCTGGCGTACCTTGAGCTTGGTCAGCGGGTTGTCGGCGCCGCTGCGCCCGGCGGCGTCGATCGACATGTAGCCGATGCGCATGGACTCGGCGCGCTCGGCCTTCAGGTTCGGCATGCGGCCGACGCTGTCGAACTGGTCGGGATTCATGTTCCACAGCCAGTCGATGCGGCCGCTCAGCAGCTCGGTCATCTCCGTCGCCGCGTCCGGCACGAAGCGGACGACCATGCGGCGGATCGCCGGCTTGCCCTTCGGGCTGCCCTGCCAATAGCCGTCGAAGCGCTCGAACTCGACGCTGGCCGAGGTTTCCACCTTGGTGATCCTGTACGGCCCGGCGCCGACCGGTGCCTTGGCGTAGCCTTCGGCGCCGACCTTCTCGCGGTAGGCCTTGGGCCAGATCGGCATGACCAGGGCGAAATACTCGAGCGCCGCCGGGGTCGGGCGCTTGAGCGTCACCCGCACGCGGAATTCGTCGAGCTTCTCCGCCTTGTCGATCCAGTTGTAGTTGCTCGGCGTCGCCACCTTGCTGTCGGGGTTGGAGACGGTGTTGAGGGTGTAGACGACATCATCGGCGGTGAGGCTGCTGCCGTCGTGGAACTTGACGCCCTGGCGGATGCCGAACTCCAGCGTGGTGTCGTTCAGCAGCTTCCAGTCGGTGGCGAGCAGCGGCTTCAGATCGAAGCTGTCGGGGTCGCGATGCACCAGGGTGTCCCAGGCCTGGTGCGCCAGCACGAGGCCGGTGCGCTGCGAGTTGTAGTAGGGATCGACGTTCGGCACTGCGTCGCGGAACACGATGCGCAGGGTGTCGGCGGCTTTCTGCGCCGCGGCCGGGGCGGCGACCGCCGCGGCAAGAAAGAGGCCAAGGACGATCGGACGCAGACGCATGACAGGTACCCCCGAGGTTGGCGCAACAGTACGGTGCGAAGCCCGCTCTAGCCAAGCGGCCGCAGTTGCTCCAAACTCTGCCGCAACGCTGCCGTCAAGGCGGCGACGGGGATCGGGAACGGGGAGGGGCGCGATGTCGCGGGTTGCCGCCATCGGTGTACCGGCGTGGGCGGTGGCGAGCCGGCGACGCATCAGTTCTTCCGGACGGCGCTAGGGCGGCCGGGCCATGGGCGGCGGCTCTCTCGATCTGCTGGTCAACGCGCTTGTCGCCGGCGTGCTGCTCGGCGGCTTCTATGCGGCGGTGACGGTCGGCGTGTCGATCTCCTTCGGCATGCTCGACATCGTCAACATCGCCCATCCCGGCTTCCTGATGCTGGGGTCGTATGTCGCCTACATCGTCAACGCGACCTTCGGCTTCGACCCGATCCTGACCAGCCTGATCGTGCTGCCGTTGTTCTACCTGCTCGGCACCGGGGTGTATCAAGTCTATCACGAGTCGTTCGAGAAGCGCGGCAAGGAGGCGCTGCGCGGGCTCGCCTTCTTCTTCGGCCTGCTGTTCATCACCGAGGTCGGCCTGATCCTGGTGTTCGGCGTCGACCATCGCTTCGTGCAGGCGGCCTACATGGGGAAAACCTTCTCCATCGGCTTTGTCGACGTGCCGCTGCGCCTGCTGCTGCCCGCGGTGATCGCGCTGGCCGGAATCGCCGGGCTGCAGCTGTTCCTGTCGCGCACCTTCACCGGTCGCGCCATCATGGCGGTGTCGCAGGACGAGCTGGCGCTGCGGCTGATGGCGGTGAGCCCGGTCCGGATCAAGCGCATCGCCTTCGGCATCTCGATCGCCACCGCGGCGGTCGCCGGCTGCTTCCTGATCATCATCCAGCCGATCGAGCCGTCGGTCGGCCGGGAGTACATCGGGCGGGTGTTCGCCATCTGCGTGCTGGGCGGGCTGGGCAGCTTCCCGGGCATGGTGATCGCCGCCATCCTGCTCGGCATCGTCGAGAGCCTGACCTCGACCTTCTCCGGCCCGTCCTGGACGCCGGCGGTTGCCTTCGGCGTCCTGCTGCTGACGCTCGCGGTGCGGCCGTCCGGAATCATGGGGCGCTGCGCCGATGCGCGCGCCGCTGTTCTTCGCCCTCGCGATCGCCGTCGCGGTCGTCAGTTTTCTCGGCATCCGGGTGGCCGGATCGGAGTACGCCTTCGTCGCCGGCTATGTGGTGGTGCAGTACATCGTGCTGGCGACCGCCTGGAACATCCTGGGCGGCTATGCCGGCTACGTGAATTTCGGCACCGCGGCGTTCTTCGCCATGGGCGCCTACAGCACGGTCGTGATGTACAAGCTCGCCCAGAACGAGTGGTTCCCTGCCTTGCCGGTTCCCATGCTGATGGTGATCGGCGGCGTGGTGTCCGGCGCGGTCGGCTTCGCCACCGGCTACCTGACGCTGCGGCTGCGCGGCGTGTATTTCTCCATCGCGACGCTGGCGCTTGCCGTCGTGCTGCAGACCGTCATCACCAATTGGGATTTCGTCGGCGGCTCGCGCGGCGCCTATGTCATCCGCCCGGGCACCTCGCCCTGGGGCGGCGCCAACTACATGGAGTACCT
>JANRIO010000044.1:0-115894 GCA_033764875.1 Hyphomicrobiaceae bacterium | reverse complement strand
GGCCAGGGCCACTACTACGTCGACCCCTTCACCGGCGAGCTGACGGCCTCCACCTCGGCCTACGAGCATCCCCAGCCGCATGCCTGCTTCATCCAGTCCATCGAGGACGACCTCGTCAACGAGAACGGCATCATGGACCTGTGGGTGCGGGAGGCGCGCCTGTTCAAGTACGGCTCGGGCACCGGCACCAACTTCTCCAAGCTGCGCTCGGAGAACGAGAAGCTGTCGGGCGGCGGCAAGTCGTCGGGCCTGATGAGCTTCCTCAAGATCGGCGATCGCGCGGCCGGCGCCATCAAGTCGGGCGGCACCACGCGCCGCGCGGCCAAGATGGTGGTGGTCGACGTCGACCATCCCGACATCGAGGCCTACATCGACTGGAAGGTGAAGGAGGAGCAGAAGGTCGCCGCCCTCGTCACCGGCTCCAAGATCTGCCAGAAGCGCCTCAAGGCGATCATGAAGGCCTGCGTCAACTGCGAGGCCGAGGGCGACAGCTGCTTCGATCCGGTCAAGAACCCCGCCCTCAAGCGCGCCATCAAGGAGGCCAAGCGCGACCTCGTGCCGGAGAACTACATCCGGCGCGTGATCCAGTTCGCCAAGCAGGGCTACAAGGACATCGACTTCCCCGTCTACGACACCGACTGGGACAGCGAGGCCTACCTCACCGTATCGGGGCAGAACTCGAACAACTCCGTGCGCGTGACGGACGAGTTCCTCAAAGCCGTCGAGCGCGACGGCGACTGGAACCTCACGGCGCGCCTCAACGGCAAAACCGTGAAGACGCTGAAGGCCCGCGACCTGTGGGAGAAGATCGGCACCGCGGCCTGGGCCTCGGCCGATCCCGGCATCCAGTTCCACACCACCATCAACGACTGGCACACGTGCCCGAAATCGGGCGACATCCGCGCGTCCAACCCGTGCTCGGAGTACATGTTCCTCGACGACACGGCGTGCAATCTCGCGTCGCTGAACCTGATGCTGTTCCGGGACGCGAACAAGAAGTTCGACACCGCCGCCTACGAGCACGCCTGCCGGCTGTGGACCATCGCGCTCGAGATCTCGGTGATGATGGCGCAGTTCCCCTCCCGTCAGATCGCGGAGCGGTCCTTCCGCTACCGGACGCTGGGGCTCGGCTTTGCCAACATCGGCGGCCTGCTGATGGCCTCGGGCATCCCCTATGACAGCGCCGAGGGGCGCGCCATCTGCGGCGCCATCTCGGCGATCATGACGGGCGCCGCCTATGCCACGAGCGCGGAGATGGCCAAGGAGCTCGGGCCGTTCCCGGGCTATGCCCCCAACCGCGAGGACATGCTGCGCGTCATCCGCAACCACCGCCGCGCCGCCTACGGGCATACGGAAGGCTACGAGAAGATCGCGACCGCGCCCGTGCCGCTCGATCACGCCTCGTGCCCGGACGCGGACCTGATCGCGGCCGCGCGCCGGGTCTGGGACGGGGCCATCGCGCTCGGCCAGGAGCACGGCTTCCGCAACGCGCAGGCGACCGTGGTGGCGCCCACCGGCACCATCGGCCTCGTCATGGACTGCGACACCACCGGCATCGAGCCCGACTTCGCGCTGGTGAAGTTCAAGAAGCTCGCGGGCGGCGGCTACTTCAAGATCATCAACCAGGCGGTGCCGGAGGCCCTGCGCACGCTGGGCTACCGCGAGGCCGAAATTGCCGAGATCGAGGCCTATGCCGTCGGCCACGGCACGCTGGCGCAGGCGCCGGCCATCAACCACGCGACGCTGAAGGCGCGCGGCTTCACCGACGAGATCCTGAAGAAGCTCGACGGCTCGCTCAAGACCGCGTTCGACATCAAGTTCGCGTTCAACAAGTGGACGCTGGGCGAGGAGTTCCTCACGAGCACGCTGAGGATCCCGGCCGAGAAGCTGGCCGAGCCGACGTTCGACCTGCTGGCGCACCTGGGCTTCTCCAAGAAGGACGTGGAGGCGGCCAACGAGCACGTGTGCGGAGCCATGACGCTGGAAGGCGCCCCGCACATCGCCGAGCGGCACCTCGCCGTGTTCGACTGCGCCAGCCCCTGCGGGCGCAAGGGACGGCGGTCGCTGTCGGTGGAGAGCCACATCCACATGATGGCGGCAGCGCAGCCCTTCATCTCGGGCGCCATCTCCAAGACCATCAACATGCCGAACGAGGCCGAGGTCGAGGACTGCAAGAGCGCCTACATGCTGTCCTGGCGCCTGGCACTCAAGGCCAATGCGCTGTATCGCGACGGCTCGAAGCTGTCGCAGCCGCTCAACGCGCAGCTTCTCGCGGATGACGAGGAGGAGGCCGACGACCTCGCCGCGGAGCTGGCGCAGGCGCCGATGGCAGCGCGGGCCAGCATCGCGGCCGAGCGCATCGTGGAGCGCGTCATCGAGCGCGTGCGCGGACGCGAGAAGCTGCCGAACCGGCGCAAGAGCTACACGCAGAAGGCCACCGTCGGCGGGCACAAGGTCTACCTGCACACGGGCGAGTACGAGGACGGCCGGCTCGGTGAGATCTTCATCGACATGCACAAGGAGGGCGCCGCCTTCCGCTCCTTGATGAACAACTTCGCCATCGCCATCTCGCTCGGCCTGCAGTACGGCGTGCCGCTGGAGGAGTACGTGGAGGCCTTCACCTTCACCCGCTTCGAGCCGGCAGGCCTGGTGCAGGGCAACGACACGATCAAGAACGCGACGTCGATCCTCGACTACATCTTCCGCGAGCTGGCGGTGTCCTACCTCGGCCGCAACGACCTCGCCCACGTCGATCTGAGCGAGGTGGCGAACACGGGGCTTGGCTCCTCCGAGGAGGAGCTGGCGGAGGAGGCCGAGGATGTTCCGCCGCCGGCGGCGAAGTTCCTGTCGCGCGGCCTGCTGCGCGGCCAGGAGAGCCGCGTGCTGGCGCTGCGCACGCGCTCGGGCGGCGCAGCGGTGGCAGCGCAGGAGAGCGTGGTGATCGCGAGCCCGGCAATGGCCCTGCAGGAGGATGTGGCCAAGGCCTTCCCCAAGCCGGCCAGGGAGCGCATGGAGGCGGCCCTCAACACCCTCGTCGCCCTGCAGGAGGACCTTGCCCAGCCCGAAGCCAGGGGCAAGGACGCGTCCGTGACGGCGCTGGCCGCCCAGCTCGCCGAGCAGCTTGCGGCCAGGGCACGGGCGCGAGGGCTCGATGCCGACGCCGCGCCGCCGGCCAAGCCCAGCGCCAAGCAGCTCGAGGCCGACCGCCGGGCGGAGGCGAAGGTAAAGGGCTACGAGGGGGAGAGCTGCACGGAGTGTGGCAATTTCACCCTGGTGCGCAACGGAACGTGTCTCAAGTGTGACACCTGCGGGTCCACCAGCGGCTGCAGCTGATGCGTCCGGACCAGAATCGGGGCACTAGATCGATCTATCGCCGCGGCGGTCAGAATTTCGTCATAGTGTGTGTGAGTCGGATTGACTCTGACAGTCGTGACAACTATGTGAAGCCGCTATTCGACCGGGTCTTGAGCTCGGCCGGGTGGCGGCAAACGGAAGACGCGGCACGCGGCTTCGACAAGCGGCGGCGAGTGGTTTTCGGATCTCTGCAGGGGGCGGTCATGGAACTCTCGAACTACGAACTCGTGCGCTATCCTTCAGGTCAATTGATCATCACCCGGGTCACGAAGGGCTCTGCGTTCCGTGACGTGGTCGGCGCCTTCACCAACGAGGCCGATGCGCAGCGTGCGCTCGACCGGCTGGTGGCGGAGGCCGCATCGGTGCCGCAAGCGGCAGCGGCCGAGATGACGCGCGCAGCCTGACACCAAGACTTCGGCAGCATCTGCCTCGACAGCGCCGGGCCACAGGCCCGGCGCTTCTCGTTTGCGGCGCGGATGGCGATCCCTTCGGCGGCTCGCTGCCCCGCGGCCATCAATCTGCTCCCTGATTAATTCTCCTGCAGTGACGCTTGGCGCGCGAGGGCGGCTGTCCGGGTCGCGAACGTACACTTGCGGCGACCGTGGCGGCCACCCTTTCGGAGGACCTTGACGGCGGGCAGGGGCCTGGGGGTGCCCCCCACGGATCGCGCGCCGCCATCGGAGCAGGCCGCGGCAGGGCCGTGCGCCTCAGTTGCGGTACTGGACGCGCTTGGCGCCGGGCCAGCTGGCGCGGTAGCCGAACTCGATGACCTTCTCCTCGTCGGGTTCGAGCTTGTAGTCCCACGCGAGCACGCCGCGCTTGTCGTCGACCTCGCGGCGGGAGGGCGGGGTCTTGCCGGTGAGCTCCACCTTGATGTCCTGGTTCTGCGACACGGGGATGTGGTCGACCACGCTCACCGGGATCTGCCGCTGGTGCAGGTTCTTGACGCTGATGCGCCAGGTGCGGAGGTCGGTCTTGGACGAGGAGATGAGCCCCGTCTCGCCGCGCTTCTCCTCGGTGAGCGCGTACTTCACGCGCACGCTGTCGTCGGCGCCGAAGCCGAGCTCGTGCTCCTCCCCCGCCGGCAGCAGGGGCAGGCGCCCGGTTCCGACGAAGGTGCCGTCGCGGAACAGCGAGACGGTGCCGGGCAGCACCGGGCTGCCCTTGGCGAGCTGCGCCTTGGCGTAGAGGAAGGCCTTCTGCTCGCGCTTGGGGACCGTGCGCACGACGAGGGCGGGATCGGCCTGGGTCTCGTCGATCTGAACGCGCTTGGCCTCGCCGGTGGCGGGCACGCTGACGCGGCCGGCGATGCCGTACAGCGCCTGGAAGCCCTGCACATCGATGCTCGCACGCACCTCGGAGGCGGGCGCGACGACCTGCTCGCGCGCGCGCTCGCTCTCCTCGTCCGCCACGGCGCCGGCCGTGAGCTTGGCCGAGCGCTGCGCGGCGAGCGGGGCGGCCATGGGCCGGGGGGCGGGCGGCGCTGGCGGCGGGATCGCGTCGGCCTCGAAGTCGATGGTCAAGGTGCCGAGATCGGGCGCCGACGTGCTGCTGCCGGGCCGCGTCGTCGACAGGGCGAGCTGGACGTTGTCCCAGGCCTCGCCGCTGCGCTGCTGGATGCTCGCCCGCCGCTCCAGGGTGAGCTTGGGCGCCTGCGTCTTGGTGCCGGTCGCAAGACGCGCGTCGTAGTAGGGGGTCCAGGATGCGGCCGGCACCTGGTAGCGGATCACGAGGTCGGCCTCGAGGCTGGCGCCGGCGTTGACGAACACCTTGACCTCGGTGCGCTCCTCGGGCCTGGGAGCGAGCGAGGCGAGCTTGCCCTCGAGATCGCGGATCTGGCGGTCGAGGTCGCGGATCTTGAGTTGCGCCTCGAGCACCGCCTTCTGCGCCTCGACCCGGCGCTGGCCGATGAAGCCGAACAGCCTCTCCCAGTCGGTCTGGGGCGTGGCGGCGGCCCCGGCGGGGGCCGGCTGCGCGGGCGACTTCGAGAGCGCGTCGATGTAGGCCTTCTGTGCCTCCGCGGCCGCGGCCTGGCCCTCCAATTGCGCGCGCTGGTCCTTCAGGCCCTGGATGGCGTCCTCAAGGCTCTTGCGGCTCGACGCCATCTCCGCGGCATCCGCGAGCGGGATCAGCGCCCGGCGGGTGTCGACGGAGGCGATGTCGAGGCGGCCCGCTGCCTTGCCCTCGACGCGGATGGAGCCGGCAAGCGCCCGCGCCGGCAGGTCGTTGAACAGCAGCACGTGCTCGCCCCGCTCCATCCTCACCCGGGCGACGCGCGTCACCTCGGCGCCGGATGGGAACACCGTGACCTGATCGATTCGCGAGGCGCCCTTGATCTCGGCGGCATGCGCCGCGGCCGCCAGGAATGGAAGTGCTGCTATCGCCGCCAACCGTCGCATGGGATCCTCCGTTTCGCCCGTTACGGACGTTGAACCTTGGGCCAGAGCGGTAGGGGCAGGCCGTGTCGCCAGTGTGGCTGCGGGGGGACACGGCATGTGGATCGCTGCGGCATGATCCGGCAGCAATCCCTTGGGCTTGGGACACCGGCTCGCATCGGCAACTCGATCCGATCCGGCTGTGGCCTGGCGGCATCGGAGCCTTATGACAAGCCTTTGTTTGGCCATATCTGTCGACCTGTGTTTAGTAGCGGGCGAATCTTTGCCGGGGGCCCCCGCGCGGCGTTTGCGCATCCTGCGTTGCAGTGCGAAAGTGATGCCGGACGGGTGTCTGGGACGCATCGGGGGCGGCGCTGCGGCTGCCGGGCGTCCCGACGGTCTCCAGGGATACCGGGCCACGGTCTGCGGGCTAGCAACCCCGGGACCAGGACGTGCAGAAGCCGGGGCCGGGAAGTCAGGACCAGGAAGGAAGAGCTGATCGTGATCAGGTACCGATCTGGAGCCGTCCTGCCGCTTGCGGCGCTGGTAGCGGCAAGCTTTGGGCTCGCGCCCACCGCTCGGGCGCAGGATAACCAGTGGTTGCAGATTTTCTCCAACAGCCAACCGCAAAAGGAGGAGCGCCGGCAGCCCGAGCCGCTGGCGGACCTGCGCACGAGCAACGTGCCCTTGCGCAGCGACGTGATGGTGGAGGCGCTGGAGAAGGCGGTCGAGCGCTATCAGCAGCTGGCGAGCGCCGGCGGCTGGCCGGCGATTCCCGCGGCCCGCAGCATTCGCCTGGAGGACGACGACGAGCGCCTGCCGCTGGTGCGCAAACGGCTCGCCATGTCCGGGGAGCTGCAGCGGCGCACGGCGGCGCTCGGAGATTTCACGGGCGCGGACGACCTCGAGACGGCGGTGCGGCGCTACCAGGAGAACAACGGCCTGCGCCCGACCGGCCGGCTCGACAAGTACACGCTGCAGACCATGAACGTGTCGGCGCAGTCGCGCCTGCAGCAACTGCGCATCAACCTTTCCCGCCTGCGCGATCTCCTCGGCCAGCGCCTCGAGGACCGCTACATCGTGGTCAACGCCGCCGCCTTCCAGCTGGAGGCCGTCGAGCGCTTCGAGGTCGAGCAGCGCCATCGCGTCATCGTCGGCAAGCCCGACCGCCAGACCCCGACGGTCAAGGCGCAGGTTCGCGCGCTCAACTTCTACCCCTACTGGCGCGTGCCCGAGAGCGTGGCGAGCCTCGACCTGATCCCCAAGCTGCAGCGCGAGCCCGACTACCTCCAGAAGGAGCAGATCCGCGTCCTCACCGGCTCGTTCAACGGCCCTGAGATCGACTCCACCCGGATCGACTGGCGCATGGCTGACGCGCACAAGATCAAGTTCCGCCAGGATCCCGGGCCACAGAACGCGCTCGGCCTGCTGCGTCTGGACATGCCCAACGAGCACGGCGTCTACATGCACGACACGCCGATGAAGCAACTCTTCAATAGTCGCGGGCGCTCGTTCTCGGCCGGCTGCGTCAGGGTGCAGGACGTGTTCAAGCTCGGCGAATGGATCGCCCGCAACGAGCCCGGCTGGGGCGACCCCGGCCGAGTCCGCGACGTCATCGATCGCGGCCAGCCGCTCGACCTGACGCTGGCGCGTCCGGTGCCGGTCTACTTCACGTACATCACGGCCTGGGCGGAGCCCGATGGGCGCATCCTGTTCCGGCCCGACATCTATGGGCGCGACGGCGTGCGCGAGGCGAACCCCGGTGGCGAGCGCGATCCCGCCGACGGTCCGGCTCCTGCCTTCGCACTGGCGCCGTGACCGGCATGGCGGGCAAGGCTCCCATACGCCTCGGCATCGGCGGGCTTGGTGCCATCGGCCTCGCGGTGGCGCGCCGTGTCGACGAGGGCCTGCTGCCGGGCTTCGAGCTGACGGCCGTTTCGGTGCGCGATGCCGACAAGGCCAAGCGTACCCTCGCCGGCTTCCGAAAGCCGCCACCGCTGACGAGCCTGGCCGGCCTTGCCGAGGCTGCCGACGTCGTGGTCGAAGGCCTGCCGTCGGCGCTGTTTGCCGACATCGCCGAGCCGGCGCTGGCAAAGGGGCGCATCTTCATGCCCCTGTCCGTCGGCGCGTTGCTCAATCACATGCCGCTGGTCGATCTCGCCGCCCGCACCGGCGGGCGCATCATCGTGCCGAGCGGGGCGCTGCTGGGGCTCGACGCCGTGCGCGCCACCGCCGAGGGCCGGATCGAGAGCGTGCGCATGGTGACGCGGAAGCCGCCCGCCGGCCTCAAGGGGGCGCCGCTGCTGGTCGAGCGCGGCATCTCGGTGGAGGATCTCAAGGAGCCCTTGCGCATCTTCGAAGGCAGCGCGCGGGAGGCGATCGCGGGCTTTCCGGCCAACGTCAACGTCGCCGTGGCGCTGTCGCTGGCCGGCATCGGGCCCGACGCCACGCGCATCGAGATCTGGGCCGATCCCTCGGTGACGCGCAATACGCACACCATCGTGCTCAAGTCCGACAGCTCCGACCTGACGATGACGATCGAGAACATTCCCTCGCTCGAGAACCCGCGCACGGGCAGGATCACGGCGCTCAGCGTGCTGGCCTGCCTGCGCCGCCTCAACGCTCCCCTGGTGGTGGGCAGCTAGCCGGAGGACGGCGATGGAGCCCCGATCCGCCGTCGCGTCCGAGCTCGACGCGCTGGCCCGGCTCTGGCACGACACGTGGCGGGAGTCGCACGTGGCCCTGTCGCCGCCGGAGCTGGTCAGTCTGCGCACCCTCGACAGCTTCCGCGAGCGATTGGGCACCTACGAGGGCATTGTCGTTGCCGGCCCTGTCGGAGCGCCCCTGGGCTTCTACGTGCTGCGCGATGACGAGCTCTATCAATTCTTCCTGGCGCGGGAGTCGCGGGGATCGGGTCTGGCGGGGCGACTGCTGGCGGACGCGGAGAAGCAACTGGTCGCGCGCGGGGTCGACACGGCATGGCTTGCCTGTGCGATCGGCAACGACCGCGCCGCGCGCTTCTACGAGAAATCGGGATGGCGACGCACGGGCGCCATCGTCAATCCCGCGGAAACGTCGCGTGGCCCCTTCCCGGACAAGGTCTGGCGCTACGAGAAGCGGCTGCGCCCGGCGATCTGACGCGGCCTTCAGCGGCTCGCTCGCCTCGTGGCGGCTGCATCGAGCAGGCGCGAGACGCCCAAGACCCACAGTGCGCCGAGGCTCCAGCCGCCCAGCACGTCGCTCGGCCAGTGCACGCCGAGGTAGATGCGGCTCATGCCGACGGCGATGGTGATCGCGATGGCGGTGCCGATCAGGAAGCGGCGCACGGCGCGGTCATCCTCGAGGCGGGCCAGCATGGTGCCGAGCGTCAGGTAGACGATGACGGACATCATGGCGTGGCCCGAGGGAAAGCTGCCCGACAGCTCCGGCACCAACTGCGGCACGACGTCGGGCCGGCTGCGGCCGACGAGGGCCTTCAGGAGCTGGGAGGCGAGCACGCCCAACGCGGCCGAGGCGACGACGGCGACAGCCGTGTGCCAGTGCCGCTTCAACATCAGAAAGACAGCCACGATCGCCACGAGCAGGGCGAGGACGAGCACGCCGCCCAGGGCCGTGATGTCCCGGATGGCGATCTGCAGCGCGCGCGAGCCGACCGGAACGGCGAGGTCGGCGGAGGTCCGGAAGGCGCGCAGCAGCCACGCGTCGAAGGCGAGCGGGTGCTGGCGGAGGAGGACGCTCAGGAGCGCCGATACCAGCATGACCGCCAGGCTGGCGGCGGCGAAGGCGATGAGCGCGCGCTCGACGTTGCGGCTGGCGACGAGCCAGCTGGTACGCAACGGTTGATCCTTCATGGGCCTGCTCCTGGTCGTCGGCCTTCGCCTCGCGCCGGGCGGGGGCGGTCCCGACGCGATCTCGGGGCCGGTGGCGCCCGGTGGCGGGCCGGCCCCTGTTGCCCGGCCCGGCGGCCCATCGCGCCACCGGTGCACTGCGGCTGCCTCGATCGAACCAGCACGACAGGCTCCCGTCCAGGGCCACACGCTGCAGACGTCGAGCATGGCCCTGCCGGCCTGCCATAGTTGCCCGCGGGCATCGCCCGTGCTCCCCTTCGCCGGGCCGCGCCGCTGCCGGAGCCGATCGCAGCGGCAGGCCTGTTGACCCGGCTATCCTTCTGAATTCTATTGAAGTGCCGGACGCGAGCACATGCAATCTGCGGCGGCGATACGCAGCCCTCATTGGTGTTCCTGGCTTTTCATCGATGAGAAAATCGATATTCCACGAGACGTGGTGGCTCGATGCCATCGCTCCCGGCCGCTGGCGCCAGATTGATTGCGTTCAGGGCGGACGAACGACCGGCTCGCTGCCCTTCGTGGAGATCATCGAGGGCGGCTTGAAGATCTGCGCCATGCCGCCGGCGACGCACGTCCTCGGGCCCACCGTTGCGGATCCGCCGGGCAAGACCGAGGCGAGCGGGCGCGCGAGACGGGCGACGATCCGCCGCCTGCTCGGGCATCTCGACGGGCACGACCACGTCGAGATGGTGCTCGACACCGGCTTCGCCGACCTGACGCCCTTCCTGCACGCGGGCTTCGAGGTGAAGCCGGACCCGACCTTCCTCCTCGATTGCAGGCAGCCGCTCGAGGCGCTGTGGGCAGGCCTGCGCGACAAGACGCGCAACGTCATCAGGCGCGCGCGCGAGCAGCTCACCGTCGGGGAGGAGCGCGATATCGCGCGATTTGCCCGCTACTACGAGGACAATCTCGCCGGCGACGACTCCTATTTCGACATCGCGGCGTCGTGTGCCGCCATCGCCGCGGCGCACACGCGCCAGCAGGCCAGGATCCTGGCCGCCAGGGACGTGGCGGGCGTCGCGCACGCCATGACGGTGTTCCTCTGGGACGAGCGCAAGGTCTACTACTTCCATTCGTCGCGCATCGGCGCCAGGGCGCACATCGGGGCCGTCAGCCTGCTGGTGTGGTCCGGCATCGAGCTTGCCCATTCGCTGGGCCTCGGCTTCGATTTCGACGGCGGCCTGCTGAAGCCGAGCCGCTACAAGTTCCTGGCCTCGTTCGGCGGCGAGATCGCCAATCGCTACGAGGTGACGCGGTCCAACCGCATCTATCGCATCCAGCACTTCATCCGCAGGGTGCCGCGCGGCATTGCGCGCAGGGTGCATGCGATCGGCTCGCCGCAGGTGTAGGGCCTGCGCTACGTCGGCGGCGCGCCGACGCAGATCTCCGCCTCCTTGCGCAGCCATTCGACGAACGCGTCGACATGGGGGACGCTGCGCGACATCGGCGCGCGCAGCACGTAGTAGGCGCGCTGGCTGACCATGCTGCGGTTGAAGGGAACCACGAGGCTGCCGTCCTCAAGCAGGTGCTGCACCAGCCGGCGGATGCCGAGCGCGATGCCCTGGCCGCCGAGTGCCGCCTGAATAAGCTGGTCGTAGCTGTCGATGCGCAGGGCGCCAGCGGGGCGCAGGTCGGCGTACCCCTCCGCCACGAGCCATGTCTCCCAGTCGAGGATGCCCTGCGCGCCGTCCATGTGCAGGAGCGTGTGCGCCTCGAGGTCCTTCAGCGTGCGCACCGGTGTTGCCGTCCGGGCGGGGTCGACGAGGGCCGGGCTGCACACCGGCGTCACCTCCTCGCCGAACAGGCGGATGGCGCCCGGGGGCGGGCTCTCCTCCTTGGTGTAGCGCACCGCGACGTCGGCGTCGCCGCGCTCCAGGGAGACGGGCTTGTAGGTGGCGGAGATGCGCACATCGACGTCGGGATGCAGCGCCGTGAAGCGCTTGAGCCTGGGGATTAGCCACAGCGTCGCGAGCCCGGCCGTGGTGCTCACGGTCAGATGCCTGACGCTGCGCTCAGCCTTGATGCGCTGGGTGGCGTCGTGCATCAGCCCCAGCACCTCCTCGGCAACCCGCTGCAGCCGCCGGCCTTCGGCGGTCAGCGACAGCGCGCGCGTGTGCCGCTCGAACAGCGCTACGCCGAGGCTCTCCTCGAGCGCCCGGATCTGCCGGCTGACGGCCGACTGGGTGAGGCTCAGCTCCTCGGCGGCCTTGGTGAAGCTGAGCGTTCGGGCGGCAGCCTCGAAGCCCTGGATGAGGTCCAGCGGCGGCAGCGAATAGCGTCGCATGAGGCACTCTCCCAAATCGGCTCATGCATGCATCATACTCATGCATGGGGTGAGAAACAATCGTTTGTCGCAGTGCACACAAAGCACTTACATCAGGCATATGCACGCGGCGCCATGACGCCCGCGACTCTCACAGATGACTAAACCGCATTCATGAGGAGGCTCCCATGAAGCCCTTCGGCCCTCGGACCAGCAGCAACACCCTGACGCATGTGCAACTCGCCGCGCGCGAAACCCGGCAGTTCGTCAACCTCGAGGGGCAGCGCATCACCTGCCTCGAGGGCACGCTGTGGATCACGCAGCACCACGATTCCCGGGACATCGTGCTCACGGCCGGCCAATCGTTCGTGCTGGACAGGCCGGGGCTCGCCGTCGCCTTCGCGCTGCAGGATACGCTGCTGACCCTCGGGCCCGTGCCCGAGGACCTGGCGGCCTGAGGAGGCCCGGGACCCATGCCAGGCGACATCACGCGCTATCCCGCCGAGCTGATCGACGTGATCCATCTCGAGCGGGACGGGGGCCCTGCACGCGTCGTCGTGCGGCCCCTGCTGCCCCAGGACCGGGATCTGACCGGGGCCTTCTTCGCCGCCCTGTCGCATCAGGCCCGCCGCGACCGCTTCATGTCGCCGATGCGCGAGGTGACCGCGCGGCTCCTCGAGCGCCTGAGCGATGTCGACCACGAGGCCCACGTGGCGCTCGTGGCCGAGGTGTTCGAAGACACCGGCGAAACCCTCGTCGGCGAGGCGCGCTACGTGCGCAGCGCGGACGGCACAAGCGCCGAGTTCGCGGTGACGGTGGCCGAGGGCTGGCGGGGCCTGGGCCTCGCCCGGCTGATGCTCGCCAAGCTCGCCTGCCACGCCGCGAGAGCCGGCATCGCGGTGCTGCGGGGGGAGACGCTCGCGAGCAACGCCGCCATGCTGCACATCGCACGCCGGTCCGGCTTCCACTTGCGGGCCGATCCGGAGGTGCGCGGCGTCGTGCAGCTGGAGAAGGCGCTGGCTCCCGCCGCCCAGGGCGGCACGGCGCCGTGCGGGGCAGCAGCGTAAGCGGGCTCGGTAGCGGCTCAGGGCGTGTCGTCGCCGTCGGACCCGCCGTACCGGGCCTCGATCAGGCGCGCCAGCTTGACCACGGCGGCGCTGACGAGGCCGAGCCCCGCCGTCAGCGCCAGCAGCAGGAACAGCACGGGCGCGATCGCCCAGATCAGCAGGACCACGACGACGGCCGCGCTCCCCCACAGCCAGAGGCGCAGCAGGCCCATGGTCGAGAGGTGCCCTCGCGCTTGTGCAGGCTCCGTCATCGAGACCCCTGTTGCCGCGCTGGTGTCAGCTCCGCCGGACATGCAGGAACATGTAGGCGAGGCCGGCCCAGAGCGTGCCGAGCACGAACTGGGCGATAAAGATGCCGGCGGCCGCCCGACCCAAGGTGCCGCCGCCGAGAATGCCGACCCGGACGAGAACGTAGACACCCGCCGATCCGATCACCGCTGCGGCGAAGCCGGCGACGGGGATCTTCTGCCACTGGTCCGCCTGCCGCCCCATCAGCACCGCGACCACGATGACGAGAGGGTTGAGAAGGGCGGCGAGGAGCACCGCTGCGAGATCGACGGGCTGGGGCATGCCCGTCAGCCCCGCCGCTCGAGCTTGTCGCGCAGCTTCTCCTCCTCGTACTGGATGAACCAGCCGATCATCTGCCGCCACAGGGCCTCGCACAGGTCGGGCGGCACGCCGCGCTCGGTGGCCTTGGCCCGGACCTTGTCGATCACCTGCTGGTTGCGCCAGGGCACGTTCGCCTGCTCCTGCTGGGCGAGCTTGATCTGCCAGGCCCGCTCCACGTAGCCGAAGCGCTCCGCGATGAGCTCGACGAGGGCCGAATCCAGACGGTCGATCTCGGCGCGCACCTCGCCCATGTCGCGGCAGTCTGCGGGCTTGCGGGGGGACATGGCGGGGGCTCCGGTGGATCGAGGGGCGGGCGTCCGGCGGGCGCCGCCTGCCTCCTCCGCTTACAAACTCGAGGCCCGGTTGGCAACTGCGACACGCCCCGCCGGCCATTTCCGGCGCTGAGGCTCGGGGCTTGCATTGCCGATCCGCGCCGATCGATAGAGAGCGTGGGCGAGGAGAGGAGTGGAGGCTTGCACCTTCCCGGAAAGGGGGCAAGCGGCTGGCAGCATCCGGCCGACGCCACATTGAGCTAGGTGCCGCGCGCTCGCCAGCCCGAAGCGGTGCCACGCGTCCCTGACTGGTCAACCCTTGGTGGCGGCCTTGGCCGGCTGGCATTCCGTCGGCAGCGTCTGCACCTTGCCCTCGGTCTTGAGGTTCCTGAGCTTAGCGCAGGTCGCAGCATCCGGCCCCTCGTCGTCCATGAGCTGCATGTGCCGCGTGCGCATCTGCGCGTAGAGCTGCGGGCGCGCCGCCTTGAAGCGCTCGAGCTCGGCGACCGGCCAGTCCGTGACGAAGATCTGCGACCTCAGCGGCCGGCCGAACGCCGACTGGCCGACGCGGTGCGCATTGAAGTGCAGGTAGCCGAGGTTGACGATCTCGCCCGGCTCCAGCGTGAATTTCGCGAAGCTCGACCGGAACACGCCGGGCTTGTCCGCGATGTCGCCGACCGCCACGGCCCGGTGCCTGTCGTTCCTGCACCGGTATGCGAGGAGGTGGTACTCGCCGGGTGGCAGCTCGACCTCGGCCACCGGCGCCTCGGTGATGGAGCGGACGTTGGCGACGTTGAGGACCCTGGTGCCGCGGAAGCCGTCCCCCTCGCGCACCCCGATCATGATGGAGACGTGCCTGCACAGCTGGCCGGCTTCCCCGATGCGCACGAGGGCCACCGCCGTGCGCTTCTCGGCGAGGGCCTGCGTGGAGGTGTTGGCGTCGACCCGGGAGGTCTGTGCACAGCCGGCGAGGGCGAGGAGCAGCCCGAGCCATGCGGCTGCGAGAATGCGCGACATGAAACGTCCTGCAACAATCGACGGATCCGAATGGCATGCATCATACGGCGTGACGGAGGGCTCGCGCAATGCCGTGTCGCCGTCGCGCGCGGCCCGGTCCCGGATCCGGAGTGCGACGCAGGTCGGCGTGGCGATTGACCGAAATCAGCGCGCTTGGCCCTGGGTGATGCAGCCTGCCGCCGACAGCCTGAACACTTCGAGGGGAGCGTGCGACATGCGTGCATCGTTTGCCATCGCGATGGGGCTGGCGGGAATGCTCGCCACCGCGGCTGCAGCCGAGGAGGAGCCGGCCCGCCTCTACGAGCGCCAGTGCCGCGGCTGCCACTTCGAGCAAGGCGCCGATCTCGCCCACTTGAAGTTCAAGCTCGAGAACGATGTGCCGGTGGTTGCGCGGAGCAACGTGCCGGTCGAGACCCTGCTTCGGAGACACCACGGGGTGGCGTTGTCCAAATCCGAGATGTCCAGCCTGCTCGGGCTGTTCAGGGCGAGCATCAAGTGAGCAGGCCGGGTGAGACCGCCGCGACGGGAGGACATGGGCGGCGTGCGCCGGCGGAGATACCCACCTCCGTTGCCTCGGGATGCGCATGCCGCCCCGGGTCGCGACGGATCACGCCCACCAGCGGGACGGCGGCGTGAAGCGGCCGGCGGCCTTCTCGATCATCTCGGCCGTGCGGAACAGCGTCTCCTCGTCGAAGGGCTTGCCGATGAGCTGCAGGCCGAGCGGGGTGCCCTCCGAGGACAGACCCGCCGGCACCGAGATGCCCGGCAGCCCCGCCATGTTCACCGTCACCGTGAAGATGTCGTTCAGGTACATCTGCACGGGGTCGCCCGTCACCTCGCCGATGCCGAAGGCGGGCCCCGGGGTGGTCGGCGTCAGGATCACGTCGACCGTCTCGTAGGCCACGTCGAAGTCGCGCTTGATGAGGGTGCGCACCTTCTGCGCCTTGATGTAGTAGGCGTCGTAGTAGCCGGCCGAGAGCACGTAGGTGCCGATCAGCACGCGCCGGCGCACCTCGGCGCCGAAGCCCGCGTGGCGCGTCTCCTCGTAGGTGTCGATGAGATCCTTGCCCGGCACGCGCAGGCCGTAGCGCACGCCGTCGTAGCGGGCGAGGTTGGACGAGCACTCGGCGGGCGCCACGATGTAGTAGGCCGGCAGCGCGTACTTGGTGTGGGGAAGGGAGATGTCGTGGATGCTGGCGCCGGCGTCCTTCAGCCAGGCGATGCCCTGCTGCCAGAGGTCCTCGATCTCACGCGGCATGCCGTCGACGCGGTACTCTCTCGGCACCCCGACCCTGAGGCCCTTGATGCCCCGGCCCAGCACCGCCTCGTAGTCGGGGACGGGCAGGTCGACGCAGGTGGAATCCTTGGCGTCCACGCTCGCCATGTGGCGCAGCATGATGGCCGCATCCCGGACCGTCTTGGTGATCGGTCCCGCCTGGTCGAGCGAGGAGGCGAACGCGACGATGCCCCAGCGCGAGCAGCGCCCGTAGGTCGGCTTGATGCCGACGGTGCCGGTGATGGCGGCCGGCTGGCGGATGGAGCCGCCGGTGTCGGTGGCGGTGGCCGCCAGGCACAGGTCGGCTGAGACGGCGCTTGCGGAGCCGCCCGAGGAGCCGCCGGGGACGAGCTTGACGTTGGCGCCCTTGCCGGTGCGCTGCCAGGGGCTCGCGACGGGGCCGAAGCAGCTCGTCTCGTTCGACGAGCCCATGGCGAACTCGTCGTTGTTGAGCTTGCCGAGCATCAGGGCGCCGGCGTCCCACAAGCTCTGCGTCACCGTCGACTCGTAGGTCGGCGTGAAGCCGTCGAGGATCTTGGAGCATGCCGTCGTGCGCACGCCCTTCGTGCAGTAGAGGTCCTTGATGCCGAGGGGCAAGCCCTCGAGCGGGCGCGCCTCGCCGCGGGCCAAGCGCGCATCGCTCTCGGCGGCGCGCGCCAGGGCGAGCTCGGGCGTCGGCAGCACGTAGGCGTTGAGCGCCGGATTGGCCTTGTCGATGGCGTCGAGGAAGGCCTGCGTAAGCTCGCGCGAGGAGATCCGCCTCGCGGCCAGCGCCTCGCGCGCTTCGGCCAATGTCAGCTTCGTCAGTTCGCTCACGTCGGTCTGCTTTCCTGTCCCATTGCACCTGCAGCACCCGGCGCTGCGCGCATCCGAGCTTTCGCACACGTGGGCATCGAGGCCGGCATCGCGAAGGCCTACTCCACCACCTTCGGCACGACGTAGAAATGCCCCTCGCGGGCCGGCGCGTTGGCGACCACCTCGTCGGGGATCTCGCCGTCGGTCACGGCGTCGGCGCGCTGGCGCAGCGTCATCGGGATGACGCGGGTCATCGCCTCGACGCCGTCGGTCTTCACCTCGTCGAGCTGCTTGACCCAGTCGAGGATGCCGGAAAGCTCGCCCTTGAGGGCCTCGGCTTCCGCATCCGAAACCTTGATGCGGGCGAGGCGCGCCACGCGCCGCACCGTTGCCGTGTCGATCTCCATCGGAACCCCTTGATCCGGAATGGCGCGTCCCCAGGCTGGGGCGCAGCCGGCCGGAGGCTTGCATACCCCCGCTCGGCCCGTCGCGCAATCCGGGCAGCTGTCGCGCTGGCGTGCGGACCTAGTTGGCGGCGCTGGCCCTGGCCGGCCCGGTCAGGCCGGTGCTGGTCTCCTCGGGCTTCTTGAACCAGCCGCGCCGGCTCAGGAACGGCTTGATGATGTCGGAGTAGTCGTCGGTCCAGGCGCGGAAGCCCTTGTCGGGCAGCTCGGCCGTCTGCTCCAGGCCGCGGAAGGGCGCCAGGGCCGCGGCGCTCTTGGCGAAGAGCGCCACCGTCGAGGAGGACTGGGCGTAGCTGCCGTCGGCTTCGTCGTCGGTCAGCATCAGGCCGTGGGCGCCGGGCATGGCCTTGAGGGTCGCCGCCAGCATCGATTCCAGGTCCAGATAGCGGTTGGAGATGTGCAACAGCACCACGCCGTCCGGCTTCACCTTGTCGAGGAACAGCTCGATCGCCTCCTTCGTCAGCAGGTGCACGGGAACGGCGTCGGAGGTGAAGGCATCCATGATGATGAGGTCGAAGCTGCCGGACGCCTCCTTGGCGATGGTCAGGCGCGCGTCGCCCAGCACGATGTCGGGATTGGGCTGGCATTGGCTGAGGAACGTGAAGTGGCGCGGATTGGCCGCGATGGCGACGACGGTCGGGTCGATCTCGAAGAAGCGCCAGCTCTCGCCGGGCTGGGCGTGGCAGGCGAGCGAGCCGGAGCCGAGGCCCGTGACGCCATAGCGGCCCTTGCTGTCGCCGAGCCGCTCGCGCACCTTGGCCACCGTGATGGCGATCGGGCTCTTGTCGTAATAGTAGGTCGCGGGCGTCGTGTCCTCGACCACGTTGCCCTCCTCGTCGCGCACGCGCTGGGCCCCGTGCAGCGTCGTGCCGTGGATCAGGGTGTGGTACTGGCCGTCGCTGGTCGTCTGCACGCGGTAGACGCCGAAGTAGCTCCGCTGCGCCTCCCCGCGCTTGACGCCCGAGGGCAGCGTGGTGATGGCCGCAAACATCAGGAGCGCGGCAAGAAACTGCCGCGTGGGATGTCGCCATTCCGCGACCAGCACGACGGCGAGGATGCCGGTGACGACCATCGTCGCCCCCCATTCCCGCGTGTTGACGTCGAGCCTGTTGATGCCCCACGGCACCCAGTAGATGACGAGGATGCCGGCGGCCACGATCAGCCACAGCGCCAGCGCCTCCTGCCTGTCGGCCTCGGCCACGAGCGGCGCCTTGTCGTCGGGCCCGCGCCGCACGAGGCGCTTCAGCGAGGCCGCGAGGCGGCCGATGGCGGCGGTGCTGAACACGCCCGGCCGGCAGGCGATGGAGAGGGCCAGCAGCAGCGGATACTCAAAGATCTCGCTGAAGACCTTGGGCGCCAGCAGGGCTGCCGACAGCCCGCCCAGGGCGCCGCCGAGCGACATCCACAGGTAGAACTCGGTCAGGTGGCGGGCGTCGGGGCGCGCCTCGTACAGCGTGCGGTGCGCCACCATGGCCGAGAGGAAGAACACGACGACGCCGGTGACGGCCGTGATCATCCAAGTCTCGTGCTTGGTCTGCGACAGCGCCAGCAGCGCCACCACCACACTGGCGAGATGCAGCGTCAGCAGGACGGGGCGCGGGATCAGCGAGCGCTCGCGGAACACCAGCACGAAGGTGAGGAGGTACAGGGTGAGCGGCAGCACCCAGATCAGCGGCGCCGAGGCCACGTCGGTGCTGACATGGGTGGTGAAGGCCGTGAGCAGCGCCGAGGGTACGAGCGCGAGGCCGACCCAGCCGAGCCGCTGCGCCCAGGTCGGGCGCGACAGGTCGCTGGCCGCGGAAGCGCGTGCGTGCGGGCTCTCGGCGGCGTCGGCCGTTAGCCGCGAGCGCATCAGGAGGAAGCACAGCCCCAGCGCCACGGCGAGGAGCACGAAGCCGGCCGACCAGAACCGGCTCAGCACCTTGAGGCCGAACAGCGGCTCGAGCAGGAACGGATAGGCCAGCAGCGCCATCAGGCTGCCGAGGTTGCTCGCGGCGTAGAGGAAATAGGGGTCCCGCGCATGCCGGTGGCCGGTCAGCGCGAACCAGGCCTGCAGCAGCGGGGCGTTGGCCGAGACGGCCACGAACGGCAGGCCGATGGCGACGGTGAACAGGCCGATCTGCCAGAGGTAGGGCTCCCCGGGGGGCGGCTCGCTCCAGCCGCTCGGCAGGCCGAAGGGCAGCGCCACGAGGAAGGCAAGGACGCACAGGCCCAGATGGATGCCGCCCGTCAGGTGCGGGCTGACGCGGCCGATCAGCACGTGCGCGTAGCAGTAGCCGGCCAGCAGCGCCGCCTGGAAGAAGAAGATGGCGACCGCCCAGACCGAGGGCGAGCCGCCGAGAACGGGAAGCACCATCTTGGCGAACATCGGCTGCACGGAGAACAGCAGCACGGCCGACAGGAAGGTGGTGGCCGTATAGGTCCACATCAGCACGCCGTCGCTCAGCAAGGCCGGAGGGAGACTGGCAGGCGCGCGCCCGGGGGAGGCGGCGGGACGTGGGGTGTCTGGCATTGGACCTCGAAAGCGGGGCGCGGCGGGCCCTGCTGCCCGCCGCTCGACTGGGATGGCGCGGCCTTAGATGGCGAGCGCCTGGCCGACCTTGGGCACCACGACGGCCTGGCCGCCCATCTCGGCGACGAACTTGTCGGCATCGGGGTCGAGCATGCCGGCGAAGGTGCCATAGTGGCAGGGCACGATGGTGGAGAAGCGGAAGAACCTCTTGCACGCGAAGGCGGCCGTGCGCGCACCCATCGTGAAGCGGTCGCCGATCGGCACGATGCCGATGTCGGGCTTGTGCAGCTCCTCGATCAGCGCCATGTCGGCGAACACGTCGGTGTCGCCCATGTGATAGAGCGTCTTGCCCTCGCGCGTCTTGAGCACGATGCCGTTGGGGTTGCCGAGGTAGACATCGCCCGAGGAGGAGTGGAGCGCGTTGGTCAGGGTGAGGTCGAAGTCGGGCGTATAGATGCTGCCGCCGGTGTTCATGGGCTCGAGCTTCTCGGCCCCCTTGCCCTTGACGTACATGGCGAGCTCGAAATTGGCGATCAGGGTGGCGGCCTTGGCCTTGCAGATCTCGCCCGCGTCGCCGACGTGGTCGGAATGCCCGTGCGTCAGGGCCACATGCGTCACACCGTCCACGGCGTCGGACCACTTGACGCCGCTCTTCTCGAACGTCGGGTTGCCCTTGAGGAACGGGTCGATCAGGACGACGCTGTTGCCGGTCTCGACGCGGAAGCAGGAATGTCCGAACCAGATCAGTTTCATAGGCTGTGCTCTCCGTTGCGCGGCGGCGCCGGGGTTGCCCCGCTTGCGCGCGGCGTGTGGCCGGCGCCCGTGGCTACGAGTATAAGGGCCTCAAACGACAGGACAACCGGGATCGGTGCGGGGAGCAGGCGGGAACGTGGAACAGGCTGAGGCGAGGCTGCCGCTACGCGATCCCGAGGCGTTCCTCGCCCGCCTGAGGCCCGGCGACCGGCTGTTCGGCCTCGACGTCGGCACCAAGACGGTGGGCATCGCACTGTCCGATGTCACGCTGATGATCGCCTCGGGCTTCGAGACGCTTTTGCGCGGCAAGAAGTTCGGGGTCGATGCCGCGGAGCTGCTGCGCCTGGCGGCCCGGGAGGGCGTGGGGGGCTTCGTGGTCGGGCTGCCGGTCAATCTCGACGGCCGGGACGGGCCCAGGGCTCAGGCGACGCGGGCCTTCGCCCGCAATTTCGCCCGCCTCACCCCGCACCCGGTGCTGCTCTGGGACGAGCGCCTGACGACGCAGGAGGCCGAGCGCCTGCTGATCAGCGCGGATGCCTCCCGCAAGCGGCGGGCGGAGGTCATAGACAAGGTCGCGGCGACGCTCATCCTGCAGGGCGCGCTCGACCGGATCGCGGACTTGCGCCGCCGGGCACTACCCGAGGGGACCCCATGATCGGCTTCATGACCGAGCCCGACTTCTTCGCGCTCTGCTACTTCATCGCCACGGTCGGCCTGTACCGGATCATCCTGCACCGGACGGCCTTCGGGGGGCGCAGCCTGGTCGGCGCCGTGCAGGCCCAGCGCATGCTGTGGATGCAGAACATGGCCCGCCGGGAGAACCGCATGATCGATGCCGTGCTGCTGTCGAGCCTCAGCCAGGGCAACGCCTTCTTCGCCTCGACCAGCGCCATCGCCGTGGGCGGCCTGGCGGCAAGCGTCGGCTCGGGCGAGAAGGTCCAGGCCATGCTCGAGCGGCTGCCCTACGTCGCCCCGTCGTCCTCCCTGATGTGGGAGGTGAAGCTTCTGCTCATCATGAGCGTGTTCATCTACGCCTTCTTCAAGTTCGCCTGGGGCTTCCGGCTGTCTCACTATACAGCGATCATGATCGGCGCGACGCCGCTGCCGGGATCACCGGAGGCCGAGGTCGAGGCGCACGCGCGGCGCACCGCGCGGCTGATCGGTCTGGCAGCGGAGCATACCAACAGCGGATTGCGCTCGTTCTACCATGCGATTGCTGCGATCGCGTGGTTCTTCCATCCGCTGGCCTTCATCGTCGCGACGACGTGGGTGATGTTGATCCTGATCAGGCGCGACTTCTTCTCGCGCTCGCGCGCCGTCGTGCTCGGCGACAAGCCGTAGGCTGACGTTCAAGGCTTTTCAAGCGGGCGTCGGGGTGCCATAAGCTTGGATGCGTGAGCTTGATGCCGGACAATGCATTAGTCCGGTGGTCGATCGAATTTGCCAGACCAGAGTTGAGATGTGGCAGCATTGAGCAGGAGCCGTTCTCGCCCCGCCGGCGTTTGTCTGCGCATCAGGATGCGACGGAGTGTGGATCAGTGAAAAACAGCAGTCGTGGCCGGGCGCTCGAGACGTCCGCATTGCACCTTTTGCATCGCGCCGGCCAGTGCGCGGAGGTCTTGTTCGCGAAGGAGACGGGCCATACGGACCTCACTCCGCGCCAGTACGCGATCCTCGCCGCCGTCGCGGCGACCCCCGATGTGAGCCAGACGGGCCTCGTCGAGCAGACCGGCGTCGACCGCTCGACCTTGGCTGATATCGTGCGCAGGTTGGTGGAGCGCAAGCTTCTGCAGCGCAAGCGCACGAAGGAGGACGCGCGCATGTACGCGGTGCGCATCACGGCCAAGGGCCGCGCGGCGCTGTCCGCCATGCGGCCGGCCGCATCGCGCGTCGACACCCGCATCCTCTCGGTGCTGAAGGCGCGCGAGCGGGCGCGTTTCATCGCCTCGCTCGCCGAGATCGTCGAGGCCATGAGCCGGTCGGCGGCGGACGCCGGCGAGGGCTAGAGACACCGCGCCCGCCACAGCGGCGGACGGCCGCACCGGTGCGTCGGCCCGGATTGGCGAGGATGCGGCGGCCGTCAGCCCGCGAGCGAGGCTACCTCGCTGTTGGCGAAATCGAGGCGGTCGGCCAGCACGCGGATGATGAAGTCGTAAATCTCGCCCGCGAGCTTCGGCTCGCCCTCGCGCAGCCGCTGGAAGCTCTCGCGCGACAGGCTGAAGAGGACGGTGTCCTCGTCGGCGATCACGGTTGCGGTCCGCGGCGTGCGCCGGAAGAAGCCCATCTCGCCGATGACGGAGTGCGTCGCGATGCGGCGCAGCCGCGTCCGGGTGCCATCGCCGTTGTCGCGGATGACGGACAGCGTGCCGGCGGCGATGAAGTCGATGCTGTCGGAGGCCTCGCCCTGGGTGTAGACGACCTGGCCCGCGGCCACCGACTTGCGCGCGAAATGCGCCAGCAGCTCGGACGGCTCGGCGGCCGAGGCGAGCTCGCGTTTCAGCCACAGCTCGAAGCGGGCCTGCTCCTCCGGCCGCGCGCCGCCGCGGGCAGCCAGCAGCTGATCCTCGCACCACTCGAGCGCGGCGTCGCGGTCGGGGAACAGGCGGTGGCGGCTGCGCGGGCCGACGAAGCCGTCGCGCTCGAGCGCGGCGCGGCCGGGGCTTGCGATGGCCGCGCACGCCAGCGTGATGCCGCGCCTGTCGCAGTAGCTCTTGAGCTTCATCAGGCTCATGAAGGCCGAGGTGTCGGCGCCCGTGACGCCGGAGAAATCGACGATCATGAAGCGCACGGCGCCATCGGCGCGCGCGTCGATGTCCTGCCGGATGCGCTCGAACACCCTGTCGGAGGAGCCGAAGAAGATGTAGCCGCTGAGCCAGTAGATCTGGATCGCCTCGCCCTCCCGGCGCAGCGTGCGCTCGTCCTCGAGGGAGCGGTCGACGCTGCTTGCGGCAAGCGCGCGCGAGGCGTGCCGGCGCACGACGCCGATGCGGCCGTAGCTGATGGCGAACAGCAGGCAGGCGCAGAAGACGCCGGCGACGACGCCGACGATGTAGCCGAACCTCAGGCATACCAGCATGATGGCAAGCGCCAGCGAGAGGTCGAGCCAGGTCCGCTGCAGGATGGGCCGGCGCAGGCTGTCGGCCAGAAAGCTCCAGCCCAGGAGGAACACGAGGGCGGCCGCGATCGGCGTCGGGATCAGGCCCGGCAGGTCGATGTTGAGCAGGGCCACGAGACCGAACACGAGCGCGCACGCCGCCCCGCTCCAGCGCGTGGCGCCGCCCGCCTGCTCGAGGAGCCGGCTCGAGCCAATCTGCATCGAGGCGGTGACGCCGCCGAAGGGCAGCATCAGGAGGTTGGCCACGCCGTGGGCGCGGAACTCGCGGTCGAGGTCGCCGGCCTCGGCGCGGGCCACCTCGACGCTGGAGACCTTGGTGACGAGCGAGATCGTGGCCACGGCCATGGTGGCGAAGATCTCCGGCAGCACGTGGAGGAGGGCAGCCCAGTCGATGGTCGCTCTCCGGAGCGCCGTCAGCGGCCGCCACGCCTCGAGGGTGCCGGGCGAGTACATGTACCAACCCGATTGCGGCGAGGTGCGGCCGAGGAGGGCGAGGGCAACGTTGCCGACCACGATCATGACGAGAATGGCGAGGGGAATGGCGTACGGGCTCTTCACGACCCTGCGCACGGCGAGCAGGACGCCCAGCGCGCCCACCGCCGCGACCAGCCTGGCGACGTCGGCCGCCGACATCCTCAGGGCCGCCGAGGCGTTGGAGAAGGTCACGCCTGTCGTCATCTTGATGCCGCCGGCAATCAGCAGGCAGCCGGTGGCCGCCAGGAAGCCGCCGACGACGCTATAGGGAACGAAGCGGAAGAAGGGACCGCGGCGCGCGATGCCGAAGCCGAGGAACAGGGCGCCCGACAGCAGCGTGACGATCGAGAAGGCCAGCATCGTCGTATCGATGGCCGAGCGCGTCGAGCCGCCGGCTGCGAGCACGGCGCTCCCGACCATGCCGCTGACGATGACGAGCAGCGCGCCGGTGGGCGAATCGATGCCTGTCGCGAGCGGGGGCAGGGAGGTGCTGGCCGCGATCCAGAGGCCGCCGATGCAGCTGCCGACCAGCAGGGCCCAGACCGCCACCGGGACGCCCGCGCTCAGCTCGCCCGTGAACATCAAGGCGGCGAACGAGACGATGTTGGCGATCAGTGTGAGAGAGACGACGGCGCCGGCCAGGAAGTCTCGCGTGAGGGTCTGCAACATCAAGGTCGGGATGAATAGCTGTGGGCCGCGCCAGAGTTCGAGACAGGGGGTGCCGCTGGCCTTGCTCAGGAACGAGGCGCGCAGTGATCCGACCGTGCCCACACTGATCGTATGGGCAAATCCTACGGTGCCTTGCGGCATGGCGCAATGGTCCAGCTTCCGCTGGGTCCGGAGCGTCTCTCGCGGCCGCGCGGACCGGCGCCGGGCAAGTGGGCGGAAGCCGCCCGAGGGCGCGACATGGTCAGCGTCGAGACCAAGCCGACGGTTGCCGGGCGGGGCCGTCGGCGGCCGTCAGAACGGGCTTAGCCCGAAGCTCAGCGGCTGGGTCTTGTCGAAGGACTGCTTGGCGAGCGGGATGGCGTAGTCGACGCGGAGCGTGCCGATGGGGCTGTCCCAGCCGAGCCCGACGCCGACGGAGGCGCGCGGGACGAAGGCGCTGCCGACCGTGCCCGAGGCCGCAGCCGCACTCCTGTTGGCGCTCCACAGCGAGCCGACGTCGGCGAAGATCGCGCCCTTGAGGCCGATGTCCCGGGGAACGCCGGGAATCGCGAACAGCAGCTCTGAGGAGGTGGTGAAGTAGCTCTTGCCGCCGAGGGCGTCCGCGTTGGCGCTGGAGGCGTCGCGCGGGCCGATGCCGGCGGGGGCAAAGCCGCGCACGATGTCGTTGCCCTTGTAGTAGAGGTCGAGCAGGCGCACGTCCTGGCCGCCCCAGCCGACGATGGTGCCGCCGGCGGCCCGCAGCTGCGCCGTCACGCCGTCGGCGACGGCGTGGTAGGTCTTGAGGTCGGTTCCCGTGCGGATGTAGCGGACGTCGCCGCCGAGGCCGGCGAGATCCTGCGAGAGCGAGATGACGACGCCGGACGTGGGCCGGCGCTTGCTGTCGCGCGTGTCGTAGGCGACGCTGTAGCCGAGGGAGGACGTGTCGTAGGCGGTCGAGGTGGCGTTGGGATAGCCCGGCACCGCCTGCTTGATGGCGGGCGAGGCGTTGGCGCCGATGTCGTAGAGGGTGCTGCGCGAATAGCCGTAGTTGACGCCGACCGTCCAGGTGTCGTCGACGGGGTAGCTCGCCCGCAGCTTGAAGCCGACGCTCTCGCCCTTGTAGGAGGCGTACTGGGCGTAGTCGATGTCCTTGTAGAAGAGATCGAAGCCGGCGGCGACGGAGCTGCCCAGAAAGCGCGGCTCGGTGAAGCCGAGCTCCGCCTGGAGGCGGCTGGCGCTGCCCGAAAGCTTGACACCCAGCCGCTGGCCGGTGCCGAGCAGGTTCTTCTCGCCGAGGTTGAGGTCGCCGACGACGCCCTCGGCCGTGGAGTAGCCGATGCCGAAGCCGATGTTGCGGCTGTCGTCCTCCACCACCTCGACGGTCAGCACGAGCTTGTCATCGGCGGAGCCGCGGTGGCGCTTGAGATCGACCGACTTGAAGAAGCCCAGCGCCATGACGCGCTTCCTCGCCCGCTCCAGGAGCAGGGCGTTGACGGGATCGCCCTCGGCAATGCGCAGCTCGCGGCGGATGACCTCGTCGCGGGTCTTGGTGTTGCCCGCGATATCGATGCGCTCGGCGTAGAAGGCGGGCCCATCGGTGACCACGAAGTCGATGCGGATGGTTTGCGTCCTCTCGTCGCGGACCGGCACGGTCTTGACGCGGGCGAAGGCGAAGCCCTGGCGACTCAGCGCGAGGGTGATGTCTTCGACCGACCGCTCGATCGCCTCCTCATCGTAGGCGGCGCCGTCGGCGAGCTTGCGGACGGGAGTCAACCCGCGTGTGTCGACCGCGCGCAGCCGGCTATCGATGCTGCCGGCGCGCATGCCGTAGCGGACACCCTCGTCAATGGTGAAGGTGACGCGGTAGGCCTTGCCATCCTCGGTCTCGACGGCCTCCGGCTGGCCGACCTTGGCGTCGGGGAAGCCATGCGTGCGGTAGTAGCGGCGCAACAGCTCCGCGTCCTGCCGCAGACGCTCCGCGTCGTAGAAGGCCGCCCGCTTCAGAATGTCGAGCCAGCCCGATTCGCTGGTGGTGACGACGCCTTTCAGCTCCTGGTCGGAGAAGGCGCGGTTGCCGGCAAAGGCAATGCGGGCGACCTTGGCCACCTCGGCCTCGGCGACGACGTGAACGAGCTCGAGCTGGCCGTCGGGCCGCTCGCGCGTGCGGGGCGTGACGCTGGTCGCCTGGCGGCCTTGGGCGCGATAGTAGTCGCGGACGCGCAGGGCGTCGGCGTGCGCCTTGGCAGCGGTGTAGCGCGAGCGCTGCTTGAGGGTCAGGAGCGACAGCAGCTGCGACGTTTCAATCGACGCGTTGCCCTCGATGGCAACGCTCGCGACGATCGGGTTCTCGACCACCGCGACGGTGACCCGCCCCGACTGGCCATTGACGCGGACGTCGGCGAAGAGGCCCGTGGCATAAAGGGTCTGGATGGCCTGGTCGAGGTGCGCGGCATCGTAAGCGTCGCCAATGCGCAGTGGCAGGCGGGCGCGGATGCTGTCGGCGGAGAGCGATCTGTTGCCAACGACATCGATGGCGACGAGCCTGTCGGCGGCCAAGGTCGGCGCCGGGAGCAGCAGGAGAAGAGCCAGGAGGGCCATGGCGAGACGGTGCATGGCGCAGCGCGCACGTCCCCGCACGCTGCCTGCGGCCCTGGCCGCGGCGGCCGTCTGCGCCCGTACGCTGGACCAATCGTGTCGCATTAACAGGCTGAATTAGCTTGCGATTGGGGCGGGAATGGGCTCGGGCTGCGGCCGGCGCGTGGCAATGTTTCCGATCGGCGCCGGCCTGGGGTAGAAGTGGGCCTGGAAGTGCTTGAAGCGCGAGGCCGCCTTGACCCTCAAGATCCGCATCATCCCCTGCCTCGACGTGAAGGACGGGCGCGTCGTGAAGGGGGTCAACTTCGTCGACCTTGCGGACGCCGGCGATCCGGTGGAGGCGGCGGCTGCGTACGATGCGGCCGGAGCCGACGAATTGTGCTTCCTCGACATCACGGCCAGCCACGAGAACCGCGACACCATCTTCGACATCGTGGAGCAGACCGCCGAGCGCTGCTTCATGCCACTCACGGTCGGCGGCGGCGTGCGCACGGTGGAGGACATCCGGCGGCTGCTGGAAGCAGGGGCGGACAAGGTCTCGATCAATACCTCGGCGGTGCAGCGGCGCGCCTTCGTCGGCGAGGGGGCGGAGAAATTCGGCTCCCAGTGCATCGTCGTCGCCATCGACGCCAAGAAGGTCTCGGCGGAGGCGGAGCCGCCGCGCTGGGAGGTGTTCACGCACGGCGGGCGGAACGCGACGGGGCTCGACGCCGTGGCCTACGCGCGCGAGGTGGTGGGCCTCGGAGCGGGCGAGATCCTGCTGACCTCGATGGACCGCGACGGCACCAAGATCGGCTTCGACCTCGGCCTCACCCGCGCCGTCGCCGACGCGGTCTCGGTGCCGGTGATTGCCTCCGGCGGCGTCGGCACGCTGGAGCACCTGGTCGAGGGCGTGACAGTCGGGCATGCCAGCGCCGTGCTGGCGGCATCCATCTTCCACTTCGGGACGTTCAGCATCGGCGCCGCAAAGCGCCACATGGCGGCGGCAGGCATCCCGATGCGCCTGGACGGCGTTGCCTGATGCAGGTGGGCGAAATTTGAGCCGTTGCTCAGCGCGGTTGCCTGCGGCGGCGGCAAAGTGTGGAGATTCGGCGGGCTAAAAGCCGCAACCGGTGCACGCGCGCATGCGCATGTGCAGAGGCTGGGGACAGGTCCTGTGGAATTTACCAAGTCCGGCAGTCCCGCGCGGCGGCGGGCAAGCAGACGTCCGCCTCTCCTAAGTCTTCGGAAGCAAGAGGAAACGTCACTTGTTCTTGGGCGTTTGGATCCCCAATACATTACTAAGAATTAAACGCGCTGTGGAGGGCCCTGTGGCACCATGCGGCAACTAGGCTGGACAAAGTGGCCGTCCCATATCCGCGCCCCACTTTTTTGGTCTAAGCTTCGGGATGCGCGCCGATGGCAGAAGGCGGTGAACACATGACGACGAAGGACAGCATTTTCGATCTCTATGCGCAGGCATACGAGAGTCAGAAGCAGCACAGGATGTCCTTGAGGGAGTATCTCGAGGGCTGCCGCAACGACCCCTCCATGTATGCCACGACGGCCGAGCGCATGATCGCGGCCATCGGCGAGCCCGAGTTCGTCGACACGTCGCGAGACGCGCGCCTCGGCCGCATCTTCCAGAACCGCACCTTGAAGGTCTATCCGGCGTTCAAGGATTTCTACGGCCTCGAGGAGACGATCGAGCGCATCGTCGGATTCTTCCGGCATGCCGCGCAGGGTCTCGAGGAGAAGAAGCAGATCCTCTACCTGCTCGGACCGGTCGGCGGCGGCAAGTCCTCGCTCGCGGACAGGCTGAAGGACCTGATGGAGCGGCGGCCGATCTACGTGCTCGCCACCAACGACGACGTGAGCCCCATCTTCGAGAGCCCGCTCGGGCTGTTCGACCCGGCGCAGATGGGCTCCATGCTCGAGGACCGCTACGGCATCCCGGCGCGGCTCCTGATGGGCAACATGAGCCCGTGGGCGGTGAAGCGCCTCGACGAGTTCGGCGGCGACATCTCCAAGTTCTCGGTCGTGCGCATGCACCCCTCAAAGCTGCGCCAGATCTGCGTGGCGAAGACGGAGCCGGGCGACGAGAACAACCAGGACATCTCGGCGCTCGTCGGCAAGGTCGACATCCGCAAGCTCGAGCACTTCGGGCAGAACGACGCGGACGCCTACTCCTACTCGGGCGGTCTCAACCGCACCACGCAGGGCGTGCTCGAGTTCGTGGAGATGTTCAAGGCGCCGCTGAAGATGCTGCACCCGCTGCTGACGGCGACGCAGGACCGCAACTACGTCGGCACGGAAAACGTCGGCGCCATGCCCTACCAGGGGCTGATCGTCGCGCACTCCAACGAGAGCGAGTGGCAGAGCTTCCGCGCCAACAAGAACAACGAGGCCTTCCTCGACCGCATCAGCGTGATCAAGGTGCCCTACTGCCTGCGCGTCACCGAGGAGCGGCACATCTACGAGAAGCTGCTCGCGGGCAGCGAGCTCAAGGAGGCCTCGATCGCGCCCGGCACGCTGGAGATGCTGGCGCGCTTCTCGGTGCTGACGCGGCTGAAGCCGCACGAGAACTCGTCGCTGTTCTCCAAGATGCGCGTCTACGACGGCGAGAGCCTCAAGGACACGGATCCGCACGCCAAGACCATCCAGGAGTACCGGGACGCGGCGGGCGTGATGGAGGGCATGGACGGCGCCTCGACGCGGTTCGCCTACAAGATCCTGTCGGAGACGTTCAACTTCGACACGCACGAGGTGGCGGCCGACCCGGTGCATCTGCTCTACGTCATCGAGCAGGCGGTGCGCCGCGAGCAGATGCCGGAGGAAACCGAGAGCCGCTGGCTCGAGTTCCTGAAGGAGGAGCTGTCGCCGAAGTACGCGGAGTTCATCGGCAACGAGATCCAGAAGGCCTACCTCGAATCGTACAACGATTTCGGGCAGAACCTGTTCGACCGCTACGTCGCCTACGCGGACGCCTGGATCGAGGATCACGACTTCAAGGATCCCGATACCGGCCAGCTCATGAGCCGGCAGGTGCTGGAGCAGGAGCTGTCCAAGATCGAGAAGCCCGCCGGCATCGCCAATCCGAAGGACTTCCGCTTCGAGGTGGTCAAGTTCTCGCTCCGGGCCCGCTCCAAGAACGGCGGCAAGAACCCGGCATGGACGAGCTACGAGAAGATCCGCGACGTGATCGAGCGGCGCATGTTCAGCCAGGTCGAGGACCTGCTGCCGGTGATCAGCTTCGGCAAGAAGCAGGACAGCGAGACCGAGAAGAAGCACGACGAGTTCGTGCAGCGGATGGTCGCCCGCGGCTACACGGCCCGGCAAGTGCGCCGGCTCGTGGAGTGGTACATGCGGGTGAAGAAGTCGAGCTGACGGGATGGCCCTGCCTTCCCGGCCGGCGACCGCGGTTGAGAAGGCGCCCGGGGCACCGCCCCGGGCGCCTTATTGCTTGGGCGCGGAGGGTGCTATAATCCCTTCCAGGACTCGAAGGGCCCAGTGATGCAGATCATCGACCGCCGCCTGAACCCCAAGTCGAAGAGCCTCGGCAACCGCCAGCGCTTCCTGCGCCGGGCCAAGGCCGAGATCCGCGACGCCATCAAGGACAGCCTCAAGTCGCGCAAGGTGTCGGAGGCCGAGGGGGCCGAGAAGGTCACCATCCGCTCCAAGAGCCTGCGCGAGCCGACGTTCTCGCTCGGGCGCAACTCGGGCAAGCGGGACTATGTGCTGCCCGGCAACGAGGACTACCAGGTCGGCGACGAGATCCAGAAGCCGCAGGGCGGCGGCGGCGGGCGCGGCAACCAGGGCAGCGCCGACGGCGAAGGCCAGGACGAGTTCACCTTCACGCTGACGAAGGAGGAGTTCCTCGACCTGTTCTTCGACGACCTGAAGCTGCCGAACCTCGTCAAGGTGAAGCTCAAAGACCTGAAGTCGCCAAAGGCTGCACGCGCCGGCTTCACGACGGACGGCTCGCCGGCGCGGCTCAACCACGCCCGCACCATGCGCAAGAGCCTTGGCCGGCGCCTGGCGCTGAGGCGCCCGAGCGCAGAGGAGATCAAGCGGCTCGAGGAGGAGATCGCGGCGCTTGAGGCGGCCAGCCCGCGGGACGAGGCCCGGATCGCGGAGCTGCGCGCAAAGCTCGAGCACAAGCAGCGGCTGCGCAAGACGATCGCCTTCATCGACCCGCTCGACCTGCAGTACAACCGCTTCGAGCGGGTGCCGAAGCCCTCGACGCAGGCGGTCATGTTCTGCCTGATGGACGCGTCCGCCTCGATGACGGAGGCGCTGAAGGACCTCGCCAAGCGCTTCTTCATGCTGCTGCACATCTTCCTGATGCGGCATTACCGGGAGGTGCACATCGTCTTCATCCGCCACACCTCGACGGCGGCGGAGGTGGACGAGGAGACGTTCTTCCGCGGCACCGAGACCGGCGGCACGGTGATCTCCTCGGCGCTCGACGAGATGCTGCGCGTGGTCAAGGACCGCTACTCGCCCGCCGACTGGAACATCTACGCGGCGCAGGCCTCCGACGGCGACAACTTCCACGACGACATGCCGCGCTGCATGGACCTGCTCGGTAACGAGATCCTGCCGATCTGCCAGTACTTCGCCTACATCGAGACGACGCACGGCGAGCGCTTCAACGACAGCATCGAGACGCCCGTGTGGCATGGATACGCGCAGGTGGCGCAGGGCTCCAAGGTGTTCGCCATGCGGCGGGTGTCCTCGCCCGGAGACATCTATCCCGTGTTCCACGAGCTGTTCTCGGCCAACGGCATCGCCGCCTAGTTTGGGGAAGTGACGTGCAAGAGACCGCCACCAAGCTGCCGCCCCGCAAAGGCAACTTGAAGCCGCTGTTCGACGGCGCGGAATGGAACTTCGACCTGATCCGCGAGGTCGACGCCGCCATGGGCGAGATCGCGCTCGGCGAGATGGGCCTGAGCATCTACCCGAACCAGATCGAGGTGATCACGGCCGAGCAGATGCTCGACGCCTACACCTCCATCGGCATGCCGATCATGTACCGGCACTGGTCGTTCGGGAAGCGCTTCGCCCACGACGAGGCCTACTACAAGAAGGGCATGCGCAGCCTCGCCTACGAGCTGGTGATCAACTCAGACCCCTGCATCAACTACATCATGGAGGAGAACTCCATGACCATGCAGGCGCTGGTCATCGCGCACGCCGCCTACGGCCACAACCACTTCTTCAAGAACAACTACCAGTTCCAGCTCTGGACCCAGCCCGACCACATCATCGACTACCTCGCCTTCGCCAAGTCCTACGTCGCGGAATGCGAGGAGCGCTACGGCCAGGAAGCGGTGGAGCAGACGCTCGACGCCGCGCACGCCCTGATGAACCAGGGCATCAGCCGCGATTTCCATCCGCGGCCGCGCAACATCGCCAAGCACGAGCGGGAGAAGGCGGCGCGCCGGCGCGAGCACGAGGAGCAGACCTTCGATCCGATCTACCGGACGCTGCCCGAGATCACGCGCGAGGTCAGCAAGGACGGGGGAGCCGGGCAGGCAGAGAACCGCCAGCTCGGGCTGCCGGAGGAGAACATCCTCTACTTCCTGGAGAAGCACGCGCCCAAGCTCGGCGACTGGCAGCGGGAGCTGCTGCGCATCGTGCGCTCGCTGTCGCAATACTTCTACCCGCAGCGCCAGACCAAGATGATGAACGAGGGCTGCGCCACCTACACGCACTACCAGATCCTCAACACGCTCTACGAGCGCGGCCAGCTCACCGACGGGACGATGCTGGAGTTCCTGCACTCGCATTCCTCGGTGGTGTTCCAGCCGACCTTCAAGGACCGCCGCTACGGCGGCATCAACCCGTACGCGCTCGGCTTTGCCATGATGAAGGACATCGAGCGCATCTGCACCGAGCCCAGCGAGGAGGATCGCGACTGGTTCCCCGACATCGCGGGCTGCGGGGATGCCATGGGCACGCTGCGCCAGGCCTGGGCCGAGTACCGCGACGAGAGCTTCGTGCTGCAATACCTCTCGCCCAAGCTCATTCGCGACTTCCGCCTGTTCGCGGTTGCCGATGACGCCAAGGCCCCGACCATGGCAGTGGCCTCGATCCACAACGAGCGCGGCTATCGCGACGTGCGCCGACGGCTGGCCCGGCACTACGACGTCGCCTCGCAGGATCCGGACCTGCGCGTCACGGACGCCGATCTCTCCGGCAGCCGGCGGCTCGTGCTCACGCATCACGTGCGCAACGGCATCCTGCTCGACCGCACGGAGGCCGAGCGGACACTGCAGTACCTCGCCCAGCTGTGGGGCTATCGCGTCAAGCTGATCGAGACCGAGGACGGCACGCGCATCCTGAAGGAGCACGAGGCGCTGCCGATGCCGTAGCGGCATCCGCTTGCACTCACCGGTTGTGCCGCAAGCCGTGCGCCGGCCGCGCGAGGTGGGTTCGGCCGACGGCGCCGAGACGCCCGGCGCTGCAGCTCTTGCATCTATCCGTCAGCGGATGAATCGCGGCCGGGAGGTCCCCTCGGCGCTGCGACCGGCCGATCCGGCGGGCGGAGCGAGATCTCCGTCGCGTCGGGCATTTGCAACTCGATGATCTGAAAATCCCGAAATCTCCGTTCCAGGTTGTATTTGCGTAAATTGAAAACCTATACAGCATTACTCAATTTCAGCCTTTGGCAACCATGATTTGTTATCTCTCGCTGGAGACACCTTAAACGGAGCGGTGAGAATGCTTAGTCATTTCAATTCCAATTACATGGTCGGAACGCGGATCAGGATCGGCTTCGGCGCGGTCCTCGCGCTGCTCCTGGTACTTGCCGGCATTGCTGTGCATGCGCTCTCGTCGGTGCGTGCCGACTTCAGCGATGCGAGCCGCCTTGCGCGCAACAATGTGCACGCAACCTCGGTCAACGCGACCTTCTCCTCGATGTGGCGCGCGCTCGACGCGTTCGTGCGCGACGGCGGCGAGGCGAACCTCAAGGTGATGCGCGAGGAAGAGAGCAAGACCGTTGACCGGATTGCTGGAATGAAGAGCGCGCTGCGCGATCCGGCGCGCAAGCGCCTGCTCGATGAGGCCGACAAGCAGTTCAACGCCTTCCGCAAGAATGCGGGGATGCTGGTCGACATGCGCAAGGGGCGCGACCAGGCGATCAATACCAACATGCGACCGGTTGCGGTGAAGGTCGTCACGCTGATGAACGAGGTGATGGACACGACGTACAAGCAGAACGACTACAAGGCGTCGGCACTTGCGGGCGCCGCACAGAGCCATCTGCAGCTCGCGCGCTTCAACGTCAGCAGCTTCATCCTCAACAACGACAAGAAGCTCTCCGATACGGCCGATGCCGAGCTCGGCAAGTTCATGTCGGGACTCGGTGCGCTGCGGGATGCAACCAGCGGGGACCTCAAGGCCAAGGTCGAGGCGGTGATCAAGGAGATCCCGCTTTATCGAGACACCTTCCGGGCCGTGACGAAGATCGTGCTCGACACGCACCAGATGACGGCGATCGAGAATGCGAAGGTCGCGCAGGCGCTGCAGGACGTGCTGGGCGGCCTGGTCAAGAGCCAGTCCGAGGCGTTCGAGGCGCGGCAGGCGGAGGTCGACAGCGAGACGCAACTCCAGCTCGCGATGATCATTGCCACGTGCCTTGCCGCGCTGCTGCTCGGCGTGTCGATGGCCTGGATCATCGGTCGCGGCATCGCCCGTCCGCTGCAGGGCATGGTCGGCGCCATGAGCAAGCTCGCCGCCGGCGACCTCAAGGTCGAGATCCCCGCGCAGGGCAACAAGGACGATATGGGCGAGATGGCCAAGGCCGTGCTGGTGTTCCGCGACGCGGCCGTCGACAAGGTGCGCATGGAGCGCGAGGCCGAGGAGGCGCGGGTGCGCGCCGAGGCCGAGCGCGTCAGGGCGCAGGAGGAGGCGATCGGCAAGGAGCGCGCGCTCGTCAACCGCTCGATCGGTGCCGGTCTCGCCAAGCTGGCGGCCAAGGACCTCACGTTCCGGATCAACGACAACCTGCCGGAGGCCTACGCGCAGCTCAAGAGCGACTTCAATCATGCGCTCGAGCAGCTCGCCGAGGCGTTGCAGGCGGTGACGCAGAGCACGGGCGCGATCTCCTCGGGCTCGCGCGAGATCACGTCGGCTGCCGACGATCTGTCGAAGCGCACCGAGCAGCAGGCGGCCAGCCTCGAGGAGACGGCTGCCGCGCTCGACGAGATCACCGCCACCGGCAAGAAGGCCGCCGAGGGCGCCACGCATGCCCGCGAGGTCGTGTCCACGGCCAAGTCGGACGCCGAGAAGACCGGCGTCACCGTGCGCCGGACGGTGGATGCCATGGGCAACATCGAGAAGAGCGCGCAGCAGATCAGCCAGATCATCGGCGTGATCGACGAGATCGCGTTCCAGACCAACCTGCTGGCGCTGAACGCGGGCGTCGAGGCGGCGCGCGCGGGCGAGGCCGGCCGCGGCTTCGCGGTGGTCGCCTCCGAGGTGCGGGCGCTGGCCCAGCGCTCGGCCGATGCCGCCAAGGAGATCAAGGGCCTGATCTCGACCTCCTCGAGCCAGGTCGCCGAGGGCGTCGAGCTGGTGGCCGAGACGGGCCGGGCGCTGGAGCGAATCCTTACCCAGGTCAACGACATCAACAAGGTGGTGGTCGATATCGCCTCGGGCGCGCAGGAGCAGGCGACGGGCCTGGCGCAGGTCAACACGGCCATCAACCAGATGGACCAGGCGACGCAGCAGAACGCGTCGATGGTGGAGCAGTCGACGGCCGCCAGCCACTCGCTGGCGCAGGAGGCGGGAGAGCTGTCGCGCCTGATCGGCCAGTTCCAGATCGCCGGCGGGCACGTGCAGATGGCGGCGCGGGCGCCGCAGCGGCAGGCGCCGCGGCCGCAGGCCAAGGCCGCTCCTGCGCGCAAGGCCTCGTCCTCTGCGTTGGCAAAGCCCGCGGCCGAGGCGGCGGAAGAGGCCGACTGGCAGGATTTCTGATCAGCGCACACGGGAGAACACGCGAGGGCCGGCGGCGACGCCGGCCCTTTGCCGTTGGCGCGGGCTCAGGTGAGATGGGCGCGCGCGAACTCCTGTGCGCGGCGGCGGACGGCGTCGATGTGCGTGAACAGCGCCACGTGCCCGCCACCCTCGAGGGCCAGCAGATCGGCGGCCCGGGCGCGCCCGGCGACGCGCTCGGCATGGGCGAACGGCACGATGCGGTCGGCCGTGCCGTGCACGATGAGGATCGGCGCGGCGATGTCCTCGAGCGGATAGTCGTCCAGCGCCTCGAAGCGGGCGATGTCGTTCAGCGTCCCGGGCAGGCGCGCGCGCAGACGGTGAAACGTCGAGAGCTGCAACAGGCGCAAAAGCGCGCCCGCCTCCGGGTGGGACAAGGTCTGCGCGCGCAATGCCGGGTCGGGGATGGCGCGCCGGGCCGCGGCCTCGGGATCGCGCCGCAGCTTCCACTGCAACAGCTGCGGAACGAGCGGGAGGTGGGCGACGGCTTTCAAAAGCGGAAGGCGGCCCTTCACCTCGGGCGAGGTGTGAAGCGCGCCCGTGCAGGCCGATACGAGGACGAGGCCGCGGCAGCGCTGCGGGTGGCGCAGGGCGAACTGGAGGGCTGCGGGACCGCCGGCCGAGACGGCGGCGAGCGCGGCGCGCTCGATGCCGAGCGCGTCCAGCAGCGCCGCGCACAGATCCGCCTGGGCCTGCGGCGATGCGCCGGAAGCCAGCGGCGTGCCGAGGTATCCCGGGCGCGACAGCGCGAGGACTGGGTGATCCGCGATCGCGAGCGCGCGGGCGAGGAGAAGGCTCTGGTCGCAGCCGCCCATGCCGCCGTGCAGATAGAGGATCGCCGGGCCGGCAGCGGATGCCTCAAATGACAAGACCTCGACGGGGCCCAAGGTGGTTGCGACGCTGACGGGCGTGCCTGCTGGCATCTTGGTGATGGCGATCATGACGGGAACCGGTCGGCAGACGGAGGGTGGCGAAAGGCCGGCGCGCGCAGTGGCGCCTCAGCGGGCGGCCTGCCCGCAGCGAGGCCGCCCGAGCCGGAGGCGCGGGGCGGCTGATACACGCCCTGCTCACACGTCCTTGGCGCGGTCGCGCAGGGCGTACTTCTGGATCTTGCCGGTGGAGGTTTTGGGCAGCTCGGCGAAGACCACGTGGCGGGGCACCTTGTAGCGGGCAAGGTGCTCGCGGCACCAGGCGATGATGTCGTCGGCGGTGGCGCTGGCGCCGGGCTTCAGCTCGAGGAAGGCGCACGGGGTCTCGCCCCACCTCTCGTCAGGCTTGCCGACGACGGCGCAGGCGGAGACCGCGGGGTGCTTATAGAGCACGTCCTCGACCTCGATGGAGGAGATGTTCTCGCCGCCGGAGATGATGATGTCCTTGGAGCGGTCCTTGAGCTGGATGTAGCCGTCGGGGTAGAGCACGCCTAGGTCGCCGGAGTGGAACCAGCCGCCGGCAAACGCTTCCGCCGTCGCTTGCGGGTTCTTGAGGTAGCCCTTCATGACGATGTTGCCGCGAAACATGACCTCGCCCAGGGTCTGGCCGTCGGCGGGAACGGGCTGCATGGTCATGGGATCGAGCACCGTCAGCGCCTCGAGCGCGGGATAGCGCACGCCCTGGCGCGCCTTGAGCTGGGCGCGGCGGGAGGCGTCGAGGCCGTCCCATTGCTCGTGCCATTCGTTGACGACGGCGGGGCCGTAGACCTCCGTCAGGCCGTAGACGTGCACGACGTTGAAGCCGGCCTCGGCCATGGCGGCGAGCACGCTCTCGGGCGGCGGCGCGGCGGCGGTGATGAACTCGACCGTGCGCGGCAGCGGCCGCTTCTCGCTCGCGGGAGCATTGAGCAGCGTCGCCATGACGATGGGCGCCCCGCACAGATGCGTGACGTGGTGCTCGGCGAGGCTGTCGTAGATGGCCTTGGCGCGCACCCAGCGCAGGCAGACGTGAGTGCCCGCCACCAGCGACAGCGTCCAGGGGAAGCACCAGCCGTTGCAGTGGAACATCGGCAGCGTCCACAGATAGACGGGGTGGCGGCCGAGATTGGCGGTGACGTTGTTGGCGTAGCACATGAGGGCGGCGCCGCGGTGCGAGTAGACGACGCCCTTGGGGTTGCCGGTGGTGCCGGAGGTGTAGTTGAGGGTGAGCTCGTCCCACTCGTCGTCGGGCAGGCGCCAGGCGAAGGCGGCGTCGCCGGCGGAGACGAAGGCGTCGTAGTCGAGGTCGGACAGCGCGGCATTCGGCTGCGGGAACTCGGCGTCGGCGTAGTCGATGACGAGGGGCTTGACGCGGGCAACGGCCAGCGCCTCCCGCATCACGGGGGCGAACTCGCGATCGCAGATCACCACCTTTGCCTCGGCGTGGTCGAGCTGGAAGGCGATGATCGCGGCATCGAGGCGGGTGTTCATCGACAGCAGGACGGCGCCCGACATGGGCACGCCGTAGTGGGCCTCGAGCATCGGAGGCGTGTTGGCCAGCATGGCGGCCACCGTGTCGCCCTTGCCGATGCCGCGGGCGGCGAGCGCGGAGCCGAGCTGCCGGCACCGCGCGTAGAAGGCGCGGTAGGTGAGGCGCGAGGCGCCGTGGATGACCGCGATCCGGTCGGGATGAACCGCGGCCGACCGCTCCAGGAACGAGAGCGGCGACAGGGGCTGGAAATTGGCCGCGTTGCGGTCGAGATCGCGGGCGTAGGGGCTGGCTGCGGGGCGGCTCGTCATCGGGAATTCACCGGGCGTCGTTCGGAAGCTGCACATCCCGCTCCCGATGCCAAAGGCTGGGCATGGCGAGCGGTCCCCACAACCTCGCAAATATCGCGAGCATACGGAACAGCATAAGGGAGGCCCGGCCGGCATCGATGGGCCGGCGAGCCGGATTGCGTGCCAGACGGTGCGGGGGACGCGGGGGTGGCCCGGCGCGGGCGGGCCGGCTGTGCGGCAAAATATTAGCCCGACTGGTTAACCAATTGCTATCCAAGGCATTGTCAGCACCTTAACGGGCGGCTAACGTTGCCATTCCCGGTGCGATCGTCCGTGGATCGGACGATTGCTGCAGCCCGCAGGGCGGGTGTGCGACGCCGGGGCGGGTCTGCAGCCGATAAAGAAGAGGTGGCCAGTGCCTCAGGGAAGCGTTCGCCTCGCCTTCGGGATCGGGTTCGGCGTGAGCCTCGTCCTCGGGGGCGTCTCGGTGCCGGCGATCAACTCGTGGAACCTGGAGCCCGGCTGGGCCCTGGCAGCGGGCGCAAGCCTGGCGGCCGAGATCTCCAAGGTCGCCGCGGCGGTCGTGCCCGAGTCCTTCGCGTCCGAGGCCGCGGACCCCGCTCCAGCCCGGCCCACTCCCACCCCTGACGGCGAGCCGGTGCCGGTCGCGGGGATGGTTGCTGCGCCCGTGCTCGTGCACCAGGGGGCGCTGGGCCGGGTCTGGCAGCCGACTTCGACGCAGCAGGAGTGGCTGCGGGCGGTGTTTGCGGCCAGCGATGCCGAGGCCGCGCGGGAGGACGCAAAACCCGCAGCGACCCTCGTCGCCTCCGCCCCGAGCGAGACCGTGCCCGTAGTCGCCGTTGCAGCCGTGCCGGTCGCGTCGCCCGCCAGCGCGCCCGCGGCGGGCGCATCCCTGCCCGAGACAGCGACGGCGCCGGTGGAGAAGGCCGTCGCGCAGGTGCCGGTGCCCAAGGCCGAGACGCCGGTGGCCGGCGCGGAGCTCCGTCGCGAGCCCGCGGGTGCGCATGCACCGGCTTCCGCAGTGGTGGTCGCGGCGGAGCATCCGGCCGCGCGCGTGCCGCAGCGCAAGCGCAAGCCGTCCCACGACGCCAGGGCCATGCAAGAGGCAAAGGCTGCCGCGCCGCAGCTGCCGTTGCCGCTCCCGCTGCTGCCTTTGCCGACGGCGGAGGAGAAGCCGGCGGGCAGCGCCCAGGTGGCCAATGTCGGGGAGCGCAAGCGCGCGCTGGCGCCGCTGGAGAACTCCAGCATCGCCGAACTGTGGCGGCAGCAGCCGTTCCCGGTCAGGGCGGCGGGGACGTTCTAAGCCGCGGCTGCGCTCGAGGCGTCCCGCGCCTAGGCGGCCGCGACCGTCCATACAACCGCCTGCTCCGGCGTCGCGGAGCACCGGATCCGCGGCACAAGCCCCAGGCTCCTTGCGGGACCGCTACTCGGGCTGATCCTCCTCCGCCTTGCGGTTGCCCATCTCGCGCAGCTTGGCGAACACGCGCGCCTGCTCCTCGGCCTCGGTCTCCGCGCGCGGGCGCTCGAACTCGGGCAGGGGAACATCGATCATGGGCTGAGGCCCGAGGCCCGGAACGGTCTGCGCGGTCGGCAGAAGCGTGCCGGCCTTCTCGAGATCCTTCGAGCTCTCGCGCCGCTCCTTTTCCACCCGGGCCGCGGCCTTCTTCACCTCGGCGTCGAGATCGGTCTGGGCGCACAGCCCCAAGGTTACCGGGTCCTGGGGCGTCAGGTTGGCGGAGTTCCAGTGGGTGCGATCGCGGATCGACTGGATGGTGGGCTTGGTGGTGCCGACGAGGCGCATGATCTGACTGTCGCGCAGCTCCGGATGGCTGCGCAGCAGCCAAAGAACGGCGTTCGGCCGGTCGTGCCGGCGCGATACGGGTGTGTAGCGGGGGCCAGACTTGGTCTTGACGTCGGGAACGCTCACCTTGGACGGGGCGAGCTGCAACTTGTGGTCGGGATCCTCCTCGGCGCGCGCGATCTCCTCGCGCGTCAACTGGCCGTTGGAGATCGGGTCCATGCCCTTGATGCCGTGCGCCACGTCGCCGTCCGCGATGCCCTTCACCTCGAGCACGTGCAGGCCGCAAAACTCGGCGATCTGCTCGAACGACAGGGAGGTGTTCTCGACCAGCCAAACGGCGGTGGCCTTCGGCATCAAAAGCTTGCGGTTGCTCATGGGCTACCTTTCTGTGGCCAACCCCGGGTCCGCGAACCCGAGCCGGCCAAGTCTAGGCTAAATAGTTGGGGATGGAGGCCTTATACCCTCCCCGGGGCAGGCCGCGCAACAAGCATGCGGCGGGCCCGAAAGGGCCACGGCCGCAGCCCGTGCAACTGCCTCGAAGATATGCATTTACGCGGCCGGTTCCAAGGCGGCGCAGCCGCGAGGCTAGATCTTGGCGGCAGCAGCCGGCGGCAAGCTGCTCAGCGGGCGGGATTTTCCTTTCTTCACGGCGGTGCAGCAAGACAATTGCAGTGCGTCGAGGCTGCGATTACGCTTGCGGCATCGTTGCGGAAATCTTGGGCGAAGGCTGCATGACCATCCAAACCCGACAGGCGTACACGTTCGAGGACCTCGCGATCGGGATGGAGGCGAGCTACGCGCGCACCGTGACGGCGGAGGACATCGTCCAGTTCGCCGAGGTGACCGGCGACATGAACCCCGTGCATCTCGATCCCGCGTACGCCGCCCGGACGATCTTCAAGGCGCCGATCGCACACGGAATGCTGACGGCCGGATACATCTCAACCGTGTTCGGCATGGAGCTGCCCGGGCCCGGGGCCATCTACGTGTCGCAGACCCTGAACTTCCGGGCCCCGGTCCGGATCGGGGACCACGTGCTCGCCCGCGTCAAGGTGATGGAGCTGTATCCCGCCAAGCGGCGCGCGCGCTTCGATTGCGTCTGCCTGGTCGGCGGCAAGCCGGTGCTGGAGGGGGAAGCGATCTTGATGGTGCCGGGGCGCGGATGAGCGCAGCCGCCGCTGCCCCCCTGGTCGTTCTCCGTTCACCACCCATATAGGTTCCGATCGGGTTCAATTGCTTGCGCGGAGAGGCTGCCCTATAAGCGACTGCGATCGAAGATCTCCCACGCACGACTGCATGGACTGCCGGTCCGGCCCAGGGGGGCAGGACGCTCGGAGGCAGCCGGCGCGCACCACCTTAGCTAGGAGAAGGCAAGAAACGTATGCCATGGAGCAACCAGAGTGGAGGCGGTCGCAAGCCAGGCAGCGGCGGCCCATGGGGGCAGATGCCGCCGGGCGGATCCAACCAGCCCGATCTCGAGGAGCTCCTCAAACGCGGCGGTGACCGCCTGAAGCAGGTGATGCCTGCCGGCAGCGGGCTGCCCGGACCGATCGTGCTGCTGGTGGCGGTGATCCTCGCCGGCATCGTGGCGTTCTATGCTTTCACCTTCAAGGTAGACCCGGACGAGGTCGGCGTGGTCATGCGCTTTGGCCGGGTGCACCGCCAGGAGCCGCCGGGCCTGCACTTCCGCCTGCCGCCGCCGATCGAGGAGGTGCACCGGCCGAAGGTGACGAAGGTCAACATCATCGAGGTCGGCATGACCTCCAGCGTCAGCAGCCGCGGCTATGCCAACGTGACCCGCGACGTGCCGGAGGAGAGCTTGATGCTCACCGGCGACGAGAACATCGTCGACATCCACTTCGTCGTGCAGTGGCGCATCAGGGACGCGCAGAAGTTCCTGTTCAACCTGCAGAATCAGGAACGAACCGTGAAGGACGTGGCCGAGGGCGCCATGCGCGAGGTGGTCGGGCAGTCGAACATCCAGCCGATCCTGACGGAAGCCCGGCAGAAGACCGAGCAGTCGGTGCTGAAGATGATGCAGGAGGTGCTCGACGGGTACAACGCGGGCATCAAGATCGACGAGGTGCGGCTGCAGAAGGTCGACCCGCCGACGCAGGTGATCGAATCCTTCCGCGACGTGCAGGCGGCCCGCGCCGACCGCGAGCGCTACCAGAACGAGGCGGCAGCCTACGCCAGCAAGGTGATCCCGGAGGCCCGCGGCGAGGCCGAGCGCATCCTGCAAGGCGCGCGCGGCTACCGCGAGCAGACGGTGGCGGAGGCGAACGGCCAGACCTCACGCTTCCTCAAGGTGCTCGAGGAGTACAAGAAGGCGCCGGACGTGACGCGCAAGCGCATCTATCTCGAGACGATGGAGCGCGTGCTCGGCGGCGTCGACAAGATCATCATCGATCCGAAGGCAGGGCCGGGCGTGGTGCCCTACCTGTCGCTCGACCCCCAGACGAAGCGCTAGGAGGGTGAGGACATGCTCAAAGCATTGACAGCAACCATCGTCGTCATCCTCGGCGTGCTCATCGCCGTGGCCTACTTCGCGCTGTTCATCGTGCACCAGAACCAGCAGGCGATCGTGCTCGAGTTCGGCAAGCCCGTGCGCATCATCTCGGAGGCCGGACTGTACTGGAAGATCCCGGTGGTGCAGACGGTCGACTACTTCGACAAGCGCATCCTCGACCTCGACACCTCCGAGCAGGAGGTGACGGCGTCGGACCAGAAGCGCATCAAGGTCGACGCGTTCGCGCGCTACCGCATCGTCGACCCGCTGCTGTTCTTCCAGTCCGTGCGCGACGAGCGCAACGCCAGCGTGCGGCTGCGGCCGGTGGTGGAATCGTCCCTGCGGCGCGTGCTGGGCTCGGCCACCTTCACCGACCTCGTGCGCGACCGGCGCGAGATGCTCATGAAGCGCATCGCGGCGCAGGTGAACGAGGAGGGCAAGGAGTTCGGCCTCGAGGTGGTGGACGTGCGCATCAAGCGCGCGGATCTGCCCGAGCAGAACCAGAAGAACGTGTTCGACCGGATGCGTGCCGAGCGCCAGCGCGAGGCGGCCGAGTTCCGCGCCGAGGGCACCGGGGCGGCCAACCGCATCCGCGCCAACGCCGACCGCGAGGTGACGGTGATTAAGGCGGAGGCCATGCGCGAGGCCGAGCAACTGCGCGGCGAGGGCGATGCCGAGCGCAACCGCATCTTCGCCGACGCGTACTCGCGCGATCCCGACTTCTTCGGCTTCTACCGGTCGATGCAGGCCTATGAGGCCGGCTTCCGCGCCGCCGGCACTGTGGGCCCCGCCAACGAGAAAAGCGGCGAGACCCGCATGCTGATCTCACCCGACACCGACTTCTTCCGCTACTTCGCCTCGCCGCAAGGCACGCCGCAAGGCGCACCGCGGGGGACGGGGCCGGGAGCCGCCACGAAGCAATGACGGACTTCCTGGTCGGCCTCGGCCTGGTGCTCGTCATCGAGGGGCTGCTGTGGGCGCTGCTGCCGGGAACCGGCCGGCGCCTGCTGGCCGCGGCGGCCGAGATGCCAGACCAGTCGCTGCGCCTGGGCGGCGCCGTGGCGGTCGCTGCCGGGGTGTGCGTGGTTTGGTTCGTGCGCGGCTGACGGCGGGACGGCCGGCGTCGGCGGTCGAAGGCCGGTCTCGGCCATGAAAAAGGCCACAGCCGTGATCAGGCTCGCAACTTGTTGATGACTGCGCCCTCGCAAGGCCTACGGCTCGGCCTTTCGCGGATGTAGATCTTTCCATCCCGCGCGATCCTCCATTACTGTGGCGGGAAGACAACTCGCAGACGCCGCCTCGGGCGCCTGCCAAGGAGACACCGGCCATGATGGGCCTCTTTGCCAGACTGAACCGCGCCGTGCCGCGACGGGCTGCGTCAGGGCGCGCCGTGCGGCGGCTCGCCCCGGTGGCCTCCCTCGTCGCCGCCCTGGTCCTTGGCGCTTTCGGGCCAGCCTCCGGCAAGGGCCCGGAATCGGTCGCCCCGCTCGCCGAGAAGCTGCAGGACGCGGTGGTCAACATCTCGACCAGCCAGACCATGAAGGGCCCCGAGGGCGTGCCGCTGCCCAAGGTGCCGAAGGGGGCGCCGTTCGAGGAGTTCTTCGAGGACTTCTTCAAGCGCAAGGGCACCTCGCCGTCGGACCGCAAGGTGTCCTCGCTCGGCTCCGGCTTCGTCGTCGACGGCCGCGAAGGGCTGATCGTCACCAACCACCACGTGATCGAGGGCGCGGACGAGATCGTCGTCAACTTCGCCGACGGCAGCAAGCTCAAGGTCGACAAGGTGATCGGGAAGGACACCAAGACCGACCTGGCGCTGCTCAAGGTAACGCCGAAAAGGCCGCTGGCGCAGGTGCCTTTCGGGCAGAGCGCGAGGCTCAGGGTCGGCGACTGGGTGATGGCGATCGGCAACCCGTTCGGGCTCGGCGGCAGCGTCACGGTGGGCATCATCTCCGCCAAGCAACGCGACATCAACTCGGGCCCCTACGACGACTACCTGCAGACCGACGCCGCCATCAACAAGGGCAACTCTGGCGGGCCGCTGTTCAACATGGAGGGTGAGGTGATCGGCGTGAACACCGCGATCATCTCGCCGACCGGCGGCTCCATCGGCATCGGGTTCGCGGTGCCGTCGGATACCGTCGTCAACGTGATCGACCAGCTGCGCCAGTTCGGCGAGACGCGCCGGGGCTGGCTGGGCGTCAAGGTGCAGACCGTGACGGAGGAGCTCGCCGAGGCCTACGGGGTGAAGGAGAACACGGGTGCCCTCGTCGCCTCGGTGACGGCGGGCAGCCCCGCGGCCAAGGCCGGCATCAAGGACGGCGATGTGATCCTGAAATTCGACGGCAAGGACGTGACCGGCATGCGCGGGCTGCCGCGCATGGTGGCGCAGACGCCGATCGGCAAGGAGGTCGAGGTCGAGTACCTGCGGCAGGGACAGAAGCAGACGACGAGGGTGTCGCTCGGGCGCCTGGCCGAGGACGAGGACGCCGGGCGGGCGGGCAGCAAGGAGGCACCCAAGAAGGGCAAGCGCGGCGACAGCGGCAAGAACAAGAACAGCACCGCGCCTTCCACCACCGTGCCCGTGATCGGCCTGGCGCTGGCGCCGGTCGACGACGCGCTGCGGGCCAAGCACGGCCTCGGCGCCGATGTGAAGGGCCTCGTCGTGACGGCGGTCGATCCGCAGAGCCCGGCAGCGGAGAAGGGCGTCAAGGTCGGCGACGTCATCGTCGAGGCGGCGCAGGAGGCGGTAGGCTCGGTCGATGATCTCAACCGCAGCTTCGACAAGGTGCGCAAGGCCGGGCGCAAGGCCGTGCTGCTGAGGATCGAGGACGGCAAGGGCGAGACGCGCTTCGTCGCCATGCCCATTCAATAGGGGCCGATCCAGCAGCGACGCCAGACAGAGCGACAGCACGCACAGCGACAGCAACGACCATCAAAGGACGGCCGGCGGGGCCAGCCGTGAACGCGGGGGACGAGTGTCCGACAGCCTTATCGATACGATCACAGACGCCATCGTCCCGGTGCATGCGGACGGCTACAAGTTCCTGGCCATCGGCGCCGCAGTGTGCCTCATCTTCTTCTTCATCTATCCGCCGCTCGCGTGGGTGTGCGTGCTGGTCACGGCGTGGATCGCCTATTTCTTCCGTGACCCGCCGCGCGTGAGCCCGCTGCGCGAGGGCCTGATCCTGGCGCCGGCGGACGGCCGCGTCAGCGCCATCGAGCGCGTCAAGCCGCCGCTCGAGCTTGGCCTGGGCGAGGCGGAGCGGCTGCGCATCTCGATCTTCCTGTCGGTGTTCGACGTGCACATCCAGCGCACGCCGGTGCCGGGGCGCGTCCTGCGCCGCATCTATACCCCCGGCGCTTTCGTCAATGCCGCCCTCGACAAGGCGAGCGAGGAGAACGAGCGCTGCGCGCTGGTGATCGGCACCACGGCCGGCACCGAGATCGCCGTCGTGCAGATCGCTGGCCTGATCGCGCGGCGCATCGTCTCGTTCGTGCGCGAGGGCGATGCGCTGGGCGTCGGCGACCGCTTCGGCCTGATCCGCTTCGGCAGCCGCGTCGACCTCTACCTGCCGCCGGGGCAGGGGGCGCTGGTGGCGATCGGTCAGCGCGCCGTCGGCGGCGAGACCGTCATGGCCGACTTGAGATCGACGGAGCCGGAGCGCGAGGCGCGCCAGCAGTAACTCTCACCAGGACCGGGCAGACCCATGGACCACCTCATCCCCAAGCTCGAGCGGGCAGAGCGCCGGCGCCGCCGCCGGCTGCTGTTCCGGCACAACAAGATCCCGGTCCGGCTGCTGATTCCGAACATGTTCACGGTGCTGAGCCTGTGCGCGGGGCTGACGGCCATCCGCATGGCGATCGAGCTGCGCTTCGAGATGGCGATCGCGCTAGTCGTGGTCGCGGCCATGCTCGACGGCGTCGACGGACGCGTGGCGCGGGCGCTGAAGGCGCAGTCCAGGTTCGGCGCGGAGCTCGACAGCCTCGCCGATTTCGTCAACTTCGGCGTGGCGCCGGCGGTGATCCTGTTCGTCTGGGGGCTCGGCGCGCTGAAGGGCGCGGGCTGGATCGTGGCGCTCGCCTTCGCGCTGGCGCTAGGCCTGCGGCTTGCCCGCTTCAACACCATGCTCGACGTCGAGCGGCCGAAGTGGCAGTCGAACTATTTCACGGGCATGCCGGCGCCGGCCTGCGCCATCACGGTGCTGCTGCCGCTCTACGTCGACCTGCTCGGGGTCGTCGACGTGCGGCAATGGCCGGTGGTGACGGCGATCTACACGCTGGCGATCGGCACGATCGCGGTGTCGACCATCCCGACGTTCTCCGGCAAGCTCCTCGGTGAGCGCATCCCGCGCGAGTTCGTGCTGCCGGTGTTCCTCGGCATGGCGGCGCTGGTGGGCTTCCTCGTCACCTACCCGTACGGGACGCTGACGCTGCTGACGCTGGTCTACCTCGCCACGATCCCGTTCGCCTACCGGCGCTACGCCCGGCGCATGCGGGAGCCGGCGACGGAGGCGTTCCACGCGCCGGACGGGGAGCACATGCCGGGAGACGTGCCGCTCGACAAGATGCCGGTCGGCGAGACCAAGCACTGAGCGGGCTGCGGCGCCCGGACGGTGCCGCTCAGGGACGGTGCAGGCAGGCGTGCTTGCGGATCAGCTCGCGACCGCCGGCGGACAGCGCGCTGTCGGCGCGGGCGCTGGCGGTGGCCTTGGCGCAGGTCAGCCAGAAATAGTTCGTGTCCGGATCGACGACCAGGCGACGCGGCTCGAAGCCCGGCGCCAGGAGCACCGACAGGAAGTGCGATGTCGAGCCCCAGGTGAAGAGGTTGCGCTCTGCGCCTAAGCGCGCGGTCGAGACGAAGCGGGGATCGCCGAGGCCCGGATCTGAGGCCTCGCTCACGGCAAGGGCACGCACGGCGCGCCGGTAGCCGTCCCAGCCGACGGTGAACTTCGCCGTCTCCACCGCGTGCGCCAGGGTGACGAGGGCGAGGGCGCCGGCAAGGACGCGCGGGGGCAAGAGGCGCTCGAGGGCAGCCAGCACGAGACGCACCCGGGCGCCGAGCAGGCCGAGCCCGTTCTCGGCGCGCAGGACGAGGGCGGCGGCCAGGGCGCCCAGCAGCGGGGGGCCGACCAGGATCAAGCTGCGCAGCGGATAGCGCATGTCGGCGAGCAGGCTCGTGTCCCAGAGCCTCCAGTAGAGCACGAGGGCGGCGGCGACGACGGCCGCGGCCAGCGCGGGCGCCGCGGCAAGGCCCAGCCGGCGCCCGGCGGCGCAGAGCAGGGCGTAGGCAAGGAGCGCGGCCGCGAGCAGCCGGGTCAGGGGCGTGTCGAAATTGCGGGCATCGACGAAAGTGTAGGCGGCCCCCTCCAGGGCGGCGGCGAAGTAGCTGTCCGGCCGCAGCAGGACCAGCACGGCGAGCCAAACGGCGAACGCCGGCAGCAGGCAGGCGAGGGCGCGCAGGAACAGCGGGTGGCGCAGGCCGCGCAGGCCCGAGATGGCGACCACGGCAAGAGCCAGCAGCACGCCGCCACCGTGGGTCATGCCGATGGCGGCGAGGAGGGCGGCGATGGCGATGCGGGAGGCCCAGCCATCGCGCGCAAAGAGCACCAGCGCCAGCGTCGGCCAGAACAGAGCGTGCGCGATCCACATCTCGGTCGGAAAGCCGAAGACGAAGGGCAGGAACACGCTCGTGGAGGCGGCGGCGAAGGCGAATAGGGTGCGGCTGCGCGAGCGGTCGAGGCCGAAGGTGGCTGCCAGGCTCAGAAGGGGGGCGGAGAAGAAGAGCAGCGCATACAGCGCGATGGCGCCGTGCACATTGCCGGAGAGGCGCATGTAGGCCTCAGCCGGAAGGTAGGCATACAGATAGACGAACGCGCGGCCGGCAATGTTGTGCCAGTGGAAGCCCCAGGCATCGCGAACGGCGATGGCGTAGGAGAAGATCGACCCGTCGGCATAGAGCGCGAAGTCGTGGCGCAGCGCCAGCACGAGGAACAGCACGCACCAGACAACGGCGATGGTGGCGTTGAGCAGGAGCAGGCCGACGCCGTCCGCACGGACCGCGGCGACCGGGCCCAGGGTTGGCCGCCCGCCGGCGGCGTCAGCTCCAGGTCCGCCCGTCATCCAACGATACGCCAAGCGATTGGGGCGCCCCGCAAATCGATCATTGACCTCCCGCTCCCTGGCAGCAGCGCCGCGGGTCCCGCAGCCATCGTCAATATTTTGCCCGGCCGTGCACCGCTCCGGGGACTCAACGGTTTCAGTTTGCCGAGGCGCCGATTCGCAGGCAATACCAGCGTAGCCGTCGCGCTTCCGCTCATGTGCCGTTCATTTTGAAGCGGGCCAAATGAACGGGCGATTTATGCCTGACACGAAGCTGCTGCGACAAAGGTGTCAACCGTGCGTTCGGGTCCGTCACGCGGGCCGCATGGAAGGGGTCTTGCAGCCGCCACGGAGAGCCCTGTGACTTGGCGCGACTTTTGGAACGGCGAAACCACGATCTACGTGAGCAGCCGCCACCGCGAGATCCACTATCGGACGCTCGCGGAGGACATCGTCTCGATGCTGCCTGACGGCGAGGCGCGGGTGCTCGACTTCGGGTGCGGGGAGGCGCTGTCGGCCGACGTCGTGGCCGGCGCCTGCCGGTCGCTGGTATTGTGCGATGCAGCGGAGACCGTCCGGGCCAAGGTGCGGGAGCGAACGCGGCACCTCGCCAATACGCGCACGGTCACTCCGGAGGCCGTCGAGGCGATGCCCGACGGAGCCTTCGATGTCATCGTCGCCAACTCGGTGATCCAATACCTGGCGCCCAGCGAGCTGCAACGCTGGCTCGAGACGTGGCGGCGGGTGCTGGCGCCGACGGGGCAGCTCGTGCTCGGCGACATCGTCCCGCGCCGCGTCGGACCGCTCAAGGATGCGGCCGCGCTCATCAGGTTCGCCATGGAGCACGGCTTCCTGCTTGCGGCGGCGGGTGGGCTGGTGCGGACGGCGCTCTCCGACTACCGGCGCAAGCGCGCCGAGCTCGGCCTGCTGCAACTCGACGAGCACGAGATCGTGGCGCTGGCCCGGGCGCAAGGCTTCCAGGCCGCGCGCTCCGACCGCAACCTCGGCCACAATCCCGCGCGACTGACCATCGTCGCCCGGCCCGTGCCGGAGCCTGCACGGCAGCCGCAGCGCGAGCGCATGCCGCAGGCCTACAACGTGCTGCACTCGGCGGTGTGAGGCGCTGCCCGGCCAGCGCCGCGGCAACCGCGCAAGATGCGAGCGTCAGTGCACGAGCGGGCCGCCGGCCTTGCGCCAGCCATCGATGCCGCCGTGGAGGTGGTAGGAGTTGGCGAGGCCCGCGTCGCGCGCGGCCTGCACGGCCATGGCCGAGCGCTCGCCGTAAGCGCAATAGAAGACCAGCTGCTTGCCGCTGGCACGGGCAAGCTCGTGCAGGACACCACCCGGCCGGATGTTCATGACCAGATCGCCGTAAGGGGCGCTCGCCGAGCTCGGGATGGCGCCGACCTTCTCGCGCTCGCTCCTCTCGCGCAGGTCGACGAGGGCCAGGCCCGGGTTGCCGAGCTCGGCCATCACCTCGGCCGGCGTGCGCGCCCAGCCCTTGCGCGCGATCTCCTCCTGCGCCAGGCCCTGGCGCATGTTGGCGGGCACGGCGACGTCCATCATCTTCGGGTTGGGCAGATTGAGCTTGCTCATGAGATCGACGTACTCGTCGACGGACTTGACCTGCAGGCGCGGATTGAACCGCTTCTCCTCGCCGATGGTGGAGACGGTATCGCCCTTGTAGTCGTGGGCCGGGTAGACCAGCGTCTCCTCGGGCAGCTTGAGCAGCTTGTTGAACAGCGAATCGTATTGGGCGCGCGCGCTGCCGTTCTGGAAGTCCGTGCGGCCGGTGCCCCGGATGAGCAGGGTGTCGCCGGTGAAGACGCGGTCCTTCATCAGGAAGCTGTAGCTGTCGTCGGTGTGGCCGGGGGTATAGAGCACGTCGAGCGCCAGGCCCTCGATGCCGATGCTGTCGCCCTCGGTGACGCGCATGGAGACGACGTCGACGCGGGCCTGCTCGCCCATCACGGTGATGCAATGGGTGTGGTCGCGCAGGGCGCCAAGCCCCGTGACATGGTCGGCGTGGATGTGGGTGTCGACCGCCTTGACGAGCTTAAGGTCGAGCTCGCGCACCAGCTGCAGGTAGCGGTCGACCTTCTCGAGGACGGGGTCGATGATCAGGGCCTCGCCACCCTTGCGGCTGGCCAGAAGATAGCTGTAGGTGCCCGAGGTCGCGTCGAAGAGCTGACGGAAGAGCATGTGACAATCTCCCTTGATGCGGAGAAATGACATGCTAGCACGCTCTGTGAATCGGGTCAGGCATTGCGCGCACGTGCCGGTTGGCAGATGCCAGTTCCTTCTTGCCTCGCCGGCAGAGGGACTCGCGGCTCCCTATGGGATGGCGAGAGAGCGGGAGCTAGAGTATCGCGACGCAACTCGCGGGCGTCGAACGACGACGAGTGGCCCGCCAGCGGGGCGCGGGGCCCCAGGGGGAGAATTATGCCATTGGCGCGCAAGCGAATAACTCTCTTCATCGCGTCGCTTGGGCCCGGCGGGGCCGAAAGAGGTCTGACCGTGCTTGCAGCCGGTCTCGCCAGACGCGGATACGCCGTGACGGCGCTGACCTGGGTTCCGGAGACGAACGACTTCTATCCGCTCGCGCCGTCGGTAGCGCGAAAACGCGTCGCGATCGGGGCTGCGTACAGGGCGGCTTGGTTCGACATTGCCGGCAACGCAAGGCGCCTCTCGAGAATGCGTTCTGCGCTCCTGGAAACCGAGCCCGATGCAGCGATCAGCTATCTTGATGGGACGAACGAGTTGTTTCTTCTCGCAACGCTCGGCTGTCGGTTCAGGAAGTACGTCTATTGTCAGAACGACATTGCCCAGCGACCGCACTACGACAGCCGGTGGGCCGCACTGAGAAGGATGACCTACCCTCTGGCCCATGGGGTCGTCTTTCTCGACAGCGAGCAGGCGCAACGCGCGAACGTCGCCTATCCATCCTGGAACTGCATCGGGATACCCAATCCCGTTCCCGACCTCGACTTCGAGCCTGGCGAAAGCGAGAGGGCGCTCATTGAAACGCTTGTGGAGCGGCGTCGCTGGCTTGTGGCGATGGGGCGCCTTGTCCCTCAGAAGGGGTTCGACATGCTGTTTGCGGCCTTCGCGAAGCTTGCGCCTTCGTTTCCCGACTGGAACCTGCTGATTCTGGGCGAAGGCAAATTGCGCCAGACATTGCAGAAGCAGCTCGAGGTCGCGGGCCTTGCCGACCGCGTACGCATGCCCGGCTTGGTGCGGAACCCGCATGCGGTGATGCGACGGTGCGATCTCTTCGTGCTCTCATCGCGCTACGAGGGACAGGCGCTTGCGCTTGCCGAGGCCTTGAGCTGCGGGCTGCCGGCCGTGAGCTTCGATTGCCCGTCGGGGCCGCGCCTCATCGTGCGGGACGGCGTCGACGGTCTGCTCGCGGAAGCCAACAATGTCGAGGCGCTCGCAGAAGCCTTGGCCACGCTGATGCGCGACGATGTCCGACGGGCCTCAATGGCGAAGGAAGCACCAGACGCTCGCGAGCGCTTCGGAGCGGACAGGATCGCGGCCGTTTGGGACGACTTGCTGGGCGGTGCCCCGTGAGCCTCCCGGCGCCCGCCGCGTCGCGCGAGCCCGGATCTCGGGCGCGGACTGGCAAAACGAGATCAACGCGCACCGGTTAGCGGAAAATTTACTGCGTTCGCGTGACGGCGTGCAGCATCGGACGCTGCGGACGGGGCCGTTAACAGCAATTTATTCACGCGGCGACTAGGGTGGCGGTCCAACCGGAGCAAGAGATCCCGCATGCTCGGCGAGAACCGCGACAATGAGCCCAGGCTGAGCCTGATAGCGGAGTATGCGCTGCGCGCTGCGGGCGGCGAGCAGGCTCAAGGCAAGCCGGAGAGCGCGCAGGGCCTGCGCCGCGAGGCGGAGATGCAGCTTGCCCGCGCCAACAAGCTCAAGGCCGATTTCATCTCGCACATGAGCCACGAGCTCAGGACGCCGCTCAATGCCATGATCGGCTTCTCCAAGCTGATCAAGGGGCACGGCAGCCATCCGCTGAGCGAGGCCGAGATCGTCTCGTACGCGGACCTGATCAACACGGCAGCGTGCCGCCTGCTGACGTTCGTCAACGACGTGCTCGAGCTGTCGAAGCTGCAGAGCGGCAGCTACGCGCTGACGCACGAGGACCTCGATGTCGGCGATGTGCTCGCCGGGCTGGTCGCCGACGTGCGGCAGCGGGCCGAGCGGGAGGGCGTCGATGTGGGCCTGGAGGCCGACTGCGACATCCTCGTCGACGGCGACGCCGGCAAGCTGCGCCGGGCGCTCGGCAACGTGATCGAGAATGCGGTGCGCTTCACGCCCAAGGGCGGCTGTGTCGAGATCACCGCGGCGCGCCGCGCCGGCGAGGTGCAGGTCGTCGTGCGGGATACCGGCGTCGGCATGACGCAAGAGGAGATCGCGCTGGCGCTGGCGCCGTTCGGCATCTCCGAGATCCGCAAGCGCGCGGACGGCGCGCGCGGGCTCGGGCTGCCGCTCGCGCACGCGCTTGTCGCCGCGCACGGCGGCAGCATCGAGATTGCGAGCGAGAGCGGGAAAGGCACCGAGGTGCGCATCCGGCTGCCGGCCCTGGCGGACGCGTGCAGCCAGGCGCCACATCTGAATGCGGCTTCGGCCTGACACGGCAGGAGCCGGACATGCTCAGCACCTTCGTCGCGCCGCCGCCTGCGCCCCGCCCCGAGCAGGCCATGGGCCGGGTGATCGCAGTCAACGGCGCGCGCTGCACGGTGCTGCTCGACGGCGCGACCTCCGCCGGGCCCGCGCCCGCCAGCCGGGCGCGCATCGGCTCGCTGCTCACGATCGAGGGCAGCGGCGGCACCGTGCTCGCCACGGTGTGCGGTCTCAACGTCACGCACCCGTCGCGGCGGCAGGCGGCCGAGGAGCTGTGGATCGCCGAGCTCGGCCTCGTCGGCGAGATCCGCGGCACCCCCGGCGCCGGGCAGCGCTTCCTGCGCGGGGTCAGCAACTACCCAAGCCTCGGCGACAGCGTGCGCACGGCCGCCAAGAGCGAGCTGGAGCTCGCCTACCTCGGCAGCGAGGAGCATGCGGTGCGGATCGGCACGGTGCTGCAGGAGGAGCAGGCGATCCCGGCGCGGATCAGCATCGACGACATGCTCGCCAAGCACTTCGCGATCCTCGGCACGACGGGAACCGGCAAGTCGTGCACGACGACGCTGCTGCTGCGCTCCATCCTCAACGAAAACCCGGAAGCGCACATCCTGCTGCTCGACCCGCACAACGAGTATGCCAGCGCCTTCCGCGACCAGGCCGAGGTCATCAACCAGCGCAACATGCAGCTGCCGTACTGGCTTCTCACCTTCGAGGAGCTCGTCGAGGTGGTGATCGGATCCGCAGACCGGCGCGAGGAGATCGACATCCTGCAGGAGCTGATTCCGGTCGCCAAGAACCGCTTCGGACGCAGCCCGAGCCAGCAGGGGCTGCGGCGGCTGGGACCGGAGACCAAATCGACGCTGGACACGCCCGTGCCCTACCGCATGTCCGAGGTCATCGGCATGCTCGACGAGCGCATGGGCAAGCTCGAGAACAAGCGCGACATCGCGCATCTGCGCAGCCTCAAGACCCGGCTCGAGAGCATCATCCGCGACCCGCGCTACGGTTTCATGTTCGGCTCGCTCACGGTCTACGACGGGATGGCGCAGATCCTCGGGCGGCTGTTCCGGGTGCCGACGCGCGGGCGCCCGATGACCATCGTCGAGCTGACGGGCCTGCCGGCCGAGATCACGACCGTCGTGGTCTCGGTGCTGTGCCGGCTCACCTTCGATTTCGCGCTGTGGTGCGAGGGCAAGGTGCCGGTGACGCTGGTGTGCGAGGAGGCGCATCGCTACGTGCCGGCCAACGGCCAGCTCGCCTTCGAGCCGTGCCGGCGCGCCATCGCGCGCATCGCCAAGGAAGGCCGCAAGTACGGTGCCTCGCTGTGCGTGATCACGCAGCGCCCGGCCGAGATCGACCCGACCATCCTGTCGCAATGCAGCACCGTGTTCGCGCTCAGGCTGTCCAACGACCGCGATCAGGAGATCGTGCGCTCGGCGCTGTCGGATACCGGCGCGGGGCTGATCGAGCTGCTGCCGACGCTCGGCCCCCGCGAGGCCATCGCCTTCGGCGACGGCGTGTGCATGCCCTCGCGCGTCACCTTCGACAGCCTGCCGCCCGACCAGCTGCCGCGCAGCGCCTCGGCCCGCTACAGCGCGCTGTGGAAGTCGGCGCAGGCCGACGAGAGCTTCCTGGAGACGCTGGTCGAGCGCTGGCGCAACGCCTCGTCGACCGCCTCCGACAGCGTCCGCGACGTCGGGGCCTTCGCCGATGCGCTGGGTGTACCGCAATTCGAGGAGGCGCAGCCGCGACCGCCGTCACGCGTCGAGGAGCGCATGGCACGCAGCCGCGAGGGGGGCGTGGAGCGGCGCGAGTTCGGCGCGCTGCGGCGCGACCCCGGGCTGCCGCCGGCCGGCGCGCCGCGCGGCGGGGCGCTACAACCCGGCCTTGCCCCGGGCTCGCGCAGTGGCTATCCCGACCGCTCGGAACCGTGACCGGCGCAGCCCGTTCAGCATACGGCCACTATCCTGCCGCCGGCCGCGGCGACAGCGTCCGGAAGAGGTTGAGGCGGCCGGCTCGTCGGTGCTAGGACAGGCACGCGAGACGCCAACGGCAGGACGCGCATGCAGTCGCTATTTCCAGTCATTCTCTCGGGCGGCTCGGGCACACGGCTGTGGCCCCTGTCGCGCACCATGTATCCCAAGCAATTCATTCGTTTCTCGAGCGGGCAGGATGCGAGCTTCCTGGTCGCCAGCCTGAAGCGGCTGCCGGCAAAAGCCGGGTTCGCCCAGCCGATCCTGATCTGCAACAACGACCACCGCTTCCTGGTGCTGGAGGAGGCGGAGCGGGCAGGCGTCTCGCCCAGCGCCATCATCCTGGAGCCGGTCGCCCGCAACACGGCGCCGGCGATCGCGGTGGCCGCCTTGAGCGTGCTGGCGCGCGATCCCGGCGGCATCATGGTGGTGATGCCTTCCGACCACGTGATCAAGGACCAGGCCGGTTTCGCAGCCGCCGCGCGCAAGGCCGCCGAGGTCGCCAGCGAGGGGCGGCTGGTTCTGTTCGGCATCAAGCCGGACGGCCCGCATACAGGCTACGGCTACATCCGCCGCGGCAAGGCGCTGCCCGGCTTCGAGGGCGCCTACTCGGTCGCGGAGTTCACCGAGAAGCCGAAGAAGGAGGTGGCGGAGACCTACGTCGCCTCGGGCGACTACGCCTGGAACAGCGGCATCTTCGTGTTCTCGGCGCGGGCCTTCCTGGAGGAGCTCGGCGCCCTCGAGCCGGCGATCCTCAAGGCGGCGGAGGCGGCTTTCCGCAAGGCGGGCCAGGATCTCGGCTTCACGCGGCTCGATGCGGAGGCCTTCAAGGAGGCGCCCTCGATCTCGGTCGACTACGCCGTCATGGAGCGGACGCAGAAGGCGGCCGTCATCCCCATCGACGTCGGCTGGAGCGATGTCGGCTCGTGGTCGTCGCTGTGGGACCTGGCGCCCCACGACGCGGCCGGCAACGCGGTCGAGGGCGACGCCGTGCTCGAGGATACGAGCAATTGCTACGTGCACTCGGAGCGGGCGCTTGTTGCCACGCTCGGCGTCAAGGACCTCGTCATCGTCGATACGCCCGACGCGCTGCTGGTGGCCGACCGGGCGCGGGCGCAGAACGTGTCGAACATCGTGGCGCGCCTCAAGGAGCAGGGCCGGCGCGAGCACCAGGGACACGTGCGCAGCCACCGGCCGTGGGGCTTCTTCGAGACGCTGTCGATCGGGCCGCGCTTCCAGGTGAAGCTGCTGCACGTGAAGCCCGGCGGCAAGCTGTCCATGCAGATGCATCATCACCGCTCGGAGCACTGGGTCGTGGTGCACGGCACGGCCAAGGTGACCGTGGGCGAGACCGAGAAGCTCGTGCGCGAGAACGAGAGCGTCTACATCGTGGCGACGCAGTGGCACCGGCTCGAGAACCCCGGCAAGACGCCGCTCGAGATGATCGAGGTGCAGATCGGCAGCTATCTCGGAGAGGACGACATCGTGCGCTCCGACGACATCTATCAAAGGGCGCCCGACGAGACCAAATAGAGGGCTCGTTCGTTAGCGTGCGGCAGCGCCGATCCACTTTCGCCGAGGTAAGCCCATGTCCGACGCCTACACGCAAATCGTCTCCGGCTGCCTCGAGGAGGCGATCGGCGGCAACGGGCTCAGCAGATCGCAGCTGGACGCCAAGGTCGCGCGTCTTGCGCCGGCGCTGGCCGATCTGAAGGCGGACTACGCCGAGGGGCGCATCGCGCTGCTGCGCATCAGCGAGGCGAGCGAGGACGTGGCCGAGGCCGAGGCGGCATTCAATGCGCTCGCCGAGGGCGCCGAGACGGTCGTCTTCTTCGGCACCGGCGGATCGGCGCTCGGCGGGCAGACGCTCGCCCAGCTCGGCGGCTGGAACATCCCGGGCGTCGCCAGCCCCTCGCAGCGGATGCGGCCGCGTACGCGCTTCTACGACAACCTCGATCCGCTGACGCTCGCCTCCGCGCTCGCCTCCCTCGATCTGGCGCGCACCCGCTTCGTCGTCACGTCGAAGTCGGGCGGCACGCCCGAGACGCTCGTGCAGGCGCTGGCGGCGCTGCAGGCGGTGAAGGACAAGGGGCTCGGGGACCGGATCCCGAAGCTCTTCCTCGGCATCACGGAGCCGGCGGTGCCGGCCAAGGGCAACGGCCTCAGGACGCTGTTTGAGCAGCACGGCATCCCGCTGCTTGCGCACCACACCGGCATCGGCGGGCGATTCTCGGTGCTGACCAACGTCGGGCTGATGCCGGCGATCGCGCGCGGGCTCGATGCGCGCGCGGTGCGGCGCGGGGCCCAGTCCGTGGTGCAGGCGATGCTCGCCGCCAAGGACCCGGCGCAGCTCGCGCCTGCCGTGGGCGCCGCGCTGGCGGTCGCGCTCTGCGACCACAAGGGCATCCGCGCCAGCGTGATGATGCCCTACTCGGACCGGCTCGGGAAATTCTCGCACTGGTACGCGCAGCTGTGGGCCGAGAGCCTCGGCAAGGCCGGCCGCGGCACGGCACCCATCGCCTGCGTCGGCCCGCTCGACCAGCACAGCCAATTGCAGCTGTTCATGGACGGCCCGCGCGACTACGTGATCAACGTGGTGCGTACGCCGATGGCCGGCACCGGGCCGAAGCTGTCCAAGGCGCTCGCCGACAGCGCGGGGCTCGGCTATCTCGGGGGGCGCACGACGGGGGATCTGGTCGAGGCGCAGTCGGTGGCGCTGCCGCAGGCGCTGATCAAGGCCGGCCGGCCGGTGCGCATCTTCGAGGTCCCCACACTTGACGAGCACGCGCTCGGGGCTTTGATGATGCACCTGATGCTGGAGACGATTCTCGCGGCGAGGTTGTGGGGCATCGATCCGTTCGACCAGCCGGCCGTCGAGCTGGCCAAGGTGATCACGCGGGAGCGCGTGGCGGCGATGCCGCAGTAGCCCCTGGGGCCCTCAAGGCCCCGCCTTAGCAGCGCCTTCCGCATCGGGATTGATGGCAGCACGATCCGTCCGGAAGGAGCGCGCCCCTTGCGCATCCGCCAGCTCAGTCCCGAGACCATCAACCGCATCGCTGCCGGCGAGGTGATCGAGCGGCCGGCGAGCGTGATCAAGGAGCTGGTCGAGAACGCGCTCGATGCGGGTGCGCGCGAGATCGAGGTGGTGACGGCGGCGGGCGGGCTGTCGCTGATCCGGGTCGGCGACGACGGCTGCGGCATGAGCGCGGCGGAGCTGGCGCTGGCGGTGGAGCGGCACGCCACCTCCAAGCTCGCCGACGAGGACCTGTTCAACATCCGGACCATGGGCTTCCGCGGCGAGGCGCTGCCCTCGATCGGCTCGGTCGCCCGGCTCGCCATCGCCTCGCGCCAGGGCGGGGAGGCTGCGGGGCACGAGATCGTCGTCGACCGCGGCGCCAAGGGGAGCGTGCGGCCGGCAGCCGTCAATCCCGGCACGCGGGTCGAGGTGCGCGAGCTGTTCAGCGCAACGCCGGCGCGGCTCAAGTTCCTCAAGTCCGAGCGGGCGGAGAACATGGCGATCTCCGAGGTGGTGAAGCGCATCGCCATGGCCTATCCGGAGGTCGGCTTCTCGCTGACCACGGGCGAGCGGGTGGGCCTGCGGCTGCCCGCGCAGCCGCTCGGGGCGGAGGGGCATCTCAACCGGCTGGCGCGCATCATGGGCCGCGAGTTCCTCGACGATGCGCTGCCCGTCGGGCTCGAGCGCGAAGGCGTGACGGTGTCGGGCTTCGCCGGCCTGCCGACGCTGAACAGGCCGGACCCGGGGCTGCAGTTCCTGTTCGTCAACCGGCGGCCCGTACGCGACAAGCTGCTGATCGGGGCGGTGCGTGCCGCCTACGGCGACATGCTGCCCAAGGGCCGCTATCCGCTGCTCGCCCTGTTCGTGGATCTCGATGCGCGCGAGGTCGATGTGAACGTGCATCCGGCCAAGGCCGAGGTGCGTTTCCGCGACGCCGGCCGCATCCGGGCGCTGGTGGCGGGCGGGCTCAGAGCGGCATTGGAGGCGGGCGGGCACCGCGCGTCGAGCTTCGGCGGGGCGCAGACGGTTGCCGTGCTGGAAGGCGCGCTGGAGCGGACGGCACGTGCGGGGCCCGCTGCGGCGGCCGGCGGCGTCACGGGCGCGGGGTGGGCCCCGCGCGGCGAATTCCGCGGCGGCACGCGCGGCGCCTTCGGTGAAGGCTGGCAGGCGCCGCTCGCAGCCCTCGACCTGCCGAGCGCCAATGCCGCGGCCGATGCGGCGCCGGCCGCGCCCGACCAGCTCGACAGGCCGCTGGGGGCCGCACGCGCGCAGCTGCACGAGACCTACATCGTGGCGCAGACACGCACGTCCGTGGTCATCGTCGACCAGCACGCCGCGCACGAGCGCCTGGTCTACGAGCGGCTGAAGACCGCGCTTGTCGAGGATGGCCTCGCGCGGCAGGCGCTGCTGATTCCGGAGATCGTGGAGGTCGAGGCCGACGAGGCGGAGGCGCTGCTCGCCAATGCCCCCGACCTCGCCCGGCTCGGCCTCGTTCTGGAGGCCTTCGGCGGGGGCGCGGTGCTGGTGCGCGAGGTGCCGGCACTCCTCGCCGGCGGCAACATCAAGGGTCTGGTGCGGGACCTGGCGGCGGACGCGGCGGCGGAGAAGGGCGCTGGCCTGCTCCGGGACCGGCTCGAGGCGGTCGCCTCGCGCATGGCCTGCCACGGCAGCGTCCGCGCCGGCCGGCGGCTGACGCCCGAGGAGATGAACGCCCTGCTGCGCGAGATGGAGGCGACACCGCGCTCGGGCCAGTGCAACCACGGCCGCCCCACCTACGTGGAGCTCAAGCTCTCCGACATCGAGCGGCTGTTCGGGAGGCGGTGAGGACACCCCCGTGCGCGGGAGCGCGCCGGCCGTAGGTCGGGTAGAGCGCAGCGAAGCCCGACACGACACTGCCCGCGCTGGATGTCGGGTTTCGCCTTCGGCTCTACCCGACCTACGACTGGGCGCCGTCTGGGGTGACACGGGTGTGCCCGACACGACACTGCCCGCGCTGGATGTCGGGTTTCGCCTTCGGCTCTACCCGACCTACAACTGGGCGCCGTCTGGGGTGACACGGGTGTGGGTGTGGTGGGCGATGCATTCCCCGCCGGAGCGCGCAGCGCGGACAGCGGGGACCCAGGTGGGTGGATGGCGGCGCGAGCGGCGCCGGCTCGCCGCAGGGGACGCCACCGCCTTGCGCATAGGTGTTGATGCGGGGCTGGGCTTGCTCGGGCGGCCGTCCCGTGCAACTGGCAGGCTCAAAACGGAAACGCCGCCTGCCCATGCGCACGCTTCTTCGCCATCCGGCCGCCGCCTACGTGCTGCTGCTGATCCCGGCTGCGGCCTGGGCCGGCAACCACGTCGTGGCGCGCGCCGCCGCCAGCCAGGTGCCGCCGGCGAGCCTCGCCGTGGTGCGCTGGAGCCTGCTCGCGGCGCTGATCGGCATGCTCACGACCGAGCAGATCCAGGCCGACTGGAGGCGCATGCGGGCACATGCGGGCGTTCTCCTGTTCCTCGGCGTCGTCGGGGCCGGCGTGTTCGGCACGCTGCAGTTCGTCGCCCTGAAGTACACCACGGCGCTCAACATGGGCGTCGTCGGCTCGGTGTCGCCGGCCTTCATCGTGCTGGCGAGCTTCCTGCTGTTCGGAGACCGGCTCGGCGCGGTGCAGCTCGCCGGCGTCGGGGTGTCGTTCCTCGGCGTGCTGGCGATCGTGGCGCGGCTCGACCCGCAGATGCTGGCGCGTCTCACCTTCAACTCGGGCGACCTCATCATCATCGGCAACATGAGCCTGTGGGCGATCTACTCGGCCTGCGTCAGGATGCGGCCGGCGATCGCGCCGATGAGCTTCATGTTCGCGATCTCGGTGGTGGCGCTCGCGGTCAACGTGCCGTTCGGCATCTGGGAGCTGGCCTCGGGCCTGCATCTCAAGCCGACGCCGATCACGGTGGTGGCGATCCTGTACTCGGCGCTGGTGACGACGCTGCTCGCCTACGTGTGCTGGAACAAGGGCATCGAACTCGTCGGCGCGCCGCGGGCCAGCGCCTTCCTGCACACGGTGCCGGTGTTCTCGGCGCTGCTGGCCACGACCATCCTGGGCGAGCGCCTCGAGCTCTATCATCTCGTCGGCTTCGCGCTGATCCTGGCCGGCGTCACGCTTGCCGCGCGGCCGCGGGCGGGCGCCATCGCGGAAGGAGAGGCCGTGAAATGAAACCCGCTGCGCCTTTGCCTACAGCAGCCCGGCCGAGAGGAAGGCGGCGTGCACGTCCTGGCGCGTGAAGGGCTTCAGGAGATAGTCGCTGGCGCCGGCCATGAGGGCGCGCTTGATGTCCTTGGCGTCGTTCTCGGTGGCGCAATAGAGAATGTAGGGCCGCGAGCCGCCGGGCAGGGCGCGCAGGTGCGTGACGAGCTCGCTGGAGGGCATGTCCGGCAGAGAGCAGTCGACCAGGATGGCATCCGGCAGGCCGCGCGCCTTGCAGAAGTCGATGGCCTCCTGGGCGAACTCGGCCTCGGCCGCGATCATGCTCAGGTGCTCGACGATGCGTCGCTCGACCTTGCGCACGATGCTCGAGTCATCAATGACCAAGCACGATTTCATCTGCAACCCCGCCAATGCCGCGCTTCCAAGGTGCCGGCAAAGCCTTAACGGGAGGTTGCCGGATTGTCGCAGGACGGCACGAGCGGGGGGAATATTGCGGCCAGGCGAGGGACGCGTGTCCGCCGCGCCTCAGGCCTTGGGCTTGGCCGCCATGACGACGTCGGCGCCGTCCTTGACGATCTCGATCTGCATGACGCAGGTGTCGGCCAGGCGCCAGGTGTAGTAGGCCTGGATGGTCATGGCATCGAGAGCGGGAGGCTCGCCGGTGCCGACGAACTCGGCAAGATACTGGGGCGGGCGGGCGCCGGGACCCTGGCAGCGCAGCACGAAGGCCGGCTTCTCCATGCTGCCGAGGATCGATACCTCGATCTCGCCGCCGCGCGGCAGACAGGTGATGGAGCTGGCGACCAGGTTGAGCAGCAGCTTCACCTTGTCCTTGGCCATGTAGCCGGGCTGGCCGCGCCAGGCGAGCTTGTGCTTGCCCTTGCCGACGAGGCCGCGGCTGATCTGCTCGGCAGTGCCGAGCTCGATCTGGGCGCCGGCTGAGCCTGCGGCGCCGAAGGCGAAGCGTGCGAACTGCAGGCGGGCGGAGGCCTGCTCGGTGACGTTGCGGATGACGTCCATGGCGTACGTCTTGGCGTCGGCGTTGTCGTCCTCGTCGAGGATCTCGATGCCGTTGTAGATCGCGCCCACAGGGCCGATGACATCGTGACAGATCTTGCTGGAGATGAGCGCGGCAAGCTCGAGATCGGACGGTTGGGCGCGTGCGGTCATGGAGAGACCTTTTGTATCAGGTGATTGGACGGCTCCGCCTGATGCAGGATACGCGAGAACGGCGCCCTTCCCGGCGCTGCACGGCGGCGATCTCGTCAACTGATACATGCTTCGCGGGCGTCGGGCCAGCAACAGTTGCAAGCGCACGCGGACTGCTGGCGGCTGCGTCACGAGGCGGCAACAGCGGCACTTTGCGTGCGCGCCCTGCTGGCCGTGCTAGCCTGTTGATCGCAGGTCCGATCCTCTGCGCGGCCCGCCCGGTGGCAGACGCGGACCGGCAATGGCCCCGGCAGCCGAAAGATTGCACAGGCCGCGCACATGCCTGCCTTTCCTCGACAACCCGATTGGGGCTACTGTTGCAGGCCATCGTCCGCCATGCGCCAGCGTCGGGCGGGCTCGGGCAGACGCCCCACGCCGGGCACCGGTGCCGCGCGCGCCGTGGCTTTCCCCCGCCAGCGCTTCTGCCGAGGCAGAGCCGAGGGCAATCCAGAGAAGAGAGGTCGTGCGCACGCGCATGCAGGCTTTGCCCATGAAGACGCTCGCCGAAGGGCTCATTCCCGTGGCGCTCGATGTCGGAAAGCTGCAGCTCGCGCATCGCGCTGCCGGCGTCACGGCCGAGCGCAAGGCCGACCATTCGCCGGTCACCATCGCGGATCGCGAATCGGAGGCGCTGATCCTTGCGGCGCTGGCGCGGCTGGCCCCCGATACGCCGGTGATCGCCGAGGAGCTGGCAACGGAGGGCGCGCTGCCGGCGGTCGCGCAGGCGTTCTTCCTGGTCGATCCGCTCGACGGCACCAAGGGCTACGTGCGCGGCGGAGACGAGTTCACCGTCAACGTGGCGCTGGTCGAGAACCGGGTGCCGGTGTTCGGGCTCGTCTATGCGCCGGCGCTGTCGGATCTCTACGTCACGGTCGGGCCCGACACGGCGCTCGCGGCGCGGGTCGATCCCGCGTCGGCCCGGCGCACGCTCGCCGAGATCGACTTCAAGGAGATCCGCACGCGGGTGCCCGACCTCAACGGGCTGGCGGCGCTGACCAGCCAGTCGCATCTCAACACGGCGACGGCGCGCTTCCTCGACGGCTACACCATCGTCGAGCGCAAGGCGGTGTCCTCGTCGTTGAAGTTCGGCCTGATCGCGCGCGGCGAGTGGGACCTGTATCCGCGCGCGGGGCCGACGAGCGAGTGGGACACCGCGGCCGGGCACGCCATCCTCGCCGCCGCCGGCGGCTGCGTGACGACGCTCGGCGGAGATCCGCTCGTCTATGGCAAGCAGGCCGACAAATTCGTCAATCCGGACTTCGTCGCCTGGGGCCGGCAGCCGATCGCGCGGCAGAAGGGATTCTGAAGGACGGAGCACCCGCGAAAACGGTGCCGTCCGCAATACGCGCAAACTGCGGCCATACTTTAGTAATCTTTTAAGTGAAAGCTCCGGTGTGGCGGACCGAGTGCGATTCGCGCGGTGTCCGCCAGCGCGTCCGGCGGCAGTTGCGCACGGGCCGCGGTCATGAACCCTCGTGTGGAACCCATGGGTCAGCTCACTCCCAAGCGACTTGCGCCGCCGGTCCTGGCCGCGTGCGCCTTCCTCTCCGCGGCCGCGCTGGCGCAGCCCGCAGCGGCGCAGGACTATCGCAACGATCCCTATCGGGTGCCGCCCGAGGAGGGCTATCGGCGTCCGCTCGACAACACCATCCGGCCGCTGCCGCGGGACGATGCCTACCGGCCGCCTGCCGCGGCCAGCGAGGCGCCCTATCCGCCGCCTGCCCGGTACGGAGACGCCTATCCCGGCGCGCAGCCGCCGCCGGTGCGCTACGGCGAGCCGTATGCGGCGCCGCCCCCGGGCTACGACGACCCGCCGCCGCCGCGCGACCGGGCCGACTACGGCGACGAGAGGTCGTTCTCAAACAGCGAGATCCTGCAGGCGGGGCACAATTTCTTCGGCTCGGTCAGCAAGGGGCTGGCGAACGTCGTCGAGTACGCATTCAAGAGCAAGGGCCGGCCCAACGGCTACATCCTGGGGCAGGACGCAGGCGGCGCGCTGGTCGCCGGTCTACGCTACGGCGAGGGCATGCTGTACACCAAGGATGCCGGCACGCATCGCGTGTACTGGCAGGGCCCGTCCATCGGATGGGATGCCGGCGCCGAGGGGTCGAAGGTGATGGTGCTGGTCTACAACCTTCGCTATCCCGATCAGATCTATCAGAGATTCCCGGGAGTTGCGGGGCTCGCCTACCTCGTCGGCGGGGTCGGCATCACGTTCCAGGAGAGCGACGACGTGGTGGTGGCGCCGATCCGGGCGGGCATCGGACTGCGCTTCGGGGCCAACGTCGGCTACCTGAAATACACGCGCCGTCCGACCTGGAACCCCTTCTGAGATCTCTCTAGGACGCTGGCCGAGGTCGATCCCTCGGAGCACGGAGCGCCGGGCGAGGCCCGTGCAAAAACTTCCCCCATGGGTCGACGGGGCGGGGGGCGCCGCCTAGTATCTGCCGCACTTTCGGGGGAGCGATTGAGTCTCGTCTCGTGGTGCCCAATGGGCTGCGCGGCGGGCCTCGTCGCGTCACGTCCGGCGTCGCGGGCACGGATGCCGTTGGGATGTCCGTCTCGAGGCTGCATCAATACGGTCTTGCAGACCGCCTATCGTGCGGCCAGGCAGGGACGGGGGAACGTCGGGATGCCTTCTGAGCCGGGCGAGCCGAGGATGGTTTGGTGATATCAGTTCAATCCGCAATGCTGGTGGCGCTGGGCTTCCTGGCCGCGAGCCTTCTCGGCTTGCTGATCGGCTCGGCGTTGTGGGCGCGCGCGGTGCGACTGACGACCTCCCGCCTGAAGCAGACGATGCCGGTGAGCGAGGAGGAGATCAAGGCCGACCGCGACCGCATGCGGGCCGAGTTCGCGATTCGCGTGCACAAGCTGGAGACGGCGCTCGAGCAGGCCAGGATGGAGCGGGCGCGGCAGTTCATCGAGATCAACCGGCGCGACGCCAGCATCTCGGACCTGGAGCGCAGCATCGGCGACCTGAGAACGCAGCTCGACGAGCACGTCAATGCGCGCCGGGTGCTGGAGCAGACCGTCGCAGACCGGCTGCCGCGGGTCGAGGCGCGGCTCGCCGAGGCCAAGCGCCTGCTGTTCAACCGCGACCGCGAGATCGCCGAGCTGACGAGCGGGGCCAAGCGCCACCAGCTGGCGCTGGAGGAGGCAAGCGCGCTCACGCAGCAGCAGAGCGCCAAGATCGAGAGGCTCACGAGCGCGCTGAACGGCAAGGGCGTGCCGGAGCCCCCGGCAGCGCACGAGGCGGACACGGCGCGCAGCGGCGAGATCGAGACGCTTCGTACCCGCATGCGCGAGCAGGCGGCCCTGATCGAGCGGCTGCAGCAGCGGCTGGCGCGCTCCAGCGGCGCGGCCGCCGAGGACGGGGCCGGCGCGACGCGCGAGGAGATCGAGCGGCTCAAGCGACGCGCAGCCGACGCCGAGCGGGCCGTCGAGGCGATCCGGGCCGCGACGTCGGACGAGGATGCGGCGCGCCTCGCTTTCGCGGACGAGATCCGCACCCTCAAGGCCAGCGCGGAGGACCAGCAGGCCGAGATCGCGCGGCTCAAGGCAGCGCTCGACACCTACGACCGCTTCGAGGGCGACCCGGGACAGGTGCGCGAGAACAAGCTGATGCTGAAGGCGCGGCTGGGCTCGGCGCAGGCGCACTCCGACCAGCAGACGGCGACGATCGGGCGGTTGCGGGCGGAGCTGGCGGCCTCGCACGAGCGGATGGCGCGGCAGGCCGCGCACTTCATGGAGGAGATCCGCCGCATCAGCCAGGCCGGGCAGATCGGAGCGGCGCAGCCGCTGCGCCGGCGCGCGGGCCGCCCCGGCGAGGACAAGATCGCCGAGCGGGTGGCGCGCGTGCTCGCGGTTCCCAGCGACGCGGCGGAGCGCAACGGCGGCGTGCAGGAGATGGCCCGGGAGATCAAGCGCGCGCAGGCCGCCGTGGTCACGGGCGAGGCGCAGGAAGAGCTTGGTCTGCAAGAGGTTGCGGACACGTCCGCGGCGGCGCCGCAAGGCGGCGACGCGGCGGCGAGCGAGGCGGCCCGGGACGCGGCCGCCGGCAGCGGCGAGCCCGCCGCGGCAGGCGCGGCGCAGGGAGCTGCTGCCGTAGAAATGCCCCAAGGCCCCGCGATACTCGAGGAACGTCGTCGGCCACGCCTGCTGGACCGCCTGTCGGGGCTGGCAAAGGGGTGAACCGGACCCGCAATTGGCGGTGTCCGGCTCTGCATGGGGCAGGCGACGTCCTCGTTCGGGGACGAGGCCTCTAGGATCAGTCGTTTGATGACCCAGCGGGGTGCCGCCTCGGCAGTCCGCGGACGCGACCTCGCAACGTGCGTCGAGGTCGTGCACTGGTATTGCGTGGAGGAGCCATGGACGGCGCGACACTGCCGAAGGGCAATGACGACCTCGATGAGGACATGGCGCTGCCGGCTGCGGCGCGCAACCTGCGCCTCACCGATGCCGAGCGCATCGCGCTCGACCGGCTGAAGAATGCGCCCGCAGGCTCCTTGAAGGAAGCGCTGGCGACCACCATCGTCGCGCCCGGCGAGGCGCCGGCGCGGCTGGCCGAGCGGCTCGCCGACGTGGCGGCCGGCGCGCCGCTCGCGGCGGTGACGCCGTTCCAAGCAGCGCCGGGCTCGATGCCCGACTGGATGGACGCGGTGCCGCCGGCACACGCGGTGCCGTTCTTCGAGGCGGTCGAGGCCGGCACGGCGCCGGTGACGGTCGCGGCCGAGGCCGCCGTCGCCATCCCGGGCCCCGCGCCGCAGGCAACCGAGGCCGCCGGCACCGACGCCGAGGCGGCGGGCGAGCCCGGGGCGCAAGTGCGGGCGCTGCGCCTGCTGGCGCCCGAGCACGCGGCGCCCGAGCCCGCAGGGCCGGTTGGCGACGTGCTGGCCGGCAGCGCTGCCGTGATCGCCGGCGGCGACGATATCCCCTCGATCCTCGAGGCGGCCGGGGTCGTGCCGGTGCCGGTCGACGGCGCGCTCGAGGCGCGCGTGCGCGAGGAGTTCGGCGTGACGGCCAACGATCCGCAGATCGAGCCGCTGGTGTCGGCGTTCGCCGCCAACGCGCGGCTGGCGGCCGACGCCTCGGCTGCCATGCACGCCCTGCACAATCTGAAGATCATGCTGGCCGACAAGCTGGTGGAGGAGCCGCGCACGGCCGAGACCGCGGCGCCGGACGAGCCGGCGCAGGCCGTGTCCGCCGCCGCGCCATCGCAGCCGCAGGCGACGAGCCCCGAGCCGGTGCGCGAGGTGGCGGCAGAGGCCGGCGCGCCGCCGGTCGCCGCGCCGCCGCCGGTCCCGGTGGTGGTGGCCGCCACGGCGCCGGCGCCGCACGCCAGCCTGCCGCTCGAGCTGCCGCCGGAGGAGCTTCCCCAGATCGTGAGCAAGGCCCGCATGGTGCGGGAGCGGGAGGCGGCAGCGCCGCCGGCACCGACGCCGCCGTTGCCGCCGCGCCAGCCCGAGCCGGAGCCCGCCGCGCCGCCGCCGGAGCCGGTGGTGGCCGTCGCCAAGAGCGAGCCGGTGAAGGCGCGTGCCGCCGAGAGGCGGACCGAGGTGACGCCTCCGGCGGCGAGCAAGCCGGCGCCGATCAAGACCTCGTCGCGCAACCTGCCGGCGCCGATCGCGCGGCCGATGCGGGAGCCGAGCCCGGCCTTCGACATGCGCGGCTTCATGGCCGGCTTCATGCTGTCGGGCGCAATCGGCCTGCTGCTCTACTTCGTGATGGTGCTCGCGAGCTGAGAAGGCGCGCGCCCTCAGGCGGCGCGCCGCTCGACCTTGCGGCTCGGCCTCAGGCCCATCAGGCTGCGGGCCTCGTCGGGGCTGGCGATCTGGCGGCCGGCCTCGCGCGCGGTGCTTGCCAGCGCCGCGATCAGGTCGCCGTTGGAGCGGGCCTTGCCGCCGTCGGGCAGATAGAACGTATCCTCGAGACCCGTGCGCAGATGGCCGCCGAGCTCGGCGGCGCGGCGGTGCAGCGCCCAGACGCTGGCGCGGCCGATGGCCGTCACCTGCCAGGCCGCGCCGGGAAGCGCGAGCTTGCGCAGCAGCGGCAGCAGGTCGGGCTCGGCCGGCATGCCGCTCTCGACACCCATGACGAAGTTGTACTGGGGCAGGCCCTTGTACATGCCGTTCCTCACGTACATCTCGACGCAGCGCACGATGCCGGTGTCGAAGCACTCGAACTCGGGCTTGGTGTCGGTCTCGGCCATGACGTCAAGATAGGCGCGCACCTTGTCGACGGGGTTGTCGAACAGCCGCGGCGGCCAGGCCCAGGAGCCGTCCGCCTTGGTCTTGAGATAGTTGAGCGAGCCGGCGTTGCAGGCGGCGATCTCGGGGGCGATGGCGCGCAGGCAGGCCAGCGGGCCTGCGATGTCGGGCCCCATGATGCCCGTCGACTGGTTGAGGATGATGCCGGGGCAGGCCTCCTGGATGGCGGCCATGATGTCGGTGCCGACGGCGGGCTCCCACGACGGCAGGTGCCCCTTGCCCGGCCCTTGCGAGCGGAAGTGCACGTGCACGATTGACGCGCCGGCCTCGAAGGCGCGGCGGGCTTCCGCTGCCATCTCGGCCGGCGTCACCGGCACGGGGTGCTGCTTGGGATCGGTGAGCGAGCCGGTGAGCGCGCAGGTGATGACGGCCTTGGACATGGTGCTTCTCCCCGGAGTGTTGTGCGGCTTGCCGCCAGCCTAGCCGCGATCGGCCGGGGCCGGAAGGCGGGGGGCGGGGGATCCCATAAGCCGCCATTGAGAGCATCGTGATCGGATACGATCGCGCTGCCGAGTACCACGTCCGGATTTGAACAGCTCGCGTCCTCGATAACCTGTCGATGGCCCGTGGGTTTTGCTTGCACGGCTGCAACCAATCTCGATCATGCGGCGTAGGGAGAGGGCCAATGCAGCTCATCGAGAATGGGCCTGACGTACCTGAGCGACTGCTGCAGGCTCACGAAGAGGGACGCGTGGTCTTCTTCTGTGGGGCAGGTATTTCGTATCCCGCGGGGCTGCCCGGGTTCGGCGGGCTGGTGACGCGCGTTCGTGACGAACTGGGTCTTGCCTTCTCATCGCCCGTCTCTGCTGCATTCAAGCGCGGTCAATACGACTCGGTTCTGGGGCTGCTGGAGGGCGAGTTGGTCAACGGCCGCGAGGTGATCCGGCGGCAAGTTGCCAGCGTCCTGACCGCCAATCTCGCACTGCCTGACGCAACCGCCACGCACGAAGCACTTCTGACCCTGTCGCGGACGCGCGACCAGCGCCAGCGGCTGATCACAACGAACTTCGACCGATTGTTTGAAGAAGTGCGCACAGCCAAACAGCTTTCATTTCATTCCTACATGGCGCCTCTACTGCCCGTGCCGAAGAAGCGTTGGGATGGCGTTGTTTATCTGCACGGTCTGTTGTCGGCTGCGCCAACCGCAAGCAACTTAAACAGCCTTGTACTGTCGAGCGGCGATTTTGGTCTGGCCTATCTGACCGAGAGGTGGGCGGCCAGGTTTGTCGGGGAGCTGTTTCGCTCAATGACCGTGTGCTTCGTCGGGTACAGCATCAATGATCCGGTGTTGCGTTACATGATGGACGCGTTGGCCGCGGATCGGCTGCTGGGAGAATCTCCGCCCGAGGTGTTCGCATTCGGAAGCTACAACAAGGTCGAAAATGGCAGGGAGAGCGCCGCCGCTGAATGGCGAGCGAAGAATGTAACACCGATCCTCTACCGTGAGTATAAGCACCATCACTACTTGCATCGCACCTTGCGTGAATGGGCGAAGATCTACCGCGACGGCGTCGAGGGCCATGAGAGCATCGTCGCTCGACATGCACGAAGTCAGCCGGGCGGCAGCACGGCTGAGGATGACTACGTCGGGAGGCTGTTCTGGGCGCTCAGCCATTGTTCCGGATTGCCGGCTAAGCGGTTTGCGGAGTTCGATCCGCTTCCGTCTCTGGACTGGCTCGAACCAATGTCAAAAACGCAATACGGTTACTCTGACCTTGAGCGTTTCGGTGTCAGGGCCAACCTACAGCCGGATGACAAGCTCTCGTTCAGCCTGATTGTCAGGCCGAGTCCATATGCGCTCGGACCGAGAATGAGATTGGTGGGACACCACGGTCTTCGAGAAGGCAAACTGGATGCGGTGATGCTCTGGTTGGCTCATTGGCTGGCGCGCCACGTCGGCGATCCCGCGCTCGTGCTTTGGGTGGCGGGGCACGGGCCACGGCTCCATGATGCATTCGCCTGGCATGTCGAAAAGGCGCTCAAAGAGCCGGGCGTTCCGGCTGCAATGGTTCGCCTGTGGCGGATCGTTCTGTCTGGCCGTCTGCACGACATGACCCGCCATTTCGATCTGTATAGTTGGGTGGAGCGCTTGAGGGCGAACGGCTATTCGCCCGGACTTCGGCTGGAACTTGTCAGCTTGCTGGTCCCGCAAGTGCAGCTTTCGCGATCGATGCGTATGGACGGGGATGAAGGCCATCGCGAGCCCAACGCGGAAGCGAGAATTCGTGATCTTGTGAACTGGGAAATCGTTCTTCGTTCCGATTACGCCCGAGACGCGCTTCGTCCACTGGACGACAACGCGGCGTGGCGCAGGGTTTTGACGGAGTGTTTAGCCGACTTCACCAATCTGCTCCGAGATGCGCTGGATCTCATGCGGGAGCTGGATGGTGCGGGTGATCGGAGTGACTTCAGCTATGTCGCTCATCCGTCGATCGAGCCCCATGAGCAGAACAGGGACTTCAATGAGTGGACGGTGCTGATCGATCTGGTTCGGGATGCCTGGGCAGAGACTGCACAAACGGCGCCGGAACTCGCGCGCGCCGAGGTCAAACGATGGCTGAGTTTGCGCTATCCGTTGTTCCGGCGGCTCGCATTCTTCGCCGCTAAAAACCGCGGCGTCTTTTCGGCGACATTTGGCCTGGACGTCCTGCTCGATGATCCGTGGTGGCTCTGGTCGACCGAGACGCAGCGTGAAGCCATTCGGCTTCTTGTTTCCGTTGCGCCAGACTTAGACGAAGGCGATGCGCTGCGGCTTCAGAATGTGGTCCTGGCAGGGCCGGATCGCGCCATGTTTAGGGAACATGCCGAAGCTGAACAGATAGACCGTGCGATCGACCGGGAAATCTGGTTGCGACTGATCCGTCTCCGCGATGCCGGGGCGCAGCTAGCGGAGGCCGCGACTGCGCGTCTCGCAGACATTGAGCAACGATATCCGAGATGGCAGCCGGCAGCTGGTGACCGCGACGATTTTGCCTTCTGGATAGGAGACGGAGGCGGGTGGGGCGAGTTCAGGCGTACGCCGGTGGGATTGCGCGAACTGATCGACTGGCTGCGCGACAATCCTGAAGCGCGCAACTTCGACAGCGACGATTGGCAGGAGCGCTGTCAGAAGGATTCCCTCCGAGCGACACAGGCGCTGTTCACATTGGCGCGGCAGGGCATCTGGCCGGCCGCTCGCTGGCGTACGGCGCTTCAAGCCTGGGCGGAGCCAGCGCTACTCGCCCAGTCCTGGCAACGGCTTGCGACGCTGCTCGCGAATGCACCAGATCAATTTCTGAGAGACGCCAATCATGCGACCTCATGGTGGCTCCAGGCCCAAGCCAAGACATTCAGCAGACGCGAGAGGGAATTTCTCACTCTTGTGGACCGGATGTTGCGCCTTCATCGCGACGATGACCTCGAAATTCGTGACGATATTGTGGGCCAGTCCATCAATCATCCTATCGGCCATGCGATGCAGGCGCTGTTTAGCTGGTGGTATCGGCAGAACTTGAGGGACGGGCAAGGACTGCACGCGGACGTATCCCGAATGTTGACGGAAGTGAGCGACACGGCCTCGACAAGCTACCGCTTAGGCCGCGTTCTGTTTGGCCCCAATCTTATTGCCCTGTTTCGTGTCGATCATGGCTGGACGCAGCGCCATGTGCTTCCGCTACTGGACTGGGCGCGCTCAGTCGAGGAAGCCTCGGCCATTTGGAAGGGGTTTCTTTGGAATCCTCGTCTCTATCGATCATTGTTCGCGGAGTTCAAGCCGATGTTCCTTGCAACGGCGGCACGGGCCCAAGTCCTTGGCGAGCATGGCGAGCAGTACGCAGGCATTCTGACCTATGCCGGCCTCGAAGCCACTGACCTCTTCACGCGAGCGGAGATGACGGGAGCACTGACGGTGCTTGGCGAGCGTGGACTGAGTCGGGCTGCGCGCACATTGCTGGATGCACTCGAGGGTTCGGGAGAGCAGCGAAGCGCCTACTGGGAGAACCGCATCAAGCCGTTCATTGAGCGTCATTGGCCTCGCGCCGCGGCCCTGCGCACGCCAGCAATCTCGGAGAAATTCGCGCGGCTTTGCGTGGCGAGCGGTGGCTCGTTTCCTGAAGCTTTCGCGAGGCTGCATGATTGGCTGATGCCTTCGGAGAGACATGACATGCTCTCTCAAAAGCTGTTTGAATCCGGCCTGTGCCAAACGCATCCCGAGACGGCACTACAGCTGCTGAGTGTCGTGATCGGCGACAATCCGCAATGGCCCCCGCATCAGCTACGTGAGTGCCTCGATCAGATCCAGCTCGCCGACGACGCACTGTTGCGCGATCATCGGTTCCAGCGCCTCGATCAGCTGCTCAGGCGTCATGCAAGATGATATCGCACCTCTAGAAACTCGGTGCCAGACGGCCTAACGCTGATCGGTAATGTCCGTTGATTGAGGCATGGCGACTGTTACACGATGCCGATCCGCGGGCTGAGCAACAAACGTGCGCGACGGCGGCATCCTCCGCCTCGCGCCGGCGCGCCCTCACGCCGCGGTGGTGGCGAGCTCGCCTTTGAGGGCGCGGTCGATCAGGGCGCGGGTCTCGGGGATGCCGAACAGCGCGATGAAGGAGCCGAAGCGCGGGCCCCGCTCCTCGCCGAGCAGCACCGCGTAGATGGCGTTGAACCAGGCTGAGGAGACGCCGGGCTTGTCGGGCGTGGCGCCCTTGGCGGCGAAATCCTGGTAGCGCGGCACGCTGCGGCCGACGTCGTAGAGGAGGCCCTGCAGATCCTCGGCGGTGGCGTTGGGCGGAGCCTTGGCGAGCGCGTCGGAGAGCGCGCGCAGGGCCGCCGCCTCGACCTCGTCGGCGGGGCGGAAGCGCTTCTTCGGCTTCACGAAGTCGGTGTAGTAGCGCACCGCGTAGCCGGCCAGCTGGTCGAGCAGGGGATGGGTCTGCGGGCTGACGTCGGCCACGTGGCGGCGGATGAAGCCCCACAGCACGTCCTTGTCGTGGGCGTTGGAGGCCGCAACCAGGTTCAACAGCAGGGCGAAGGAGATGGGCAGCTCGGCGGCCGGCGGATGGCCGGCGTGGATGTGCCAGACGGCGTTGTCGAGACGGCTCCTCTCGTCCTGGCGCGGGTAGGCGGCCAGAAGCTGCAGGTACTCGTCGACGGCACGCGGGATGACGTCGAAGTAGAGACGCTTGGCGGCCTTGGGCTTCTGGAACATGAACAGCGACAGGCTCTCGGGGCTGGCGTAGGTCAGCCAGTCCTCGATGGTGAGGCCGTTGCCCTTGGACTTGGAGATCTTCTCGCCCTTGTCGTCGAGGAAGAGCTCGTAGTTGAAGCCCTCGGGCGGCGTGGCGCCCAGCGCCTTGCAGATGCGGGAGGACAGCGTGACGCTGTCGATCAGGTCCTTGCCGGCCATCTCGTAGTCGATGCCGAGCGCGGTCCAGCGCATGGCCCAGTCGGCCTTCCACTGGCACTTGACGGCGCCGCCCGTCACCTTGACCTCGACCTTCTTGCCGGTCTCGGGGTCGACGTAGACGACGGTGCCCTTGCGCGGGTGGCGCGCCACCATCGGCACCTGCAGGACGCGGCCCGTGCGCGGGCAGATCGGCAGGAAGGGCGAGTAGGTGGCCTGCCGCTCGGGGCCCAGCGTCGGCAGGATGATGTCCATCACCTTGTCGTAGGCGCGCAGCATCTTGAGCAGCGTCTCGTCGAGCATGCCGGAGGTGTAGCACTCGGTCGCCGAGAAGAACTCGTAGCGGAAGCCGAACTGGTCGAGGAAGCGGCGCAGGCGCGCGTTGTTGTGGTGGGCGAAGCTCGGGTACGCGTCGCTGAAGGGATCGGGCACGGAGGTCAGCGGCTTGCCCAGGTGCTGGGCCAGCATCTCCTTGTTCGGCACGTTGTCGGGCACCTTCCTGAGGCCGTCCATGTCGTCGGAGAAGCAGATGAGGCGCGTTGAGCGCTTGCCCTCGGTCAGGACCTCGAAGGCGTGGCGCACCATGCTGGTGCGCGCCACCTCGCCGAAGGTGCCGATGTGGGGCAGCCCCGAGGGGCCGTAGCCGGTCTCGAACAGGACCGGCTTGTCCTTGCCGCCCTTGAGGGTCTCCAGCCGCTTGATGAGCCGGCGCGCCTCCTCGAAGGGCCAGGCGCGGGCCTCGGCGACGGGGTTCGGGCTCAGGTCTGCGGCGGGAGCGTTCATTGCGGGTCCGGTTCGATCTGTCTGGTCTTGCGATCGGCTTGCTGGAGGCGGCACGGGCGGCGACGGGCACGCCTCGAGGCGTGCGAGGCACCACGGGACGCGCACGGCCTCTCACGGCGTGCCTCGGATCCGCCAATGCCGCCGCGCGCGTGCGCAGGGTCCTCGGCATGGGCGGATCGGCACACTAGAGCAGGAATTCGGGCCCGCCTGCAACTTCGCCCCCGGCGCGGGGCCCCGCGTGATAGCGGAAAACCGGGACGCGACGCAGAAATGTTCGCCGCGCGCGTGTCCCGGCGGCCTCAGGCGCGCGCGGCGAAGGCCGCGACGGCATCGGCGGCGGCGGCGAGGTTGCCCTTGCGGGTGAAGCCCGAGGCGCCGCGCGGGCCCAGATCATGGTCGCCATCGGATGCCCAGTGCAGCGTGACCGCGGCCGACAGGGCCATGGCCTCGACCTCGGCGCGGCTGCCGAAGGGATCGCGCTCGCCCTGCACGATGAGGGCCGGGCAGGCGAGTGCTGCCAGGTGCGCGGTGCGCAGATGCTCGGGCTTCTGGGGCGGATGGAAGGGATAGCCGAGGCAGACGAGGCCGCGGATCGCCCCGGCGCGGAAGGCCTCGTCGGCGATCAGGCTCGCCACGCGCCCGCCCATGGACTTGCCGCCGATGACGAGCGGCGGGCCGTCGCGCTCCACCTGCGCCAGCACCGACCGCATCTCGGGCATCAAGGTCTCGGCCTTCGGCGGCGGGCGCCTTTTGCCGCCGTCGCGGCGCGCGGCCATGTAGGCGAACTCGAAGCGCACGGTCTCGATGCCCCGGTCCAGGAGCAGGCCGGCGAACAGCGCGAGGAAGGGGCTGTCCATGGCGGCGCCGGACCCGTGCGCGCACAGGAATCGCGCCTTCGGGCGGGGCGGACGGGTCACGAGGAAGGCCGCAGGCATCCTTGGGCTTCGATTTGTGGCCTGGGAATCGGCCGTTGAGGGAAAGTCAAGGGCGCATCGCCTGTGGATTACAGGTCAAGTCAAGCGATTTTCCACGGTTCGCCATGTTTGCTCCTTGGTGTCACCTAAATGCGACTGTTAATTGGAACCTGTCCGGAACGCAGAGAGAACAAACGCGTTCCGGACCGATCAAGGCGATGGATCGTTCGGTTTGTAGTGCTGCGTTCCGGAGCGTCGATCCCGAGAGAGTACCTAGCGTGGCGTTCCGCTGTCCTTCGACCGATGTCGCGTAATGGAGGACGGCCAAGGGGATAGGCATGAAAAGTTATCCCCAGACTTGAGTGCTTCCCTGCGCGCCGTGACGGACCAAATTCGCGTGCAATCCGTTCTCAGATGTGCGTGGCGGACTGAGTCGCGTGGCGAGAGTTCCAGGGTATCGCGTGGTGTTGCGTTGCGTTTCGTGGAGCCGCGTCGTGGTGCGTCAGGGTGTGTTGCGTTGCGTTCCGTTGCGTTGCGTGCAGTGGCGTCGCGTTCAGTGGCAGTGAGTTGTGTCGCGTTGCGTTCAGTTGCGTCGTCCAGCGTCGCGTTGCGTCCCGAGGTTGTGCGTATCGACAAGGCAGGAGTGGTTGCGTTGCGTTCCCAAGAGTTGCGTTTGCGTTCCCAAGAGTTGCGTTCGGCGTTGCGTGGCCTTGTCGGCAGTGTTGTTGCGTCGCGTACGTCCCGCACCCCCCGCGGGACGGTGGCAGGTCCGAGTATCAGTGCGTGGCGTCCAGACAGCAGTACCGCGTCCCCCAAGTCAGCAGTTCTCCCCGCATTGCAATCGGCGAGGCGAGCCGCGCAGGCAACGAAGGTTTCGCGTCTTGCCCAGCGGCTCGCAGCGATCGCAGAGGGGCACAGAAGGCAGCACTGTGATGATGGTGAGTAGTTCCGTACCGAGAGAGAGCTCGTGGGTGCAGTTGGGCGCCGCCGTCGGCGCGGTTCTCGGCGCCGTGCGCGAGAAGCCGACGACAGGCAGAGCCGCAGCCCGCGGGCGTTGATCCCAAGCGGTGTCACGGATGGCGGTCAGCCGTCCGAAAGGCAGGCGCATCTGGCGTGGCAGCAGTACGCCACCCAGGATTTCACATTCCACGGTTTTGCGTAGTGAAATCTCGGCCGGATGCGCCTGCCATTCGCCGCCTTGAGGAAACGCGTTCCCGAAAACCAATCGCCCTGTAGAGACCAAGAGGTCAGCATGTCCCCCCGCTACGTCAATCCCGTGCAGTATGCCCAGGCGCTCGGCTATGCCCGCTCGGTGTGCGCGCGCATCTTCCGCGACGGCGGCAGCCCCGCCGATGCCCTGAACGCCTTCCGCCTCGACGCGGACGGCACGGACTGGGCAACCGCCGTCGACCGTATCGCGCAGTCGCTGTGCGCGAGCCAGATGCGCAAGGCCGCCTGAGGCACACCGAAAAGCCAAGCGAGACAGGGCGCGGCTTCCCGCAGGAGGCCGCGCCGTCGTTTCCGGCCCGCACAGCTCAGAGCGAGATCGGGCCGCGAGCGCATTCGGATCGGCGCTAGGCCAAAGGCAGGCCGACGTAGTTCTCGGCAAGCGAGGTCTGGGCGGCGACAGAGCCCTCGATGTAGGCGAGCTCGGCCTGCTGCGCGCGGCGCTCAAAGGGCAGCGCGTCGGGAAAGCGGTGGGTGAGGTTCGTCATCCACCAGGAGAAGCGCTGCGCTTTCCACACGCGCGCCAGGCAATCCTCGGAATAGCGGTCGAGGAGGTCGGTGCGCGCCTCCTTGTAGCGGGCGATGAGCGCGCGGGACAGATAGCGGATGTCCGATACCGCCAAATTGAGGCCCTTGGCGCCGGTCGGCGGCACGATGTGGGCGGCGTCGCCGGCGAGCAGGAGGTTGCCGTAGCGCATGGGCTCGGCCACGAACGAGCGCAAGGGCGCGACGCTCTTCTCGATCGAGGGACCGGTGACGAGCCGATCGGCGACGTCCTGCGGCAGACGGTGCTTCAGCTCGGTCCAGAAGCGGTCGTCGGACCAATCCTCCGGATCCTCGTCGACGGCGACCTGCAGATAATAGCGGCTGCGCGTGTTGGAGCGCATGGTGCACAGGGCGAAGCCGCGCTCGTGGTTGCAGTAGATGAGCTCGTGATTGACCGGCGGCGTGTCAGACAGGATGCCCAGCCAGCCGAAGGGATAGACGCGCTCGTAGATGCGCAGGACGTCCTGCGGGATGGCCTGGCGGCTGACACCGTGGAAGCCGTCGCAGCCGGCGATGTAGTCGCAGACCAGCTCCTGCGATTTGCCCTTCACCGTGTAGCGCAGCGACGGCGCCGGGCTGGTGATGCCGTGGATGGTGACGTCCTCGGCCTCGTAGACGATGCTGGAGCCGGCTGCCGCGTGCGCCTCCATCAGATCCTTCTGGATCTCCGACTGGCCGTAGATGGTGACGGCCTTGCCCGAGAGCCGCTTGAGGTCGATGTGCAGGCGGCGTCCCTCGAAGGCGAGCTCGACACCGTCGTGGATGAGGCGCTCGCGCTGCATGCGGGCGCCGACCCCGATCTCGTCCAGCAGGTCGACCGTGCCCTGCTCGAGCAGGCCGGCGCGGATGCGCGAGAGCAGATATTCCGGGTCGCGCCGCTCCAGCACCACGCAGTCGATGCCGGCGGCAGCGAGCAGCCTGGCGAGGATCAGGCCGGAGGGTCCGGCACCGATGATACCGACTTGCGTACGCATGGGCGCTCCCCGGTCTTGGCTGCGGCTTTTCAGGCTCGTGCAGATAGTTTGAGTACCCAACCAAGTCGCCGGGTGTCAACCGGAAGGCCCGGATCTGAAGCCTTGCGGGCAGGGGCCTCGTGCGGCAAAGACGGCTCGGGGCCCGCCCAGTCGGAGTTGGAAGTCTTGCAGGAGACCGTTCGCATCGTTCGGATGCAGGGGCGCGATGCCCTGGCGCAAGGGCTCGTTCCCGGGATCGAGGCCGTGCTGTTTGCGACTGCGGCCCGGGTCTACCCGGAAGGCCCCGAGCGGGACGCGTTCCGGGAGAAATGGCTCGGCAGGTTCCTCGATTGCGAGCGGGACGTGCTGCTGGTCGCGCTGGGTGCCCAGGATGCCGTCGCGGGATATCTCGTGGGCACCTTCGACAATGCGGCCGAGAGCCCGCGTTTTCTCGATATGCCGCATTTTCGCGAGCATTTCAGCGCGCAATGCGCGCAGTATCCGGCACACCTGCACATCAACCTTCTTGCGCAGCATCGCGGCAAGGGGCTTGGTGCGCAGATGATTGACAGGTTCGGCGGTCTGGTCCGGCAGGCGGGACTGCCGGGAATGCACGTCACGACGGGACGCGGCATGCGCAACGTTGCCTTTTATCTGCGCAACGGATTTAGCGAATGCGGGACGTTCCAGCGCAACGGCGGCGCAATGCTGTTCCTTGGGCGCCGCGTCTGACAAAATTGGGGATTGACGCCACAAACAAAAGCGGCGCCGTGCGCCGCCTCGCCTGTGGCATCGTTCCCTGCCCGTCGCGCCGAGGCCGTGCCGGCCTACTTGATCAGGAAGCTCTCTTTCTTCTTGCCGCTGTCGACGGCGGCCTGCAGCCAGCGCGGCATGCGGCCACGGCCGGTCCAGGTATTCTCGGGATTCTTGGGGTCGCGGTACTTGATGGCGACGCTGCCCTTGCCGCCCCGGCGCCCCTTGCCGAACAGCTCATCGATGGAGATGCCGTGCTCGCGCGCCTTGGCAATAAAGCTCTCTTTCAGCTCATTCTTGGCCGCCGCCTGCTTGTCGGACAGCAATTGCTGCGCATTCCGGATAACGTCCTGCAACTCCGAATACGACAGTTTCTCGAGATCTGGCAGCTTGGCCATTGCTTTCTCCGGTAGCCTTTGGGGAGGTTAGAAGCTTTGTAGCGTCAGAAAATTTGAACGTAAAGCCTGACGAATTTGAAAAGTAGTTATTGTCCGCATATGGTAAGCGCCGCGACAAGCGCCTCGGAGCCGCAATCATGGCCGGTTCGCGTTGAAAATCATGCGGCTAGCTATTCAACTTTGGATCGGCAATGGCGCGGATAATCAAGCCTGCCCGCAGGGCGGACACGCGTTCGCGAGGGGGATACGGCGGGCAGCGGTTATTGGGGCGCGATCGCGCGGGCGCCCCGCCACGGCGGGCGCGCGAGCTCACGTGCCGACATAGTGGAGCAGGATGTTGCGCTGATGCGGGCCGTCCCGATGCTCGATCAGATACAGGGCCTGCCAGGTTCCGAGCGCAGCACGCCCGCCGATCACCGGGATGGACAAGCTCGTCGCGCTCAGCATCGCCTTGATATGGCCCGGCATGTCATCAGGCCCCTCCAGCGCGTGACGGTAGGGGTGGGTGCGCGGGGCGAGGCGGTCGAGCGCGTCAAGGAGGTCGGCGCGTACGTCCGGGTCGGTGCTCTCCTGGATGGCAAGGGAAGCCGAAGTGTGCTGAACAAAAGCTGTCACGAGGCCGTCGCCGGCGGCTGCAACTGCCAGCCAGTCCTGCAACTTGTCCGTCACGTCCAGAAAGCCCGGGCCGCGCGTCGAAAGCGTGAGGCGGTGGACTTGTTGCCGCAACATGCAGGACCTCCCGAATCAGCCTAAGGATGCTCACGCAACGTGGTGGAGGGAACGCTTTAAACCCGCTGTTTTGCAGCAGGTTAACCAAAATTTTACGGCGCGGGACGAGGCTGGGAGGGTGTCGGCTTGCGTGCGCCGCGCCTTCCACCTTCACCCGCGTCCGAGAAAAGCATTGGCTCGAAGCGGCCGTTGGCAGTGTTGGCCCGCTTCGCGTCGCGTCCGTTCCACCCCGCACCGCCCGCGCCATGCGGGAGCTTGAGGAACCTGCCCGATGCCTTCTCCCGACCGCCAGACCAAGCGTGCGAGCCACGGAGCGGCAGGGGCCGACGACTTCGAGCTCTCGGCCGCCTGGGACGCGGAAGGCATCGCGGCCCTGAAGGGGGAGCCTCCGGACGAGCCGCAGCGGCAGCCGGCGGGCGTGCAGACGCCGCAGGGCGACTGGCCGTCGGTGGCGCCCTGGCTCGCGGACGAGACGGTGCCGGCGACGTCGGCCGAGGACCGGTCGTGGCTCGACCGCAAGCTCGCGGACATCGCGGCCAGGCTCGAGGGAACGCTCCGGCAGCAGGATCCGGCGCCGGCACTGATGCGCTTCGGGGAGCGGCTCGACAACTTCGAGGCGCGCGTGGAGGCCGCCGTCGAGCGCGCCAACAGGAGCGAGGATCGCGACAGCCTGCGCTTCATCGAGGCGCAGGTGCGCGAGATGGACGCGCACTTCGACACGATGCGCGGCCAGATCGCGCGGCTTGCGACCATGGATGCGCGCGTCGCCGAGATCTGGAATCACGTGCAACTCGACCTGCCGGCGCCGGCCGCGGGGCTCGCCGGCCTCGTGGAGGGCGCCGTGACGCGGGCGCTGACCGCGGCGAGCGTGCTGCGCAGCGAGGCGTCGCAGCCGGCGGGACAGTCGCTGTCGGTCACGCACCTTGCCCGCATCGAGGATGCGCTGGGACGGCTCATCGAGCGCGTCGAGGCGATCGAGGAGGCCTCCGTCTATCTGAGGTCTGAGGATCCCTGGGCCGAGATGGACCGGCTGGATGCCGCCTATTCGCAGGGCTTGCGGGCGCTCGGCGGCATGCCGGAGAGCGCTGCCTGGTCGCGCGGTGAGCGCGGGCATGTGCTGCATGCCGAGGACTACAGCGTGCCGTCCGGCCGGCGCATCCATTCGCTCGCAGAGGTGCTGCCGGCCGAGCCGCTGGCGCCGCCGGCGCCGCAAGAGACGCCCACGGTGCCGGCAGCGGCGCCCGCTGCCGCCGCACAAGAGCCGCCGCCTGCCGCGCCGGAGCCGGCACCGGCACCGGCACAGGCTCCCAGCACCTGGAACGCGCAATCGGTCGAGGCGGAGCTGGAGGAGCTGCGGCAGTCGGCGCTGCGGCCCCGCGAGCAGGCGCAGTGGGAGTCCGGCGGCGAGATCGCCCCCGACGATGCCGGCGACGGCCATGCGCCGGCGCGGCATGCGGCCGGGCGGGCCGCGGATCTCGCGCTGCCCGACGAGGAGCCTGCGCCGCGTACGGAGCGTGCCGACCCGTTCGGATCGGGGCACAAGCCGATGGTGCCGCTGGCCGAGATCAAGCGACCGCTGTCGCAGGGACGCTGGTACCGCGGCTTCTTCCTCGGCGGGGCGATGCTGGCGGTGGGCGGGGCCAGCTTCATGATCGTCGCGTGGTCGATGTCGGGCACGAGCCAGCGGGCTGCCGTTCCGGCGGTGCCGACGGAGGCGGCGACGACGGTTGCGCAGGGCGGCGGCAGGCCGGGCGAGGAGAGCAGGGCCTCGCCGGTGGCACTGCCGCCTGTGACGGACATGGAAAGCCCAGGGGCGGCGGCGCGGGCGGCGACGCTGCCGGCGACGATCGCCAGCGCCTCGCTGAGGCACGCGGCCGCCAACGGCGACCCGGCGGCCGAGTTCGAGATCGCGGCGCGCTATGCCGACGGGCGCGGGGTCTCGCCGGATCTGCAGCAGGCGTTCGTATGGTACCAGCGCTCGGCGATGCACGGCTACGCGCCGGCACAGTTCCGCCTCGGCGCCTACTACGAGCGCGGCATCGGCACGGAGAAGGATGTCGAGCGGGCCAAGCTGTGGTACCGCCGCGCCGCCGAGAAGGGGCACGTGAAGGCGATGCACAACATCGCGGTGCTGCTGACGAGCGCGATGCCCAAGCCCGACTTCGCAGGCGCCGCGCAATGGTTCCGGGAGGCAGCGGAGCGAAACGTCGCGGACAGCCAGTTCAACCTCGCCATGCTCTACGAGACCGGGCGCGGCGTGCCGGAGAACCAGGCCGAGGCCTACAAGTGGTATGCGATCGCGCTGCGCAACGGCGACCTGGAGGCCGGGCGGCGGATGGAGTTCGTCCGGGGCCGGCTCTCCAAGGGCGAGATTGCGGCGGTGGAAAAGGCCGTCGGCTCGTGGCTGCCGACGCCGATGTCGGCGATGCCGGGCAGCGCCACCTCCGAGCGTGCGGCGCCCTGAGCCGGGCCGAGGCGCCCCGGGCCTGCGCGGGCGTCTGTCGCATCCGCCGCGTGCGTGCTAACACCCGGTCGAGACGGTGGAGGCACGAGCATGGCACAGGCCAAGCGCAACATCCTGTTCATCATGTGCGACCAGCTGCGCTGGGACTACCTGTCCTGCGCGGGGCACCCGCATCTGGCAACGCCCAACATCGATGCGCTGGCCCGGCGCGGCGTGCGCTTCACGCGGGCTCTCGTGCAGAGCCCGGTCTGCGGGGCCTCCCGCATGAGCACGTACACGGGCCGCTACGTCTCCTCGCACGGGGCCTCGTGGAACGGCTTTCCCCTCAAGGTCGGCGAGATGACGATGGGGGACTACCTGCGCCCGCTCGGCCTCAAGACCGTGCTCGTCGGCAAGACGCACATGCGCGCGGACAAGGAGGGCATGGAGCGGCTCGGCATCGATCCAGGCTCCATCATCGGCGTCAGGGTGGCGGAGGCGGGCTTCGACCCCTACGAGCGGGACGACGGTTTGCACGCGGTGGGGCCCGACGGGCGCTATGACCCACAGACCCCACGCTACAACGCCTATCTCAACGACAAGGGATATGCAGGCGCCAATCCCTGGCACGACTGGGCCAACTCGGCAGAGCCGGAAGGCAACACGGCGTCCTCGGGCTGGGCCATGCGGCATGCGGGCAAGCCGGCGCGCGTCGCCGAGGAGGACAGCGAGACTCCCTACATGACGCGGCGGGCGATGGAGTTCATCGCGGAAGCCGGTGACAGCCCGTGGTGCCTGCATCTGTCCTACATCAAGCCGCACTGGCCCTACATTGCGCCCGCGCCCTACAACGCCATGTTCGATGCGAGGCACGTGCTGCCGGCCGTGCGCAGCGAGGCGGAACGGGCGGACCCGCATCCCGTGTACGAGGCCTTCATGGGGCTGCGCGTGAGCCAGACGTTCGCGCGCGAGGGAGTGCGGGAGACGGTGATCCCGGTCTACATGGGGCTCATCAAGCAGATCGACGACCAGCTCGGGCACCTGATGGCGTACCTCGAGGCGAGGGGCCTGATGGAGACGACCATGATCGTGTTCACGTCGGACCACGGCGACTATCTCGGCGACCACTGGCTCGGCGAGAAGGACCTGTTCCACGAGCCGTCGGTGAAGGTGCCGCTCATCGTCGTCGATCCGGCGCGGGAGGCGGATCAAACGCGCGGCACCACGTGCGACAGGCTCGTCGAGTGCATCGATCTTCTGCCGACCTTCATCGATTTCGCGGGCGGCGATGCGCGGGCCCAGTCGCACCGGCTGGAGGGGCGGTCGCTGCTCGGCATCCTGCGCGGGCAGAGGATCGAGAGCTGGCGCCGCTACGCGATCAGCGAGTACGACTACTCGGTGCTGCCGGTGGCGGCGCGGCTCAGCAAGGAGCCGAAGGACGCGCGCCTGATCATGATCGCGGACGAGCGCTTCAAGCTCGTCGAGGCGCCGGGCTACCGGCCGATGCTGTATGACCTCGAGCGCGATCCCGACGAGCTTTGCGACCTCGGCGCGGCGCCGCACCTCGAGGCCGAGCGGACGCGCCTGTCTGCCGCGCTGGCGCAGTGGGCCATGCGGGTGTCGCAGCGGACCACGCGCTCGGAGGACGAGATCAAGGCGATGCAGGGCAAGTCGCTGCGCAAGGGCATCCTGATCGGGGTGTGGGACGAGGGCGACGTGGCCGAGGAGCTGTGGTCGGCCTACCGGGGCGACGGCGAGGGGGGATGAGGCCGGCATGGCGATCGGGCGATGGCCCGGCGTTACAACCCTGATGGCGATGTGCTAAGCCCAAGCGGGCGAAATTCATGCGGCGCTGTAATGCTCGGGGCCGCGCCGGCGTAGGAGGGAATGAGGCGCGTGTCGGACCGGGACAGCGACCTCGCCGGGTTGATGCGCTCGGCGCTGCGCGGCGACGAAAGAAGCTACAAGCGCGTGCTGGAGGCGCTGGCGCCCGTCGTGCGCGGCATGGTGCGGAGCAATCTGGCGCGTTTCGGCACCGGCCTCGGAGAGGTTGAGGACATCGTGCAGGAGACCTTGCTCGCCGTGCATCTCAAGCGGGACACGTGGGACGAGCGGCTGCCCCTGCTTCCCTGGGTTCGGGCGATTGCGCACAACAAGCTCGTCGACAACCTCCGGCGAAGGGGCCGGCGCGTGCAGCTGCCGATCGACGACATCGCCGAGGCGGTGGCGGACGAGCGGGTGCCGGAGGCGAGCGGCGTCGATGCGGCGCGGCTTCTCGCCACGCTCAAGGTGCGCCAGCGCGAGATCGTCACCGCGATCTCGATCGAGGGGGCGTCGGCGGCGGAGGTGGCGGCGCGCCTCGGCATGACGGAGAACGCCGTGCGCGTCAGTCTGCACCGGTCGCTGCAGGCGCTGGCGCGCGCCTTCCGGGACAAGAGCTGACGATGAAGACCGACGAACTGATCCGCGCACTGGCGGAGGACGCGGGGACGCCGCGGAAGTCGATGCCATTGCGGCTCGGCGTGGCGTTGGGCCTCGGCGGCATCGTGGCCGTGGTGCTGTTTGCCGCGACGCTCGGCTTGCGGCCGGATCTGGCCGCGGTGGCGGGCGCCTGGCGGTTCCAGTTCAAGCTCGCGACGCCGATCGTATCCTTCCTTGCCGCGTTCTGGGCCTGCCTCAGGCTGGCGCGGCCCGACGGGCGGCCGCGGGACGTGCTGCCGGCGCTGCTGGTGGGGCCGGTGCTGGCGCTCGCCGGCGCCGGCGCGGAGCTGGCCCTGACGCCGGCCGCGAGCTGGCTCACGCGGGCGCTGGGGCGCTACTCGGGCGTGTGTCTCGTCGCCATTCCGAGCCTGTCGGCGGTGTCGCTGGTGGCCGCACTTGCGGTGCTGCGGGCCGGCGCGCCGCGCTCGCCGGCGCTGGCGGGAGCGGCGGCAGGGCTGCTCGCGGCGACGCTGTCGGCCGGCATCTACGCCACGCACTGCCCGGACGACTCGCCGCTGTTCTTCGGACTCTGGTATACGACCGCGATCGGAACCGTGGTGCTGGCGGGCGGGCTTGCCGGGGGCCGCGCGCTGCGCTGGTAAGGCGCGTCGTTCACGACGCTGTCACGCAACTCCGATTGTTTGGCCCAGCCCGCGGCAATCGGGCCGTCACACGGAGGGACCCCCATGCTCTACCATGCGCGCATGCTTTCGGCCGACGGCAGCGGCGAGGCGGCCTACACGTTCGAGGGGCCGCCGAACCTCATGGAGCTGACGGCGGACGAGGTGGTGTCGGTGTTCTTCGCCCACGTCGAGAAATCGATCCTGCAGCAGCACGTGGACTGGGAGATCAACGGCATCCTCAAGAACAAGGAACGCCGCGTGGTGACTGCGCTGGGCTCGCTGATCCCGCACAAGAACGACCCGCCGCTGCCGTTCCTGCTGCTCATCTCCGACCGCGGCTAGGTCTCCGGAGCCGCTGGGAGACGCTTGGGCCGCGCCAGGGCGCCGGCCTGCGCGGGCGGACGCGCGCCCAAGCGCATCCGCACGTCCACACCCGTCATCCGACGCAATGCTCAAGCGCGGCGGCCGTCAGGACGCGGCCTTCAGCTTGGTGGCGAAGTCATACAGCTTGCGGCGATCGCGGCCGGCGCCAAGCTCGGCTTGGGTGAGCGCCAGCGTCGCAATCGGCCGCTTGCCCGACAGCGCGCCCATCTCCGCCAGAGCCTTGTCGGCGCCCGAGCCGCCGAGCGTGACGAGGAATGCGACGCGCTCGAGACTCGGCCCGTAGCGCTCCAGGAAGGTCCGCACGGGCGTCGCGGCGTGAGAGGCCCACACCGGTCCCGCGACGAGGACGAGGTCGTAGGCGGCGGGATCGCGCCGCAGCGGGGCGATGTCCGGCAGCCTCCCCCTGACACTGTCATAGACGGCGAGGATCCAGTCGAGCATGCCGCGCGTGTAGCGCGGGCATTGCAGCTCCTCGGCCTCCGCCCCCACGGCCTCGACCAGCTCATTGACGACGCCGCGCGTATTGCCCGAGCGCGAATAATAGACGATCAGCATGCTCATGGATCGGATCTCCTCCTGCACCGCCCACCCTGTCGCGCGCCCTCCGGCTCTGCGTGCTGCGCGCTATGCATCGTGCGGGCAGCTTCACGCTCTGTCCGCGATATCCCTTAGAGCCGGTCGCGGGGCCTTGCGTTGATCGCGCGCAATGGCGAGGGGGCGCGGGCTGCACGCCGTTGCCGCAGGCATTTCCGTCCTGCGGCAACGGCGAATGCACGGCATCGAAACCGAGGAAATGGGCGATATTGCATCCGGCTCGCCTCTGCCAATTCTGCAGAATGCCGGTGGGCCCAGGCGGGTGCCTGCGGTGCGGCCTGCCGCGGCCGCCATCGGAAGCGTGGCTGCGCGGCTTCCATGCGCGCAACGGCTGCAAGACGGCGCCGCACCTGCTTGGATTTCCGCGTGCCGGCGGGCGCGGGGCCGTGCGCCCCGCAAGGCCTCGCAAGGCACCTCCGATAGAGGTGTGGAAGCGGCATCCGACAACGTCCGGGTTGGTCCGGGCTGGCGCGCAGATGTTATGCAAGACCCAGTAACGGCTAGCCTCGCGCGCCGAGGCTGCGGCAATTGCCAGCCAGGCCGTATAGCAGAATTATTCCCGATTCAGCGGGCCGGCCAGCAGCGTTAAGGCAATACAATGCGCAACGCACACAAATTTTACCTATTCCAAGGACGACAAAACCAGTGTAATTGCTTTCTGCGAAATCACACATTAATGTCCGCGCGAATAGAATGCCCGCGAACACTGGCACGATGGAGAAGATTGTGGCTCGTACACCCAACCTAGAGAAATTCTCGTACTCCGAGCTTCTGGAGCTGCGCGCCGAAATCGATGCCGTGCTGGTTCAGAAGCAGGCGGAGGAAAAGGCGGTCCTGAAGCAGAAGCTCGCCGACATGGCGAAGGAGCGCGGCTTCGACCTCGACGAGGTGCTGGGCCGCGGCCGCAAGCGCGGTGCGGTGCCGGTCAAGTATCGCGACCCGAAGAATCCCGAGAACACCTGGACCGGTCGCGGGCGCATGCCGCGCTGGCTTGCTGCCGCAACCAAAGCCCGCGGCGTGAAAAAGGAAGATTTCCTGGTCTGAGCCTGCAGACCGCATTCGAATTGGGGCCTCGCGCATGGCGCGAGGCCTTTGCGTTTTCGGGCTGTCGGCGTGCGCGGCCCGAGCATGCGTCGGCGCCGTATCCTGGAATGCAACATTCGCTCAAGGTTGTTCTGGGAGACTTCGCTTGCGGCGTATCGATTCGGACCAATATAGGACTGCCCTCGGGCAGTGGCCGGCTCCGGCATCGCGCGGCGCGTGGAGCAGAAGGAAAGGCTGCCATGAGCGAGCCCAAGATTAGAACCTCATCGTCGCAGGAGCTGATCGCGTTCCGTATCGGCGATCAGGAGTTCTGCGTCGACGTGATGTCGATCCGCGAGATCAGGGGCTGGACGGTGGCGACCCCGCTGCCTGCGGCGCCGAGCTTCGTGCGCGGCGTGATCAACCTGCGTGGAACCGTGCTGCCCATCCTGGATCTCGGCGCGCGCCTGGGCTTTCCCACCGCGGAGCCGACGGCGCGCCACGCCATCATCGTGGCGCAGATCGGGACACAGGTGGTCGGGCTCCTGGTCGAGGGCGTCTCCGACATCTTCACGGTGTCCGAGGACACGATCCAGCCGACGCCCGACATCGCCTCGGATCAGGCCAAGCGCTTCGTGCGCGGGGTGATCCCGATGGAAGGACGGCTGATCAGCGTGATCTCCATCGCCAGCGTACTGCCGGAGGGCATGCGGGAAGCCGCCTGAGGAGGGCGGTCGACGGCGGGCGCATTCCTTTGCGCCAGATCAAAGTGTGTGACAGGGCGAGCCGGTTCACGTCTTGCGGCCAAGACGGGAGACGGCGGATGATCGCCAAGCGAGCCATCGTGTCGGAGCTCGGAGAGGAGCACATCCTCCTGCCCGAGCTGATCGCGCAAGCGCTCTGCGCGAACGATCAGGTGAAATACTACTTCGCCCTGCTGCAGTCGGCGTTGGCCGGCGCGCAGGCGCCGCACGTGCCGCCGCTCGACCTGAGGGCCGAGCGCCTGGCCTCTCACCTCACGGACGTCTGGCTCGACGACGTGATCGCCGGGACGCGAAAGGAGCGCGGGGACAGCTATCGCGTGCCGCACGGGGCGGAGATCCTGCAGCGGATCGCGGCTGCAGTGCGGACGATGCTCGCATGCCTGCCTGAGGCCGAGCGCCACGCCCTTGGCGCGCGCGTCGAGAAGCTCAGGCTGCCCGATGTCGAGGAGGACCTGATCGCCGGCGGGCTGGTCAGCGCCATGACCTCCGGCAGCCGCGCCAAGGGCGACAGCCTGCACCTCGTGGTGATGGACGCGCACAAGGCGATCAATCGTCTGCAGGCGGAGACGGCGGTCGAGACGCTGGCGGGGGCCCGCGTGCACCGGCTGACGCAGGCCGGCCGGGCGCAGGTGGAGGCCTTCATGGGGGGCCTCAACCGCACGGCGCCGCTCAAATTCGACCATCCGGGACTGTCGACGACGGCTGCCGAGCACAACGGGCGCCTCGTCATCCAGAACGACATCGGCACGACGGATGCGCACGTGCTGGTGCTGCGCATCGAGGGCCTGGCGGCCACGCTCACCTATACGGACATCCACGCGGCACGGCTCAAGTTCTTCAAGAGCCTGTTCGCGGGTTTCGCCGTCGACTGGCAGACGACGCAGGCGCGCCGGAGCGACACGCTCGCCTCGGAGCAGTACATGCTGGCGACGGGGCGCTACGTGGCGCCGGACGAGGCGGACCTTGCGCGCTATCTTGCGCACCTGGGCTCGCGCATCGTCTATCTCATCGACTGGAACAAGATGCGCAAGCGCCTGCGCCTGTTCGTGTCGAAGGAGCAGGCGGTGGCAGTGCTCAGGTGGGCGGCCGACAACGACTACGGCCACCGGGCGCTGCTCGAGATCGGCGGCGAGAAGGCGCTGGCGGAGGCCATCGAGTTCGCCGCCGCCTCGCGCCTGCGCTACGGGCAGCGGCTCGACGACCTGGTCAGCGAGAAGCGGGCGGTGGCGTTCCTGCAGGACGCGATCAAGGCGGCGTCGCTCGGCCTGCGCCAGCGCCGCTCGCGGCGGGCGATCAACGACGAGATCAAGGCGCGGCTGCGCACCACGTTCGAGAGCGAGCGGCTCGGCTTCTTCAGCATCGCGGCGCGGCACGCGGCAATCGCCTACGACCTGGCGCTCGCCACCGTGGAGGCGATCGTGCGCCGGGGAGGCGAGGCGACCGGCGGGATGAGGAGCTATGCGCAGCGCGCCGCGCAGTGGGAAAGCCGGGCCGACGGGCTGCTCAACGAGGCCCGCGACGACATCAAGCGGTTCGAGCGGCCGCAGGCGCTCCTCGCCTTCATCGAGCGCTGCGACGACTGCGTCGACCAGCTGGAGGAGGCGGCGGCGCTGATCGAGCTCGCCGAGGTCGCGCAGATCGCGCCCGACAGGGTCGGGGAGGTGCGGGAGCTGGCCGAGCTGGCACTGGCCTCGACGCAGGAGATCGTCAAAAGCATCGAGTGCGCAGCCTCCGTGTCGCGCGCGGACATCCGCGACGATCTCGACGAGTTCATGGGGACGCTGGAGCGGCTGGTCCTCATCGAGCACCAGGCCGATGACGCCCTGCGCGCGTTCCGGCGCAGGCTCATCGGCGGCAACCCGGAGCAGCGGCAGCTGATCGTGTTGCACGAGCTGTCCAAGGCGCTGGAGGCCGCCACGGACGCGCCGATGGCGGCAGCCCAGGCGCTGCGCGTGTACCTGATGGAGGAGGTGATCGCGTGAGGCACAGCACCGGCGCGCAGATGCCCCAGATCGAGGTTCATCGCATCCCGAGCCCATCGTCGGCGACACCGGTTCCCGATCGCAGCGTGGTGGGGTCGAAGGCTCACTACCTGATGCGCATGGCGCGCAGGGGGCTGTCCGTGCCGGCCGCGTTCGTGCTCGCGACGGACCTGTGCCGGGCCTACATGGCGCACGGCAGGGAGGCGCTTCAGGGGCTCGAAGCGCTGATCGCGGCAGAGATCGAGGCGCTCGGGGAGGCGACAGGGCGGCGCTGGGGGGACGGCAAGAGGCCGCTCTTGGTCTCCGTGCGCTCGGGGGCGCCGCTGTCGATGCCGGGCATGATGGAGACGGTGCTCAACGTCGGCCTCAACCGCGAAAGCCAGCGCGGCCTGCTGCGGATGACGGGCAACCCGCGGCTGGTGCAGGATTGCCGGCGCCGGCTGTTTGCCCAGTTCGGCGAGGTCGTGCACGGGATCCCGGCGGGGAAGCTCGCCGCGCGCGAGGCGGAGATCCTGCAGCAGCACGCCGCCGCAGACTGCGACGGCCTCGACAGCGAGGGGCTGGGCCTCCTGGCCGAGGCCTTCGAGGAGCTGATCGTGGCGGAGACGGGGGCGGCGCTGCCGGAGGACCCGACGCGGCAGCTGATGGCGGCGATTGAGGCCGTGCTCCGGTCGTGGTCGAGCGAGCGGGCGCGGAGCTATCGCAAGCTCAACGGCGTCCCCGACACGCTCGGCACGGCCGTGCTCGTGCAGACCATGGTGTTCGGCAATCTCGGGCCGACCTCGGGCTCCGGCGTGGGCTTCACGCGCAATCCGTCCGACGGCAGCAACGCGATCTACGGGGACTTCCTGGCCAACGCCCAGGGCGAGGACGTGGTGGCAGGACGGCGGAGGGCGGAGGACCTTGCCACGCTGCAGTGGCGTGCGCCGCAGGCCTATGCGGCGCTGATGGCGGCCAGGGGCGAGCTCGAGGCCGAGTTCAAGGACATGCAGGACTTCGAGTTCACGGTGGAGGAGGGGCGTCTGCTGCTGCTGCAGTCGCGGCCCGGCAAGCGCACGCCCCTCGCCGCGGTGCGCATCGCGCACGATCTCGTCGCGGAAGGCAAGCTCGCCCCGGCGGGGGGGCTGGCACTGCTGGGCGACCTCGACCTCGACGGGGTGCGGGACACCCGGCTCGAGCTGCCGGCGGATGCCGTTGCGCTGGCAACCGGCGTGTCGGCCGGCGCCGGCGTCGCGGTCGGGGCCGCGGCCTTCGATCCTGCGCGGGTCGCCGACCTTGCTGCAGCCGGCGGTCCGGTGATCCTGTTCTGCGAGACCGCCGAGACCGGCGACATCGCGGCCTTGGCCGAGGCCGCCGCGCTGGTGACGGCGCAGGGCGCCCGCACCGCGCACGCCGCCGTGGTGGTACGACAACTCGGCAAGCCGTGCATCGTCGGCTGCCGAAGCCTCCAGATCGAGGCTTCCCGCCGCTCCGGCGTGTTCGGGGCGGTGCGGCTCGGGGAGGGAGACCCGGTGTCGATCGACGGTGCCACGGGGCGGATCTATGCCGGCGCTCACGCGGTCGCCTGCTCGCGGCCCGAGCGGCTCATTGCCCAGATCCGGCACTGGCAAGCGGCGGCAGAGGCGCCGGCGCACAAGGCGGGCGGCGCCGGCAGGGGGGCGCCGCGCAAGGGCCGCTGAGCCGCCCGCAGGGGGCGTTCCCTGGGGAACAGCGGGGCGGATCGCGGGGGGCTAGGGTGTCCCCACGATGCCAAGCCCGATGGAGCCTCCCATGCGCGACGCCACCGCCCTTCTCGCCAGCCTGACGGCCCGCTACGCCGCCAACGGCGCCGCCCCCGCGCCGGCTGCCACCCTTGCCTCGGCCGGGGTCGATACGCTCGACCTGCCGATGCTCACGCTCGACATCGAGGACGCCTTCGGCATCGAGATCGCCGAGGACGCCATCGGCGCGGGGATGACGCTCGCGGCCATCGCGCGGATGGTGGAGGCGGAGGTCGCGGCGCACGCCGGCCGGCCGCGCCGGAGCCTGGTGCCGATCTCGTGCCGCCCGTGGATGGAGAGGGCCGCCGCCTGATCCCAGGGGCCGGCGCCAGCTGGCGTCCGTCCGGCCCCGAGCCCGCCGGCCCATTGCGCACTCCCTCCGTCGCGCGCCATCCGGATGCGGCACCACATATTGCCGCACGGCGCTTTTGCGACCGATCCATGTCAGTCCTGTCACGGATCCTTCAAGCAGCGCCTCTAGGCACGCACGATCTGCAACGAGAGGGAGACGTGCGATGACCTTCAACGGGTTCGTGAAGGAGCTGCGCCGGCAGCGCTGGGACGACCATCGCTACTACCATCAGAGCCGCATCAACCAGACACTGCACCTGATCAGCGCGATCAGCTTCCTGTGCGCCTATGTCGTGGTGTTCGCGAACCCGATGGCGGGCGTGCTCATCGCCTGGGGCATCGGCATGGTGACGCGACAGACCGGCCACTACGTGTTCGAGCCGTCGAGCTTCGACAAGATCAACAACGCCACCAACGCGCACAAGGAGACGATCAAGGTCGGCTTCAACCAGAAGCGCAAGACCATCCTGATCGCGTGCGTGGTGCTGGCGCCGCTGGTGCTGGCGTTCGACCCGACGCTGCTCGGGCTGTTCGAGAAGCACACGAGCACGCGCGAGCTTGCCGACCACGTGGCGCTGATCTGGCTGGCGCTGGCGCTGGCGGCGATTCTCATTCGCATGGCGCAGCTGACGGTGACGCGGAGCTTCACGACGGCGCTGGTGTGGGTGTTGAAGATCGCGACGGATCCGTTCCACAACGTGCACATCTACTGGAAGTCGCCCTACTATCTCTTCGTCAAGGGCCAGCTCTACGACCCGCTCGACGAGGCGGAGGCGCATGAGGACGACGAGGAGGAGGCCGAGCTGCCGGCCTGAGGCGCCGCCCCGGCAGGCGCCGACTGCGGACGCCGCACGTGTGCGGCGGCGTCCCGGGCGCCTGATGGCCGGCGGCTCGCTCCCGCGCGCGTCGGGATCGCGAGATCGGTCAAAGGCTGCCGAAGGTCACCCCGGAGCAAGCTCGGCCGTTGCGGCTGGCTCCCGGGCTGGCATGGCCCCCCCTTCGCCGGGGTGACGATCAGGTCTGGCAGCGGACGACGACACCAACGCCGTCATGCCCGCGCAGGCGGGCATCCACGCAAGCCTGCAATGGATCGCGACGTCTCGAGAAAACACGGCCAGCCGTGGCACACGCCTGGCCATGAGAGACACAGCCGCACGCAGCCACGGCCCGTGCGCGGGGCATGAATGCTTCGTTTGTTCTTCCGGTTTTTTTTGTCTCGGCGACCGACTATCACCATCCCTGACTGCCCGCACCGGCTCGAACAGAGCACGCGGCGGCGCGGCAGGGCAGGAGGGATAGCGGCATGCTCACCAGGTTCTCCGTCTTCAGCAGCGGCAAGCGGAGGTTCTCCGAGCTGAGCGAGCAGGAGATCCTGGCGCTGGCGATCTCGTCGGAGGAGGAGGACGGCCGCATCTACGCGGCCTACGCGGCAAAGCTGCGCGACACCTACCCGGCGACGGCGGCCGTGTTCGACGGCATGGCGGAGGAGGAGGACGAGCATCGCCGGTGGCTGATCAAGACGTATCAGCGGCGCTTCGGCGATTTCATCATCCCGATCCGGCGCGAGCACGTGAGCGATTTCTACACGCGCCGCCCGGAATGGCTGGTCGAGAGCCTGAGCCTCGAGCGGGTGCGGCAGGAGGCGGCCGACATGGAGCGGCAGGCGCGCGAGTTCTACGTCGCGGCCGCCGGGCGCTCGACGGATGCCGATACGCGCAGGCTGCTCGGCGATCTGGCCGCGGCCGAGGCCGGGCACGAGAGGGCGGCGGAAGGCCTCGAGGCCAAGCATCTGGGCGGCGGCGAGAGAGAGGCGGAGGATCGCGTCTCGCGCCGGCAATTCGTGCTGACCTGGGTGCAGCCGGGGCTTGCCGGGCTGATGGACGGATCGGTGTCGACGCTGGCGCCGATCTTTGCCACGGCGTTCGCGACGCAGAATCCGTGGACCACCTTCCTGATCGGGCTGTCGGCGTCGGTGGGGGCCGGCATCTCCATGGGCTTCACGGAGGCCGCCCACGACGACGGCAAGCTGTCGGGCCGCGGCTCGCCCTGGAAGCGGGGGCTCGCATCCGGCGTGATGACGACGGTGGGCGGGCTCGGGCATGCGCTGCCCTATCTGATCCCGTCGTTCTGGACGGCGACGACGATCGCACTCGTGGTCGTGTTCCTGGAGCTGTGGGCGATCGTGTGGATCCAGAACCGCTACATGGAGACGCCGTTCCTGCGCGCGGCATTCCAGGTGGTGCTGGGCGGCAGCCTGGTGCTGGCCGCCGGCATCCTGATCGGCGGGGCGTGAGGCGCGGCTCTGGGCGCCGATGGCCGGAGATGCCGAGCCGGTTGCCGATGCAGCGCCGCCGCGCCCGGACACTCGTGCGGGGAACCTGAGGAATGCCGGATTTCATCGAATATTCGCATATTGGATAAAAGCGAGGCAATAATCTATTAGGCATGGCGCGGCTAGATTCAGTGTGCGCCCTATGGCGCGTGTTGCGCCGTGTTCGTCTGCCAACTGCCTTTTCTTCGACCGATTGGACATGCCATGCGCCTATCCTCGCTCTCAAAGCTTCTGGGTTGCATCATCGCCCTCGGTTTTGCCGCCGTCCTCGGCACGAGCTGGTACGCGCTGCGCGAGCTCAAGGTGAACGGACCGCTCTACAAGAAGGTGGTGCAAGGCAAGGACCTTGTGGCCGACATCCTGCCGCCGCCCGCCTACATCATCGAGGCGTTCCTGGAGGTGAACCTGCTGTACCAGGAGCCCGGCAGCCTCGAGCAACGCGGCAAGCGCCTCGATACCCTGCGCAAGGAGTATTTCGACCGGCACGCGCATTGGACGCGGGAGGATCTGCCGGAGGACATCCGCGAGGGCATCCTGTCGAAGGCGCACGTGCCGGCGCTCGGCTTCTGGAAGACGCTGGAGGAAACTTTCCTCCCGGCTGTCCGGGCTGGCGATGCCGCCCGCATTCGCCGTGCGCTCGACGCGTTGCGGGGCGACTACGCTGTGCACCGGGCTGCGATCGACGCGGTGGTCGAGATCGCCAACGCGCGCAACAGCGATGTCGAGGCCGAGGCCGTTCGCCTGGAGAAGCTGCTCTCGACCGTGATGGTGGCCGTCGGCGTCGTCGGCATCCTCTTGGTGTTGCTGTGCGTCGTCGGCCTGAACGTAAGCCTGGTGCAGCCGCTGCTGCGCATGCGGTCGGCAATGGCGGAGCTCGCCCGCGGCAACCACGGGAGCGTCGTTCCGGCGCTCGGCCGTGGCGACGAGATCGGCGATATGGCCCGCTCGGTGGAGGTGTTCCGCGAGGCGGCCGTGCGGCGCGAGCAGATGGAAGCCGAGATGTCGCGACGGCGCCAGGACCTCGACCTCGAGCGCGCCGAGCGCGAGCGTGAGAAGGGCGAGATCAGTCAGCAGCAGATCAAGGCCCTGCGCGACATGGCAGATCGGGTGGAGGGGACGGCCCGCCAGAACGTCGCCTTCGTCGTCGAGCAGATGGAGGCGGTGGCCGGCGTCGTCGGCAATCTTGCCCAGTCGACCGTCCTATTGCGCGACAACAGCGAAGGCGTGGCGAGTGCGGCCGAGGAGGCTCTCGTCACCATGCAGCAGGCGTCGCGGTCGGCCGCGGAGCTGACGCGCTCGATCCAGAGCGTCGCCGGAAAGGCCGAGGACACGCGCGCGGCGACAGGGCAGGCGGTGGCGGCCTCGCGCAATGTCGCCAGCCGAATCCAGTCCCTCTCCCAGACCATCGATCGCATCGAGACCTTCACCCAGACCATCAACGACATTGCGCGCAACACCAACCTGCTTGCCCTCAACGCCGGCGTCGAGGCTGCCCGCTCGGGCGAGCACGGGCGCGGCTTCGCGGTGATCGCGCAGGAGGTCAAGGCGCTCTCGGAGCAGACGGCGCAGGCCACGGCCAACATCAGAGAGCTCATCGCCGAGGTGCAGGGCGCCAAGGACGGGGCGCTGGCCGCTGTCGGTGAGATCGGCACGGCCATCGAGCATGCGAGCGCGATGACGGTCGAGATCGGTTCAGCGCTGAAGGAGCAGGCAACCGCCGTCGGCGAGATCTCCCACAACGTTGCGGAGACGGAACGCGCGGCGAGCGACGTCGCGCAGCGGATCAACGTCATCGCGGGGCAAACGCAGGCGACGGGCGCGGAGACCGAGCAGGCGAACAGCATCTGCAGCAACGTCGTCGAGAAGGTGCTGGTGCTGCAACGCGAGCTGATCCAGTCGCTGCGCTCGTCCTCGAGCGATGTCGACCGGCGCAGCGAAGCGCGCATAGAGCTGCGCACGAGCATCGATGTGCGCACGCGGGGGGCTACCGTCAAGGCGCGGCTGATCAACATCTCCTCGGGTGGCGCGATGCTTGAGGGCAACCTTGGCGGCGTCGGCGCCCCCGTCAGCTTCACGCTACCCGGGTCCGGCACGCGCATCTCAAGCCGGATCGTGAGCTCGGACGGGATCTCCACGAGCGTACGCTTCGAGGCGCCCGTCGATGTCTCCCGCTACGGCCTGGCCGCCGCAGCCTGACGGCGAGCGCCACGCGACGGGCGCCCCCTGTCTCAGCCGATGAGCTTGCGGCCGAGCAGGCGCAGCAGAAGCTGGCGGGCGCGGTTGAGCCAGGGATAGAGCGCGCGCGACCAGGGCGCGCCGCCGATCGCCTTGAGGCCGAGGCGCGTCAGGGGCGAGGGCGCCGTCCTGCCGAGTTCCGCAATCATGCGCGTGGCCTCGGGGCCGAAATGGATGTCCGCGCCGAGCTTCAGCACCATGCCCTCGTTGATCTCGTAGCCGGCGCGGCGCAGAGCGGCGACGAGGTCGGGTGCCTGGCGGGCGTCGCGCAACGCCAGATCGGGGTAGAGACGGCGCAGGCGCGAAAACGCGACGTAGGAGCGGCAGGCCGGGCACTCGCCGTCGTAGAGCAGGAAGCTCTCGGGCGTCAGCGCGGAGAGCTCCGGCGAGGGCGAAGTCATTTCGGTATTGTCTTGGACGGGGCCTGCAGCTTGGTCGCGGGCTTGGCGTAGAGGCCGACGGCGATGCCGTGCGCCAGGTACTGGGCCATGCAGTTGTAGCCGGGCTCGCCATAGCCGAAGACGCCGGGCTCGGGCTGGCCGGGCATGCGCATGGCGCGCTCCAGGAACTCCTGCGCCTCGTAGCGGCGGATGCGCAGGACGCCCTCGGCCTGGGCGATGCGGGCAAGGCTCTCGCGGATGGCCTGGTAGTACTCGCTCTTGGCGAGGTGCTTCATGTAGTGGAGGCCGACCAGGATGACGTCGATGTTGTGCTCCTTGAGCCAGCGCACGGTCTCCTGCACCGTGGTCTCGAACTCCTCGACCGGAACCTGGGCGAATGCGTCGTTGGTGCCGACCTGCCAGAGCACGACGTCGGGATGCTCGAGCGCGACCTCGATCTTGAGGCGCTCGGCGGTGGCGGCGGCGAGCTCGCCCGAGAAGCCGCGGTTGATGATCTCGACGTTGAGGCCCTTGATGGTGTGCTCGAGAATACGCTCGAGGAGCGGCGGCTTGCCGTCGCGGGCGGTGCCGACAACGGGCCGCATGGCGGCGCCGATGGCCAGGATGCGCAGGGTGCCGCGCGCCTGGATGGCGACCGCGCTGTTGGGCAGCGGCGTGGCCGCGGAGGCGGCGACGCCGCATTCCTTGGGCACGGCGGGCGGGCTGGTCGGCGGCAGCGGCGGCTCGTGCAGGGACGATTGGGCCAAGGCGACGCCCGCCGCCAGCTTGACCGCCAGCACCGCCCACACGCCCAACAACAGCCGACGAGCTATCCCTTTGCCTGCCATTCCGAAACCCATGCCGTCAGCCATAATAGGCCGACGCCCGCGACGAAGACCAGCGTATCGACGAGGAAGCTGCCCATGTGGATGAAGCGGATGATCTGGCCCGAGAGGCTCAGCAGCGAGGCCACGCAGAAGACGCTGAGCGCGTTGCGGCCGAGCAGGGAGAGCTGGTCGCAGATCGTCGGGATGGCGCGGTGGATCGCCGGGAAGGCCGCGGAGAAGACGGCGGCAAGCGCCAGGAACTGCAACAGGCGCATCGGTGTCAGGAAGCTCTTGCCGTTGAGGAACAGCAGCTTCGGCTCGGGAAGGCGGGTGGGATCGGGGAACCAGTTGAACCACACGAGAACCGCGCTGACGACGACGATGGGCAGAGCGAGGCCGCGCAGGGCGGCGATGTTGCGGCGGGCCCAGGCGCCGGCACCGGTGTCGCGCGAGAGGACGAAGCCCAGCACGAAGATCGTCTGCCACGTGAACGGATTGAAGAACCACTGGCCGGGCACAGGCCAGGTCGGCGCCGTGAAGGGCACGACGAGCGAGGCAAAGTAGAGGGCGAGGCTCGCCGGCAGGAGCGCGTGCGGCAGGTAGCGGTCGATCAGCGCCAGGATCGGCGCGCACAGCATCAGCACGACGTAAAGCGGCAGGATGTCGAAATAGCCGAGCTGATGGGTGAGCAGCACGAGGCCGATGTAGGTCGTCTGCGGCTCCTGGAACACCGCGGCAGCATTGTGCCATTCGAGGATCAGCGGGGTGTCCCAGATGAGCGCCGTGGCGGCGAGCATGGCGAGCGCCAGGCTCGAGATGAGGATCTGTGCCGCGTAGATGCGGATGGCGCGACCGCCCAGACGCACGACCAGGCGGGCGGGGTGATAGGCGGGGCCGAAGCGGGTCACCATGAGGCCGAGCGACCAGCCGGCGAGGAAGACGAACAGCTCGGCGGAATCCGAGATCGAGATGTTGCGATGCGTCAGGCGCTCGTAGAAGAGGCCCGGCACGTGGTTGACGAAGATGGTGACGAGGGCGAAGCCCCGCCAGAAATCCACTGCGTTCGCAGGGCGTGACATCAGCCGGCCGGCTCCCTGGCGGCGAGTTTCCTGGCTGCGGCGAGGCGTGTGGTGCGCCGGCGCCGGCATCCCATTCTCACGGGTCGCCTGCGCGGGACAGCCAACGGGCGGGCCTCAGAGATGCTCAACGAAATGCGTGATGAGCACGTTGGCGATCGCCTGCCGTCCCGGAACGGTCAGGCCCTCGGGATGGCGACGGTCGAGCATGGCGCGGGCCTCGGCCTTGGTGAACCAGCGCGCGTCGGCAAGCTCGGCCGTGTCGAGGACGATGTCGGTCGACTCGGCGCGGGCGATGCAGCCCAGCATGAGCGAGTGCGGGAAGGGCCAGGGCTGGCTCGCGTGGTAGGAGACCGCGCCGATCCGCACCCCCGTCTCCTCCAGCACCTCGCGGCGGACGGCGTGCTCGATATCCTCGCCGGGCTCGATGAAGCCGGCGAGCGTCGAGTACATCTTGCTGCCGTAGCGATGCTCGTGGGCCAGCAGGCAGCGCTCGCCGTCCGTCACCAGCATGATCACGACGGGGTCGGTGCGCGGGAACCACTCGAGACCGCAGGCCCAGCACTTGCGCCGCCAGCCGCCGTCCTTGACGAGGGTGGTGCCGCCGCAATGGCCGCAGCAGCGCGCGTTCTCGTGCCACTGGGCGAGCGCACGGGCCTGGCCGCACAGGGACAGCTCCTCCGGAGACATGGCGCCCTGCATGGCAAGCGAGCGCAGGTCGACGATGGGGCGCAGCTTCTCGATGGCGCCGGGCACGTTGCGGGTGCGGTGCTCGGTGACGGCGATGGCGAAGTGGGCGACGCCGTCAGCGCCGACGCCGAGAAATAGGCTGTCGGCCGCCGGCAGGTCGAACGACTTGAGATCCTCCAGCGTGAACCAGGCGAGCCGGCTCTGGGTGCGCTCGGGATTGGAGCGGATCACGGGCTTCAGGTCGGCCAGCACCATGAAGCGGGTGCCCGGGGCCTCCAACTGAGCCTTGATGAACTCGGGATCGTTGCGCTTGGGGCCATGGCGGTCGAGCAGGGTCGTCGCAGCAACGGTGGGCATCAAGTCACTCCTCAGGAACCCTCGTGGGTCGCTTCCAACCCGAATGTCCGATGCGCGCGACTAGACCCTATTCCCCCCGCGCCCCCGCCGGAGCAACGTGCCGCTGGGCGGTGCACGGAGCGTCAGGCCGGGAGAAAAATTGAGCACGGCACATCGGCCGGCGCAACGGCGTTCGCGCCTCTCACTACGGCAGTTCGCGGCGAAGCGAAACGCCCTAAGCACCCGTCGGCGCCGCGGGCAGGCTGGCCGCGGCGTCCGTACATGAGGACAGCTGCAGGGTCGGCTACGGCTCGAGCTCGGTGTCCCAGTAGAGATAGTCGAACCAGCTCTCGTGCAGATAATTGGGCGGAAACAGGCGGCCGTTGCGGTGCAGCTCGAACACCGTCGGCCGATAGGGCGTCTGCCGCGGCTGCATGCCGCCGGCATGGGGCATCTCCCCGCCCTTCCTCAGGTTGCAGGGCGAGCATGCCGCAACCACGTTGTCCCAGCGGGTCTGGCCGCCGCGGGAGCGCGGGATGACGTGGTCAAAGGTCAGGTCCTCCTTGCAGCCGCAGTACTGGCACTGGAAGCGGTCGCGCAGGAACACGTTGAAGCGCGTGAAGGCCGGGTAGAGGGCGGGCTTGACGTAGGTCTTGAGCGAGACGACCGAGGGCAGCCGCATCTCGAAGCTGGCGCTGCGCACGAAGCGATCGTACTCGGAGACGATATTGACCCGGTCGAGGAAGACCGCCTTGACCGACTCTTGCCAGCTCCAGAGCGACAACGGGTAGTAGCTCAGGGGCCTGAAATCGGCATTCAGAACCAGCGCCGGGAAGTTCTCCGGCATCGCCGCAGTGGCGTTCACGGATCCTCTTTCCTGTCGTTTACCCAGCGACTCGTGCGAGCACCGGCGGTCACGATCAAAGAATACTAACGCCCCGTGTCGCTTCTGTGAAGCGGCCCCTCCCGCAGGCCCGGCGATGCACCGTAAGGGCATGGCTGCTAAGGCATTTTCTGGGCCATGCGAGACCTGCGGCCGCGCCTCCTCCGCGGGCTGGCCGACAGCGCGGGCGCGCTGGCTCAGACGGGAATCGCCTGCCGCATCTGCTTGGTCACGGCGTAGTAGGACCACAGCAGGCGGGCGGCCACGCCGCGCCAGGGGCGCCAGCGCTCGGCGAGCCCGGCCAACTCCTCGCGCGTCGGCCGCGCCTTGAGGCCGAAGGCGTGCTGGGCGGCAATCTGCAGCGCCAGGTCGCCCGGCGCCCAGGCATCAGCCCGGCCCAGGCAGAACATGAGGTAGATGTCGGCGGTCCACGGGCCGATGCCGCTGACCTCGGTGAGGCGGGCGTGGACCTCGGTGTCGGAGGCCGCGGTCAAGGCCACCAGGTCGAGCCCGCCGACACAGGCCTGAGAGACGGCGCGCAATGTGCGGATCTTGGGCCGGGAGAGGCCGGCCCTGGCAAGGTCGGCCTCTGCCAGCGCCAGCAGGCGCTCGGCCGTGAAGGGCTGGACGGCGGCGAACGTGCGCGTCCAGATGGCGGCGGCGCTGGCGACGGACAGCTGCTGGCCGACGATGATGCGCGCCAGCCCCTCGAACCCCGCCTCGCGCCGGCGCAGGGGGGGATGGCCGGCAAGGTCGTGCACCTTGCACATGGTGGGGCACAGGCGGCGCAGCTCCGCCACACCCTCGGCGATGTCGGCCTCGGCAGCGATGATGCGATCGACGGCGCGCTCGACGGCGGCAGGCGCAAGGACGGCCGGCGCTGGCTTGCGCTGCCGGCCGGGCTTGGCAGGGTGTGCGACGGCGGCAGCCTTGCCGGCGCGCCGGGGGCGGGCGCGGACTGCGGCGGGCGCCGCCGCTTTCGGCTTCCTCTTCTGCCTTGGCTTGGAGCGGGAGGGCCTGCGGGCCATGTGCGCGGTGCTTTCAGTCACTGCCTGGCACGGACTATAGAGGGGACATGGACCTGCCGGAAGATCGCGCCAACGTGCCGCCGGCCGAGCGCGCTGGCGCCGGCGGGCGGCCGGTGCTGCGCTTTGCCCCGAGCCCGAACGGGGAGCTGCACCTTGGCCACGCGCTGTCGGTGCTGCTGACCTGGGAGATGGCGGCGCGGCTTAGGGGCGAGGCGCTGCTGCGCATCGAGGACATCGACACGGCGCGGACGCGGCCCGAGCACGTGGCGGGGATCCTCGCCGACCTGGCCTGGCTGGGGCTCGCCTGGCCGGAGCCGGTGGTGCGCCAGTCGCAGCGCTTTGCCGCCTACCGGGCGGCGGCGGATCGGCTCGCCGCGATGGGCGTGCTCTATCCCTGCTTTGCCACGCGCAGCGAGATCGAGGCGGCTGCCGATCCGGCGGCGCGGGATCCGGACGGGGCGCCCGTCTATCCAGGGCTCTGGCGCGGACGCCGCGGCGCGGAGGCGGCGGCGCGCACGGCGCGCGGCGAGCCGTTCGCGCTGCGCCTCGACATGGAGCGGGCGCTGACCCTCGCCAGACAGAAGCTTGGTGGCGGCGCGCTCGCCTTCACCGAGCTCGACGCGGGCGGGCAAGGCCGGCGCGTGGTGTGCGAGCCGGCACGCTGGGGCGATGCCGTGCTCGTGCGCAAGGACACGCCGACGAGCTACCACCTGGCGGTGGTGGTCGACGACGCGTGGCAGGGCGTGAGCCACGTGACGCGCGGAGCAGACCTGTTTGCCGCAACGGACCTGCACCGCCTTCTGCAGGTGCTGCTGGAGCTGCCGGAGCCTGTCTACGCGCACCACCGGCTGGTCACGGACGGCGCGGGGCGCAAGCTCGCCAAGAGCGCCAGGGACACGAGCCTCAGGAGCCTGCGGGAGCAGGGGGCGAGCCCGGCGGACATCCGACGCATGGTCGGATGGGGCGGGCCCGATTAGGCCCGCGGGAGGCCGCGCAGACGGGATCGGACGGGGAATGGCGCTCGGGGTGCTCGAGCGGCCTTCAGAAGACCGGCGGCATGAGGCTGCCAACGGGTCGGTCCGGCTCGGAGGATCACAGGGAGGGACGCGAGAGCGGACGGTGGCGTTGCCGCTCTCGCGATGGGGCTTGGATCAGTCAGGCCGCGTTAGCGATTGCGGTCCTTGTCCTTGCCGATGTAGCGGTAGTACCAGCGCTTCTTCGGCTGATAGACGCCAGGGGTGGCGGGAGCCACGCCGCCGGGCGGCGTCGACACCTTGTAACCCTGGCGCTCGAGCTCCTGGATCATCTCCTGCACGGCGGCGCCGTCGGTGCCACCGCCGCCGGGCGCCACCGGCTCGTAGGACACGGGGCGCAGCGGCTCGCGGCAGGGCGTCGCCACAACCACGCAGCGCTTCTTGTAGGCGTCTTCCTCGTCACCGGTGAACTTCTCGATCTGGCGGCCGATGAACTCCGCCGCCTTGCCGGCAAAGCTCTCGTTCGCCGAGGAGCGGTGGCAGTCGTAGACGATATTCTTCGCCGAGGAGATGTCCATGAAGCGCTCGCCGAAGTCGGCGCGCACGGAAGCCTGCCAGCGGCGGACGGCGTCGATCTTGGCGCCGTTGATGGTGTTGCGCTCCTCGCCGCGCTCACGCACCGGGGCGTTGAGGCACAGCGGGCCGACGTCGGCGTGCGTGGGCAGCACGCCCTGCTTGGCGGCCAGCGGCACCGAAGCGGCTGCCGGCGTGGCCACGTGGTGCACGACAGGTGGCGGACCGTGGGGTCTGGGCTTGGCGTAGCGCACCCATTCGTAGCGCTCGGCGCAGTAGCCCCAGGTGTCACACGAGCCCTTCATGGCCTTGCGCACCCATTTCACGTCTTCCTGCGCAAAACCCGCCTGCGGCAGAACCAGCAGCGCAAGCACCGCCAGAACCAAGCGTCTCATCCGTTGCCTCCTACTCCATGCGCAAGGGCGAAAGCCCGCCCCGACAAATGCATAGAGCCCTGGCTGGGCACACCACCGGTCCCCGGGCGCGAACTTGCCCGGAACCCGTCGTGCGGATCGAAAGCCTCGGAACGACACTCGCGGAACGCAACCTCGGACGACGGTCCGACCACCCCTGCACGCTCTGGAGCTACCCTGAGGATCCGCCAGAGACAGGCGGATCAGCTACGCGCACTGGCCTGAATTGTGCCCCATTAATGCCGCCAAAGCGTCCTTGCCCTGGCCAACCCCTCTGCTACATTTGCCCGTCGCCGGCTGAAGACGGTTAATCTTCCGCGTCGGGAGCATCGGAAACAAACGCCACCACAACAACTTCCGAACTCTCGACTGCACCGACAACTCCAAAATAATAGCAAGAGCATGGCGCCGCCAGCGATTTGTCAGGCGCTGTGGAGAATGACTCGCGCAGGAAAGCACGCCTGCAACAGTCCCTTGGGCGCGTGATCCAGGTTCAAGGATTGTCTCGTTTCAGCGCACAACGCGGGCGCGAAAATTAACCCTACCAAGGCGCCGGCAGTGACCCGTGCGGGCGCCACCCTGGGGCCCTGCCGGGACCGTGGCGCAGGCCTGGCGGAGTGCGGATTGCCCATGTCCTACCTGAAGTTAGTCCTATTCCAAGGAGTCTGGGCGGCGTGCGCCCTGGGGGCTGCGCAGGGGCGCGCGGGCATCGGGCTCGCGGCGGCGCTCGGGCTCGTCCTGCTACACGTCGCGATTGCACCGCGGCCGGGCAGAACGCTCGCCACGGTGGCGGCGGCGGCGGTGCTCGGGTTCGCGGCCGAGACGGCAATGGTCAGTGCGGGAGCGATAAAATACGCAACAGCGTGGCCGGATGATCACGCTGCGCCCGCTTGGGTGATCGGGCTTTGGGCAGCCTTCGCCACCACCAGCGACAGCGCCCGGCGACTCCTCGGCGCGCACGCCCTGGGGAAGGCCGCGCTGCTCGGCCTGGTGCTGGCGCCAGCCTCCTATCTCGCCGGTGCGCGGCTCGGAGCGCTGACCCTTCCTGTCCCGGCCTGGAGCGGGCTTGTCGTGGTGGCCGCGGTCTGGGCCATCGCCTACCCGCTGCTGCTGGCGCTGGAGCCGCGGGAGCGCACGGCCGCGGACTGACCGCCGGGGAATGCGGGCGGCGGGCCTCGCCCGATAGAGCGCTTGGCCGTGGCCTCCGTCTCGGGCGCGCTCACTTTGACCCCGGCTCTACCCGACCGGTGGCGTGCGTCTCGCGAGCTGCGAGCAGCTTCACGCGATACGCGCTCACGCGCGAAACGCGATCTACTCTAGAACATGTTGAGGGCGAGACGGGCCTCGTCGGACATGCGGCTCTGGTCCCAGGGCGGGTCGAAGGTGAGGCGCACGACGCAGTGGTTGACGCCGGGGACGGCGGCAACCGCGTTCTCGACCCAGGCCGGCATCTCGCCTGCCACCGGGCAGCCGGGCGAGGTCAACGTCATCTCGATGGTGACGAGGCGGTCGTTGTCGATGTCGATATTGTAGATTAGCCCCAGCTCGTAGATGTCGGCGGGGATCTCCGGGTCGAACACGGTCTTGAGCGCGGCCACGATGTCGCGGGTCAGCCGCTCCAGCTCCTCCTCGGGGATGGAGAAGGCCTCAGTCGCGGCCGCCGGTGCGGCTGCGGGCGTCGGCTCCTCCGCCGGCTTGTCGGCCGGGGCATCAAGCGGCTGCGAAGGGTGGTCATCGGTCATGGTGCCGGCCTAGGGTTCAGGCGAAGAAATCGTGGGCCTTGATCAGCGCCTCGGCGAGGGCGTCGATCTCGGCGCGCGTATTGTACATGGCGAAGGAGGCGCGGCAGGTGGCGGTGACGCCGAGCCGCTCCATCAGCGGCTGGGCGCAGTGGTGGCCCGCACGCACGGCGACGCCGGAGCGATCGATGATGGTCGAGATGTCGTGCGGGTGCAGCCCCTCGATCGAGAACGAGACGATGGCGCCCTTGCCGGGCGCGAGCCCGTGGATCCTGAGCCAGTTCAGCTCGCGCAGGCGCGCGTGCGCGTAGTCGCGCAGCGTCGCCTCGTGGGCGGCGATCCTGTCGAGGCCCACGTCGAGCATGTAGCGCAGCGCGGCGCCGAGGCCGATGGCCGGCACGATGGCCGGGGTGCCGGCCTCGAACTTGTGCGGCGTGCGGCCGTAGGTGATGCGGTCCTGGTGCACGGCCTCGATCATCTCGCCGCCGCCCATGTAGGGCGGCATGGCATCGAGGTGGGCGCGCTTGGCCCAGAGCACGCCGATGCCCGAGGGCCCGTAGGTCTTGTGGCCGGTGAAGACGTAGAAGTCGCAGCCCAGATCCTGCACGTCGACGGGCATGTGCACGGCCGCCTGGCTGCCGTCGACGAGAACGGGAATGCCGCGCGCGTGCGCAAGCCGCACCACCTCCTTGATCGGTACCACGGTGCCGAGCGCGTTCGACATGTGGGTGATGGCGACGATCCTGGTGCGCGGCGAGAGCAGCTTCTCGAACGCATCGAGGAGGAAGGTGCCGTCGTCGGCGATGGGCGCCCACTTGAGAACGACGCCGCGGCGCTCGCGATGGAAGTGCCAGGGCACGATGTTGGAATGGTGCTCCATGATGGAGATCACCACCTCGTCGCCCTCGCCCAGCACCATGCCGCCATAGGAGGACGCGACGAGGTTGATGGCCTCGGTGGCGTTGCGGGTGAAGATGATCTCGTCGACGGAGGGCGCGTTGAGGAACAGGCGCACCGTCTCGCGCGCGTCCTCGAAGTGCTGGGTCGCGGTGTTGGAGAGGTAGTGCAGGCCGCGGTGGACGTTGGCGTACTCGTGGCCGTAGGCGCGCTGCATGGCGTCGAGCACGGCCTTGGGCTTCTGCGCGGAGGCGCCGTTGTCGAGATAGACGAGGGGCTTGCCGTAGACCTCGCGGGCGAGGATCGGGAAGTCGGCGCGGATCGCCTCGACGTCGTAGGCGGGCTTGACGGGCGCGTCAGTCATGACGGGCTCCTGGGTGATGAGACGTCCGCGTCCGCTTCTCGCCGGGGCTCCGAGCAAATCCGAGCATGGCAAAGCGAGGCGATCGACCCTGTCCCCGAGCGCAGGGAGAGGGGGAAGGGGCGCAACCTGCAGCGGATGACGCCTCCCCCACCAGGGGCGAGGGGACGAAGGAGCCGCGAAGCTCGATGTCGGGTCCCGGGTGCAACTCCTCACTCCTTTCGGGCGCCGAGCGAGGCGACGGCGAGAGCGTGCACGGCCTCGCGCAGAGGCTCGGCGTCGATCTTGGCCGTGGCCTCGGCGATGAAGCTCTCGATCAGCAGCGTGCGGGCGGTCTGCTTGTCGATGCCGCGCGAGCGCATGTAGAAGAGCAGGTCGTCGTCGATCTCGGCGCAGGTGGAGCCGTGGCCGCAGACGACGTCGTCGGCGAAGATCTCGAGCTCGGGCTTGCTGTCGAACTCGGCCTCCTCGGAGAGCATGAGGGCCTGCGCCATCTGCTTGCCGTCGCTCTTCTGCGCGTCCGGCCGCACGATCACCTTGCCCTGGAAGACGCCGCGGCCGCGGCCGTCGAGCACGCCCTTGAAGAGCTCGCGGCTCTCGCAGGCGGGCACCGCGTGGTCGATGACGAGCGTGGTGTCGACGTGCTCGGACCGCCTAGCGAGGAAGACGCCCGAGATGTCGGCGCGGGCGTCGGGGCCGGTGTAGGTGAGGAAGCTCGTGTTGCGGGCAAAGCCCGTCTCGGCGGTGAGCTGGAAGCCCTTGTAGACGGCGCCGCGACCGAGCCTCACCAGCGCCGTGCCGAGGTGGCTGGCATCGTCGCCGGACAACGCCAGCTTGACATGCGCGACCCTGGCGCTCTCGCCGACGGTGAGCTCGGTGAGCGCGTTCTCCTGGCCCTTGCCAGGCGCGAGCGCGACGTGGGCCTCGATCAGCGTCGCCTCGGCGTCGGCAGCGATGCTGACGACGTTGCGGGTGGTGACGAGGGAGCCCTCGGCGCGCGAGCGCGCGAAGACCAGGAGGATGGGCTTGGCAAGGCTCGCCCCCTGGGCGACCTTGATGACGGCGCCGTCGGTCACGTAGGCGGTGTTGAGCGCCACGACGGCTGCGTGGCCCGGCAGGTCGTCGTGCATCAGGCCGACGCCGGGCTTGCCCAGCGCCTGGGCCAGAGGCGTCACCTCGAAGCCGCGGGGCGGCGCCGCCTCCGACAGCTCGGGCCGAAGCACGCCGTCGACGAAGACGATGCGATGGGCGTCGATGCGGGCGAGCTGGCGCAGGGCGAGGTCGATGTCGGCCTCGCTGACGCTGCCGGCGGTGCCGACGGCCGGGGGCAGCGCGTCCTTCAGGACGCTGCGCAGGTCGGAGTACTTCCACTCCTCGATGCGGCGGTGGGGCAGCCCCAAGCTGCCGAAGGTGCCGATGGCGGCACGGCGCGCCTCGGCCACGGCGCGGCCGCCGGGAAGGCGGTCGGCGACGCCGGCGAAGTTCTCGGCGAGCGCGGTCTCGGCGCGCGTCCTCTCGATGGTCGCCATGGCGCTCATGCCGCCTCGCCGGTGAAGCCCGCGTAGCCCGAGCGCTCGAGCTCCAGCGCCAGCTCCTTGGGGCCTGACTTGAGAATGCGGCCGCGGGCCATGACGTGCACCTGGTCGGGCACGATGTAGTCGAGGAGGCGCTGATAGTGGGTGATGAGCAGCATCGAGCGGTCGGGCCCGCGCAGGGCGTTCACCCCTTGCGCGACCACGCGCATGGCGTCGATGTCGAGCCCCGAGTCGGTCTCGTCGAGCACGGCGAGCGTGGGCGCCAGCACGGACATCTGCAGGATCTCCATGCGCTTCTTCTCGCCGCCGGAGAAGCCGACGTTGAGCGGGCGCTTCAGCATCTCGTCGGTGACGCCGAGCCGCGTCGCCTCGGCGCGCACGTGGCGGAGGAACTCGGGCGTCGTCATCTCCTTCTGCCCGCGCTTCTTGAGCACGGCGTTGGCCGCCGTGCGCAGGAAGGTGAGCGTTGCCACGCCCGGCAGCTCGAGGGGGTACTGGAAGGCGAGAAAGACGCCCTTGGCGGCGCGCTCGTCGGGCTCCATCTCGAGCACGTTGTCGCCATTCCAGAGGATCTGCCCTTCCGTCACCTCGTAGCCGTCGCGGCCGGCGATGACGTAGGCGAGCGTCGACTTGCCCGAGCCGTTGGGGCCCATGATGGCGTGCACCTCGCCCTTGGGGATGACGAGGTTCACACCCTTGAGGATCTCCTTGTCCTCGTCCTCAAGCTTCACGTGCAGGTTCTTGATCTCGAGCATGTCGCCTACTTCTTCTCTTCACAGCGGTTGCGTCTTGGTATCGGCCAAGACGGAATTAGCCTCGCGGATGCGCGGAGCCCAGCATCTCGATCTCGGCCGGGTAGAGCACGCCCATCCAGTCGCAGGCGTCGGGCTCGCGGCGCGTCGGGCGGTTGAACTCGACGAGAAAAGCCTCGTTGGAGCCGAAGGTCTCGACCACGGTGACGACGTCGCCCGGCGCCAGCCTGAGGCCGGGCTCGGTGCGCGACAGGGCGTTGCGCGCCTTGCATTCCCGCTCGTCCATCTCGCGCTTGAGCCGTGCCGTCACGATCGTCTCACTGTTCACGTCTGCCGCATCACGCATATCGCTCTCCTTGAAATCGTCTGCGAGGCCCTCGCCGGCAGACGCTATAGATGTTTCCGTCCCATGATCGGCCCCTGACCGGGGCTCTCTCGTTCTCCCGCGCCCTCGCGGGAATTCCGTAGGTCGGGTAGAGCGCAGCGAAACCCGACACTTGGCGTTTGCTCGTCGGGTTTCACCTTCGGCTCTACCCGACCTACAACTCGCTGCCCCTCACCCAAACCCTCTCCCCGTTGAAGGAATGGGGAGAGGGGATACCCGTGCCCGTGTCATCCGGACCGGACCAGGCCATCAGCGTTGTCATGGTCGGGCTTGTCCCGACCATCCATGCTTCAGCGGGCGCCGCCGCGAGCGGATGGCTGGATCCTCGGGACAAGCCCGAGGATGACGCGGGGGTGTTGAGTGATGCGGGCACCATCGCAATCACACTGAACATCTAGATCCGATCACCTGGGTCATCGCCTAGCCGACGCTGCCTTCGAGCGAGATGCCGATCAGCTTCTGCGTCTCGGCCATGAACTCCATGGGCAGCTGCTGCAGCACGTCGCGGACGAAGCCGTTGACGATGAGGGCCACCGCCTCCTCCTCGGACAGGCCGCGCTGCTTGCAGTAGAACAGCTTGTCCTCCGAGATCTTCGAGGTGGTGGCCTCGTGCTCGAAGTGGGAGGTGGCGTTCTTGGCCTCGATGTAGGGCACCGTGTGGGCGCCGCACTTGTCGCCGATGAGCAGGCTGTCGCAGTTGGTGAAATTGCGCGCGTTCCTGGCCTTCCTGTGGGCCGAGACGAGGCCGCGGTAGGTGTTCTGCGAGAAGCCCGCCGCGATGCCCTTGGAGATGATGCGGCTCGAGGTGTTGGCGCCCAGGTGGATCATCTTGGTGCCGCTGTCGACCTGCTGGTAGCCGTTGGACACCGCGATCGAGTAGAACTCGCCGCGGCTGCCGTCGCCGCGCAGGATGCAGGAGGGGTACTTCCAGGTGATGGCCGAGCCCGTCTCCACCTGCGTCCAGGAGATCTTGGAGTTGCGGCCGCGGCAGTCGCCGCGCTTGGTGACGAAGTTATAGATGCCGCCCTTGCCGTTCTTGTCGCCGGGGTACCAGTTCTGAACGGTGGAGTACTTGATCTCGGCGTCGTCGAGCGCGATCAGCTCGACGACGGCAGCGTGCAGCTGGTGCTCGTCGCGCATGGGCGCCGTGCAGCCCTCGAGGTAGGACACGTAGGCGCCCTTGTCGGCGATGATGAGCGTGCGCTCGAACTGGCCGGTCTGCTTCTCGTTGATGCGGAAGTAGGTGGACAGCTCCATGGGGCAGCGCACGCCCTCGGGCACGTAGACGAAGGAGCCGTCGGAGAACACGGCGGAATTCAGCGCGGCGTAGTAGTTGTCCGACTGGGGCACGACGGTGCCCAGATACTTGCGCACCAGGTCGGGATGCTCGCGCATGGCCTCCGAGATGGAGCAGAAGATGACGCCGGCCTTCCGGAGCTCGTCCTTGAAGGTGGTCACGACGGAGACGCTGTCGAAGACGGCGTCGACGGCGACGCGGGCGCCCTGGACGCCGGCCAGCACCTCGCGCTCGCGCAAGGGGATGCCGAGCCGCTCGTAGGTGCGCAGCAACTCGGGGTCGACCTCGTCGAGGCTCTTGGGGCCTTCGGTCGACTTGGGCGCCGAGTAGTAATAGAGGTCCTGGAAGTCGATCTTGGGATAGCTGACGCGGGCCCAGGTGGGCTCGGTCATGGCCAGCCAGCGGGAGAAGGCCTCCAGCCGCCAGGCGAGCATCCACTCGGGCTCGCCCTTCTTGGCCGAGATGAAGCGGACGATGTCGGCGTTGAGGCCCTTGGGCGCCTTCACCGTCTCGATATCCGTCTCGAAGCCGTACTTGTATTGGTCGACGTCGATCTGGCGGACCTGGTTGATGGTCTCCTGGACTGCGGGCATCGGCTGGTCTCTCTCGATCTGGCGGTTCAGGCGGCGCGCGCGTGGCGCCGGGCGAGTGTCTCCTCCCACGCGCCGAGGAAGACCTCGACGTCGCGGGCGGTGGTGGCGGGGCCCGTGCTGACGCGCAGCGCGCAGCGGGCGAGGTCGGGCGCAACGCCCATGGCGGCGAGCACGTGGCTGGCTGCGACCTTGCCGGAGGAGCAGGCCGAGCCGGAGCTGACGGCAACGCCGGTGAGGTCGAGCGCGATGAGCGCGGTCTCGGCCGCAACGCCGGGGACGGCGAACAGCGTGGTATTGGGAAGGCGCGGGGCGCCTTCGGCGAAGACGACGGTGGCCGGGTGCAGGCGCTTGAGGCCGGTCTCGATCGCTGTGCGCAGCGCCTGGCCATGGGCCATCGCGGCGGCACGGGTCTCAGTCGCAGCCTCCAGGGCGGCCGCGAAGCCGGCGGCGGCGGCGACGTTCTCGGTGCCGGAGCGCTGGCGGCGCTCCTGGCCGCCGCCCCTGACGAGCGGGCCGGGGGAGAGATCGTCGCGGCGCACGATGACGGCGCCGATGCCCTTGGGGCCGCCCAGCTTGTGGGCGGAGAGGAACAGGATGTCGGCCGCGGGAAGCGCCTCGCCGCGGCCGGCAAGCTGGACGGCGTCGCAGACGACGACGGCGTCGCTCTCGGCCGCCAGGCTGAGGACGGCGGCGAGGGGCTGCACGACGCCGGTCTCGTTGTTGGCGGCCTGGATCGCCACCATCGCCGCGCGGGGCCCGTGCATGGCTGCGAGCGCGGCAAGGCGCGCAGACAGCCGATCGATATCGACAAGGCCGTCGGGGGCGACGGCAAGCGTCTCCACCTGGGCCTCGGCGAAGCGGTGGCCGGCGAGGACGCAGGCGTGCTCGGTGGCGCCGACGAGAAGGGCTGCGAGCGGACGCGGGCCCGAGACCGCCGTCGGCGTCAGCACCCAGTTGGCGGCCTCGGTGGCGCCCGAGGTGAAATAGACGTTGCGGGGCTCGGCCCCGACGGCGGCGGCGATGCGCTCGCGCGCGCCCTCCAGGATGCTGCGGGCGTGCCGGCCTTCCCAATGCGGCGAGGAGGGATTGCCCGTCGCCTGCATGGCCTCGAGCATGGCGGCGCGGGCGGCCGGATGCAGCGGCGCCGTGGCGTTCCAGTCGAGGTAGACGCGCGTGCTCATTCCGCGGCTCCTGCCAGGGGGCGGGCGGCGGGGCGGCCGGGAATGCCGTCGATCACCTCCTGCAGGGTGACCGTCTCGAGGAAGCTCTCGATGTGGTCGCTGAGCGCATCCCACAACCCGTGCGTGATGCAGCGCCGGCCCGGAAGGCAGGAGCGGGCGTCGCCGCCGCAGCGGGTCATGCGCACGTCCTCCTCCACCGCCGCCATGATCTCGGAGATGCGGATGTCGCGCGCCGGGCGGGCGAGACGGTAGCCGCCGGCGCGGCCGCGGGCGCTCTCGACAAGGCCGGCGCGGCGCAGCTTCAGGAACAGCTGCTCCAGGTATGCCAAAGAGATGAGCTGGCGCTCGGCGATCAGGGACAGCGCCAGGGCCGGCTGGTCGGCGCCCAGGGCGACGCCCTGGCCCGTGCTCTGAGCGAGCTCGGCCATGGCCGTCACCGCATAGCGTCCCTTGGTGTTCAGCTCCACGTGGCGTCTCTCGTTACGCGACTGCGCCGCCTGGCGACGATATCGATGGTTGCGACCCTAGGTTGCAGCGTGGCAGGCCATGTCGTGCTTGCATTTGCCACCCTGCCCCGTGCTACACCACGGCCCGCATGACCCTTGCCTCGAAAGACCTCCGCCTGTCCGGCTGCCGCCGTCACGGATCCGTGCTCTTTCGAACCATTCTAAACTTCACGGGATATATGGAAAACCCGAGCCGCGCAGTCAAGTATAAATGCGGCCGGCCAGCCCGTGCGCCCAGGCTTTGCCGCCCGGGTCGGATCACAATCGCTTGAGGCCGGAGACGCCGCCATGCCTGAACTGATCATCAACGGCCCCGCCGGCCGGCTCGAGGCCCGCTACCACCACGAGGCCTCCTCCAACAGCCCGATCGCGCTGATCCTGCACCCGCATCCGCAGTTCGGCGGCACCATGAACAACCAGGTGGTGTACGCGCTCTACTACATGTTCGTGGAGCGCGGCTTCTCGGTGCTGCGCTTCAATTTCCGCGGCGTCGGGCGCAGCCAGGGCTATTTCGACAACGGGCCGGGCGAGCTGGCGGACGCCGCCTCGGCGCTCGACTGGCTGCAGCTGCAGAACCCGGATTCGCGCTCGTGCTGGATCGCCGGCATGTCGTTCGGCACCTGGATCGCCATGCAGCTCCTGATGCGGCGGCCCGAGATCGACGGCTTCATCTGCGTCGCCCCGCCCGCCAACCTCTACGACTACTCGTTCCTCGCCCCGTGCCCGTCCTCGGGCCTGATGATCAACGGCGACAAGGACCGCGTGGTGCCCTCGGCCTCGGTGGGCGAGCTGGCGCAGAAGACCAAGGTGCAGAAGGGCGTGAAGATCGAGCACTCGGTGGTGCCCGAGGCCAACCACTTCTTCCAGGACAAGATCCCCGACCTCGTCGACGTCGTCGGCACCTACCTCGACCGGCGCATGGATGAGCTGGCCAAGATCAAGAAGGATTAGCGGGGCGGCGGCGCGGTTGCCTGCTCGATGACG
>JANRIO010000034.1:0-31761 GCA_033764875.1 Hyphomicrobiaceae bacterium | reverse complement strand
GCGCTCGCCAGCAGCACGCGCCGCCTCTTCTCCCTCTCCCCGCATGCGGGGAGAGGGCCGGGGTGAGGGGCAGCCGCACGCGCGGCGCGAGGGCGAGGGCAATACGGGCTCCATACTCCGGCTTCGGAGCAAGCTTCTGCCTCTCACCCTAGCCCTCTCCCCGTAAGGACGGGGAGAGGGGATTCGGGCGCATGCGCCTCGGGCCGCTCGGGCCATCCGGCACCGGCGGCTGCCGCCCCTGGGTCCCTGGCGGCGCATTCGCGCCGTCAGGAGCGGCAGCTGCGGGCGGGCCGGCTATCGGCCGTGCCCGGCGCGCCTTACGCGCCCCAGCCGGCGATGGCCTTCACCTCGAGGAACTCCTCGAGGCCGAACTTGCCCCACTCGCGGCCGTTGCCCGACTGCCGGTAGCCGCCGAAGGGGGCCGCGCGCTCGTTGGCGGCGCCGTTGAGGTTGACGTTGCCGGCACGGATGCGCCGCGCCACCCGCCGCGCCCGCTCCACGTCGCCCGAGGACACGTAGCCGGCAAGGCCGTACACCGTGTCGTTGGCGATCCGGACCGCGTCGTCCTCGTCCTTGAAGCCGATGATCGACAGCACCGGCCCGAAGATCTCCTCGCGCCCGATGGTCATCTCGTTCTTCACGTCCGCGAACACGGTGGGCCGCACGTAGAAGCCCTTGTTGAGCCCCTCGGGCCGGCCGATGCCGCCCGTCACCAGCGTCGCGCCCTCGTCGATGCCCTTCTTGATCAGGCCCTGGATCTTCTCCCACTGCACCTTGTTGACGACGGGTCCCATGGTGGTGTCGGCCGCGCGCGGATCGCCGACCTTGGCCTTCTCGGCGACGCTCTTGGCCACCGCCGCCGCCTCCTGCATCTTGGCGAACGGCACCAGCATGCGGGTGGGCGCGTTGCAGCTCTGGCCCGAGTTGTTGAAGCAGTGCGCGGCACCGCCCGCGACCAGCTTGGCGAAGTCCGCGTCCTCCAGGATGATGTTGGGCGACTTGCCGCCCAGCTCCTGCGTCACCCGCTTCACCGTGGTCGCGGCGCGCTGCACCACGTCGATGCCGGCCCGCGTCGAGCCCGTGAACGACATCATGTCGATGCCGGGGTGGCTGCTCATCGCCGCGCCGACGTCGGGGCCGAGGCCGTTGACGAGGTTGAACACGCCCTTGGGCACGCCCGCCTCGTGCAGCACCTCGGCAAAGATCAGCGCCGAGGTCGGCGTGTACTCGGACGGCTTCAGCACCATGGTGCAGCCGACGGCCAGCGCCGGCGCCACCTTGCACGCGATCTGGTTCAGCGGCCAGTTCCACGGCGTGATCATACCGACCACGCCGATCGGCTCGCGCACGATCATGGCGGTGCCCAGCCGCTCCTCGAAGTCGTAGGACTTGAGCACGTCGAGCGTCGTCATGATGTGGCCGAGGCCGGCGCCGGCCTGGAACTTCTCGGCAAAGCCGAGCGGCGCGCCCATCTCGTCGCTGATGGCGCCGCCGATCTCCTTCATCCGCTTCTTGTAGACCTCGATGATCGCCGCGAGCAGGTCGATGCGCTCCTGCCGGCTCGTCGTCGAGAAGCTGGCGAACGCGCGCTGCGCCGCCGCCACCGCCTTGTCCACGTCCGCCGCCGAGCCCAGCGCGATCTCGTGGATCGGCTCCTCGGTCGCCGGGTTGATCACCGGCAGCGACTTCTTCGCGACCGAATCCACCCAGGCGCCGTCGATATAGAACTTGTTGTATTGGACCATCTGGCAATCCTTCCCTTTGCTGTGCCTCTAGCTGCCCCATCTGGTGTCTCGACCACCGACGCAAGCCCCCTCGCGCCATCCTCGGGGCTCGTCCCGAGGATCCAGCTCTCCGCGGATGCCGAGCGTGCGGATGTCTGGATGGTCGCGACAGGCCCGACCATGACTGTGTGGGCATCCAGGCGTCAGGGTCTGAACACTCCTCGGCCCTGTCATCGGCCAAGCGCATCGGGAATGCAACCCGGCATTGCGCCACGCGAGCCCCCCGCTTTGGCGCTACAGCTTTGAAATTTCGGCCGGTCTGACCGGCAACCGGGCATCCGCGGCGGCGCTGGCCGCGGGCTGCGGAGCCGGCCCCTGGCCCCGGTCACGCCGGGCCACGCCGGGCCGCCTCCGTTAGCCGACGGATCGTCCCCGCCCGAGGTTCCGGCGCGGCGGCCATCTGGACGCTGGCGCCGCGCAAGGCTTTGGAGGAATATCCCGGCCAACAGCAAGCAAGAGCAAGCGGGCGCGCGCATGCCGCGAAAGCGCCCGGGACACCGGAACACCCAAGGGAAAGCCTCAACCCCATGCCCCGCCATGCCTGCCCGTGAGGTGACCTCGCGGACGTTGCTCGAGCCCGCACGCCACGTTCCCGTGCACGGCGCCTGGGAGACCGTGGTGCTGGGCGGCGGGCCGGCCGGCATCGCCGCCGCCACGGCGTCCGCCCGCGCCGGCCGGCGCACGCTGCTCATCGAGCGCTACGGCTTCCTCGGCGGCATGGGCACGGCTGCCGGCGTCACCAACTTCTGCGGCCTGCACGCCAACGTGCACGGCGAGCACAAGCGGGTGGTGCAGGGCATTGCGGCCGACCTTCTCGACCGCATCGACCGCCTCGGCGGCCTCAATGCGCCCCACCCGGTCATGGGCCGCATCCAGGCCCAGGCCTACGACACCGCCGCCTACAAGCTCGCCGCCGACGACCTCCTCCTCGCCGCCGGCGCCGAGATCCTGTTCCACGCCCTGGCCGCTGGCGTGCACATGGCCGACGAGGGCCGCATCGCCGCGCTCTACGTCGAGACCAAGTCCGGCCGCCGCGCCGTCCTCGGCGACATCTTCATCGACTGCTCCGGCGACGGCGATCTGGCCGCCTGGGCCGGCGCCCCCTTCGAGGTCGGCGACGGCGCCGGCAACCTGCTCTATCCCTCCGCCATGTTCCGCATCAACGCCGTCGACCCGGCCCGCGTCGACCACGACTGGGGCGCGCTCGCCCGTCTCATGGCGGACGCCGAGCGCGCCTCCAACCGCCGCTTTCCCAGAAAGTCGCCCATCGTCCGGCCGCAGAGGAGCGGCATCGAGTGGCGCGCCAACATGACCCAGGTGGCCGACGAGGACGGCCGTGCCGTCGACGGCACCGATGCCGCCGCCCTCTCCCGCGGCGAGATCGCCGGCCGCCGGCAGATCGCCGACGTGTTCCAGTTCCTCAAGACAGTGCCGGGCTTCGAGGCGTCCTACATCGTCGACATCGCCCCGCAGCTCGGCATCCGCGAGACGCGGCGCATCCTCGGTGCCTACGCCTTGAGCGAGGCCGACGTGCTCTCCTGCGCCGACTTCGACGACAGCATCGGCGTCAACGGCTGGCCCGTCGAGGCGCATGTGGCGGGCGACGTCGTGTTCAAGTTCGCAGCCCCGGGCTCGCGCGGCTTCAACGAGCTGCCCTACCGCATGCTGCTGCCGCGCAACGTCGGCAACCTTCTCGTTGCCGGCCGCTGCGCCTCCATGACCCACATGGGCCAGTCGGCCGCGCGCGTGTCCGGCGCCTGCTTCGTGATGGGCGAGGCGGCAGGCACCGCCGCCGACATGGCGCTCGCCGGCGGCACCGGACCATCTGCGATCGACGTCGCCGCCCTGCAGCAGCGCCTGCAGCGGGCCGGCGTCTTCCTCGGCCGCCCGCGCTGAGACAAGCCAGAGACCAGCCCGAGACACGCAGGAACGAAGAGACGAGGAAGAGACCATGATGCTGAGACCGCTCGCCCTCCTCCTGGCGCTCGCCGCCGCGATCGCCCCCGCCGCCGCCCAGGCCCCGTGGCCTGCCAGGACCGTGCGCATCATGGTGCCGTTCGGCCCCGGCTCCACGCCCGACCTCGTCGCCCGCCTTCTCGCCGAGTTCTACCAGCAGGAGCTGCCCGGATCGACCTTCGTGGCTGAGAACAAGCCAGGCGCCAGCGGCAATCTCGGCACCGAGGCCGTGGCCAAGGCCGAGCCCGACGGGACCACCATCGGCGTCTCCATCGGCGGCCCGCTCGCCATCAACAGCATCCTGTTCAGCCAGATGAAGTACGACCCCGCCAAGGACATCGCCCCCGTATCCAAGCTCGTCACCCAGTCGAGCATTCTCGCCGTCAACAGGAGCATGGGCGTCGCCAGCGTGCCTGAGCTGGTGGCAGCCCTCAAGGCCGACCCGGCGAAGGTGACCTTCGGCTCCATCGGCACCGGCTCGCTGTCGCATCTGGCCATGGAGGCGATCGCGCAGTCAGCCGGCGTCAAGCTCGTGCACCTTCCCATGCAGGGCTCTCCCGCCGCCATGACGGCGCTGCTGCGCAACGACGTGCAGCTCGCCTGCCTGCCCTCGATCGCGGTGACGCCGCACGCGGGCTCCGGCGACATCCGCATGCTCGCCGTGTCGACGCCCAAGCGCTCGCCCTTCCAGCCCGACCTGCCGACCCTCAAGGAGAGCGGCATCGACGTGGAGGCCGACGCCTGGATGGGCCTCATCGCGCCCGCCGGCACCCCGCCCGCGATCATCGAGCGCCTGCACGCGCTGACCGTGAAGGCCCTGGCCAGCGCCCCGATCAAGGAGCGCCTCGCCGCCCTGCAGATGGAGCCGGTCGCCAGCACGCCCGCCGAGTTCCGCGCCGTGATCGCCGCCGAGGTCGGCCGCTGGGCACCGGTCATCAAGGCCGCCGGCATCAAGATCAACTGAGCCGCGCCGGCTGGGGCGCGTCCTGCCGCGACAACAAAGGCCTTGCCGCGGCCGCGTCGCGGGCCCACGGAGAACCATGGCCACGCTCCTCGACAACCGACCCCGCCGCCGCGCCGCCGGCGCCGACCACCCTCTCGCCCGCCGCCTCGCGCGGGAGGCCAGCGGCGACGTCTTGTTCTCGCTGAGCGATCGCGGCCGCTACGCCACCGACGCCTCCTTCTACCAGATCATGCCGACCGGCGTGTTCGTGCCCCGCACCACCGAGGCCGCGCTGACGGCGCTCGCCATCGCGCGCGAGGAAGGTGTTGCGGTCACCGCCCGCGGCGGCGGCACCTCGCAGTGCGGGCAGACCGTCAACTCCGGCCTCGTCCTCGACACCTCAAAGCATCTCAACAGGGTGCTCGACTTCGACAAGGAGGCGCGCACTGTCGTCGTCGAGCCGGGCCTCGTGCTCGACGACCTCAACCGCTGGCTGAAGCCCCACGGGCTGTGGTTCCCGGTCGACGTCTCCACCGCCTCCCGCGCCACGCTCGGCGGCATGGCCGGCAACAACTCCTGCGGCGGCCGCTCGCTGCGCTACGGCACCATGCGCGACAACACCATCGCGCTCGACGCCTGCCTCGCCGACGGCAGCCGCGTCGCCTTCGGACCCGCCTCGCGCCGGGCCGCCCGCGCCAACGAGGCCGCCCCCGGCCGCGACCTCATGAGCGCCATGCTGGCGCTGGGCACGCGCGAGGCCGACGAGATCCGCGCCCGCTTCCCCAAGGTGCAGCGCCGCGTCGGCGGCTACAATCTCGACGCCCTGCTGCCCGAGGCGACCGACGCCAACCTCGCCCACCTCCTTGTCGGCTCCGAGGGCACGCTCGCCTTCACCACGCGGCTTGAATTGAAGCTCTGGCCCGTGATCCGCCAGCGCGGCGTCGGCGTCGTCCACTTCGGCAGCTTCTATCGCGCCATGGACGCGGCCCAGCACATCGTCAAGCTGCGCCCCATCGCCGTCGAGCTCGTCGACCGCACCATGATCGGGCTGGGTCGCGACATCCCGATGTTCCGCCCGACCGTCGATGCCGTGGTGCGCGGCGATCCCGATGCCCTGTTGGTCGTCGAGTTCGCCGAGGCCAACGAGCCGGCCAATCTGATGCGGCTCAAGGAGCTCGACCAGCTCGTCGCCGACCTCGGGTTCTCGTGGGCAGGCCCGCGCGAGCGCCAGGGCGGCGTCGTCGAGGTGATGGATGCCGGCCTGCAGGCACGCATCGCCGAGTTCCGCACCGCCGGCCTCAACGTCATGATGTCGATGCGGGAGGCCGGCAAGCCCGTGTCCTTCATCGAGGACTGCGCCGTGCCGCTCGAGCACCTGGCCGACTATACCGCCCGCCTCACCGCCATCTTCGAGCGGCACGGCACCCGCGGCACCTGGTATGCGCACGCCTCGGAGGGCTGTCTGCACGTGCGCCCCGTGCTCAATCTCAAGCTCGACAAGGACGTCAAGACCATGCGCGCCGTGGCCGAGGAGGCCTTCGCCATGGTGCGCGAGTACAAAGGCTCGCACTCGGGCGAGCACGGCGACGGTATCGTCCGCTCCGAGTTCCACGAGGCGATGTTCGGCGCCCGCCTGGTCGCCGCCTTCGGCGAGGTCAAGCGCGCCTTCGATCCCACGGGCTTCTACAATCCCGGCAAGATCGTCGATCCCCCGCGCATGGACGACCGCACCCTGTTCCGCTACTCGCACCGCTACCGCGAGAGCGACATGGTGCCCGCGCTCGACTGGAGCGCCTGGCCCGGCGGCGCCCGCGGCCTGCAGGGCGCGGCCGAGATGTGCAACAACAACGGCGCCTGCCGCGCCGCAGCCGGCGGCGTCATGTGCCCCTCCTACCGGGCGACCCGCGACGAGGCTCACGTCACCCGCGGCCGCGCCAACACGCTGCGCCTGGCCCTCTCGGGCCAGTTGGGCCCCGATGGCCTCGTCTCCGACGAGGTGAAGGCGGCGCTCGCGCTCTGCGTCTCCTGCAAGGGCTGCAAGCGCGAGTGCCCGACCGGCGTCGACATGGCGCGCCTGAAGATCGAGGTGCTGGCGGCCCGCGCCGCCGCCTTCGGCCCGTCGCTGCGCGACCGCCTCGTCGCTTACATGCCGCGCTATGCCCCGCTCGCCCGCCGTGTGCCGTGGCTCTTCAACGCGCGCGACCGCGTTCCCGGCCTCGCCTGGCTGTCGGAGAAGCTCGTCGGCCTCGCGGCGAGCCGCCCCCTGCCGACGTGGCGCCGCGACGTGTTCGCCCCTGCCGGCACCTGCCTCGGCCCGCAGCAGGGGCGCGAGGTCGTGCTGCTCGCCGACACCTTCAACCGCGCCTTCGAGCGCGAGAACCTTGAGGCCGCGCTCTCCGTGCTGCTGCGCGCCGGCTACCGCGTGCATCTGCCCAGGGCCGTCGACGGCAGCACGCGTCCGCTCTGCTGCGGCCGCACCTTCCTTTCGGCCGGCCTCGTCGGGGAGGCCCGCCGCGAGCTCGACCGCACGATGGCCGCGCTTGCTCCGCTCGCCGCCCGCGGCGCGGCAATCGTCGGCCTGGAGCCCAGCTGCCTCCTCACCCTTCGCGACGAGATCCAGGCGCTGCGCCCCGGCAAGGCCGCCGACGACATCGCGGGGCAAGCCCTGCTGTTTGAGGAGTTCATCGCCCGCGAGGCCGATGCCGGCCACTTCAAGCTCCCGCTCGCGCCTATCGCCGACCGGGCGCTTCTGCACGGCCATTGCCACCAGAAGGCCTTTGGCGCCATGGGCGCCGTCGCCCGCACGCTGGCGCTGATCCCGGGCTTGCAGGTCGAGACGGTCGAGTCGAGCTGCTGCGGCATGGCAGGCAGCTTCGGCTACCAGGCCGAGACGGTAGCCGTCTCGCGCGCCATGGGCGAGCTGTCGCTGCTGCCGGCCGTCCGCAACGCCGATGCGGCCGCGCTCATTGTCGCCGACGGCACCTCCTGCCGCCACCAGATCGCCGACGGCACCGGACGCAAGGCCGTGCATGTCGCCATCGTGCTCGCCCGCAGCGCCGACGCGGCAGCCGCCCCTATGGAGCGGGGCGAGCTCTAGGCTCTGAAAATCCGACTGAGGTCGAGAACGAGGCCTGGCGGACGAGGGCCAGCCGGCCGCCCGTATGGGCTCGCCGCCGATGGCTCCAGGGCCGGGCCGGCGATGGTGTGTCGGGCCCACGCTGTCCGGATCGATGATCAGGGAGTGCTCGACGCTGGGCAATGAAAAGCCGTCAGCTTCATGCCCCGATCGATATGCGCCGCGGTCGCAGATTGAACCTCTGCAATGATCAGCGGAGCCGGCACGACGCGCGTGCCGCGCGGCAGCTCCTGCTTCAAGGGCCCGGCAAGATCCCATCGAGATCGAGGTCCAGCCCCGGCGGATCGCGGCGCAGGCTTCCTGCAGTATGCGTGCTGGCGATCAGGCTTCCATCGGACGCTCGCGCGTGATGCACGAGCAAGGCCGTGACGGGGTCGATGACCAGGTAGTGCTGCACGCTGGGCAGCGAGAAATAGCCGGCGAGCTTGACGCCTGTGTCCAGGTGCGCCGTCGTCGGCGACAGCACCTCCACCACCACGACCGGCTCGGGCGCGGTCATCTGATCGCCCGCGACACGCGGGCCGAGATACAGGAGCACGTCGGGCTCGTAGGCCGAGTTGGCGTTGATCGGCACGGCGACCCCGTCGGTGAGCACCTCGCCCTCCAGGTCACTTGCTGCGAGTGCGGCTTCCAATGCCTTGGCGGCCCGGTATTTGAGTCGCGCATGCACCACACGCTCGGACGGCATCTGCACGATCTGTCCATCAATCAATTGCGTGCGTTTCCGCTCGCCCGGGGTCGCGCATCAGGCGAGGTATTCCGGCACGGTCAAATCACGTCGCAAGGCAATATTCATGCGCAACCCGCAAGGGCGCTCGTACGCGATGCAACGCCTGCTCCCGGGTTGTCATGGTCGGGCTCGTCCCGACACCCATCCAATAGCCCAGCTCCTGCGGATGGCTGGAGCCTCGCGACAAGCCCAAGGCTGACATGAAAGCAAGGCGACGGCGCGAGCCTAGCACGGCACGGGCAGCGGCGCGAGGCCGGCCCTGTAAAACACGAACGGCGGCGCTGCGCAGCGCCGCCGTCGAGCTCGGTTCATGCGCCGTGCCGCCGCCTACGCCATCGCCGCCTTCAGGTTCTCGTCGATCTTGTCGAGGAAGCCCGTGGTCGACAGCCACTTCTGGTCCGGCCCGATCAGCAGGGCGAGGTCCTTGGTCATGAAGCCCGCCTCCACCGTGTCGACGCACACCTTCTCGAGCGTCGTGGCGAACTTGGCGAGGTCGGCGTTGCTGTCGAGCTTGGCGCGGTGCGCGAGGCCCCGCGTCCAGGCGAAGATCGAGGCGATCGAGTTGGTCGACGTCTCGCGGCCCTTCTGGTGCTCGCGGTAGTGGCGCGTCACCGTGCCGTGCGCGGCCTCCGCTTCCACGGTCTTGCCGTCGGGCGTCAGCAGCACGCTCGTCATCAGGCCCAGCGAGCCGAAGCCCTGCGCCACCGTGTCGGACTGCACGTCGCCGTCGTAGTTCTTGCACGCCCAGATGTAGCCGCCCGACCACTTCAGCGCGCTCGCCACCATGTCGTCGATCAGCCGGTGCTCATAGGTCAGCTTGCGCTTGTCGTACTCGCTCTTGAACTCGGCGTCGAAGATCTGCTGGAACAGCTCCATGAAGCGCCCGTCGTACTGCTTCAGGATGGTGTTCTTGGTCGACATGTAGACGGGGTAGTTGCGCTGCAGGCCGTAGTTGAAGGTGGCGCGCGCGAACTCGGCGATCGAGTCGTCGAGGTTGTACATGGCCATGGCGACGCCCGAGCCCGGCGCCTTGAACACCTCCTTCTCGATGACCTTGCCGTCGTCGCCCACGAACTTGATGGTGAGCGTGCCCTTGCTCGGGAACTTGAAGTCGGTGGCGCGGTACTGGTCGCCGAAGGCGTGGCGGCCGATGATGATGGGCTGCGTCCAGCCGGGCACCAGCCGCGGCACGTTCTTGCAGATGATCGGCTCGCGGAAGATGACGCCGCCGAGGATGTTGCGGATGGTGCCGTTGGGCGACTTCCACATCTCCTTGAGGCCGAACTCCTTCACCCGGCCCTCGTCCGGCGTGATGGTGGCGCACTTCACGGCCACGCCGTGCTTCTTGGTGGCGTTGGCGGCGTCGATCGTCACCTGGTCGTTGGTCTTGTCGCGGTACTCGACGCCGAGGTCGTAGTACTCGAGGTTGACGTCGAGGTAGGGGTGGATCAGCTTGTCCTTGATGAGCTGCCAGATGATCCTGGTCATCTCATCGCCGTCCATTTCGACGACGGTACCGGCGACTTTGATCTTTTGCATCGTGATCTTCCCCTGTGGCGGGCCCCTCCGTCCTGGAAGGCGCCCCGGCGACTAGGCTCTTGCGTGTGGACCGGATCTTGCCGAGCGGGCCTAGGGCCTCGGCTGGATGCCAGGGCGCCCTCTTAGCACCGTCGCGCAAACCAAGCAAAGCCGGCCATTGGCAGGCCCCGCGACAGCCTCGACTCGTGCCGCCGTTTTGGGCACCTTGCGGCGGGCAGTCCGCCCGAGCTTGGAGGAACCGGCATGAGCGAGGCCATCCGCGTCTCGACGCTGCGCGTCAACGGCATCGACCTCGGCCTGCGCGCCATGGGAGCCCCCGACGCCCCCCTGCTGCTGTTCCTGCACGGCTTTCCCGAGCACGCCGGCGCCTGGGACGAGATCCTGCCGGCCTTCGCCGGCCGCTGGCACGCCGTGGCGCCCGACCAGCGCGGCTATGCCGCCTCCTCCAAGCCCGCAGGCCTTGAGAGCTACCGCATCAAGCATCTCGTCCGCGACGTGCTGGGGCTTGCCGAGGCGCTCTCCCCCGGCCGCCCGTTCGTCCTCGTCGCCCACGACTGGGGCGCCTCCGTCGCCTATGCGACGGCCATCGCCGCCCCCGCCCGCGTCTCCCGCCTCGTCATCCTCAACGGCGTGCATCCCGGGCCCTTCCAGAAGGCGCTTCTGGAGGACGAGGCCCAGCGCGCGGCGAGCCTCTACATGCACCTCCTGCGCGATCCCGGCGCCGAGGCGGTCCTGTCCGCAAACAACTACGAGAAGCTCCTCGCCATGCTCACCCGCTTCGGCGAGCCGGCCTGGCTGACGCCGCAGCGCAAAGAGGCCTACCTCGCGGCCTGGTCGCAGCCGGGCGCCCTCACGGGCATGCTCAACTGGTATCGCGCCACGCCCCTCGTGATCCCGCGGCCCGGCGAGGCCGTCGGCGCCGCCCAAGCCCCCGCGCTCGACCCAGCGCAGCTGCGCATCCGCATGCCGCACCTGCTGCTCTGGGGCATGCGCGACCAGGCGCTGCTGCCCGTCTCCCGCGCCACCCTGGCCGACTACTGCGATGATCTCACCGTGCGCGAGTTTCCCGACGCCGACCACTGGATCGTCCACCAGCAGCCCGCCGCCGTGATCGAGGTCATCGCCACCTTCCTCGATCGGCCATGACCTCTCCTGCCCCATCCTTTGATGTGACGCCCGCGGGCGAGGAGCCGGCGCGCTACCCCTGCGTTGCCGCCCTCGGTGTGCCGGTGGCAGCCGTCGTGCACAAGGCCCACGAGGAGACCCTCGACGCGGCGCTGGCGCATTGGCGCCCGCTGGGCCTCGACAAGACCTCGCTGGAGCCGATCCTCGTCTACTGCGCCGAGCAGCGCTGCCTGGCCGACGCCGTCACCTGTCCGGGCTGTCGCCTGCGCGCCGACCGCGAGGGCCTGACGTCGCTCGACGACCTGCTTGCCCGCTACGCGCAGGTGCGCACCCGCGACGGCCGGCTCTCCGTCAGCGGCCCCGGCCAGGGCGTGCTCGAGGCGGCGAGCCTGGAGGCGCTCGCCACCACCTGGTCCGGCCAGGAGTACTGGTTCTGGGCGCGGCGCGTCCTGCGCAAGCTGCGCCACGGCATCCGCCGGGCGAGCCAGAGCGGGGCCCCGCCCGAGCCCGGCCGCGAGGCGCCCGTGCTCGTCCTCGTGCGCCCGCAGCTTGCCGACAACATCGGCATGGCCGCGCGCGCCATGGCCAACTTCGGCCTCGAGGAGATGCGCCTCGTCGACCCCCGCGACGGCTGGCCCAACGACAAGGCGCGCATCGCGGCCTCCGGGGCCAACTACATCATCGACGTGGCCGAGTACTGCCCGACCTTCACCGACGGCGTCGCCGGCCTCAACTGGATCTGCGCCACCAGCGCCCGCCAGCGCGACCTCGCCAAGCCGGTGCTGACGCCGGCGCAGGCCGTCGCCGAGATCCGTCAGAGGATTGCCGCCGGCCAACGCTGCGGCATCGTCTTCGGTCCCGAGCGCAATGGTCTGGAAACCCACGAGATCGCCAACGCCGACGCCCACGTGATGGTGCCCGTGAATCCGAATTTCGCCTCGCTCAACCTGGCGCAGGCGGTTTTGCTCATGGGCTATGAATGGATGAAGCAGGCCGGCGGCGGCACCCTCGGGCGGGTGACGACCTTCGAGACGCCGCTGCAGCCGGGCCTGCGCCTGCGCGGCTCGCAACCCGCTGGCAAGGAGGCGCTTCTTGCCCTGTTCGAGCACCTGGAGGCCGAGCTCGAGGCGGCCCGCTTCTTTACCTCGCCCGAGAAGCGTCCGAGCACCGTGCAGAACATCCGAAGCATGTTCACCCGCATGGGCGCGACGGAGCAGGAAATCCGCACTCTGCGCGGAATCGTGAAGGCATTGGTGCATGGGCGGCGCACAAAGCGGCAACCGCCATGATGTTGCCTCGATTACCCTCAAGCCATGCGCCCGTGACGGATGGAGAGGGCGGCAGCATCGCTGTCGCGGTTGCCCACGGGTCGCCGCATCCGCCACGGGGGCAGGTCAAACAGGGGCTTAGAAGAATGGGTAAGGTCGCAAGGACTGGAATGGGTCTGTTGCTGGCGGCACTGCTTGCGGGCTCGCCCGTCGCAGGGGCCCTGGCCCAGGCGAAGGAGCAGGGCAAGCCGCTGAGCGACAGCTCGGTGCAGACGCTGGTCAACTACGCCTGGGCGATGACCCCGTCCAAGTTCACCGCCCCCAACGGCAAGGTGATCGAGGTCGACAAGTCGAAGCCCCAGGACGTGATCGTGCCGCTCGACGTGGCGCGCGAGGTGATCCGCGTCGCCTGGTTCTCGGCTCGCGCCCAGCGCTGCAACCTCGAGGAGGAGCAGCGCGCCAACTACCAGACGCTGATGCGCCGCGAGCAGACCAAGAAGTGGACCGAGCAGCAGCTTCTGTTCATCCACGAGCTGCACCTGTTCACGGTCATGTACAGCACCGGCAAGGTGAAGATCGTGGCCAACGAGGACGGCAAGGAGGTCGTCATCAGCGAGCGCTCGAAGGCGCCCGAGCCGTGCACCGATGCCGAGCGCCAGAACGTGCAGAAGTCCATCATGGCCTACGTGGCCGGCGACCAGCCGGCGGACGCCAAGAAGAAGTGATCGGATCGGGCAGGGTGCCGAGCGCCGCTTGGGCTGCCCGGCGCCGCCCACCCGGCGGGCCTGCCGGTTGACCGGCCGGGCCAATCCTGTATAAGCACGCTCCACAGCGGGTTTCCTGGCCCTTTGGCCGTGGATCCCGCTGTTCGTTTTAACCATGCACACCCGTGATGCGCCGGTCGTCAGCCGGGGCGTCTGTCGGCCGACGGGACACCCGCCCAAGGGTCTCGCGCGGCAAAGGAGGGGTGCTCCAGCCAAGGCCCGCTCACGGCCGGGAGTACCAGGATGACGAAGCGCGTCCGCGCCAAGTACAAGATCGACCGCCGCCTCGGAGAGAACATCTGGGGCCGCCCGAAGAGCCCGCTCAACAAGCGCGAGTCCCGCCCCGGCCAGCACGGCGAGCGCCGCCAGGGCAAGCTGTCCGACTACGGCCAGCAGCTGCGCGCCAAGCAGAAGCTCAAGGGCTACTACGGCAACATCTCGGAGCGCCAGTTCCGCAGCGTCTACGCCGAGGCCGGCCGCATGAAGGGCTCGACCTCCGAGCACCTGATCGGCCTGCTCGAGCGCCGTCTCGACGCCGTGGTCTACCGGGCGAAGTTCGTGCCCACCCCCTTCGCCGCCCGCCAGTTCGTCAGCCACGGCCACGTCACCGTCAACGGCCGGCGCGTCAACATCCCGAGCTTCCGCGTCCGCATCGGCGACGTCGTCGAGGTCAAGGAGAAGGGCAAGCAGATGCCCCTCGTGCTCGAGGCCATGAAGAGCGGCGAGCGCGACGTCCCCGACTACATCGAGGCGGACCACAACAAGTTCACCGCCAAGCTCGTGCGCATCCCGAGCCTGGGCGACGTGCCCTACCCGGTGCACATGGAGCCGAACCTGGTGGTCGAGTTCTACAGCCGCTGATCGGTCTCCAAGACGGTCTCTGCAAGGCCCGCTGCCGCCCGGCACGCGGGCCTTTTGCATGCCCCTCGCAAGCCTGGCCCCCCGGCGACGTCCATGGTCAGGGCCCCCTGGCCAGGCCGTCTGCGCCGCGCCCATGACGCCGGCTTGATCCGATGTGATTGAGCTGTTGCTGGCACGTGCCTGCCCGCGCCACTATATCCTGCGCGCGAGAGCAGATCGCGACCACGCGCAGGCGTGTGTCGCCTGAAGGCGCTCGCGGTATCGAGGAATGGAGCCCGTTTCCGCTTCCGATGCAGCGGAAAGCGCTCGAGCATGGAGGATCAGGCCATGGCAGACGGCAAGGACGACGGCGGCCTCTCGGGTGCGATTGCGTCCCTCTTCAAGGGCAAGCGCGAGGACAAAGCCGGCGAGCACTACGAGGTGGAGAAGAGCGAGGCCGAGTGGCGCCAGCAGCTGTCGCCGGAGGCCTACTACGTGCTGCGCCAGCACGGCACCGAGCGCGCCGGCACCAGCCCGCTCGACAAGACCTACGAGCCCGGCACCTACCTGTGCGCGGGCTGCGGGCAGGCCCTGTTCGACGCCAACACCAAGTTCAACAGCGGCACCGGCTGGCCGAGCTTCTTTGCGCCCATGGACAAGGCCGTCGCCACCACCACCGACCGCAGCTTCTTCATGACCCGCACCGAGGTCCATTGCAGCCGCTGCGGCGGCCACCTCGGCCACGTGTTCGAGGACGGCCCGGCCCCGACCGGCGAGCGCTACTGCATGAACGGCGTGGCCTTGAAGTTCATGCCGGAGCCGAAGAAGGATTGAAGGGCTTCGCGGCCGCATGCGGGCTGTCGAGGTGCTGCACCCGCGCGGCTTCGCGGGGTTGCCGTCCCGGCAGCTCGAGAGCTCTGCATGGTGTCTGGAGCCCGCCTCCGCGGGCTTGACGTTTGAGATCGTCCTCGCGGATCGCCCCACCCCTCATGCCCACGCAGGCTCGCGCCGCATGCGCCCGGTCCCCTCTCTCCGCGTCCTTACGGGGAGAGGGGAAGAGGCGGCGCGCTCCGCTGGCGAGCACCATTGCTGGGACACGGCTCGCGCCGCATGCGCCCGGTCCCCTCTCCCCGTCCTTACGGGGAGTGGGAGAAGAGGCGGCGCGCTCTGCTGGCGAGCACCGGCATTCTGGGACATGGCTCGCGCCGCATGCGCCCGGTCCCCTCTCCCCGTCCTTACGGGGAGAGGGCAAGGGTGAGGGGCAGCCGCTTGCTCCAAACCCCGAAAATGAACTCGCCGTAGAGCAGATCGCGGCCTCGCGCGAGCCCGTATCGCGTGAGGACGCTCCCAGTATCAGACATGTAGAGCGCCATTTCCGTTGGCTCGGATGGTGCTCTAGAATTGCACCGCCCGTGCGTCTGGGGAGGCGAGACCCGACCAGCCACATCGGTCTGTCTTGGACGTGTCGCGATGATCCTGGCAATCGAGCGTATGGAGCATAGAACGCAGGGTCGGATGCGGGCCGGCACACCCCGGCCATGGCTCTGTATGCCTGGCTCCGACACCAACGCCACATGACGAGGGAGGCCACATGCCAACGTTGACCCGCAGGCGCCACGGCGCGCTTCTGGCGCTGGCTCTGTTGCTCGGCTTTGCGGCATCCACGTCGCGTGCGCAGGCTCCCGCTGCGCTGGAGACCGCCGTCTTCGCCGGCGGCTGCTTCTGGTGCGTGGAGGAGGCCTTCGAGAAGGTGCCGGGCGTGCTCTCGGCGGTCTCGGGCTACATCGGCGGCACCGTCGCCAATCCCACCTACGAGCAGGTGGCCGCCAAGGCCACGGGCCACGCGGAGGCCGTCGAGGTCACCTACGACCCGGGCAAGGTCAGCTACGCGCAGCTCGTCGACTGGTTCTGGCGCAACATCGATCCCTTCGACGAGCGCGGCCAGTTCTGCGACAAGGGCAGCCCCTACCGCAGCGGCATCCACTATCGCGGCGAGGCGCAGAGAAAGGAGGCCGAGGCCTCGAAGGCGGCGCTTGAGGCGTCCGGCCGCTTCAAGCAGCGGATCGTCACCGAGATCGTGCCGGCCGCCACCTTCTACCCGGCCGAGACCTATCACCAGGACTACTACAAGAAGAACCCGAACCGCTATCAGTACTACAAGTACGGCTGCGGCCGCGCCGCCCGCCTCGAGCAGATCTGGGGCAAGCCCGAGCCGCCCAAGGGCCCGACGCAGTAGGCGCGGAACATGCCCTTTGGCTGGGGTGTGCAGCGCAACCCGCGCGGCGCACGAGCCTCAGCAATCACGGCACAGGCGACACTCGGGACTACTTTTGCCATCGTGAGACCGTATCGACCGCGCATCGGCAGCACGGTCGGAGTCATGTCGTTCACGCACCCCGAGGTATCGGCCAAGCTTGCGGCGCCCTATCGCCATGCGTCCACATCCGTCGTGGTGCTTCTGACGCACGATGGCCGGAGCACAGCTGCTCTGTTCGGTGATCCGGGTGTGCCACAGCCTTGCGCACCCCAGGACGTGCTCTTCGAGATCGGATCCATAACCAAGGTCTTCACCGCGCTGCTTCTGGCCCGGCTGGTCGTGGACGGGGAGATCGAGCCGGACCGCCCGATCGGCGAGATCTGCCCGGCGTTCGCGGGGGTTCCCGCCTGGGTAACGCCGAGCAGCCTTGCAAGCCACACCAGCGGACTGCCGCGGCTGCACGTTCCGCTCTGGACGCTTCTCGTCAAGGGCGTGCCCGACGATCCCTACGCCGACTTCACCCGCGACCAACTCATCGCCTGGATGCGCGCTTGGCGCCCGGCGCGGCCACCCCGCACGACGTCGCCGCGCTACTCCAATCTCGGGTTCGGCCTGCTCGGTGAGGTCCTGGCAATGAGCCAGGGAGCCGAGTACGACGCGTTGCTCCGCGACAAGGTCTTGAACCCGCTTGGCCTGACGGCAACCTCGATCGCTCTGACCTCGGACCAGCAGCGTCGATTTTCCACGCCGCATGCCGCATCCGGTAGACCCGTGATGCCGTGGACCTTCCGGGCCATGGCTGGAGCGGGCGCCCTGCGCTCCACCGCTGGCGACCTCGCACGACTGGCCGACCACGTCGTCGCGGCGCTCGAGCATCCGGCGACGCGCCTTCACCGCGCCATCGCGCTGACAGCCTCACCGGTTGCGGGCTTCGGGCGAAAAGGTCTCGCGACCCCCATGGCGCAATGCCTGGGCTGGATCTCGATGACGCTCGGCGCTGCCGATCACCGCATGCTGTTCCACGATGGAGGGACCGCCGGTTCCACGTCGGCGCTGTACGTGTGTCCAAGGCAGAGAGCCGCGATCATCGTGCTGGCCAACCGCGGGGTGGCGGCAAGCATGTGGTCGAGCTTGCGACTGGCGCGCGCAAATCCGCACCGTGTCGCACACGACTATTTCGCCGCCCTTCCGCCGTGAGCGAGCGCCGACCGCGCTGCGTGCGAGGACGCGCGGCGCGCTCGCGGTCGGCATGCTAGGGATCGTTCGGCTCCGGCATCACGGGACGAAGCCACTGGCGCGGGCGCACCCTCCGGACCGGCATCTTGCCCACCCCCAGCCCCGCCACCCCGTCGATCGCCATCTGCGTGACGAGGTCGGCGTATTGCCGCCGCGTCAGCCCGCCGTCCTCGCGGAACCACAGGTAGGACCAGTTGATCATGCCGAACAGCGACATCACCACCGGCATCAGCAGCGCCCGCTCGCCCGCCAGCCGCGGATTGATCTCGGCCATGGCGTCGCGGAACCGCGCCACCAGCCGCCGCTCGTAGGCCTTGAGCGCGCCCTGCCTGGCTGGCGGCAGCCGCTCCAGCTCGTTGATCTGCACCTTGTGCAGCGCATCCGCCCCGGCATAGGCCTCGAGCAGCGCCCGCACCATCGCCCGCAGCCGCGCCGGCGCCGCGAGCCCCCTGTCGTCGGCCGCGGCGACCACCGCCTCGAGCTTCAGGAAATGCGCCTCCAGCAGGTCGCCGAGCAGCGCCTCCTTGCTCGGGAAGTAGTGGTAGAGCAGCGCCTTCGAGGTGCCGCAGGCCGCCGCGATCTCGGCCATCGAGGTGCCGGTGTAGCCCGCTGCCGCGAACCGCTCGGCAGCCCGGGCCAGGATCGCGCGGGCCTTCTCGTCGTGATCGGCAGCCCGCGGGCGTGACATGACGGCCTCAGCTCTCCCGCGGCCGCTGGTCGATGACGCGGCGGGCCTTGCCGAGGCTGCGCTCGATGCTGCCGGGCTCGGTCACGGTCACGCGCGCGCTGACCCCGATGTTGCCCTTGACGTACTCGGCGAGCGCGTGGGCGGCTTGCGCCCGCTCGGTCGCGTCGACGAGGTCGGGGCGCGCCTCGACCTTGATCTCCATCTCGTCGAGGCGCGCCTCGCGCGTCAGCACGATCTGGTAGTGCGCGCTCAGGGCCGGCACCTTGAACAGCTGCTCCTCGACCTGCGTCGGAAACACGTTCACCCCGCGCACGATCATCATGTCGTCGGAGCGCCCCGTCACCTTCTCCATGCGCCGCATGCTGCGCGCGGTGCCGGGCAGCAGCCGCGTCAGGTCGCGCGTGCGGTAGCGGATGACCGGCATTGCCTCCTTCGACAGCGAGGTGAACACCAGCTCGCCCTTCGCCCCGTCCGGCAGCACGGCGCCCGTGAACGGATCGATGATCTCGGGATAGAAGTGGTCCTCCCAGATGTGCAGGCCGTCCTTGCTCTCCACGCACTCGTTGGCCACGCCCGGCCCCATCACCTCCGACAGCCCGTAGATGTCGACCGCGTGCATGTCGAAGGCGGCCTCGATCTCGGCCCGCATGGCGTTCGTCCACGGCTCGGCGCCGAAGATGCCGACCTTCAGCGACGAGCCGCGCGGATCCACGCCCTGCTTCCTGAACTCGTCGAGGATGGCCAGCATGTAGCTCGGCGTCACCATGATGATGTCGGGCTCGAAGTCGACGATCAGCTGCACCTGCCGCTCCGTCATGCCGCCCGACACGGGGATCGCCGTGCAGCCGAGCCGCTCCACGCCGTAGTGCGCGCCCAGCCCCCCGGTGAACAGGCCGTAGCCGTAGGCGACGTGCACGCGCATGCCGGGCCGGCCGCCGGAGGCGCGGATCGAGCGCGCCATCAGGTCTGCCCAGGTGTCGATGTCGGCCTTGGTGTAGCCCACCACCGTCGGCTTGCCCGTGGTGCCCGAGGAGGCGTGCACGCGCGCGATCCTCTCGCGCGGCACCGCGAACATGCCGAAGGGATAGTTGGCGCGCAGGTCCGCCTTCGTGGTGAACGGGAACTTGGCGAGGTCTGCGAGGCTCTTCAGGTCGTCGGGGTGCACGCCCGCCTTGTCGAACGCCTTCCAGTAGTGGGGCACGTTGTCGTAGACGTGCCTGAGCGTCCACTTCAGCCGCTTGAGCTGCAGCGCCGCGATCTCGTCGCGCGAGGCCGTCTCGATCGGATCGAGATCGGCTTTGTTCGGTGTCAGATCGAGCATGTGCCTTGGCGCTCCCCTGGACGAAAGCGTGTTGAGAACCCGCGTTTCCTCGGCAAGGCCTTGTCCCGCAGCTCGCGCCGGCGCCGCGCACACGCGCGCGCTGACAGGGTCGCCGGTCGTTGCGGGGTGGCCTTGTCGCTTCCCTGTGCGGCGGCAGTCGCAACCCGCGCCGCCGTCTTGTTTCCGGCAACTAGATCATTGACCGTCCAGCCGGTCAATCAATATCCGGAGAGCGGCGCGGCAGCGGGCCTTTCGCGATCCGGCACGGTGCCGCGGGACCCGCTCGCAGCGCTTGGTGGACGCGGCCGCGCCTCGCCCGCGGCGGGGATCGGCCTAGGGAGCAGGCCGTCGCCGCAGCAGCGACTGCGCCGTGTAGACCAGGATCGCCAGCCCGACCGCGCCCGCGCCGGCCACGCCGAGCAGGACGATGACGTCGATGGGGCCGCCCAGATCACGGAAATCCGAGCTCGTCACCGTCTGCACGAACAGCACCGCGGCCACCGCGCCGAACGGCATCGACAGCTGCGCCAGAAGGAACTTGCGCATCGAGATCGCCCGATCGCGAATGAGGACGTAGACGTAGGCGATGGTGATGATCGCGGCCGCACCGACCAGCGCCCAGAACAACGTCCGCCCGAACATCTCCTCGAACACCGCGAGCAGCATCTCGAAGGTCAGCTCTTGCATCGCCGTCTCCCTATGCCTTTCCGCGCAGCATCGCGTTGTAGGTCGCCTTCAGCGCCACCTCCTTCATCAGCCAGCTGATCCACAGCTCCTCGAGCGGGGCGATCAGGCCGGGAAACGAGGGCACGAGGTTGTTGTGGTAGTCGAACTCGATCAGCATCGCGCGGCCGACCCGCGTGATGAGGGGGCAGGACGTGTACCCGTCGTAGACCGCGGTGCCGGTCCGGCCCTCGATGGCGGCGACAAGATGGTCCTCGACCACCGGCAGTTGCCATTTGACGCTGGCAGCCGTCTTGCCTTTCGGCACGCCGGCCACGTCGCCGAGCGCGAACACCTCGGGAAAGCGGCGGTGCCGCATGGTCTTGGAGTCGACCTCCACCCAGCCCTGATCCGTCCATCGGTCGGCCCAGCTCAGCCCCGACTGGCGCACGACATCGGGCGCGCGCTGCGGCGGGATCACATGGATGTAGTCGTAGCCGAGCTCCGCGCTGCCCTTGGGGGTCGCGAACGTCGCGACCTTCCGGCCCGGGTCGATGGACTTGAGGACGTGGCTGTAGGCCGTGCCGATGCCGCGGCTCTCGAACAGCATCCGGACCTTCTCGGACACGATGGGAACGCCGAACAGCGTGTCGTTCTGCGCCGCGTAGGTGAGCTTGTACCGGCCCTTGCCGACCTTGCGGCTGGCGATGTCCTCGACCAGGAACGTATGCTTCAAGGGAGCGCCGGCGCACTTCATCTCCGTCGCCGGCCGCGTGAACAGGCCCTGCCCGCCCTTCTCCGCGAACTGCGATGCGGCCACCCACGTCCGCGCCGCGTACTCGGGGCCCGCGTAGAGCGCGCCGACGCCGTTCTTGCCCACGAGATCCAGGGAGAAACCCTCGATGGCGCCGTGGTCCAGCACCAGCCCCGTGGCGACGATGAGGAAGTCGTAGAGGATCTGCCTGCCGCTGGCCGTGGTCACCCTCCGGGCGACGGGATCGATCGCAGCCGCCATCTCGGAGACGAAGCCGATCCCGGCGGGCAGCCACTCCGCGGTCTTCGAGACCACGTACGACGACGGCTTCAGGCCTGCCGCGACGAGCGACAGGCCCGGCTGATACAGGTGCTCGGCGCGTCCGTCGACGACGGTGATCGCGGCACCGTCGAGGCGCTGCAGCAGCCGATTGCTGATCGCCGTGCCCGCCGCTCCCGCGCCGAGGATGACGATCCGCGCCTTGGTGGCGACCTTTGCGGCACGCGCGCGAGGCACCGCCGTCGCCGCGACCCCGGTCGCAGCCAGGGCCATGAATGCCCGTCGTGACGGGGCGGATTGCGTGTGATCGTTCACTCCATGGCCTCCCCAGGACTCCACGTTGCTGCAGGTTGCGTGCAGCAATGGCACGACGCGGCCCTTCCAGCCGCTTTCGCACCCATGGCGGCATGGTGCACGGCCCGCGAGGCCCGGCATTGACAGATATCAATTTTTGAATGTTTCGCCGGAGGCCGAGGTCGCGTCCCTCTCGGGCGCGCGGCACTCTCCGGCGCCTACCGTGCCCGGCCGATGGCGATGCCCCGCGCCTCCAGGAACGCGCGCGCCCGGTCGGGATAGTCGGTGATGAGACCGTCGACGCCGAGATCGACGACGGCCGCGAATTCCTCCGCCCGGTTCACCGTCCACGGCAGCACCTTGAGCCCGAGCGCCTTCGCCTCGGCCACGCCCGCCGCGTCGAGGTTGCGCCAGAACGGCGACCACGTCGTGCAGCCGGCCGCCTGCACGGCGCGCGGCACCGACCCGGCGAGCGCGGCCGGGTCGATCCCCGCCAGCCAGGGCGAGGGGCGCCCGTCCACGGCACGCACGTTGCTCGTCCGCCCCGTGTCGATCGTCAGGCAGGACCGTGCGATGTCGGGCGCCATTCGCCGCAGCGCCACCAGCGTCCGCCAGTCGAAGGATTGCACCGTCACGCGGGCCGCGACGCCCGCCTCCCGCACGCTCGCCACGACGGCCGCGGCGAAGACCTCCGGGCTCGCAGTCTCGTGCAGCTTCAGCGGCGAGATCTTGGTCTCGATATTGAAGCGCATTCCGGGCGCCGTTCGCTGCGCCAGCGCGAACAGGTCGGCGAGCCGCGGCAGCCGCGTACCATCGACCGGCTTCTGGTCGGGCCATTGCGCGCCATAGCGGCTCGCCGGGTTGAGCCGCCCGACGTCGAGCGTCTGCGTCTCGGCGAACGTCATGTCGCGAAAGAAGGCGCCGCTCGCACCCAGGAATTTCCCGGCGGCATCGCGCGTCAGGTCCGGGTTCGGCGCGGTATCGTGCGCCAGGATCAGCACGCCGTCCTTGGTCAGCGCCAGGTCGGTCTCGAGCGTGGTGACGCCGATGCCGATCGCCGCCTCGAACGCCGGCAGCGTGTTCTCCGGCATCAGCCCGCGGGCGCCGCGGTGGCCTTGCAGGTCGAAGGCGGCGGCCGTCTTCGCCGCGAGCAGGCTCAGCAACATTGCAAGCACTCGTGGCGCGCGCATTCCGCCCTCTCCCGGCCGCTAAGCCCTCTGCACAGCCCCCGCCCGGCACAGCGCCTCGATTTCCTCGTCCGGCACGCCGGCCTCGCGCAGCACCTCCACCGAGTGCGCCCCGAGCGCCGGCGCCGGCCGCGCACGCGGCAGCGGCGTGTCGGCCAGCGCGAACGGCGCGGCGAGCGTCTTGGGCATGTCCGGGTTGTCCGCGTCGACGATCACGCCCGCGTGCACCGCCTGCACGTCGGCCGCCGCATCGACCGCCGTCTGGATCTCGGAGAACGGCACGGCGGCGCGCTTCAGGCGCGCGCGCATGGCGTCGAAATCGTACTCGCTGAAGGCGTCGCGCAGGATCGCGGCCAGCGCCGCGCTGTTCTTTCGCCGGCTGGCGGTATCGGTGAAGCGGCTGTCGCGCACGAGCTGCGGCAGGTCGAGCTCCCGCGCGAGATCCGGAAAATTCTGCTCCTCCTTGACGACGGTGATCTGGATCCACCGGTGGTCCCGCGTCTCGTAGACGTTGGCCAGCGCGCTGCGCGGCCGATCCGGCGGCGGCCGCAAGGGCAGCGTCGATCCCAGCAGCGCCCCCTGCACGAAGTTGCCGTTGGCCCAGATGCCGTTCGCGAGCAGCGAGGTGGACACCTTGGTGCCCTTGCCGGTCCTCTCGCGGTTCCATAGCGCCATCATGATGCCCAAGGCGAGCGAGAGCCCCGAGCCGCGATCGCCCTGGGCCGGCATCGGCAGTCCGGGAAACCCGCCCTCGTAGCGGCATCCGTCGAGCAGGCCGGAACGGGCGAAGTAGGCATTCACGTCGAAGCCCACTTGATCCGCATCGGGCCCCGTCTCGCCGTAGCCTGTCAGCGAGGCGTAGATCAGCCGGTCGTTGAGCGGCGCCACGTCCTCGTAGCGCAGCATCAGCTTCTCGCGCACCTTCGGCGGATAGTTGATGATCAGTACGTCGGCGGTCGCGACCAGCGTGTTGAAGGCGAGCCGCGCCTCGGCGTTCTTGAGGTCGATCGCGAGCGAGCGCTTGCCCCGCGAGTCGAGGTGCCAGGGGTAGTTCACCTGGGCCTTCGGATAGCTGGCGGACAGGGTCATGATGTGCCGGTTGGGATCGCCCTCCCCCGGCGGCTCCACCTTGACCACGTCGGCGCCGTAGTCGCCGAGCACCGTCGCGGCCACCGGCGCGGCGATGAACGAGGCGACGTCGAGCACCTTGAGTCCCGCGAGCGGCAGGTCCGTGCTGTCCCCTCCGTTGCCTGCGCCCATTTCGTCCCTCGTCGCTCTCGCTGCGCGCCGTCCGGCTCAGCCGCGCACGGTCACCCTCAGCCGCTGCACCGCGTTGTTGCCGAAGCCGGAGCGGTCCCAGACCTGCTCGAGCGGCTGCTGCTTTCCCTCCGCGTCCGTTGCCCGGCACATGATCTCGTGCTCGCCGGGCGTGGCATTCCACACGGCGCGCCATCCCGTCCACGCATAGGGGCCCGCCCGCTCCTCGAGCATCGCCGGCTGCCACTGCCCGTCGACGCCCACCTCCACCTTGGCGATCGGCACGCCGCCGCCCGACCAGGCGCGCCCGCAAAGCTCCACCGCGCCCGCGTCGACGAGGCGCGCCCGCCCGTACCAGTGCGGGATGCCCGGCGGCACCATCAGCGACTTCACCCGCATCGCCGTCACCGGCACGCCGGGGTCCTCCGCCGTCTGCCGGTAGACGTAGGTGCGCACCTGCTGGAAGCCCTCGAACTTGTGGTCGAGCACCTCGATGCGATTGAGCCACTTCACGCTCGCCATGCCGTACCAGCCCGGCACCACCATCCGCAGCGGAAAGCCGTGCTGGGGCAGCAGCGGCGCCCCGTTCATCGCCCACACGAGCAGCACGTCCTCGTGCATGGCGTGCGCCGGCGCGAGGCTGCGCCCGTAGTTGTGCTCGACGTCGGAATCGAGCCCGCGGTCGGCGGCGAGGAAGGCGATCTCGACCGCCTTCGGGCTCACGCCGGCCATCTCCAGCACGTGCCGCAGCGGCGTGCCCGTCCACTCCGCGGTGCCGACGGCGCCGTGCTCCCACGGCATGCTCTGCCAGCGCGGCGTCGACAGCGCCCGGCCGTTGCCGGCGCATTCCAGCGTCACGCGCAAGGTCTTCTGCGGAAGCGCCTGCAGATCTGCGAGCGAGAGATCCAGCGGCCGCTCCACCAGCCCGCCCACCGACAGCGACCAGCTCTGCGCGCTCTCCACGTAAGGGATGTCGAAGTGGATCAGCAGGTAGTGCAGGCCCGCCGGCGTCAGCGCGTGCCGCAGCATCTCCAGCGGCAGGCCCGAGTTGCGGTTGGCGAGCTGCGTCTCGGCCTCAGCGAAGCCGGCAGTCGTGTGCGCGCGTTTGCTCGAGGCCTCGTCTGCCATGTCACTCTCCACGTGGCCGCACCCGGATCCCGCCCCACCTATAGCACCGCACCTGCTGCGGTCCATGCCGAGGCCGGCATCAACATTGGTTTTCGCGTTCGCAAGGGTATGGAGAGTGCCCCGCCTCACCCTCGCCCGCGATAGGTCGGCACCCCCTGCTCGGGCAGCCACACCCCGGCCGGCACCTCGCCCGTCTGCCAGAACACGTCGATCGGCATGCCCCCGCGCGGATACCAGTAGCCGCCGATGCGCAGGAAGGTGGGCGCGAGCAGGTCCCTGAGCTTCTTGCCGATGGCGACCGTCGTGCCCTCGTGAAAGCCGCCGTGATTGCGGAAGGCCGTGAGATACAGCTTCAGCGACTTGCTCTCGACCAGCCATTGGCCCGGCACGTAGTCGATGACGAGATGCGCAAAGTCGGGCTGGCCCGTCACCGGACACAGCGTCGTGAACTCGGGGGCCGTGAAGCGGGCGACGTAGTGCGTATCGGGGTGCGGGTTCGCCACCCGGTCGAGCAGCGCCGCGTCCGGGTGGGCTGGAATGCCGGCCGGCTTGCCCAGCACGAGGGTCTCGGGAGCTTCAGCCATCCTGTTGCACCTGCGCGCGATTTTCCCTTTGTGCCCCCTCTACACCCCCCGCCGCCGCCTCGCAACCGAGGGCGTGCCGGGCCCTCCATTGCCTTGCCTCGATGGCCTTTCGCCCGGCATGCTTCTATACGTGTACAGCTTTGCTGTTCAGGATGCTCCCATGCTGCTCCTCGTCGCCGGCCTCGTCCTGTTTCTCGGCGCCCACACCGTGCCGATGCTGCCGTCCCTGCGCGCCCGCCTCGAGGCGGGGCTTTCCGTGACCGGCTACAAGGCGGCCTTCACCGCCGTCTCCATCGTCGGCCTCGTGCTCATCGTCATCGGCTACGGCGAGATGCAGGGGCAGGGCCGCCTCAATCCCGAGCTCTACACGCCGCCCGTCTTCATGCGGCACCTGAACCTGCTGCTGATGCTGCCGGCGCTGATCCTGATTGTGGCGGCCTACGTGCCCTCGCGCATCCGTGACGGCGCCAAGCATCCCATGCTGGCCGCCGTCAAGCTGTGGGCGTTCGGCCATCTACTGGCCAACGGCGACCTCGCCTCGGTCCTGTTGTTCGGCAGCTTCCTCGTCTGGGCCGTGGCCGACCGCATCTCGGTCAAGCGCCGCGCCGCTCTCGGTCCCCTCGGCGCACGCAAGGGCGGCCCGCGCGGCGACCTCATCGCCATCGGCATCGGCAGCGTGCTCTACGCCTGGCTGCTGCTGGGCGGCCACCGCTGGCTGTTCGGCGTGGCGCCGCTGCCCTCCATCGGCTGAGCCCTACTCCCGGTACCAGACGGTCTGCACGCCGGTCGCGATGAGCCGCCCGTCGCTGCCCCACAGCTCCATGAACTGGTCGTGGAAGTTGGCCGTGAACCGCTTGGCGTCCGCCACGCCCAGCAGCGGCGCCGTGCCTTGGCCCGCGAGCTCCGCCTCCGTGGCGTGGAAATAGGTGGTCATCGACACCGTGCTCATCGGCACCCGGGTGCCGCGCATCTGCAACAGGCGCAGGATGAAGCAGTCCGAGAGCGAGGCCAGCGACAGGTAGTCGAGAGGCCGCTCCGGCTTGTCGCGCAGCCACACGACGGTGCGCGGCGAGCCGAGCCGGCCGTCCGCCGGCTGCTGCCCGTCGAGCACCGGCCCGCCTTCCACGAAGCGGAAGTCGTAGGCCCCGATCCACGGGAACCCCTCGGGCGGCACGAGCGGCGCAATCGCCTCCGGCGGCGGCGCCGCGGGCTTGGCGGTTGCCGCATGCGCAAACGTCTCCCGCCGGTTCGCGCACACGATGCTGGACGTGGTCACCACCGCGTCGTCCTGCATGAGACGCGCGGTCCAGTGCTGCGTCGCCTTGCCTCCGCGCTCGAGCGTTGTCTCGACCCGGAACGTCCCCTTCGCCAGTGCGCCGCAGAAGTTCACCGTCTGCGCCACCGGTGGTCCGAGCCGGCGCCCGTCCTTGAGCACCGCGTTGAGCGTCAGCGCCGCCAGATAGCCGCCGAACGGACCGGCGAAATTCCAGTAGCGGTCGAGCGTGCGGCCCTCCCACAGTCCGGCTCCGGTCTCCGTGAGCGCCGTCGCCTCGTCCAATCCGTGCACCGTCTGCCTCCCGCAGGTTTTTGCTGCTGCCCTTATCGAGCCTCGGCCAAGGCGCGCTCAAGCGCCTTCATGCTCCGACAAGGCGACTTTCCGCGTCGGAAAACGCTCAATTTCCCGAGCGGCGGAAACGATTGCGCTCCGCGCGCATTGCACGACCAACGCGTCCACAACAACGGGGCGCCTGTCAATTGCGAGGAGAGTACATGTCCGAAGGCTTCACCATCGCCGGCTTGGGAGACGAGGTTGCGGGCATCGTGGTCCGCCAGCAGGGCGAGCGCGGCTATCGCTTCCACTCCGCCAGCAAGATCTTCGACGCGCTCAACGGCCACGTCTTCGTGTCGCCGCAGGCGGCCCAGCGCACGGCCCGCGAGTTCGCCGCCCTCTCGGGCCGCCGGCGCGACGAGGCCGTCCGCCGGCTGCAGTAGGCAGAAGGATTGCTGGTGGGCGGTGAGGGTTTCGAACCCCCGACATCCTCGGTGTAAACGAGGCGCTCTACCGCTGAGCTAACCGCCCGCCCTGGCACGCTTAGGCGAACTTTCACCGCGACGCAAGCAACGCCCGGCGCGGCGTCGGCGGTGTCGGGCGGCGGGGCGCGCAAACGACAAGAGGGGCCCGTACGGGGCCCCCCTGGCCTTGGCGCCCACGCTCGGGGCGCGCGCCGCAACGCAAGCCGGCGCCCGTCGGCGCCTCAGGCGTTGAGCGCGTCCTTGAGCGCCTTGGCGGCGGAGAACTTCGGCACGCGCGCGGCCTTCAGCACCATCTCGGCGCCCGTCTGCGGATTGCGGGCCTTGCGCTCGGCGCGCTTCGACACCTTGAACGTGCCGAAGCCGGGCAAGCGGACCTCCTCGCCGTTCTTCATCACCTGCTCGATGTGCGCGACGACGGCATCGACGGCAGCACCGGCCTTGTCCTTGCTCAGCTCCGTGGCCGCCGCAACAGCGTCGATAAGGTCCTTCTTGCTCATATCAAGCGTCCTCTTGTCTAAGGGGAGTTGGTGGGGAGACGGCCGCGAGCTGGACGCGCACCGCGCCGCCGAGCCTGAAACCACGGCTTTGCGCCCTGGCGTGCGCGAAACAACGCCCAAAGGTGGCCCCCGTCAAGCGCAATCACCGCCGATTTGCGCGATTTTGTGGGCCTTTTCGCGCTATGCCGCAGGCCACGCCGGCGACTGAACGGCAAATATTCGTTGCGCGCAGAACGCGAAATGGGAGATGCGCGGGCATCTCCCATTCCATGGCACGCAAGGGTTGCGCCGCCGGTCAGTGCGCCGTGATGCGCGGATCGCTGCCCTGCTCCGCCGGCACGGCCGCCGCGGTCTCCTCCTCGCCGACGATGGGTGTCGGCATGCGCAGCAGCGCCACCTTCAGCACATCGTCCATGCGCGAGGCCGGCACGATCTCGAGCAGGCTCTTCACCTCGTCGTCGATGTCGGCGAGGTCCTTGGCGTTCTCCTCCGGGATCAGCACCGTCTTGATCCCGGCGCGCAACGCCGCCAGCAGCTTCTCCTTGAGGCCGCCGATCGGCAGCACGCGGCCGCGTAGCGTGATCTCGCCCGTCATCGCCACGTCCTTGCGCACGGGGATGCCGGTCAGCACCGAGATGATCGCCGTCACCATCGCGACGCCCGCCGAGGGACCGTCCTTCGGCGTCGCGCCCTCCGGCACGTGCACGTGGATGTCCTTCTTCTCGAAGTGCGCCGTCGGGATGCCGAGCGCTTCCGCGCGCGAGCGCACGTAGGCGTTGGCGGCCTGGATGCTCTCCTTCATCACGTCGCGCAGGTTGCCGGTGACCGTCATCTTGCCCTTGCCGGGCATCATGACGCCTTCGATCGTCAGGATCTCGCCGCCGACCTCCGTCCAGGCAAGGCCGGTCACCACGCCGACCTGGTCCTCGAGCTCGGCCTCGCCGAAGCGGTACTTCGGCACGCCCAGATAGTGCTCGAGGTTCTCCGACGTGACGACCACCGCCTTGGTGGTGCCGAGCAGGATCTCCTTCACCGCCTTGCGCGCGAGCTTGGAGATCTCGCGCTCGAGGCTGCGCACGCCGGCTTCACGCGTGTAGCGCCGGATCAGCAGCTTCAGGCCGTCGTCGTTGACCTCCCACTCGCCGGCCTCCAGGCCGTGCGCCTGTCGGGTCTGCGGGATGAGATGCCGCTTGGCGATCTCGATCTTCTCGTTCTCCGTGTAGCCCGACAGCCGGATGATCTCCATGCGGTCGAGCAGCGCCGGCGGGATGTTCATCGTGTTCGCCGTGGTGACGAACATGACGTTGGAGAGATCGTAGTCCACCTCCAGGTAGTGGTCCGCGAACGTGTGGTTCTGCTCGGGGTCGAGAACCTCGAGCAGCGCCGCCGCCGGATCGCCCCGGAAATCCGAGCCCATCTTGTCGATCTCGTCGAGCAGGAACAGCGGATTGACGCGCTTGGCCTTCTTCATCGACTGGATGACCTTGCCGGGCATCGAGCCGATGTAGGTGCGGCGGTGGCCGCGGATCTCTGCCTCGTCGCGCACGCCGCCGAGCGACATGCGCACGAACTCGCGCCCCGTCGCGTTGGCGATCGAGCGGCCGAGCGACGTCTTGCCGACGCCCGGAGGCCCCACGAGGCACAGGATCGGACCCTTGAGCTTGTTGGTGCGCGACTGCACCGCCAGATACTCGATGATCCGCTCCTTCACCTTCTCGAGGCCGTAGTGCTCCTTGTCGAGCACCTCCTGCGCCTCGGCGAGGTCCTTCTTGACCTTGCCGCGGATGCCCCACGGGATCGACAGCAGCCAGTCGAGGTAGTTGCGCACGACGGTGGCTTCCGCCGACATCGGGCTCATCTGCTTGAGCTTCTTCAGCTCGGCGAGCGCCTTGTCGCGGGCCTCCTTCGACAGCTTGGTGTTCTCGATCTTCTCCTCGAACTCGGCGATGTCGTCGCGCTCCTCGCCGTCGCCGAGCTCCTTCTGAATGGCCTTCATCTGCTCATTCAGATAGTACTCGCGCTGCGTCTTCTCCATCTGCCGCTTCACGCGGCTGCGGATCTTCTTCTCGACCTGCAGCACGGAGATCTCGCTCTCCATCAGCGTGTAGACGCGCTCCAGCCGGTCCGAGACCGTGACCAGCTCGAGGATGTCCTGCTTGTCGGCGATCTTGATGGCCAGGTGCGAGGCGATCGTGTCGGCAAGCTTCGAGTAGTCCTCGATCTGCGTGATGGTGCCGAGCACCTCCGGCGAGATCTTCTTGTTGAGCTTCACGTAGCTCTCGAACTGCGACACTGCCGAGCGCGCCAGAGCCTCGATCTCGTCCTTGGCGCCCATGGCGTCGGCCACGCGCTCCACGTCCGCCTCGAAGTAGTCGGCATTCTCCGTGTAGCGGAGGATCTTGGCCCGCGCGGTGCCCTCCACCAGCACCTTCACGGTGCCGTCGGGCAGCTTCAGCAGCTGCAGCACGGAGGCGAGCGTGCCCATCTGGTAGATGGCATCCGCCGCCGGGTCGTCGTCGCCTGCGTTCTTCTGCGCCGCAAGCAGGATCTGCTTGTCCGAGCGCATCACCTCCTCGAGCGCGTTGATCGATTTCTCGCGCCCCACGAACAGCGGCACGATCATGTAGGGGAACACGACGATGTCGCGCAGCGGCAGCACGGGGAAGGTATCCCGCCCGCTCTTCTCCTTGCCGGTTTTGGCTTCGCTCATGGTCTCTTCTCTTTCTCGCGCAAACCCCTGGATGGCAGGATGCGCGTTTGGCCAACATGGCGCTCAGTCCGTCCGCCGTACAGTCGCTAGGTGGCAACAGCAGGCCGGAAATGAGACAAACAAGCAGGATGCGGCTTCTCGGGCGGCAACCTTTTCGGCCTGGAAGCGTTGCTCCTGCTGGCCTGCCTCGCTAGTCAACAAATGGTCACACAGGGCGCCGGCATCAAGGTCCTGCCCGCCGCAGCGAGGCGGCAGGAGGCGAGGCTGGAGCTTTACGCGCACGCTGGCGGCCGCGCATGGCGCGGCCGGGAGCCGGTCAGGCTCAGGCTGTCGAGCCCTTCTCGCCCATGCGCTCCGAGTAGATGCGCAGAGGCCGTGCACCGCCACCCTCGACCACCTCGGGCCCGATCACGACTTCTTCCACGCCCTTGAGGCCGGGCAGCTCGAACATCGTCTCGAGCAGGATCGCCTCCATGATCGAGCGCAGCCCGCGCGCGCCCGTCTTGCGCTCGATCGCCCTGCGCGCGATGGCCTTCAGCGCGTCCTGCGTGAGCGTGAGGCGCACGTCCTCCATCTCGAACAGGCGCTGGTACTGCTTGACGAGCGCGTTCTTCGGTGCCGTGAGGATCTGGATCAGGGCCGCCTCGTCGAGATCCTCGAGCGTGGCGATCACCGGCAGGCGGCCGATGAACTCCGGAATCAGGCCGAACTTCAGCAGATCCTCCGGCTCCACCCCTTTCAGGATGTCGCCCGTCCGCCGCTCGTCGGGCCCGGACACCTTGGCCGC
>JANRIO010000021.1:0-39205 GCA_033764875.1 Hyphomicrobiaceae bacterium | reverse complement strand
CGCGAGGCGAGGGCGGGCTGCAGTCCCGACACGGGCAACGCGTGCCTCGTCGGGGGCTCCACCTCGCCGCCGTCGGTGCAAGTCCGCGGCGACAGAGATCAGTAAGTGCGAGCTCATGCCCAAAATCCTGCGCGGACGGCGTGGCAACGCCGATCTTGAACGTTCGATATGGCGGAGCCGTGCCGTCCGCGGCCCCTTGCATGCCCGCGCGCCGATGGTGCGCGGGGTGGCGGCGCGTGCGGCGTGCTGCGCCAGCCGTCCCGGTCGCGCGCGGGTGGCCCACAGCGGCCGTGGGCGGAAACGGGGCTTGCGCCGATCGAGGGTCGCTAGGGCGACCTTTGCCGCGCGCCGGCGCCGATGGGGCGGCCACAGGCGGCTTCGGGTGACAAATGCCGCAGGGCTTCCGGGGCCGCGGGGCCCGCCCGGCGCCGGGCGCCTCACGCACAAGCCGGCCGTCGTGGCCAACGCGCTCTTGACGGAGAGCCGTCATTGGCAGTCCCATGCCGCAGCCGATTTGACGGCCACCACCCAAGGCTCCCCGACCCTCTCTCCGCTGAGCGGAAGGGGGAAGCGCGATCGAACAGAAGGCTCCAGGCATGACGGCAGATCTTTCGGGAGTTTCGCTCACCCTCGATCCTGGCTGGGCCGACATCCGCGAGGGTGTGAGGAAGATCTGCGACGGATTCCCCAACGAGTATTGGGTCAAGCTCGACCACGCCGCCGAGTACCCGGCCGACTTCGTCGACGCGCTGACGACAGCTGGCTACCTCGGCGCCTTGATTCCGGAGGAGTACGGCGGCTCGGGGCTGCCGCTGTCGGCCGCCTGCGCCGTGCTCGAGACCATCCACGAGACGGGCTGCAACGCGGCCGCCTGCCACGCGCAGATGTACACCATGGGCACGGTGCTGCGGCACGGCAATGCCGAGCAGAAGCGCAAGTATCTGCCGGGCATCGCCTCGGGCGCGCTGCGCCTGCAGGCCTTCGGCGTGACGGAGCCGTCGACGGGCTCCGACACCACGCAGCTCAAGACGCGCGCGGAGAAGAAGGGCAACGACCGCTACGTCGTCAACGGCCAGAAGGTGTGGACGAGCCGTGTCATGCAGTCGGACCTGATGCTGCTGCTCGCCCGCACCACGCCCGCCGACCAGGTGAAGAAGCGCTCGGAAGGCCTGTCCGTGTTCCTCGTCGACCTGCGCGAGGCCCGAGGCCAGAACGGGGGCCGCGGCGTCGAGATGCGCAAGATCGACGCCATGATCAACCACAACACCTGCGAGGTGTTCTTCGACAACCTCGAGATCCCGGCCGAGAGCCTGATCGGCGAGGAGGGGCACGGCTTCAAGTACATCGTCGACAGCATGAACGCGGAACGCATCCTGATCGCCTCGGAGAGCGTGGGCGACGCGCGCTTCTTCATCCGGCGCGCCACCGAGTACGCCAAGGAGCGCGTCGTGTTCGGGGCGCCCATCGGCAGGAACCAGGGCGTCGCCTTCCCGATCGCGCGCGCCTATGCGGAAGCCGAGGCCGCCGCGCTGATGGTGCGCAAGGCCTGCGCCATGTTCGAGGCGAGCCAGCCCTGCGGGGCGGAGGCCAACATGGGTAAGATGCTGGCATCGGAAGCCGCATGGAAGGCGGGCGAGGCCTGCATGCAGACCTTCGGCGGCTTTGCCTATGCGCGCGAGTACGGCATCGAGCGCAAGTGGCGCGAGGCGCGCCTCTACCAGACGGCGCCGATCTCGACCAACATGATCCTCGCCTTCGTGGCGCAGAACGTGCTGGGGCTGCCGCGGTCGTATTGAGGCGTGCGCGCCCGCGGAAGGGGCGGATGGAGCGTGAAGGGTCGCCGTTCGACGGCGCGCCGTCGACGACAGAATTGTGACGTGCATCTGATTGCTGAGGATCAAAGCGTGTCGTGGCGCCGGAGGCTGTTCTGGGTGGCGCTAGGCAAGCGAGGTCGAGATGCAGTCCAATCCGGAATCTTTCGTCGACTTCAAGATCCATCTGGGTCCGCTACCGCTTCACAATCCGTCGCGCGGCGCGAAGATGGACATACGCAACGTCAACTTCTGGTACGGCGACAAGCACGCCCTGAAGGACGTGAACCTGAGGATCTACGAGCACGAGGTGACCGCCTTCATCGGTCCCTCGGGCTGCGGGAAGACGACGCTGCTGCGCTGTCTCAATCGCAGCCACGACTTCGTGCGAGGCACCCGGCTGACTGGTGAGATCCGTCTCGACGGGCAGGACATCTACGATCCGAGCCTCGACGCCCCGATGGTGCGCCGCCGCTTCGGATGGGTGGCGCAGAAGCCCAATCCGTTCCCGTTCTCCGTCTACACCAATGTCGCCTATGGGCCGCGGATTCACGGCATGGTGCGCGGGCGCAGCGATACGGACGCGCTGGTCGAGAGCTGTCTGCGCAGCGTCGGACTGTGGGACGAGGTCAAGGACCGGTTGTGGGAGTCGGGCCTGGACCTCTCCGGGGGCCAGCAGCAGCGCCTGTGCGTGGCGCGGGCCATCGCCTACGATCCCGAGGTGCTGCTGATGGACGAGCCGGCGTCTGCGCTCGATCCGGTCGCGACGGCCAGGCTGGAGCAATTGATCGATGAGTTGCGGGAGCGGTACACGATCGTCATCATCACGCACAACATGCAGCAGGCCGCCCGGGTCTCCCAGCGTGTCGCCGTGTTTCACCTGGGGCGGCTCGTCGAGGAGGGCAACGCCGCGGAGCTCTTCGTCACGCCCAGGCACGAGATCACGCAGGCCTACATCACCGGCCGGTTCGGGTGAGCTGTGGCGGCAGGACCTGCCTCGGGCAAGGCGGGCGCACGTGAGCTGACTGCGCGGCCGCTGCCGGCCGCACAGCCGGCACGGCACACCCGCCGCCGCCTACCTCAGCCCCATCGACCGGCTGAAGGCCTCGAAGCGCTCCTTCGTGTCGGCGAGGTGGATGCGGCGCAGGCGGCGCTTGGCCTCCTTCGCCCCCTCCCGGCACTCGGCCAGGAAGGCCTTGAATGCCTCGTCGAGGATGCCGCGGCGGTCGGCCATCTGCACCATGTCGAAGTCGGGCGTGTAGTTGGGCTCGACGATGAGCGGGCCGGTGTCCGTCGCGGCCACGTCCCAGCCGACCAGCCGGATGCCGCCGAGCGTGCCGGCGGCCTCGCACACCAGCGCCCGCATCTCGTCCCACAGCGGCAGGGTGAAGCCGATCAGGGGCTCGCCGCTGTCGGGGTGGTGCGTCACCTGCTCCTGCTGCAGGCCGACGCCGCGCACGACACGCAGCACGCGCCCGGTCTCGAGATCGAGCGTCGCGAGCTGGTTGCCGCCGCGCCAGAAGTTGTCGGCGACGTTGCCGCCGGCCGGGATCTTCCACACCGCGCGGTGCATCCGCGTGCCGGCGTTCGTGCGCAGGGTGAGCATGCGCACGGTGGCGAGGCGGTCGCCGACGATGGCCCGGATGGCGGCGTGCGGATGGGCGCGCCGCTGCAGGATGTAGCCGGCGCCGTATAGATCGGCGACCTCCCGGGAGAAGGCCTCGACCTTGACGCGGCTGCCCGTCGGCGAGACCAGCTCGTCCGTATCGAGATCGATGCGGTCGAAGCTGGCCGAGCCCAGGCTGCGCAGCGAGTCCATCGGCTTGCCGAACAGCGGGTAGCGGCCGGGATTGCGCAGGAAGGTGGCCAGCGCCTCGGGCGAGGCGATGCGCGGGGCGCTGCGGAAGGGCAGCGTCGCGCTGTAGAGGGCGAGCGTCGGGATCACCGGATAGCCGTAGCCGCCGAGCAGCGTCGTCACGGCGAGCTTGTTGGCCATCAGGCCCCACCACTCGCTGTCGAAGTTGGCGGTCGTCCAGATGCGGCGCGAGCCGTCGAGGCCCACGAACTGCGACTTGTCGGCGCCGGCCAGCATGGCGTCGTCGAACAGGCGGAAGGCGAAGTAGTCGCCGATGGCGAGCTTGCCGCCGCCGAAGGAGAGCTTGGCGATCTCGAGCAGGACCTGCTGGTAGGGCTTGCCGTAGGTGGTGGCGGCGATCCGCAGGGCGTCCGCGATGTCGAGCTTGCGCGCGGCGACCTCGGTGTCGAGCACCTTGGCCGTTTGAGGCGCGGCTGCGGGCACGGGGGCAGCCGCACCCTCGTCCGGCACGGGCATCGGCGCCGGCGCGGCGATCTCGGGCTCCGGGTGGCGCAACTGGGACACGGGACTGGACACGGGGGGCACCTTCGCACGCTGCAGGACTAGTCCCCGCATGGTGCCGCCAAGTTCAAAATATTGCGTGAAGACAAGGCTAAGGATGGGTTAAGGCGATGCGGCATCGGTTGCCGGCCAACCGTGGCGTCATGTTCGGGCTTGTCCCGACCATCCACCCAACCGCGCGCTCCAGCGCCTGCGGAAAGCTGGATCCTCGGGACCTCGCAACAGGTGCGAGGGCTGGCAGGCCCGAGGATGACCGGTTGGCGCTTGCTCGAAACGTCGCGGTCCCGTGCAGGCTTGCGTGGATGCCCGCCTTCGCGGGCATGACGGGGGGGAGGGGGGCTCGCGCATCCGCGCCGACGTCACCCCCGCGAAGGCGGGGGCCTACGCCAGGGCGCGACTGAGCCGCGGCAATCGAGCCTGCTCTGTCCGCATTCACATTTCGTCACGGCTGTGGTCTCCGCCGCCGCTCACCCCGTCAGGTGCGAGACGTTCTTGACGATCGTGTAGTGGGTCAGGCCCTCGCTGCCGCCCTCGCGGCCGTAGCCGCTGTCCTTGACGCCGCCGAACGGCGTCTCGGCGATGGAGGCGACGTAGTGATTGATGGACAGGTTGCCGACCTCGATGCCGTCGGCGAGCTGCTCGGCCTTCCTCGCCGAGTTGGTGAAGGCGTAGGCCGCAAGCCCGTAGGGCAGCGCATTGGCGCGCGCGATGGCCTCCTCGAGGCTCTTCACCGGATTGACCGTAGCGATGGGCCCGAACGGCTCCTCGTTGAGCGCGCGCGCCCCGTCAGGCAGGTCGGCGAGCACGGTGAGCGGGAAGTAATAGCCGCGATTGGCGAGCCGGGCGCCGCCGGAGAGCACGCGGCCGCCCTTGGCCTTGGCGTCGGCCACGAGCTCGGCCATGGCCTCGACGCGGCGCACGTTGGCGAGCGGGCCCATCTCGGTCGCGGGATCGAGGCCGTTGCCGATCTTCAGGCTCGCGGCCTTCTCGGCGAAGGCGCGGGCGAAGGGCTCGTAGATCCGCTCCTCCACGAACCAGCGCGTCGGCGACACGCACACCTGCCCGGCGTTGCGCGACTTGCCGGTGGCGGCCGCGACGCCCGCCGCGACCGGGTCGACGTCGTCGCAGACGATGACGGGCGCGTGCCCGCCCAGCTCCATGATGGCGGGCTTCATGTGCGTGCCGGCGAGCGCCGCCAGCTGCTTGCCGACGGCGATCGAGCCGGTGAAGGTGACGAGGCGGATCTCGGGACGCGGGATCAGGTACTGCGAGATTTCCGCGGGCACGCCGTAGACCAGGTTGAGCACGCCCGCCGGCAGGCCTGCATCCTGGAAGGCGCGGGCGATCTGGAAGGCGCCGCCGGGGGTCTCCTCGGACGCCTTGAGGATGATGGAGCAGCCGGCCGACAGGGCGCCGGCGACCTTGCGCGAGGGCGAGCTCACCGGGAAGTTCCACGGCGAGAAGGCCGCCACGGGGCCGATCGGCTGGCGCAGCACCGTGTGGCGCATGCCGGGCTCGGAGGGGATCACGCGGCCGTAGACCCGGCGCCCCTCGTTGGCGTCCCACTCGAGGATGTCGGCCGCGCGCAGCACCTCGAGCCGCGACTGGCCGATGGGCTTGCCCTGCTCGAGCGTCATGACCACGGCAAGCTCCTCGACGCGCTGTCGCATCAGGGCCGCCGCCTTGAGGATGATCTCGGCGCGCTTGGCCGGCGCCGTCCGCCGCCACACCTTGAAGCCCTTCTCGGCCGCCTCGACCGCGTCCTCGAGGTCCTGCCGCGTCGCGTGCGGGACCTCGCCCAGCACGCTCTCGTCCGCCGGGTTGAGCACCGGGGCGCCGGCGCGGGCGCGCCATTCGCCGCCGATCAGAAGCTTGATTTCGGGATATTGCGCCATGGCTGGGCTCCGGTTGCTGGCAGGACAGGCCGTCTGCCGAGCATTGCGCCACACCCCCGGCAGGGGTCAACAGGGTTGCCGGCGCAGCAGATTTGCTTCGGCGTCGCGCCTCGCCCGCCGCTTGCGCCCCGCAGGCGGCGCACGCGCAAGGCAGGGCTGTCTCGGCATTGTCGCAATCGCGCCGGTGGTGTATGGGCGGCGCACAGCCTGAGATCTCGCGAGGCATCCCATGTCCGCCAACTTCTTCGACATCGTCGCCCCCGCCTTCGCCCGCCGCGAGCGGACGTTCATCGAGCGGCCGGACGGCAGCGTGCTGACGTACGGGGCGGCGCTCGAGGCCACGGGCCGCATCGCCAACGCGCTTGGCGGCATGGGCGTGAGGCCCGGCGACCGGGTGGCGGTGCAGGTTGAGAAGTCGCCGGAAGCCATCCTGCTCTACCTCGCCTGCTGCCGGGCGGGCGCCGTGTTCCTGCCGCTCAACACGGCCTACACCCAGGCCGAGCTCGAGTATTTCATCGGCGACGCGGAGCCGGCGCTGGTGGTCACCTCCCCGGCGCGGGCGGCCACCATCGGACCCATGGCGAAGGGGCTCGGCGTGCCGAGCCTTGCCACGCTCGGGACCGCGGGCGACGGCACCATCATGGAGGCCGCGGCCAACGCGGCTGCGGCGTTCGCGACGGTCGCGCGGGCCGAGAGCGACCTCGCCGCGCTGCTCTACACCTCCGGCACCACCGGGCGTTCCAAGGGCGCCATGCTCACGCATCGGAATTTGAGCTCGAACGCGCTCGTGCTCAAGGACGTGTGGCGGTTCACGGACGGCGACGTGCTGCTGCATGCGTTGCCGATCTTCCACACGCACGGCCTGTTCGTCGCCACCAACACCACGCTCGCCGCCGGCTCGGCGATGCTGTTCCTGCCGAGATTCGACCCCGACGAGGTCTTCCGCCTGCTGCCGAAGGCGACCGTGATGATGGGCGTGCCGACCTTCTACACGCGCCTCCTGCAGGACCCGCGGCTCGATGCGGCGAGCACCCGGCACATGCGCCTCTTCGTGTCGGGATCGGCGCCGCTGCTCGCCGACACGCACCGGCAGTGGCAGGCGCGCACGGGGCACGCGGTGCTCGAGCGCTACGGCATGACCGAGACCAACATGATCACCTCCAATCCCTACGACGGGGAGCGGGTGCCGGGCGCCGTCGGCTTCCCGCTGCCCGACGTCTCGGTCCGCATCGCTGATCCGGAGACCGGCAAGCTGCTTGCGACGGAGGCCGTCGGCATGATCGAGGTGAAGGGGCCCAACGTGTTCTCCGGCTACTGGCGCATGCCGGAGAAGACCAAGGCCGAGTTCCGCGACGACGGCTTCTTCATCACCGGCGACCTCGGCAAGATCGACGACAAAGGCTACGTGCACATCGTCGGCCGCGGCAAGGACCTGGTGATCTCGGGCGGCTACAACGTCTACCCGAAAGAGGTGGAGGCCGAGATCGATGCCATCGACGGCGTCGTCGAAAGCGCGGTGATCGGCGTGCCGCATGCGGACTTCGGCGAGGGCGTGACGGCGGTCGTGGTGGCGAGCCCCGGCGCCAGACTCGACGAGAAGGGCGTGCTGGCGGCGCTTGACGGGCGGCTTGCCAAGTACAAGCTGCCCAAGCGCGTGATCTTCGTGCCCGACCTGCCGCGCAACAGCATGGGCAAGGTGCTCAAGGCCGACCTGCGCCGGACCTACGAGGCCCTCTACTCCAAGGCGTGAGGCGTTGAGGGCGTGAGGCGGGCGGGGACGCTTCCTAGCCGCCGGCCGCGCCCTGCGTGTTCACGTACAGCGCATAGAGCGACTGGCTGGCGGCCATGAACAGCCGGTTGCGCTTCAATCCGCCGAAGCACACGTTGGCACAGCGCTCCGGCAGCGCGATGCGCCCGATCGGGGCGCCGTCCGGCGCGAACACCATGACCCCGTCGAGCTCAGGGTCGCCCATCCCCCAGCCGCACCACAGGTTGCCGTCGACGTCGCAGCGCATGCCGTCCGGCGTGCCGGGCCCGGCGTCGATCAGCACCGTGCGGTTGGCAAGCTTGCGCCCGCTGTCGACCACGTCGAAGGCGAGGATCTTGCGGGTCGGCGTGCCGCGGCTCTCGACCACGTAGAGCTTCCCCTCGTCGGGCGAGAAGCACAGGCCGTTGGGGCCGCGCACGCCGTCCGCCACGATCTCGGCCTTCAGGGTCGTGCCGTCGATGCGATAGACGTTGGCCTCGATCTCGGGCTCCGCCTTGTAGCCCTCGTAGTCGCCGAGGATGCCGAAGGTCGGATCCGAGAACCAGATCGAGCCGTCCGATTTCACCACGACGTCGTTGGGCGAGTTGAGCCGCTTGCCCTCGAAGCTGTCGATGAGAACGGTGATCGCGCCGTCGATCTCGGTGCGCGTCACCCGCCGGCCGCCGTGCTCGCAGGTGACGAGCCGCCCCTGCCTGTCCCGGGTATTGCCGTTGGCGAAATTGGAGGGCTTGCGATAGACGCTGACGGCGCCGGTCTCCTCCTCCCACCGCAGCATGCGATTATTGGGGATGTCGCTCCACACCAGCATGCGCGCGTCCCCGATCCACACCGGCCCCTCCGACCACCGGCACCCTGTCGCGAGCCGTTCCACGCAGGACAGCTTGAGCCAGTACGCCTCGAAGCGCGGGTCGAGGGCGGTGATGGCCGGATCGGGATAGCGCGTCGCCTGCCGCCATCCGTCGGGAAAGGGATCCGTCCGTGCCTCTGGTGCTGTCATGCCTGCGCTCGCCTCCCATGCCCGTTTGCGAGCCATGAGGGAGCGCCCGGTGCGCAGTTTGTCAATATGCAGCGCCTCGCCCGGTGGCAAAGGCCTCTCGGCACCCGCGTTAGTCGGCCCCGACGAGCGTCCGCCGCTGCGCCGATCGCCGGCCGAACAGCTCGAAGCCGTCCCCGCCCTTGCCTTTGCACGCGTAGAGCGCCTCGTCGGCCTTGCGCAGCAGCTCGTCCGGATCGAGGCCGTCCTCCGGCGCCAGCGCGATGCCGATGCTGAGCCCGATCTCGAGCCTCAGGTCCCGCACCACGTGCCGCCGCGCGATCGTCCGCAGCAGCCGCCGCGCCAGCGTCTCCACGTCCGAGGCCTCGCGGATGCCCGATTGCAGCACCACGAACTCGTCCCCGCCGATGCGGGCCACCGTGTCGACCTCGCGCGTCGCATCGCGGAAGCGCTGCGCGATCTCGACGAGGAGCGCATCGCCCACGGCGTGCCCGTGCGTGTCGTTGATCGGCTTGAAGCGGTCGAGGTCGAGGTAGTGCAGCGCCAGGACGTCGCCGCGGCGCACGCGGGCCAGCGCCTGGCCGAGGCGGTCCAGCAGCAGCACGCGGTTGGGCAGGTTTGTCAGCGGATCGTGATGCGCAAGGTGGGAGATCAGGGCCTGCTGCCGCCGCCGTTCCGTGACGTCGAGGTAGGTGACGACGAAGCCGCCCTTGGGCAGCGGCGTACCGCGGATCTCGACCGTCGTCCCGTTGGGCCGCGTCCGCTCCACGACGTGCGGCAGCGCCGTCCGCGCGCGCTCCAGGCGCACGCGCACGTGCTCCTCCACGTCTCCGGGGCCGTATTCGCCCCTCTGGGCGTTGAAGCGGAACAGATCCTCGAGCGACAGCCGCTCGCGGGCGAACAGGAAATCCGGATAGTCCAGCAGCCGCTTCTGCTGATCATTGCACAGCACGACGTTGAGCTCTTCGTCGAGCAGCATCAGGCCGCCGGGAAAATTGTGCACCACGGCCTCAAGCTGCTGCACGCGCGCCTGCAGCGCTTCGATCTGGCAATTGGGGTCTACGTCGCGCATAGAACGCTCTCGAACACGGCAAGCCCCCGCGACCGAGCCGACGCTCCTTTCCGCGGTTGGATGCTGTGGAGTATGCGCGGCGACCGGTTAATATTGGGTCCACAGTCCAGCAACGGATGAAATAATAAGGCATGGGACATCCGACATCGGAATAGCGCCGCCTGCGGCGCGGGCCTCGCGTCGTTCTGAACGCTATCTTACTGAACACGCGACCAATTCCCCTGCGACAGGCTCGGGATGCCCATTGCAGGGCGGCAGGCAGCGTCTCGTCGATGGGCCGCCGCGCCGGGCCGTCTGACTACGCCGCACCCCGTTCTGCATTAAGTTCGGCAGGATACGTCGCGTCCGTGAAATCGAGCTCGAAGCGCGCGCCCCCCGACGCCGACGGTGTCACGCTCAAGCCACCTTTGTGCAGGTCGACGGCATGGCGCACGATCGAAAGGCCGAGGCCTGCGCCCTCGCTCGCGTCCTTGCCTTTCTTGAACGGTTGCAGCAGCTCCGACACCCGCTCGGCGACGAGGCCGGGCCCGTCGTCCTCCACGATCACCCGGGCGCCGGGGCCCACGTTGACACGCACGCCTGTTCGCGCCGGCGTATGCTTGACTGCGTTGTCGACGAGATTGCGGATCGCCTCGCGGATGGCCATCACGTCGCCATACATCAGGCAGGGCTCGGCGACGCGCACCTCGATCACGTGACCGTCGCGTGCGGCCCACTCCCGCAACCGATCCGCGATGTCGCGGGCGAGCCGCCCCAGGTCGATCTCCGCCTGCTCCGGGCCGCTGCTGCTCTCCAGCCTGGCAAGCGTCAGCAGGCGGTCAACGGTCTCGCTCATGTTGTGCACGTCCGTTTCCAGCCGCCGCGCCCGCTCGTCCCCGACCCGCCCCAGCTCGAGCATCATTACGGCAAGTGGCGTGCGCAACTCGTGGGCGGCCCGCGCGAAGAACAGGCGCTGCGCCTTCACCAGCGACGCCACCCGGTCGAGCAGGCCGTTGATGGCGATGGCGAGGCTCGCCGCCTCCTTGGGCATGCCTCCGACGTCGAAGCGGCTGGCCGTGTCGAGGGGCGAGAGCCGCTCTGCCTGCCGCGCCGCGACGATGAGCCCGCGCAGCGCCCGCCGGATCGAGACGATGGCGACCGTCGCCATCAGCACCACCATGGGCACCAGCAGGATCCACACGTCGTCGAGCACCTCGGCGGCGAGGATGCTGAGGTAGACCGCGTCGGGATCGCCCCACGTCGCCACCTCGAACCAGACATCTTGCCCGCCGATTTTCTGCCGCAGCCCGCCCGCCACGAACAGCTTGCGTTCGGTATCGAGGTCGAGCAGCCAGAAGTCCTGGGTGCGCGACGGCCGCATGCGCCAGGGCGACAGGTCCGAGATGCGGCTGCCGCCGCTGGCACCGACGACGCTGCCCTCGGAGTTGAGGACGCGGAATGCATAGGAGCCTGCATTCTTGCCGCGGTAGTGCGAGGGGACCGCGGCGAGCCTGAGCTCGCCGGCCCCGCTCGCCGTGCGGATCAGCCGCACCAGGCGCTGCGCCTCGCGGGTGACATAGCTGCGGTTGAGGTCGTCCTCGTCGAGATAGGCCCGGGCGATCACCAGGGCGATCTGCAGCAGGATCGCGACGAGCGCGGTGACGGCGAGCCGCCACGTGATGGTGCGTACCAGGCTCGGTCGCGTGGCGGGCTCCTTGCTCATTTTTGCCCGTCGCCGACCAGCCTGTAGCCCACCCCGCGCACGGTCTCGATGGAGACCTCGCTGCCGGCCTCGGCCAGGGCTTTGCGCACGCGCGACACCAGCGCCTCGACGGCGTTGGAGGAAAGCTCCTTGCCGAACTGGGAAAGCCCCTCCTCGATGGCGGCTTTGGTGACGACGCTGCCGCCCCGCCGCATCAGGGTGCCGAGCAGGCGCCGCTCGCTGAGCCGCAGCTCGACGACCCGCCCGGCCGATCGCACCTCGCCCTTGGCCTCGTCGAACTCGAGGCTGCCGCGCTTGAGGATCGGCCCGTGCAGGTCCGACGGCCGCCGGAGCAGCGCCCGCACCCGGGCGAGCAGCTCGGAATGGTTGAACGGCTTGATCAGGTAGTCGTCCGCCCCGCTGTCGAGCCCGCTGACCCTGTCGTCGATGCTCCCGCGCGCGGTGATGATGAGGATCGGCGTCGTGATGCCCCTGGCGCGCAGCGTCTTGATCGCCGTCAGCCCGTCGCCGTCTGGCAGCCCCAGGTCGACGATCAGCATATCGTAGTTGACCGCGTCGATCATGCTGTAGAGCTCGGCAATGCTCGCCGCCGCATCGAGCAGGTAGCCCGCATTGGTGAGCGACTCCGCGAGTAGATCCTGCAGCCTCTGGCTGTCCTCGACAAGAATCAGGCGCACGTTGCTGCTCTCGATTGGCGCGGCATCCGGCATCCTTGCACGGGGCGGGCCGGCGAGGCCCCGGATCGGGCCATGCCGCGCCCCGCCGTCCTTGCGCGGAGATGGCCTCGGGCTTTTCGCGATTCCGGCATTTGCGTCAGCCTGTTGTCAGACTACTCGGTCATATGAGCACAACCCATGGATCTCGTCGGGTCCGATGCTGGCCGCCTGCCCGGCGTGGCGGCATGGACGGCGTCGTCCGAAAGACCACGAGGATCAGAGCAGCCATGGGGCCCGACGGGCGCCAGCGGCCCTGCGCATGCAAGCGGAGGCCCGTGGCGATGTTACGGCCGCTTCGCCTCCCCTTGCTAGGGGACGCCCATGCGGCCCGAGCCCGCGCTCCCCGAGGCCCCCGGCTGATCAAGGCCCGGCCCTTGCCCGATTGCGTTCCTGCTCCTCCGGCGCCGCCCGCGCGGGCTTCCCCCGGCGCCAGGGCGCTGCCGGCTCAGGCCCCGGTCCACAGCGCCAGCACCGCTCCCTGAATCAGCAGCACGCCCAGCCAGTGCGCGCCGTCGATCAGGGTGAGCTTGGCGCGGGCGCCATGGAAGGCGTAGTTGACCGACATCGTCGTCACCACGAAGCCGAACCAGACCAGCGCGGCAGACAGCAATCCGCTCCGTAGTCTGATCGGAATGCCGCCGCGCTCCAGGTGCACCAGCACGGCTGCCAGCACCACCGCCATCACGAGCTGCGCAGCGAACGTCAGCAGATAGAGCCCCACGCTCTCCTTGAAGCCTTCCGGCGACCGTCCCGCCGCCTCCATCCAGTGCTTGGAGAGCGCGCTGTACCAGATGCCGCCGAACACGAAGCTTGCCGTCGCACCGGCGACCGCGGCGAAGATGTTGATCTCGCCCAGAACCATATCTCCCCTCCAAGAGCAGATCGCGACCACGCGGGACGCGTGTGTCGCGTGAAGATGCTCGCATGAACAATGACGCTGCCCCCGCGCTCCGGCGCCTCGACCATAGCACGACCTCGCCTCAGGCCAGCCGCCACACCGCCGTATGCTTGATTTCCGCGTCCTCCAGCTCCCGCGTGACCGGCACCGCGTAAGTCGCGACCTCCTCGAACACCAGCTTCGGAAAGTAGCTGCGCCTGGGATCGCCGACGAGCACCTCCGCGCCCAGCGCGCGGGCCGACCGGGCGTAGCCGAGCACGGCCTCGGCAAGCGCCCGCTCGTAGAACAGATCGCCGACCAGCAGCACCTCGAAGGGCTCCGGCGGCGCGGTCAGCACGTTGTCGCCTCGGACCGCGACGTCGACACCGTTCGCCCGCGCATTGAGCCCGATGGCGGCGAGCGCGAGCGCGTCGATGTCGGCCGCCACGACCTGGGCCGCGCCAGCCAGCCGCGCCGCGATTGCCGACAGCCCCGAGCCAGACCCGAGGTCGAGCACCGAGCGCCCGGCCACGAGCGCACGGTTGTCGAGCACGTAGCGCGCCAGCGCCTGGCCTCCCGCCCACGCGAACGCCCAGTAGGGCGGGGGCACGTTGAGCTCGCCCAGCTCCTCCTCCGTCTTCCGCCAGATGGGCAGCGATTCCTCGGCAAGGTGCAGGCGCACCTCTGGCACCAGGGGCGGGGCGAGCAAGCGGGTATTGTCGAGGATGAACGGCGCGGATGGCATGGCGCGCAGACTTAGGATATCTACGGGAGATCGCAAGCGCCGAGCTGTCTTGATGGCTGACGAATGGTGACCGGACCGGTCCTCGGCGCGGCTGCCAAGGCGTCAGCGCGGCCGACGGATCGCTGGCCGCAGGGCGTTGCACGGCGACTGCACTTTTCCCTGGCTGCCCCGGGGCTTCGGGGCAGATGACGCCCATTTGTGATCGACGCCTGCAGGCGGCGTCCCGCACTCCCGCCAGACCGCGAGCTGCCCCATGCTTGTGCTCATGACATTAGACCGCGCGCTGAGGCCGCTGCACGTGGTGCTGGCCAACGCCGCGGCGCTCGTCTGGTTCGTCACCGTCACGCTCGAGGGGCGCCAGGCGCTTCCCTCCGCCGCCCTCGTCCGCTGCCCCATCGGCTTCTGCGCCGGCGGCTACTCGCCCGAGGAGCTCTACAGCATGCTCGACGAGATCGGGGAGGACGGCCGCGCCTTCTTGCACGACACCATGCTTCGCTCCGATCTGGTGCTGCCGGCGCTCGTGCTGTTGGCATTGGTTCTCGACATCGTCTGGTTCAGCCGCAGCGACGCCCGCGTCTCCGTCCCGCTCGAGCCGCTGGCGCGCGGCTGCCTGCTTGTCGCGCCGGTGCTCTACTGCATCGTCGACTACCTGGAGAACATGCTTCTGGGCGAGATGCTGCGCGCCTATCCCGCGCTCGAGGACACCACGGCCGAGCGCCTGAGCCTCCTGACGGCGGCCAAGTCGCAGCTGTTCGCGGCGGCCGCCGGCATTGCCGGCGCGCTCGCCATTGCCGCCTGCGGTCTCGCCCTGCGCTCGGGCCGGCCGCCGCCGGCCTGAGCGCGCGCGCTCACGGGCGCCAGGGCTGCCGGGGCTCGGCGGCCTCCGCCGCCTGCGCGTCCTTCGTGTCCGCCTTGACGATCTCGCGTGCGACCTGGGCCAGCGCCTCGTCGACGCCGCGTTGCGCCACGGCCGAGAGCAGCAGCGGCTTCTTGCGCGCCGCGGCTTTCAGCGCCTGCGCCCGCTGGTCCAGCGTCTCGGCGTCGAGCGCGTCGATCTTCGACAGCGCCACGATCTCCTTCTTCTTCTCCAGGCCCGCGCCGTATGCCTTGAGCTCGGCCCGCACCGTGCGATAGGCCTCGGCCACATCCTCCTGCGTCGCATCGACGAGGTGCAGCAGCACGCGGCAGCGCTCCACATGGCCGAGGAAGCGCGTGCCGAGCCCGGCTCCGTCGTGTGCGCCCTCGATCAGGCCCGGGATGTCGGCGAGCACGAAGTCGCGCCCCGGCGTGCGCACGACGCCGAGGTTGGGATGCAGCGTCGTGAACGGATAGTCCGCGATCTTGGGTTTCGCCGCGCTGACCGCGGCGAGGAACGTCGACTTGCCGGCGTTGGGCAGGCCGATGATGCCGGCGTCCGCGATCAGCTTCAGCCGCAGCCACACCGTCATCTCCGCGCCCGGCAGGCCCGGGTTGGCGTGCCGCGGCGCCTGGTTGGTGGGCGACTTGAAGTGCGCATTGCAGAAGACGCCGTTGCCGCACCTGGCGAGAACGAAGCGGTCGCCGGCCTTCATCAGCTCGGCGATCAGCGTCTCCTGGTCCTCCGCATAGACCTGCGTGCCGGGCGGCACGGCGATCTCGACGTCCTCCCCCGACGCGCCCGCGCGGTTCTGGCCCATGCCGCCCACGCCGCTCTTGGCCTTGAAGTGCTGCCGGTAGCGGTAGTCGATCAGCGTGTTGAGGTTGGCGACGCACACCACCACCACATCGCCGCCTTTGCCGCCGTCGCCGCCGTCGGGCCCGCCGAACTCGATGAACTTCTCGCGCCGGAACGAGACGGCGCCGTTGCCGCCGTCGCCCGAGCGGATGTAGATCTTGGCTTGGTCGAGGAACTTCATCGTTGGGACTTTCGCGCGGATGTTGCGGACTGGACGGCCGTGGGCCGGCACCCGCCGCAGTCCATGGGCCGGCTCACGAGATTGTCGGCTCTTTCGTCCGCTCGAGCCCCCGCCGCGCCCATCCGACGAGATCGCGGAGACGGTCGATGGCGGCTGCGGGCCTGGCCACTCCCGGGATGCTGCGCTCGGCGTGGCTGCGGTCGAGCCAGTAGGTCATCGCCTCGACATCCTTTCCCCGCGCCACGCACTGGATCTCGCACGCGCCTGCGTGCTGGAAGCCGAGCTTGCGCAGCACGTTGCGCGAGGCGGGGTTGTCGACGAAATGGGCCGACGTGAACATCGGCACCCTGTGCCGCTGGAAGCCGCAGCGGATCACCTCGCGCGTGGCCTCGCTGGCAAGGCCCCGTCCCCACCAGGGCCGCCCGAGCCAGAAGCCGAGCTCTGCCGATCCCGAGGCCCGCCGGTAGAATCCGGCGCCGCCGACGAGCGCTCCCTCGTGCTCGATGGCGAAGCGAACCTCCCCGCGCACGGGCGACAGCCACAGCGTGGCCTGCTCGGCCGTCAGCGGGTAGGGGATGTCGCTGGTCATGGACGCAACCGCCCAGTCGCCCGCAAGGCGGGCGAACTCGCAGGCGTCGCCGCGTCGAAAAGGGCGTAGCGTCAGCCGCTCGGTTCTCAGCTTGGCCATGCTGCCACCGTGTGCCGCCTCGCAAGGCCAGTCAATCCCCGGGCCACAGCCTGCAGCCCCGGCATGCGAGCGCGTGACCGCGCCCGGCGCTACTCGGCGGCTTCGATCTTCTCGGCAGGCTTCACGGAGACGTAGACGCGCCCGCCGGTCTTCGTCGCGAAGGCGACCTCGCCGTCCACCTTGGCATAGAGCGTGTGGTCCGTTCCCATGCCCACGTTCGGACCGGCGTGCACCTTCGTGCCGCGCTGCCGCACCAGGATGTTGCCGGCGATCACCTGCTGCCCGCCGTAGCGCTTCACGCCGAGCCGGCGGCCTGCGCTGTCGCGGCCGTTTCTCGACGAGCCGCCTGCCTTTTTCTGTGCCATGCCACGTTGACCCTAGGTTGGGAGGCCGTCAGGCGCCCACGATTTCCTTGATGCGCACCGTCGTCAGCTCCTGGCGGTGGCCCCGCTTGCGGCGCGAGTTCTTGCGCCGGCGCTTCTTGAACGCGATCACCTTGGGGCCGCGGCCCTGCTCGACGATCTCAGCTACAACCTTGGCCCCTGCGACGAACGGCGCACCGGGCTTGCCGAGCTTGGGGGCGCCGGCGCCGGCGACCATCAGAACCTCGCCGAACTCGACCTGGCCGCCGGCATCGCCCGCGACCTTCTCGATGGTGAGGACGTCCTCGGCAGCGACACGGTACTGCTTGCCGCCCGTCTTGATGACAGCGTACATGGTTGAAATCCTTTTTGATTTCGTTGGCGGCGGGCTTTGAACCAAGGCCCGACAACGCCAATGAGGAGCTCCGCCAAGGACGTGCCCCCCAAAGTCGGGCGCACTATCTTGCAGCCGCCCCCCACTTGTCAACGAGTTCCGCGGGCTTGCCGGCCGAGATCTGGCGCGCGGCCGCGGCGGACATGAATCGCGATTTCACGCCGGCGCCGATTTCTGGCCACGGTGCGCGACTACCCGTGCCGCATCGGAAACCGACCACACGGAGCGAGCCCTATGCGGCGCCTTCTTATTTTGACCTTCGCTGCTGGCCTTGCGGCATCTTCCGCCCTCGCCGCGAGCCCGAAGATCGATACCGCCATCCAGACGTTCAGGTCCCTGTCCAGCGACGGCGGCAAGTTGAAGACCTTCTGCGAGATGACCAAGGTCATGTCCGACGCCGGCGAGAAGGAGGACAAGGCCGCCGACGCCAAGATCGACGCGCTGATGAGGCAGCTCGGCCCCGATTTCGAGAAGGCCTGGGCAGCCGGCGACGATCTCGCCGAGAACTCGCCGGAGGCCAAGGACTACCACGGCGCCATGGACGACCTGATGAAGAAGTGCGGCGCCTGATCGGCCCCACATCTGGCAGCATCGCGCACAGGCTGCCATTGCAGGACGCATCGGCCCCCGATGCGTCCCTTTTTTGCCCCTATCCGGCGCCGCGCCCTCGGCGTGTGCTGCGCCGCGTCGCTGCGCGGGCAGCAGCGAGGCGGCTCCCTATCTGACTGGCACAAAGCGTGCTTAGATCCTCGATGCAGTGCACGCGCGTGGAGCTGTGTTCGTCCGGGGCATGTCCCCGGCAGTCCGGGCGACGCATGGCTGTTTCGAATTTGGGCAAAGGAGCTACAGAGTGAGCATTTCGCGCAGAACCGTTCTCAAGGGCGCCGGCGCCGCAGGCGCACTCGCCGCAACCGGCCGTCTGTCTGCTCCGGCCGTGGCCCAGGGCGCCTCGGTGCTGAAGTTCGTGCCGCAGGCCAACCTCGCCAACTTCGATCCCATCTGGGGCACGCAATACGTCGTCCGCAACGCCTCGCAGCTGGTCTGGGACACGCTGTATGGCATTGACGACAAGTTGCAGCCCAAGCGCCAGATGGTCGAGAGCGAGGAGGTGTCGGCCGACAAGCTGACCTGGACCTTCAAGCTGCGCTCGGGTCTCAAGTTCCACGACGGCGAGCCGGTGCTCGCCAAGGACGTGGTGGCGAGCCTCACGCGCTGGAGCGCCCGCGATCCCATGGGCCTCATGCTCAAGGCGATCCAGAAGGAGCTCGTTGCCGTCGACGACAAGACCATCCGCTGGGTGCTGTCCAAGCCCTATCCCAAGATTTTGCTCGCCCTCGGCAAGGTCGGCACGCCCTGCGCCTTCATCATGCCCGAGCGCATCGCCAAGACCGATCCCTTCAAGCAGATCGAGGAATACGTCGGCTCCGGCCCGATGAAGTTCGTGCGTGCCGACTGGCGGCCGGGCGCCATCGCCGCCTTCGAAAGGTTCAAGGACTACGCGCCGCGCAGCGAGCCGAGCAATTGGACCGCGGGCAGCAAGGCGATCAGCTTCGATCGCATCGAGTGGATCATCATGCCGGATCCGGCGACGGCCTCCGCCGCCCTCCAGAACGGCGAGATCGACTGGTGGGAGACGCCGCTGTCCGACCTCATCCCGGTCCTCAAGCGCAACCGCAACATCAAGGTCGACATCGCCGATCCGCTCGGCAACATCGGCTCCTTCCGCTTCAACCACATGCACCCTCCCTTCAACGACGTGCGCGTGCGCCGGGCCGTGCAGATGGCGTTGAGCCAGGAGGACTACATGCGCGCCGTCGTCGGCGACGACACCAACCTCTGGAAGCCGTGCCCCAGCTTCTTCACGCCGGGCTCTCCGCTCTATACCGAGGCGGGCGGCGACATCCTCAAGGGCAAGCGCGACATCGAGGGCGCCAAGAAGCTGCTGGCGGAGGCGGGCTACAGCGGCCTGCCCGTCACCTGCCTCGTGGCGCAGGACCAGCCCGCCCTCAAGGCCATGGGCGAGATCACGGCCGACCTGCTGAAGAAGATCGGCATGACGGTCGATTTCGTGGCCACCGACTGGGGCACCGTCGGCCAGCGCCGCGCCTCCAAGAATGAGCCCGGCAAAGGCGGCTGGGGCATGTTCCACACCTGGCACGCAGGCGCCGACTGCGCCAGCCCCGTCGGCAACGTCGGCATCCGCGCCAGCGGCGAGAAGGCGTGGTTCGGCTGGCCCGACAACGCCGAGATAGAGAAGGAGGTCATGGCTTGGTACGACGCCGGCAGCCTCGACGAGGAGAAAGCCATCGCCGCCAAGATCAACCAGCTCGCCATGCAGAACGCCAACTACGTCCCGACCGGCTTCTACTACGGCTATCAGGCCTGGCGGAGCAACGTCTCGGGCGTGGTCGGCGGTCCGACCCCCTGGTTCTGGGGCGTCAAGAAGGCCTGAGCATGCGCGCGCGGATGCCGAGCATTGGGGATGTGACCAGGCGGATGCTCTGATGCTTGGCTACATCCTCAAGCGCACTCTGGCCACGATCCCCGTCATGGCGTTCGTGGCCCTGTTCGTGTTCTCGCTGCTCTACATCGCTCCGGGAGATCCGGCAGCCGTCATCGCCGGCGACCAGGCCTCGCCGGAGGATGTCGAGAAGATCCGCAAGAGCCTCGGCCTCGACAGGCCCTTCATCACCCGCTTTGCGGAGTGGTCGGGCCAGGTCCTGAGCGGCGATCTCGGCCGCTCGATCTTCACCGGCCTGCCCGTGACCGAGCTCATCGCCCAGCGCATCGAGCCCACCATCTCGCTGATGCTGGTGACGCTCCTGCTGTCGGTGCTCGTGGCCGTGCCCGTCGGTGTACTGGCCGCCTGGATGCAGGGCACCTGGCTCGACCGGACCTTCATGGGGATGGCCGTCCTCGGCTTCTCGATCCCCGTCTTCGTCGTCGGCTACCTCCTGGCCTACGTGTTCGCCCTCGTGCTCGATTGGCTGCCCGTGCAGGGCTACACGCCCATCGCCAAGGGCTTCTGGCCCTGGCTGGAGAACCTGATCCTGCCGGCGATCGCGCTCGGCTTCGTCTACATCGCCCTCATCGCCCGCATCACGCGCGCCACCATGCTCGAGGTGCTGAGCCAGGACTACGTGCGCACCGCCCGCGCCAAGGGGCTGGGCGAGGGCGCCGTGCTGTTCCTCCACGCCTTGAAGAATGCGTCCGTGCCGATCATCACCGTCATCGGCATCGGCGTCGCGCTGCTGATCGGCGGCGCAGTGGTGACCGAGAGCGTGTTCGCCATCCCCGGCCTCGGCCGCCTGACCATCGATGCCATCGTGCGGCGCGACTACCCGCTGATCCAGGGCATCGTGCTGATGTTCTCCTTCGTCTACGTGCTCGTGAACCTGGCCGTGGACCTGATCTACACGCTCGTCGACCCGAGGATCCGCTATTGACCGACGCGCTCGCCCCCCCAGCGCGTGCCGCGATCGCCGCCGCGCCGGAGCTTCCCGACATCCTTCCCCCCGTCAAGCGCCGCACCGGCGTATGGGGCTTCGCCGTCCGCCATCCCACGCTCGCCTTCGGCCTCGTGCTGCTGGCCATCACCGTGTTCCTTGCCGTGTTCGCGCCGCTTCTCGGCACCGTCGACCCGACCGCGCTCGCGCCCGCCAAGCGCACGCGTGAGCCTTCCGCGCTCTACTGGTTCGGCACCGACGCCTTCGGCCGCGACATCTACTCGCGCGTGCTCTACGGCCTGCGCGTCTCCCTCCTCGTCGGCTTTCTGACCGCGCTCCTCGCCTCCGCGGCCGGGCTTCTCATCGGCATCGTCTCGGGCTACCTGCGCGCGCTCGATTCCGTCATCATGCGCATGATGGACGGCATGATGTCGATCCCGCCGATCCTGCTCGCCGTGGCGCTCATGGCGCTGACGCGGGCGAGCGTCGAGAACGTGATCATGGCGATCACCATCGCCGAGATCCCGCGTGTCTCCCGTCTCGTCCGCGGCGTCGTGCTGTCGCTGCGCGAGCAGCCCTACGTCGACGGCGCCATTGCCGCCGGCTCCACCACGCTTCGCGTCATCTTCCGCCACATCCTGCCCAACACCGTCGCCCCCCTCACCGTGCAGGCGACCTACATCTGCGGCAGCGCCATGATCACGGAATCGATCCTCTCCTTCATCGGCGCCGGCACGCCGCCGATCATTCCCTCCCTCGGCAACATCATGGCCGACGGCCGCACCCTCTGGCAGGTCAAGCCCTACATCATCGTGTTCCCCGCCATCTTCCTCTCGCTCACCGTGCTCGCCGTGAACCTGCTGGGCGACGGCCTGCGCGACGCACTCGACCCCCGCATGGCAAAGAGGCTCTGACCGACGTGGCGTTGCTCGAGGTGGAACAGCTCCAGACGCACTTCCGCACCCCCGAAGGGGTCCTGCGCGCCGTCGACGGGCTCTCGCTGTCGATCGAGGCCGGGCAGACGCTGGCGATCGTGGGCGAATCCGGCTGCGGCAAGTCCGTCACCGCCATGTCGATCCTGCGCCTCATTCCCGAGCCGCCGGGGCGCATCGCCGGCAGGATCACGTTCGAGGGCAGGAACCTGCTCGAGATCTCGCAGGCCGAGCTGCGCGCCATCCGCGGCAACGAGATCTCCATGATCTTCCAGGAGCCCATGACGAGCCTCAACCCGGTGCTCACCATCGGCCGGCAGATCCGCGAGACGCTGCGCCTGCACCAGGGCCTCTCGCGCAAGGCAGCGCAGGAGCGCGCGCTCGAGATGCTGGCGCTCGTCGGCATCCCCGAGCCGCGGCAGCGCCTGGCCGAGTATCCCCACCAGCTCTCGGGCGGCATGCGCCAGCGCGTCATGATTGCCATCGCGCTTGCCTGCAGCCCCAAGCTCCTCATCGCCGACGAGCCGACGACGGCGCTCGACGTCACCATCCAGGCGCAGATCCTCGACCTCATGCGAGAGCTCAAGGCGCGCGTGGGGGCGGCCATCATGCTGATCACCCACGACCTGGGCGTCGTCGCCGAGGTCGCCGACCATGTCGTCGTCATGTACGCCGGCCGCAAGGTCGAGGAGGCACCCGTCGCCAGCCTCTTCCGCACCCCCCGCCATCCCTACACGCAAGGCCTGCTCGGCGCCGTGCCCAAGCTCGGCTCCTCCCTCTCGGGCGCGCAAGGCAAGCTCGCCGAGATCCCGGGGCTGGTGCCGAGCCTCAAGTCGCGCATCGCCGGCTGCGTCTTCGCCGGCCGCTGCGGCAAGGCGACGGACGTCTGCCGCACGGTGGCACCGGCCTTCGAGCCCAAGGCCTTCCAGCACGCCGCGGCCTGCCATCATGCGCCCAAGGACGCCGCTGCCGCATGACCCCGCCGCTGCTGCAGGTCCATGACCTCAAGAAGCACTATCCGCTGCCCAACTTCCTCGGCGGTGCCAAGGGCTTCGTGTACGCGGTGGACGGGGTCTCCTTCGACATCGCGCGCGGCGAGACGCTGGCGCTGGTGGGGGAGTCGGGCTGCGGCAAGTCGACCGTCGGCAAGGCCGTGCTGCGCCTGTTCGGCATCACCGCCGGCCAGATCGTGCTCGATGGGCAGCGCATCGATGACCTCAGCGCCGGCGCCCTGCGGCCGATCCGCAAGCGCCTGCAGGTGGTGTTCCAGGATCCCTTCTCGAGCCTCAATCCGAGGATGCGCGTGCGCGAGATCGTCGCCGAGCCCATCCGCAACTTCGGCCTGGCGCGCACCGAGGCCGAGATCGACGCGCGCGTCGCGGCCCTGCTCGAGCGGGTGAGCCTGCAGGCCGACGCGGGCAAGCGCTTTCCCCACGAGTTCTCCGGCGGCCAGCGCCAGCGCATCGGCATCGCCCGCGCGCTGGCCAGCGAGCCCGATCTCATCGTCTGCGACGAGGCCGTCTCCGCCCTCGACGTCTCGGTCAAGGCCCAGATCATCAACCTGCTCGAGCGGCTGCAGCAGGAGCTGGGCCTCGCCCTGCTCTTCATCAGCCACGACCTCGCCGTCGTCGAGCACATGACGCATCGCGTCGCGGTGATGTATCTCGGCAAGATCGTCGAGGTGGCGCCGAAGCGGCAGATCTTTGCCAGCCCGCGCCATCCCTACACCCGTGCGCTCCTGTCCGCCGTGCCGGTGCCGGAGCCGGGCGCTGCACGCAAGCGCATGATCCTGAAGGGCGACGTTCCGAGCCCGATCAATCCCCCGTCGGGATGCCGCTTCCACAAGCGCTGCCCCTTCGCCGTCGCCCGCTGCGCCGAGGAGGAGCCTGTCCTGCGCGGCTTCGCGGCCGAGCACATGGCCGCCTGTCACCTCGACGCCATCCCCGAGCTTCCGGCCTGAGGGCCCGAAGCAAACGCACCGCGGATTGTCTCTCCACGCAAGGACGGCGAGAGGGGGACGATCGCTCGCACCTACTCCGGCGGCGGGACGGCGCCCTTGCGCTCCACGATCAGCCCGTACGCCTGCGGCTGCCGGTGCACCGCGAAATTGAAGGTGGTGCTCTTGTAGGACTTTGTGAGGTCGAGATCGCACCGCGCCACCGCCAGCTCGTCGCCGAGCGTCGTGCACATGGCGACCGTCTCGCCCGACGGCGCAATGATCTGCGTCTGGCCGATGTGCAGCACGCCTTCCTCGTTGCCGGCCTTGGCGACGCCGACGACCCAAGTGCCGTTCTGGTAGGCGCCCGCCTGCATCGAGAGCTGGTTGTGAAAGTTCGACAGCGCGTCGTGCTCGGGCGCCGGCGGGTTGTGCAGCGGCGTGTTGTAGCCGAGCAGGATCATCTCCACGCCCTGCAGCCCCATCACGCGGTAGGTCTCCGGCCAGCGCCGGTCGTTGCAGATGCACATGCCTAAGATGCCGCCGAAGGCGCGCGCCACCGGGAAGCCGAGATTGCCGACCTCGAAGTAGGCCTTCTCCAGGTGCTGGAAGGGCCGCCAGGGCTGGTGGTCGGCGTGTCCGGGCAGGTGCACCTTGCGGTATTTGAGGGCCGTTCGCCCCTCCTTGTCGACCAGGATCGAGGTGTTGAACCGGCGGGTGCGGCCGTCCTCCTCGGTGAGCTCCGCGTAGCCGAGCGTGAACCCGAGCCCGAGCCGCCGCGCCTCCGCAAACAATGGTGCCGTCTCCGCCGACGGCATCTCCGTCTCGAAGAACGCGTCGATCTCGGCCTGCGTGGTGAAGTGCCAGCGCGGGAAGAAGGTCGTCAGCGCCAGCTCCGGATAGGCGACGAGGTCGCAGCCGTGCGCCTTCGCCTGCCGCATCAGCGCGATCATCCGCTCGACCACCGCCCCGCGCGGCTCGGCCCGCGCGATGGGACCCAGTTGCGCGGCTCCGACGGTGACGACCCTCGACATGACGGGCTCCGGCCTGATGATGTTGCAACGCAGATGGCGGCGGAGCGTGCGCCGCCACCTGCGTCATAGCATCAGGCGGCCGCCGTCGTCTTGATCTCCTTCAGCGCCTCGTCGCGCAACTCGCGGCGCAGCACCTTGCCGACATTGGTCTTCGGCAGGTCCTTCTTGAAGCGCACGTACTTGGGCTTCTTGTAGCCCGTCAGCTGCTCGGCGCAGTAGCTGGCAAGCTCCTGCTCGGAGAGCTTGCCGTCCTTCGGTACGACGAACAGCATCACGGCCTCGCCCGAGTGGTCGTCCGGCACGCCCACCACCGCGCATTCGAGCACGGAGGGGTGGTGCGCGATCACGTCCTCGACCTCGTTGGGGTACACGTTGAAGCCCGAGACCAGGATCATGTCCTTCTTGCGGTCGACGATCTTCACCTGCCCCTTCTCGTCCATCACGCCGATGTCGCCGGTCTTGAAGAAGCCGTCGGCGGTCATCACCTTGGCCGTCTCGTCGGGGCGCTGCCAGTAGCCGGGCATCACCTGCGGGCCGCGGGCGCAGATCTCGCCCGGCTGGCCGAGCGGCACCTCGTTTCCGGCATCGTCCCGGATCGAGATCTCGGTGGACGGAACCGGCAGGCCGATGGTGCCCGTGTACTCGGTGTTGTCGGCCCTGTTGCAGGTCAGCGTCGGCGCCGTCTCGGACAGCCCGTAGCCCTCGATGATCGGGCACCCGGTGACCTTGAAGAAGCGCTCCGCCACCGCCCGCTGCACCGCCATGCCGCCGCCGTTGGCGGCCTTCAGGCCCGAGAAGTCGAGCTTGGCGAAGTCGGGATGGTTGAGCAGGCCGTTGTAGAGCGTGTTCACGGCCGGCAGCATGTTGAACTCGTGCTTGCCGAGCTCCTTGATGAAGCCGGGGATGTCGCGCGGATTGGCGATCAGGAGGCACCGGCCGCCGACGCGCATGCCGAGCAGCGCGCAGGCCGTCAGCGCGAAGATGTGGTAGAGCGGCAGCGCCGTGACGATGGTCAGCTGCTCGACCGGCTTGCCCTTGGCCAGCGCCGGCTGCAGCCAAGCCTCGTTCTGCAGCACGTTGGCAACGACGTTCCGGTGCAGCAGCGTTGCCCCCTTCGAGACGCCCGTCGTGCCGCCCGTGTATTGCAGGAAGGCGGCGTCGTCCGGTCCGATCTGCGGCTTCACCAGCTTCACGCGCTTGCCCGCCGCGAGCGCGTCGTTGAACGTGACGGCCGCCGGCAGCGAGTAGGCCGGCACCATCTTCTTCACCCGCCGCACCACGAGGTTGACGATGGCGCCCTTGGGAAAGCCCAGCATGTCCCCCATGTGCGCCACGATCACGTGCTTGATGGGCACATGCGCCAGCACCTTCTCCAGCGTCGCCGCGAAGTTCTCGAGGATGATGATGGCGCTGGCGCCCGAATCCTTGAGCTGGTGCTCGAGCTCGCGCGCCGTGTACAGCGGATTGACGTTGACCACCGTCAGCCCGGCCCGCAGGATCGCCGCGATGGCGACGGGGTACTGCAGGACGTTGGGCATCATGACCGCGACCCGGTCGCCCTTCTTGAGGCCCTTGCCTTGCAGGTATCCGGCAAGCGCCTGCGATTTCCGGTCGAGCTCGGCGAAGCTCAGCGTCTTGTCCATGGACACGTAGGCCGTGCGGCCTGCGAATTTCCCGAAGCTTTCCTCGAACAGCTCGACGAGGGAGCCGTACTGCGACGGATCGATTTCCGCCGGCACGCCTGGCGGATAGTGCTTGATCCAGCTGCGTTCCATCCATGTCCTCCCGCGATTGTCGTGTGCTTTTTAGGTCCCAGGACCTTCGTCCTTGCCATTTGTACGCACGTTAACCACCTTGTCCAGCGGCGCCGCGACCTATCCTTTACGCGGCCGCAGCCGTCGCCGACGGCTGCCGGGGGAGCGTCGGGGCAGCCGCCAAGGCCATTGCCGAGGCACAGGTTTTCCCGCGCCGCCCTTGCGCCGCGGCCCGCCCACCGGCTAAGCGTGTCTGACCTTCATCCCGGACCCGGACGACAAACCACATGGCCGACGAGCTGCCGTTCAAGAAGACGATGAGCTTTGTCTACGGGGAGCCCCGCGAGCTGAGCCCCGGCGTCGTGCGCATCGTGGCCAACAATCCGAGCCCCTTCACCTACAAGGGGTCCAACACCTATATCGTCGGCACGGGCAACGACCTTGCCGTGATCGACCCCGGCCCGGCCGACGATGCCCATATCGCGGCGATCCTCGCCTACGTCGGCGGCCGTCGTGTCAGCCACGTCGTCATCACGCACACCCACCGCGACCATACCGACGGCATGCCGGCGCTGCTCGCGGCGACCGGCGCCAGGACTGCGGGCTACGGCCGGCGCATCGAGCGCCGCGGCACCAAGGGCTCGAGCCCCTCGGGCAGCGAGTTCGTGGACAAGGACTTCGTGCCCGACGTGCCGCTGGTCGACGGTGACGTGCTCGAGGGCGACGGCTGGGCTCTCGAGGCGGTGTTCACCCCGGGCCACGCGCCGGACCACCTCTGCTTTGCCCTCGGCGACACCGGCGTCCTGTTCTCCGGCGATCACGTCATGGGCTGGAACACGTCCGTGGTGGCCCCGCCCGAGGGCAACATGGGCGACTACATTCGCGCGCTGGACAAGCTCCAGGGCCGCCCCGACCGCATCTTCTTTCCCGGCCACGGTGGCCAGGTCGAGGATCCCGGCCGCCTGGTCAAGGCCTTCCTGCTGCATCGGCGCATGCGCGAGCAGGCCATCCTCGACTGCATCCGCAACGGCAACAACCGCGTGCGCGATATCGTGCCGGTGATCTACAAGGACCTCGATCCGCGGCTTCTCAACGCTGCGTCTCTTTCGGTGCTCGCTCACGTGGAGCACCTGATGGAGCGCGGTCTCGTGACGGCGCCGGAGCCGCTTTCTGCGGATCTTCCGCTTTCCCCTTCTTGACCGTGGCGCCCGATCGGGTGGTGCGCAGGCTGCGTCGTCCGCCGTTCGGCCCGGCCGCATCGACCCGCGTCTGCAGCTCGGCCAGGAAGCGGCGCACGCGCCCCGCGTTCTGGCCGAAGTCGAAGCGCCCGTAGCGCGAGGACGACCTGACGTCGACCCGCGCCCGATTGGCCGAGCCCTCGACGCGCACCACGACGTCGTCCCAGAAGCCGATGATGAGCGTCTGCTCGCTGGCCTCGAGCCGTCCGGGCTTGGCCGGCCGCGACACCGGCGGATCGGCGGCGACGACGCGCCACCTGAGCTTGCGCACCGTCTCCTCCACGAGCTCGAACGCCTCCTCCACCGGCCGGTCGATCAGGAACGTGCGCAGGTCCGGGTATCCCGCAAGCTGCGCCTGCGCCGTGCCCGGCCCGGCGTAGGTCGCCGGGTTCATGCCGGAAAGCCGCTTGCCGAGCGCCTGGAACTGTGGCGGCGTCTCGGTGTCCGTCGTCACGTCGCTGATGCGGGGCAGCTGCGAGGTCATGGCGAAGTAGGCCAGCGGCCAGGCCAGCATGGCGAGCCCCGTGAAGAGCCCAACGCACGCCGCAATCGCGCCGGCATGGCCCCGCCACCAGATGACGGCGAGTGCGATCAGGCCGGCGAGGATGGCGAGCACCGCCCCGCCGAGCGCCGCCGCGAACGTGTTCAGGGCAACCGGCGTCGTCAGGGCGCCGAAGCGATGCAGCGGGATCGCCAGGATCAGCAGCACGGCCGAGAACAGGCCGATCCGGCGCGCCCAGCGGGCGGCTGGCACCATGGGGTACGTCAGGCGGTCGATCATCTGCCTCTTGCTCGGGGGCGTTGACGAAGCCGGGACCCGCGTCTCTAGCAGCGTTCGCCGTGGCTGGCGAGCCGCCTCGGCTTGCCTTCCGCGGCCTCGGGCGCTGCCCGAAACGGCAATGGGCCCATGCGCCCGAGGCGGCACCTCGCCCCTTTCAATGATCGCGCCTTTGTCCTACTCGTGGGATCGGGATCAGCAACCGGGAGCCGATGACGCATGGGCGGGCCGAGCGACGAAATTCTCTATGCGGTTGAGGGCACGACGGGGATCGTCACCTTCAACCGGCCCGCCGCGCACAACGCGCTCACCTTCGGCATGTACGAGCGCCTGGGCGAGATCTGTGTCACGCTCGATCCCGACGGCCCGGTCAAGGCGTTGATCATAACCGGTGCAGGCGGCCGCGCCTTCGCCGCCGGCACGGACATCTCCTTGTTCCGCGACTTCTCCTCGCCCCAGGACGGCCTCGACTACGAGGCCCGCATGGAGGCGATGTTCCAGAAGCTGGAGTCCTGCCCCGTGCCGACCATCGCCGCCATCAGCGGCGTCTGCACCGGCGGCGCCGCCGTCATCGCCGCCGCCTGCGACCTGCGTCTGTCGACGCACGATCTGAAGTTCGGCTTCCCCATCGCCCGCACGCTGGCCAATTGCCTGTCGGCGGCCAACATCCAGCGTGTCGCCATGTTGACCGGCGTCGGCCGCGCCATGGACCTGCTCATGACCACGCGGCTGATCGGCGCCGAGGAGGCGCGCGCCATCGGCCTCGTCAACGAGCTGCTCGATGGCCCCGAGGCCCTGATGACGCGCGCCCGCGCCATCGCCGGCCAGATCGCGACGCAGGCCCCGCTCACCATGCGCGCGGCCAAGGAGGTCGTGCGCCGCCTGCGTGCGCGCGCCTTCGCCGTCGAGGACATGGACCTGATCGCGCTCTGTTACGGCAGCCAGGATTTCCGCGAGGGCCTCGATGCCTTCCTGGCCAAGCGTCCGCCGCAGTTCAAGGGCCGCTGATCCGGGCCCTGACCAAAGTCGAGTGTTGCTCAACGCCGGATGTACCTGGTCTGACGGTGCAATTGCCGGGGCGCGCGGCTGCTGCGCGCAGACAAAATTGGTGCGGGCGGGGGGACTTGAACCCCCATGGGCCTTGCGGCCCTACGAATTTTAAGTCCGTTGCGTCTACCAGTTTCGCCACGCCCGCGGACACGCTCACGCATCGTCCGTGGGGCTTTCTGTAGCGGTTTCGAGTTCGTTGTCCACACTAGTGGACTTGGGTTTGCGCCCCGCGTAGTCGACGCGCACGAGGTAGAGGCCGGCGGCCGGCGCCACCGGACCGCAGGCCGCGCGGTCTCGGGCGTCGAGCGCGCGGCGCAGCTCCGCGGCGGTCCAGCGGCCTTCGCCGACCAGCTTCAGGGAGCCGACCAGCGACCGCACCTGGCTGTGCAGGAAGGAGCGGGCGGACGCCTCCACCCATACCTCGCCGTCGGCCTGCGCGCTGACATCGAGCCGGTCGAGCGTCTTCACCGGGCTCCGGGCCTGGCAGCCGGCGGCGCGGAAGGTCGTGAAGTCGTGTCGGCCGACCAGCACTTGCGCCGCCGCGTGCATCGCCTCCGCCGAGACCCCGTGCGGCAGCCACCACACGCGATGGCGCGCCAGCGCCGGGGGCGCAGGCCGCGGCAGCAGCCGGTAGCGGTAGTGCCGCGCCGTGGCGCTGAAGCGCGCATCGAAGCTGTCCGGCACGATGGCGCAGTCGAGCACCGCGATCGGATCGGGCTTCAGGTGGAAGTTGACGGCGTTGCGCACCGTGTCCGGCGGATACTCCCGCGCCAGATCGAAATGCGCCACCTGGCCCATGGCGTGCACGCCCGCATCCGTCCGCCCCGCGCCGCGGATGGCGACGGTCTGCCCGCACAGCTTCTCGACCGCCCGCTGCAGCCGCCCCTGCACCGAGGCGCCGTCGGCCTGCACCTGCCAGCCGACGAACGGCGTGCCGTCGTATTCGAGTGTGACGCGGTATCGCGGCATGGGGGGATCGGCGCGCCTGGGTTTGAGATTGGCGCCAAGCTAGCCGTCTGGCGCCAGGGGCGCTAGCGGGCCGCAAACACCACGGCGCGACGCAGCGCGTAGACGGCCGCAAAGCTGATGGCGACGGCCGCCGCCTTGGCCGGCAGCAGCGCCAGGCCGAGCAGGCCCGTGCCGATGGCGATCACGGCCGCGGTGAGGGCCAGGCCGGCAAGCCCGCTCGCCGCGAACTCCGCCACCAGCCGCCGGTGCCGCTTGCCCGACGCGCGCGCATCGAACACGAGGCTCACCGACAGCGCATAGTGCAGCGCCAGGCCGATGAGATAGCCGATGCCGCCGGCGATTGCCGGTGCCAGCCCGAGCCCACCGAGCACCAGGTAGACGCCCGTGTCGGCCGCGAGCGCGGTGACGCTCGCCCCCGCGTAGCGCGCGAGCTGGGCGACAGGGGCGAGCTGAGCACGCGCGTCGCTGAAGGTTGCGGTGGCAGGCATGTACCGTTGCGTCCCCCTCAGCGGGCGCCGACGCGGCGCGGCACCATGCGCACGCTTGCCAGCGCCTCCTCCACGCCCGAGGCCCCGGCCTCGTGATACTCGGCGTCCTCGTTGACGTTCCACACGTCGAAGAGGGTCTCGCCGGCGATGATGTTCTTCACCGTCAGCATGGCGGTCATCATCGCGTGGTCCTGGTTGTTGTACTTGTGCATGCCGTTTCGGCCGACCAGGTGCAGCGTCGGATACTTGTCGGCGAGCTCGCTGCGGATCTCCTCGACATGCACCTTGTAGCTGTCGTCGTAGACGGGATAGGCCTTCTTCTGCCGCACCACGCAGCCGTCCTTCACCTCGTCTTCGCGAGCAAGGCCGATCTGGGCCAGCTCCTTCTTGGCGAGCGCGATGAGGTCTGCATCGCTTGAATTCCACAGGCCATCGCCCTCGAAGCAGAAATACTCGAGGCCGAGGCAGGCGAGCTTCTCGTCGGGCACCATCTCGGGCGACCAGGAGCGGAAGTTCTGGATGCGGCCGACTTTCACGGCCGGCTCGTGCACGTAGATCCAGTTGTCGGGGAACAGGTCCGGCTTCTCGACGATCAGCGCGACCGTCAGGAAGTCGCGATAGCGCAGGCTATCGGCAGCCGTCGTGCACTGCGGTGCCGGGCCGATCGAATGCACAAGCTCGCGGATCGGAGCCGATGAGATGACATGCTTCGCCGTGAAGTACTTGAGCTCGCCGTCCGCGGTCGAGGCCGTGATGGTCCAGAGCTTGTCGCGCTCGCTGTAGCGAAGGCTGTCGAGCTTGGTTCCCATGTGGATGTTGCCGCCGCGCGCCTTCACGTGGGTGGCGGCGGCGTCCCACATCATGCCGGGGCCCCTGCGCGGATACTGGAAGCTCTCGATCAGCGTCTTGATCTGCTTGCCGCCGGCCTTCTTCTGGCCGACCTTCGGCAGCGAGTTCCGCAGCGCATTCGACATCGCGCTCCACAGGTCGAGCCCCTTGATGCGCTGGGCGGCCCAGTCGGCCGAGATCTCGTCGCAGCTCATCCCCCACACCTTCTCGGTGTAGGTCTTGAAGAAGATCGAGAACAGGCGCTCGCCGAACTGGTTGGCGACCCAGTCGTGAAAGCTCTGCGGGTCATCCTTGGGGAAGGCCTGGCTCTGCAGGTAGGAGAGAACGCACAACGCGCTCTCGACGTATCCGAGGTTGTTCAGCGCTTCGAACGCCTTGAGCGGATAGGAGAAGTACACGCCGTTGTAGTAGATGCGCGACAGTCGCGGCCGCTCGATGAAGTCGTCGGGCAGGATCTCTTTCCAGAGATCGACCACCTCCTTCGACTTGGAGAAGAAGCGGTGGCCGCCGATGTCGAACAGGAAGTTCTTGTAGCTGGCGGTGCGGCTGATGCCGCCGACGTGCGTCGGATCGGCCTCGATCACCGTCGTCGCGACGCCCTGCTTGGTGAGGAGGTAGGCTGCCGTGAGACCGGCCGGACCCGCACCGATCACGAAAACATCCGAATGGGGCATCCTGCAACTCCGATACGCTCGACATTAACGACGGCACGGCCGGCGAGAGGCCGGAAAGTCGTGCCGCCGGGATTGACACGATGGCCGTCACGGTAAAGCGGAAGCCTAAAAAATCGGTTGCCCCGTCGCGCGGCATTCGATCGAAGTTTTGCCGGAGGCAGGAGCGCGCAAGGCATGCGTCCGCCCGCGTCGACGTCGGCTGCCCCCGCTCGCGCGAGGTTGAGCGCTCGATTTCGCAATCCCTTTACCGGACCTCAAGCCCCGCGGGCGTAGGGTGGCCCCGTTGTGCTCTCAATCCGACGCTTGGTGCCCCCGTTGTCATGGCCGGGCTAGCCCCGACCATCCACCCGGCCGCCTGCTCCGACGACTGCGGAGGAGCGACAGTCGGAGGCGGGACACAGGAGACGTCCGGAACGCGTAAACAATCTGTAACTGGCGTAAGAGTGGTTGCGGCATGGCGCTGGCGCACCTGAATGTCATCAAGGGCGTGAGCCTGCGTCCTGCCTGGGTGCGCGTCGATTGGCTTGCGGTCCTCGCGGCGGCCCTCGCCACGGCTCTCCTGGCCGGTGCCTATTGGGCGACGGCAAGCGCCGGTCTCGGCGACGTGCTGGGCGACACCGACGACGCGGTCCGTCTCCTGGCGGTCCGCGAGTTGCTGGCTGGCGGATCCTATTTCGACACCACCCTTTCCCGCATCGGCGCACCCGAGCCGCTGGTGTCGCACTGGTCGCGCCTCATCGACGTGCCGCTTGCCCTCCTGCAGCTCGTGCTGCGGCCGCTGCTGGGAGGCGAGGTTGCCGAGACTGCGGTCCGCGCGATTTGGCCGCTCCTGCTGTTCTTTGCCTTGTCGCTGATCGTGGCCCGTGAGGTCGCCCGCCAGGCGGGCGACCGCGCCGCGCTCATCGCCATGGTGCTGGTCTTCACCTGCAGCTACGCCATCGTGCAGTTCAAGCCCGGGCGCATCGACCATCACAACGCGCAGATCCTGTGTGCCGTCGTAGGCCTTCTCTGGCTGGCCCGCGCGCTGGGCGAGCCGCGTGCGGGCTGGGCCGCGGGGCTGATCCTCGGCGTTGGCCTTGCCATCGGCTACGAGGCCATCGCCCTCGTCGTGCCCATGCTCGGCCTTGCCGGCCTGCTCTACGTCGTGGCGCCGCAGCGCTTTCAGGGCGGGCGCAATGCCGCGCTGGCCGCGACCGCGACGCTGGCCCTGTGCCTGGTCCTCACCACGGCGCCGCGCGCGCTCCTCACGGCCCATTGCGATGCGCTCTCCGTCAACCTCGTCCTGCTCGCGGCGGGGGCGAGTGCCGGCCTGCTGGTCGCGGGCCGCCTGGGGCTTCCCCTCTGGGGGCGCCTTGCCGTGGCCGCCGCCGGCGGGGGCCTCGGCGCCGCGGCCTTCTCCCTGGCCGAGCCCAGGTGCCTGGCCGGTCCCTTCGGCGCCGTCGACCCGGCCCTGTTCCCCCTCTGGCTCGACCACGTCGCCGAGACACAGTCGCTCCTTGCCTTTGCGCGCAAGCACCTGGCGGCGGGCCTGCCGCAGATCACCTTCCTGCTGATCGGCGTCGCCATTCATCTCTACCTGGGGCTGCGCCGGCGCGATGCTGCCACTCTCTTCGCAGCCGCCTGCACCCTCCTCGCCGCGGTCCTGGGCTTCTGGCAGATCAAGCTTACGCCCTACGCCTCCTGGCTGGTCGTGGTGCCGATGGCCGTGTTCGCAGCCACCTTGAGCGGCACCGGCTCGCTGTCGCCGGCCGTGCTGCGCGTTTTCGCCGTGCTCATGCTCTCGCAGTCGACGCTGGGCGCCGCCCTCTCCTTCGTCACCGATGGCGCCGACAGCGCTACCGCCGCTGAGACCGCCCGGGTGGCTCGGGCCAATGCCTGCCACCGCACCCACGTTGTCCGCGAGTTGGACCGCCTCGAGCCCGGGCTCATCGCCGCCGAGATCGACCTGGCGGCCTTCGTGGCGGCCCTCACGCGCCATCGCGTCGTGGCGGCGCCCTACCATCGCCTCGACAAGGGCATCGTCGCGCTCGGCGGCATCCTGACCGGCCTCGAGCCGGCGTCCGCCGGCCTCATCCGCGCGCTGGGCGTGCGCTACATCGCCCTGTGCGCCGGCACGCCGGGCGCGGCGCCTGCCAGCCTCCGCCAGCGCCTCCTCGCCGGCCAGACGGGGGACGGCTTTGAGGAGATACCTTTGCCGTCGCCGGACCTCAGGGTTTGGCGGGTGCGCTAGCAGCTTGCCGGCGTACGGCGCTGCGCAGCAGCGAGCCTGCAAGCGCCGCGAGCCGGAATGGCAGCCCTGTCAGGTACACGCTGACGAAGCGCGCCTTCTGGTAGTCGCCGTTGAGCGACACCCGCGGCAGCGCACAGAGCGCACCGCGGACCGCCTCGCCCACCACGCCCTTGCGCGTGGTCACCGCCGTCGCGAGGCCGAGCGCTCTTGCCAATTCGAACTCGCGCGGGCCCGCGGCGCTGGCGTCGCCGTAGGGAAAGGCAAAATGCCGGCAGCGGACGCCCAGCTCCTGCTCGATGCGCGCGACGCTGCCCGCAATCTCCTCGCGCGCCTCCTCCTCCGTCAGCTTGGCGAGTGCCAGATGGCTGCGGGTGTGCGCCCCGATGGTCACCAGCGGGTCCTTGGCAAGCTCCCTGACCTCGTCCCAGGTCATGATGAGATCGCCGCAAAGCGGTGCGGGATCGTAGCCCGCATCCCGAGCGATCCCGCGCACGATCGCCCGCATCTCCCGCTCGGGCAGCTTGCGCAGGGGCCAGTAGATCGCAGCGAATGCCTCCGACTTCTGCCGCGGCGTGCCGGTATCGAGCGTGAGCCGCTCGCCCCCGATGCTGACGTCGAGGCGGCTGGCCGCGCGGATCGCGTTCTCGAGCACGATCCACCACAGGTCGCCGCTGCCGTCGCAGAAGTCGGTCGCGACATAGATCGTGAAAGGAGCCTGGTGCCGCTTGAAGATGGGGTAGGCGTAGAGGAGGTTGTCGCGATAGCCGTCGTCCAGCGTGAAGCATGCGAACGGCGCTCCCGGCTGCTGCTCGGCGAGCCGCCGCACGGCCTCGTCGAGCGAGACGATGTCGTGTCCGGCGGCGCGCGTGGCGAGGATGGCCTCCTCCAGGAAGCCCGGGGTCACCCGCAGGATGCCGTTGGGGTCGAAGCGGCTGGGTCTCTCGGGGCTGACGCTGTGCAGCATGAAGATCGCGCCGCGGCCTCGCGTGGCCGGGGCGAAGGCGCGCGCCAGTCCGGTGCTGTGCAGCAGGAGCAGCGCAGCCTTCAGGCCGCCGCGTTTGCCGGCGGCCAGAAGGCCGCGCAGTCGGGGAGCGAGCCGGGCACCGGGGCGCGTCACGAGCGAGGGCCTCCATTCAGCAGGTGGGATGGGCGGCGGCATCCTACGGCACGCGCGCTTAAGCGCGTGTTACGCTGCGCGGGAGCATAAGTCAGTCTTGTACCATTATCCATGCAAGTAGTACTTTATAGGTATCGTTCATTCCCGGCCCACGAAGTGGCCACGATGCACTTTCTGCGCAACAGGCCGCTTGGTCCTGTCCCTCGTTTTTCCCGCAAGTACCAGAAATGGCTTGGCTCAGTTTGTGCCCGTCGCATAATCTTCGGGTGAGGGAAACCGCTGGGCAGACCATGCAACGACTGCTTCGGTTTGAGACCAATCGCTTCTCGAGATTACGGTCCGGAGTTTGCGCAAGCCGTCGTCTTGCGCTTGCCGCGGTGACGTTTGCCGTCGGCTGCCTGGTCGAGATCGAGGCGGCACGCCATCCAGGCGATGGCTGGACGCAGCAGGCGCTCGCGCGTCGCCGGTCCTGGGACCGTTACGACCGCTGGGGCAACTGGGGCAACAACAACAGCGGCAGCAATAACAGCAGCAGCAACAGCAACAACAACAACAACAACAACAGCAACAGCAACAGCAACAGCAACAGCAACAGCAACAGCAACAGCAACAGCAACAGCAACAGCAACTCCTCCAACGACAGCTCCGGCGGCAGCTCGGGCAATTCGAGCAACAACTCCAGCTCGAGCGACGGCACCAAGGCCAGCTCGAGCTCCAACAGCAACGCGAGCAGAGGCAATTCTGGCTCGAGCGACAACAACTCGGGAGGCGACAACTACCAGCCGCCGCGCACGCTGCAGGATTGGCTCAATGGCCCTTCGAAGCCGGCGGAGCCAGCCAGAGCGGCGGAGCCCACGCGGGACCGCGGACCTGACCGCAATCGCGGCAAGAAGAAGGGCGACAACGACTCCGCGGACGATGATGCGCCCGGTGCCAATCAACCGGCGGCTCCCGCCACCGCCGGTCGCACGCCGTCCTCTGCAACGCCTGGGCCCGGCAAGCCACGTCCTCCCGGATCAGTGAGCGGCATCCCGGGTACCTGGACCGGCAACTTCAACGGCAAGCCCTATGCACCCGGCGAGGTCCTGGCGGACAAGCTGAGCCCCAAGGGCGAGCAGAAGGCCGTGTCTCTCGGCTTCGGTGTGGTCCGGGTAGGCAACACCGGGCTTGCGCGCCTGCGCGTGCCGGACGGCATGGACGCGCGCGCGGCCGAGACCGTGTTGAGAGAGAACTTGCCCCAGGAGAAGTTTGCGCCGAACCAGCTCTATCGTGCCTTCCGCAGCTCGAACGACCCCGAGCTGCACCGCGCCCATGGCGTGCTTGCGGCCGGCACGGCGGGCCGCTGCACCGGGGACCGTTGCGCGGGACGCTCGCTCCTGCAGTGGGACGATCGGGAGCTCGGATCGTGCACCGAGGGTTTCAAGGTCGGCGTGATCGACACCAACATCGACCATGATCATCCCGCCCTGAAGTCGGCTAACGTTGGCGTGTTTCTTCCAAACGGACGGGCGCCGGCGCCCACGTGGCACGGAACCGGTGTGTTTGCCCTTCTCGCCGGCGATCCCAGGAGCGGCACGCCGGGCCTTATTCCGAAAGCGAAATTCTATGTCGCCAGCGTCTTCTTCGTCGACGGTCGCGGCGAGTTCGCCGCCGATACCGTCGTTTTGAAGGAGGCCCTCCTTTGGATGGAGGCGCTAGGCGTCAAGGTGGTCAACATGAGCTTCGCCGGCCCGCGCGACAGCATCATCGAGCCTGAGATCGCGCGCCTGAGCGCCAAGGGCATGGTCTTCGTCGCCGCCGCCGGCAACGAGGGCCCCGGCGCCGAGCCGAGCTTTCCTGCGGCATACAAGCAGGTCGTCGCTGTGACAGCGGTGAACAAGCAGCGCCGCATCTACGCGTTCGCCAACCGTGGCCAGCACATCGACCTTGCGGCGCCTGGCGTGGACATTTGGACGGCAGTTCCAGGCGGGCGCGAGGGCTTCTACTCCGGCACGTCCTTCGCGGCACCCTACGCAACGGCGCTCATTTCCACGCTCTATGCGAAATCCAACGATGCCCGCAAGGAGAACCTGCTGACGCGTCTGCAGTATCACGACCTGGGCCTGCCCGGGCGGGACTCGACCTACGGGCGCGGCCTCCCTGTCGCCCCCAGCAACTGCGAGCCGCCGGTTGCGGTCGCTGGCGAGCCGGGCGCGAGCCCTGCGCCGACCTCCTCGTCGGTGCCTGCCGCTGCCGCCGTGACGGTTTCGCCGTGGGTCACCTCGACCATGGCCGCGCCGTCCGCGACGCGGGCCCGTGCGCGCCCCAGCAGCGGCCAATAGCCAAGCGCCGTTCCACCCGAGGAGGGGTGGCCACGGTCGCTCTGGCATGACCGGAATCCGGCACGACACACAACGTGTACGTGCGCGCAGGACAGCTCATACTGAGTATCTTGCGCTGAGCTTCGCGCCCACCCACCAATTTGGCACTTCGGCCTCGCAGGTGCCGGCGGTCCGGGGCACTCAGTGCCAAGGGCGCTGCCTGGGCAGCCGTCAGCGTGCCCAGCCTCCCTTGATGGCTGCGGCTTCCTCCTGAGGGGTGAGCGCGTCGCGGCTATCCATCATTCCGGTCACGACAGCCTCTAGGCGCGCCTTGCTGTCGTCGGCGAGCTTGTTCTTGGTCTTTGCGTCGCTCTCGAGCTTGATGGGCGCGTTGAACTCCACCTGCCACGTTCCGTCGTCCGCCCGGCAGCCGATCCCCGCGCGCCCCTTTCCGCCCGTGCCTGCCAGCTCGTACTGCCGGCAGAAGCCCCGCCCGCGACCTTGGAACGTCAGACGCACATTGATCGCATCCACGCCGGCATCGCCAACCTGGATCGTCTCACCGCTGCCCGCGCTCTCGAGCGCCGCGGCGAGCTTGCCCTGCGCGACCAATGCACCGCCCTTGAGGGCCAGAAGATCGTCGCTGACGGCGCGACGCGTACTGTTCTCATGGGCGAACCAGCCCAACAGGGCTCCGGCCGCCAAGGCGCCAAAGGCGAGGGCGGGGCTCCAGGCGGGCAGTGCCAGCGCTCCGCGCAACTGGTCGAGCCACGAGGCCCGATTGTCTGACGCATGCGAGGGTTGCCTCGCCCCCTGGCTGCTGCCCATCACGATGTTGACAAGATGCTGCGGTACCGGAGCATTCAAGATCGCACTGAATGGCTCGGCGAGGCTGCGCCCGGTTTCGGCGAACTCAATGAGGCGCGCCCGTGCTATCGGATCTCCGGCGATGAGGCCAGCGATCCGTGCGTGCTCGGCTGCACTGAGCGTGCGATCGGCGAACTGCATCAGTTCTTCATCCGTCACTGCTGTCACTGGCGGGTAACTCCAAAAAACGTAGGCTAATCTTGTCCGGACTTGGCGCCGCCGTGGATCGCCGCGTAGAGAGATTGGC
>JANRIO010000018.1:0-86296 GCA_033764875.1 Hyphomicrobiaceae bacterium | reverse complement strand
CCTCAACAAGGTCGTTGAGGCCGAGCGCACGGCGAAGGCCAACCTGATCCGGCGCCAGGAGGAGACGGCGGCCACGCGCTCCCTGCTCAACACGGCGCGGCTGATGGAGGACAACCCTCTGCTGCTGCGCCTGAAGGAGCTCGAGGCGCTGGAGAAGCTGGTCGAGAAGGTCGGCCGCATCGACCTGCACGCGGGTGCCGGAGCCGGCGGCTTCGAGACCCTGCTGCAGAACCTCTACCGTCTGCGCGGCGGGGACGATGCGGGCAAGGCCGCTTGAACAGGAGGGGAGCCGCAACGCGGCCCCCCTCCACCGCCCATGAGATATTTCCAAAGTAGAGGTAAAGGCGCCTCGACGCCGGACTTGGACACACGGTGTTCGACACGCCTTCGGTTGCTGAGGTAGGCTGGCGTGTCCAGCTTGAGAGGCCCGCAATGCGAACGGCTTTGACCCTGATGTTCCTGCTCGCGCTGTCGGCCGAGGCCGGCGCCAACGGCGCCCATGGCCGCAGCGTCGTCGGCTCCGGCAAGGCGGCGGCGCCCGCGGCTGCCCCCGCCCCTGCGCGAAAGCGCGCGCCCCGCTACGCGTGGGCTGGCGGCTACAACTTCCCGACCATCGTCGGCGTCGGCTACTAGAGCCGATCGCGATCACGCGTCCAGCGTATGCCGCGTGAAGAGGCGCGCACGATCAGTAAAGAGCAGTCGGCCTGCGCGCAGGGGGCGTGCTCCGTAGCCCGGCCGCCCTCGCGATCGACGAAATGGCCGGCTCAGGGCGCACGGCCTTTACCCGCCTGCGCGCGCTCCTACTGCTTGGCGAGGCGTTCCGCGTCCAGAAGCGTCCACGCGGGCTTCAGCATCGCCGCCTCGCCCGACGGCGCGGTTCCCCACGTCTCCGTCACCGCGAGCTCGTTGCCCGCGCCCAGCGCGCCGACGATCTCGACGTCGCTTTTCCTGACCACGATCTCGTTGTCCGAGATGCGGCCGACGAATGGATAGAACGCGGATCTCTCGGAATGTGGCGGGCCGACGAGATGGAAGCCCGTCACCTGCCCGCGCGGTAGCACGCTGGTCACGATCAGCGCCCGATGCAGCTTGCCGCTTCCCGTGCCGCCGTCGCTCACCCAGACGCCGACGAAGCGCCGCATGTTGTCTGGAACGTCCCGCGCCGGCCTCTTGATCCGGATCGAAGGCAGGGAGGGCGCGCGGTCGTCCGTCAGCGACAGGAGGCGCTTGAGCTCGTCGGCCGAGAGGAGCTGATGCGGCTCCTCCGGGCGCTCGGCCGGCTGTACGATGGCCTTCTCCTGCGCCTTGCCGGTCTCGCTGTGGGCCTCCCGCAGGGCCCGCTCCGCGGCATTCTGGGCGTCCCGGACCGCCTTTTCCGCCACTTGCTGCGCAGTCTTGATGGCGCGCTCTGCCGCCTGCTGGGCGTCCCTGGCGGCGCTCCCCGCCCGTTGCTCGGCCTCTTGCGCCTTTTGCGCGGCCTGCCGCTCCTGGACAAGCAGCGCCTCCAGGCTCTGGGCTTGCCGCAGCGCGTCTTCGCGCGCCTCCTGGGCCTGTTGCGCCCGCCGCTCCATGTCCATGCGGGCGCTGTGGGCACGCGCGAGCTCGGCGGCAAGCTGGGCCGAGCGTTCCACGCCCTGCCGGATCTCTTTGGCCGCGCCTTCGGCCGTCTGCGCGCTCCGGCGCTCCTCGGCGAGCTGCCCCTCGAGCAGCCTGGCTTGTCGCACCGCCGCCTCGCGCGCCTCCTCGCCGCGTTTGAGCTGCTCCCGCGCCTCCTGCGCGCGCCGCTCCGTTTCCTGCCGCAGGCTCTGCTCGCGCGCCAGCTCGGCCGAGAGCCGCGCCGCCCGCTCGCCGTCCTGCTGCGCGGCCTGCCGCGCAGTCTCGACCTCGGGGGTGGCGCGCAGATCGCCTGCGCCGGGGACCGTCTGCAGCAGCCTGAAGAAGGTCCATGCGCCGGCGGCAACGGCGATGCCCAGAACCGCGACCGCCAGCACCGATCGTGCGCCCCTCGCGCGGGCCCGCCCGGTTTCCGCCGCGGCGTCCGGGGCGGCGGCGCGGCCGGCGCCGGGATCGTACGTGCCGAGGCTCCAGATGTGGCCTTCGGGATCGCGGCAGGAGAAGCCTCGTCCGCCGCTCGCATACTGCCCCAGCTCGACGATGATCTGGGCGCCGGCAGCCGTCGCCTTGGCAAGATGCTGGTCGACGTCCTCCACGACCAGGTAGCAGCTTTGCGTCTCTGCCCCGCCGATCTCGTCGGGCTGCTTCATGTGGCGATCGAGCTCGCTGTTGCCCACCGGCAGCAGCAGCAGCATGTTGGCCCCAAGCGACAGCACGGCACCCGCGACGGCGCCGCCGTCGTTCTTCATGACCTGGCGCGTTTCGAATCCGAATGCCGTCTCCAGCCAATCAATGGCGGCCGGTATGTCGCGATAGCGGATGGCGGGCACAATTGCCCCCGGCGCCCTTAACCTTTTCACTGCAGTACTCCAGACAGCAGATATCGGCCGAATAGTAGCGGATGTAGGAATCGCAAATAAATATGGAAAATGAGGGGCACGTCCTTTTGGTTAGGAGGTCCATCTCCCTCGGAGGTTGCGGGATTGTGGTCTTGCGGCGGCTGTGTGCGGCAGCAAGCCGCGGGCTCCCTGCGCCCGGCTCGCCTACCCGGACAGGGCCTCCAGGACGCTGCGCAGCGTCGCACGCACCGAGGCAGGCCCTGCAAAGTCTGCCCCGCTCGCGAAGAATTCCCCGCCAACAGTGAACGCGGCCCCGCCCATCGCGCGCGCCGCCTTGATCGCCGGCTCGTCGCCGCGGTCGTCTCCGATCACCACCGGCAGGCGGCCCAGAAACGGCGGATGCCGGAGGAGAAACTCGATCGCTGTGGCTTTCGAGAACGCGCGCGGAATGATCTCGTACACCATCCGGCCGCCTCTGAGCTTGTAGCCGGGCCAGCCGCGGACGAGCTCGGCGAGCGTTCTGTGCAGCGTCCCGACCGCATCGGGCGCCTTGCGGTAGTGCACAGCGATGCCGACCTGCTTGTCCTCGACCACGAGGCCGTCCGAGGGCCCGATCAGCCTCCTCAGCGCGCCGACGAGCGCTGGCGGCACCTGGTCTGCCGGCAATCGGATGTCGTCGTGCGGGTGCAGTCGGATTTCTGCGCCGTGCACGCCCGCACCGGAGAAGCGATGAGGCGCCAGCAGCGCATCCACCGTCGCGAGCCGACGGCCGGTATTGAGCGCCAGGGCTCCCCCCAGCGCCCGGTTGAGCGCCGCGAGGAGTTCGGGCAACCCGACGGGAATCCGCACCGCGCCGGGCTCGGACGCCATGTCCACCAGCGTGCCGTCGAAATCGAGGAACAGCGCCCATCGCCGCGGATCCGTGACGATGAGATCCCTGAAAGCCGAACGCATTCTCGCTTGATCCCCGTTGCCTGGCCGCCTGCAAACGCCCCGTCGTGCCTAGCGCTCGAGCACCGGCACCGACCCGAGCAGGTCGTCGAGCTCAGCCTCCCAGAGGCGCACGCCGCCCGTAAGCCCCGCGTCGTTGCTCACCAGCTCGAGAGTCTCCGGCAGCTCTCCCGCCACCTTTCGCGCGTTGCCCCCGCCGATGTAGAGCCGGTCACATGCCGTGAGGCGAGCAACGTACCGGATCTTCTCCCGCAGCCGTTCGTTCCACGCCTCTGCTCCGATGCTGCGCAGGGCCTCGTTTCCGATTTCGGCGTCGAAGCCGAGCTCCAGATGCAGGAGCCAGCGCCGGTTGCGGTAGACGGCACAGCCGACGCCGGTGCCCAGCGTGATCACTGTGTCGAGCCCCGGTCCGCGCACCACGCCCAGCCCCTGCACGGCCGCGTCGTTGAGGATGCGCACGGGCTTGCCGTAGGCGCTCGACACCGCCGCGACCATATCGAAGTTGTTCCACTGCGCCGTCCCGAGGTTGGGCGCGGTGATGACCTTGGTCCCGCGTACGATGCCAGGAAAGGCGATGGAGATGCGGTCGAAGCCGGCGATGCCGGCGACCATTTCGCCGACGGCCCGCAGCACGGCTTCCGGCGGCGCGGGTCGCGGCGTCGAGGCGATCACCGGCGCGCCGATCAGCGTGCCGCCCGAGTCGACCTTGCCCGCCTTCATCTTTGTCCCGCCGATGTCGATGCTGAGGGTGATGGGCCCTCCGCTCTCTTGCTCGTCCGCCGAGGTGCACGTCATCGCCTGCCGCCCTCCCCAATGGCTCCCGATCGTTCAACTGCACAGCGCGCGCGCATGAGGCAAGGTTCCTGTCCGCATCAGGTTCAGGGGTTGGGAGACGGCCGTGCTACCGGCGCGCAAGCCTCAGCGGCATGCTCGCCGGTTGCGCCCGCTTTCGTGCCGCACGCAGGTTCTGCAGCGCCTGCTCGATGTCTTTCGAGCGCGGAAGCTCCGAGTGCGGGTTGTCGTGCGCATCGGCCAGCATGTGCAGGAACGAGCGGCTCCAGGTGTGGACATCGCTCTCCCGGATCGTGCGCATCAATGCCCGCTGCCGCGCGATGCGTTCGTCGCGCCCCATCTCGACCGCGGCCCTGATCACGTCGGCCACCGCGTCGATGTTGTAGGGGTTGATGATGAGCGCGTCCTGCATCTCCTCCGCTGCGCCGGCAAAGCGCGACAGGATCAGCACACCCGGATCGTCCGGGTCCTGCGCCGCCACGTACTCCTTGGCGACGAGGTTCATGCCGTCGCGGAGGGGAGTGACCATGCCGATGCGGGCCGATCTGTACAGGTCCGCGAGCCGCCTGCGGGGTGTCGACCGGTGAATGTAGTGGATCGGCACCCAGTCCACCTCCCCGTAGCGGCCGTTGATCGAGCCGGCGAGGCTTTCGAGCTGTGATCGGATATCCGCGTAGGCGCCGACGTTCTCGCGCGTCGGCGGCGCGATCTGGGTGAGGATCACCTGGCTGCGGTAGCCCGGATATCTTTCGAGGAATCTGTCGAATGCCTTGAATTTCTGCGGCAGACCCTTCGTGTAGTCGAGCCGGTCGACGCCGATCACGCGCAGCATGCCGCGCCCCTGCACGGCTCCGCTCTTGCGCTTGGCGTGCACGAAATCGTCGACGTCGATCCCGATCGGGAAGCTCGCGACCCGCACCAGGCGGTCGAACAGCCGCACGCGTCCGTCCGGCAGGAAGCTGCCGTAGACGCCGTTGGTCATGTAGTCGATGAGGTTCGAGACGTCGGCCTTGGTCTGGAGGCCGATCAGGTCGTAGGCGGAAAGGCCGCGCGCAAGGTTCTCGTGCTCGGGAATGGCCATGAACGTCTGCCACGGCGGGAACGGGATATGCAGGTAGAACCCGATCCTGTTCTGGATGCCGAGGTTGCGCAGCTCCGTCGCAAACGGCATCAGATGGTAGTCGTGCACCCAGATCACGTCGTCGGGCCGCAGCATGGGCGCAAGCAGGGCGGCTAGCCGCCGGTTGACGCTCTGGTACTGCTCGAAGTATCCCGCCTCGAACTCGGCGAGGTCGAGGCGATTGTGGAAGACGGGCCACAGCACCGAGTTGGCGTAGCCGAGGTAGTACTGCTCGTACTCGGCCGGCGTCAGCGCGACCGTGGCCATCTTGCCGTCGATGCGAGGCTCCCCGACATCCTCGGCGATCTCCCCGTTCCAGCCGAACCACAGCGCAGGCCGTGTGCGCAGGATGTCCGCGAGCGCGACGGCCACGCCGCCCGCCTGTGCCGCCTTTTTCGGATCGAGCACGCGGTTGGAGACGAGGACGATGCGGCTCATCGGGTCATACCTAGGCTGTGGTCTCTCCTGGGGCGTTACCGCGCCGATCGCGGCGCCCCGCTGGGTCCCGCAAAGTCAACGCCCTTCGCGCGCCCACGGTTCCGCCCTGCCGCGGTCCGGCTTGAAGTAGCCTCCGTTGCGACGACGCGTGCCAATGCCCGCGACGGCGCGCATCATGCACGTCCGCGTGGATCGCGGCGCGTTCGACCGGACCTCCTATTGCGGTGACCAGGCTTCCTGCCAGCTGCGCGAGATGATGCGCGCGCTGTTGACGATGCCGGCCATCGTGTAGGTTTGCGGGATGTTGCCCCACAGCTCGCCCGTCGCGGGATGGATGTCCTCCGACAGGAGCCCGAAAGAGTTTCTCCGCGACAGCAGATCGGCGAACAATGCCCGCGCCTCGTCTTTGCGGCCGACCTCGCACAGGGCGTCCATGTACCACATCTGGCAGACCAGGAATGCGGTCTCCGGCGCGCCGAAGTCGTCCTCGGAGGTGTAGCGCGTGAGGAAACCGTTGCGGCTGAGCTCACGGCCGATGACGTCGCAGGTCTTGACGAACCGCGGATCGCGCGCGCTCATCAAGCCGAGCTCCGGCAGCAGCAGCACGCTGGCATCGAGCTCGCTGCCGCCGAGCGTGCCGGCGAGTGCGCCGCGCTTGTCGCTCCAGGCCTCCTCCAGGATGCGCGCGCGAACCCTGTCGGCGTGGTTGCGCCAGAACTCGGCCCGCTCATGCAGATGGAGCTTGCAGGCGATCCGCCAGAGGCGGTCGCAGGCCACCCAGCACATGGTCGCCGAGTGCGTATGGACGCATTGCCGCCCGCGATACTCCCACAGGCCGGCGTCGGGCTCGAAGGCGAAGCGCACGGCCTGCATGCCGAGCGGCTCGAGCATGTGAAACAGCGATGCATCGCCCATGACGGGCAGCCGCTCGTCGATGAACATCTGCGCCGCGCCGAGAATGACGCTGCCGTAGGCGTCGTGCTGCAGCTGCTCGGCGGCCTGGTTGCCGATGCGCACCGGCCCGTTGCCGCGGAAGCCCTTGAGCTCGGTCGCGATACGCTCGCTGGTGTCGTCGTCGGGCACGATGCCATACACGGGCTTCAATGGCCGCTCTGCATCCAGCGCGATGTTGGTCGTATAGTGGATGTAGTCTTCCATGGTCTGCGTGGCGCCGAGCCTGTTCAGGGCCTTGATCACGAAGAACGCGTCCCGCAGCCAGCAGAAGCGATAGTCCCAATTGCGCATCGTCCCCGGTGCTTCCGGGATCGAGGTGGTGTGCGCCGCGATGATCGCCCCGGTCTCCTCGTAGCTGCACAGCTTGAGCGAGATGGCGGCGCGGATGACCTCGACCTGGAACTCGAGCGGCACCGCCAGCGACCGCACCCAGTTCATCCAGTGCTCGCGCGTCCTCTGCACGAACTCCTGCGTGACCGAGCCGACCGATGCCTCGAACGGCTCGTCCGGCCCGATCACGAGGTTGACCGGACGGATCAGCGCGAAGGCCGTTTCCTTGAGGATGTAGCTGAGAGGGGCGTCCGTGGTCACCCTCAGCGCGTCGGCGCCGCCGGAGTAGCGGATGTGGTTCGAGCCGGTGACGCGCGTGGCGAAGCGCTCGCCGTAGTTGAAGGTCGGCTGGATGCGGATGCGGATGCGCGGCACCCCCGATACGGGCTCGATCCGGCGGTAGAGCTGCGGCGGATTGAAGATCCGCTCGAAGCGCGTGAAGCGCGGCGCGAAGTCCGTGACCCGCAGGCTGTTGCCTCCGTCGTCCACGAGCACGGTCTCGACGATGGCGGTGTTGCGCAGATAGGCCGAGCGCGCTTCGACCTGGTTCTCAAGAACGACGTCGCAGAACCCCTTCTCCTCGTCGCCCGTGAGCAGGCGGCAGAATACGGGGTCCGAATCGAACCGCGGAAAGCACCACCACACGAGCCGCGCATTGCGGTCGAGGAGCGCGGCGATGCGGCAGTTGCCGATCACGGCGTATTCGAGACCCGTGCCGCCAGGACTTGGCGATTGAGGTGCAATGGACATGCCTCTCCCCTCTTCCCCTTGCTGCCGTGAGACGCAGTTAGGCAAACGCCGCGCGGGTCTGGTTGGTTGCATCCCGCGCAGCGGATCCTGGACGGAACCGCCGCAGCGCGCTGGCGTTGACGCTCCAGTTCGGATGCCAAAGTGGAGGCTGGAATGGGCAATCTCTTGCACTATGCGATCGTGTTCCTCGTGATCGCCTTGATCGCGGCGGCCGTGGGCTTCGGCGGGGTCGCCGGCTTCGCCATGGAAGGCGCCAAGATTCTGTTCTGGGTCTTCATCGTCCTGTTCGTCGTCTCGCTGATCGCCAACTTCGTCAGACGGGCGTGACGAGGGCCCGCGGGGGCCGTGCACGCGGCCCCCGCAATCTCCATCAGGGGTGATCGGCGCACGCTTTCGGCGTGTCGCCAGACCCGGTCCGGCAGTGGGCATAGTGCCGCGATGGCGGAACTACCCACGGCACCTCTCGTTGAGCGGACAGGACCCCAAAGGGAGAGTTGATCATGAGCAACGTACCAAGAATGTTTGTGAGCGCGGCTTTGATGGCGGCGCTGTGCTGCACGCCGGCCTTGTCGCAGGAGCGGCGAGGTGGTGGCGAGAGACCGGGCGGCGGTTCCTCCGGCCCCGGCCCCTCTGAGCGCCCGCAGGCTGCGCCGCAGCCGAGGGCCGAACGCCCGCAACAGGCGCCGCGGCAGGTCGAACGTCAGCAACCGCAGCGCGCCACGCCGCGGAGCGAGAGCAGGCCGCAGCGCGACCAGAACCGCGCCCAGCAGCGTCAGCAGAACCGGGCCACCGAGCAGCGCCAGCAGCAGCAAAAGAACCGGGCTGCCCAGCAGCAGCGCAAGGAGCAGCAGAACCGGTCTGCCGAGCAGCGCAAGGAGCAGCAGAACCGGTCCGCCGAGCAGCGCAAGGAGCAGCAGAACCGGTCCGCCGAGCAGCGCAAGGAGCAGCAGAACCGGTCCGCCGAGCAGCAGCGCGAGGAGCAGCAGAACCGGTCCGCCGAGCAGCAGCGCAAGGAGCAGCAGAACCGGTCCGCTGAGCAGCAGCGCAAGGAGCAGCAGAACAAGGCCGCCGAGCAGAAGCAGCAGCAGAACCGCACGGCCGATACGCCTGGCGACACCCGCAACGCCGCCGACCGTCCCGGTGAGGGCCGAGGCCGGCTGCAGCTGACCCGGGAGCAGCGGATTGACCTCCGCCGCGACATCTTGCGCGAGCGCAACATCAATCGAGCGCGCACGCGCATCGATGTGCGCGTCGGCCGACGTATCCCGCGCAGCATCGACCTGGCGCCGCTCCCTGCCGCGATTCTGGCAGCCTACCCGGCCTACAGGGCCTACCGCTACTTCGTCGTCGACGACGAGATCTGCTTCGTCGATCCTGACACCTACGAGGTGGTCGAGGTCATCAGCAGCGACAACGTTGTGGCGCAGGGCCCGCCTCAGAACGCCGGTCTCACGCTGTCGGAGCGGGAGAGGGTGATCGTCCTGCAGAGCGTCGATCTGCGCAGCAGCGTCGACAGCACATTGGGCCTCGGCGCCTTGAACGAGGGCGCTTCGGTGCCGCGCCAGGCGCATCTGCTCGCCCTGCCGGTCACCGTCGTCGACCGCATCCCCAAGCTGCAGGGCTACAAGTACTTCGTGGCTGAGCAGCGCGTCGCCATCGTCGATCCTGACGAGCGCGCCATCCAGCTGGTGATCGAGGTGCACTGACGCCTCTGGTGCGCCGCGGCATTGTGGCGGCGCACCGGCTCGCCCGGCCGGCACGGCACGGGAACGACGCGCGACCGGCACGCGTTGGCTTGGCAAGTGGACCAGCCCGAGGCTCGGGCTCCGCGCTGGTGAGTTCAGTGAGAGAGCAGGTTCCCTCCCTCTCCACTGTGGAGCGGTGCGTCCCCCTCGCACCGCTCCTTCTCGTTCGGGAAGTTGGAGGCACGCCCCTCGTGATCGCACGATCCCGGCAGGCTCTGATACGACTTGGCACGCTTGCCGCCCACCCGCTCGCGTTTCTCCTCGTGATTCTCTATACGGCCGCCTGGGCCATCTCCTCGCCGCAGACGCTCGAGTGGCACGGCGCGGCGACGCTCGTCACCCTCTTCATCGCTCTCCTCATTCAGCGCGCCGAGCACCGCGACACGCAGGCGCTGCACGCCAAGCTCGACGAGCTTTTGCGCCAGACGAAGGCCAGGACGTCGATCACCCACATCGATGAGGCCGAGCCCGAGGAGATCGAGGCCCATCGCCACGTCGCGCGCCGCATGGATTGAGAAGTGGCCCGTCAGCGGTCGCCGCTCTGCAGCACGGTGCGCGCGACGAGGCGCCCGGCGTTGGCGGCCTGGGAAAGTGCCGCCCGCCAGCTCCAGTCGCCCCTGACCCCGCGCACGCAACGCTGCAGGCGCGCACGCTTGGCTTCGGGCAGCGCCTCCAGGACCAACGCCCACAGCGCATCGATATTGTAGGGTTGCGCATCCGCCCGGACCGCCGCCACCCGCTGCGGCGCCAATGCCAGGTCGCGGACGGCGGCATCGACGGCCGCACGGATGTTCTGCGCCTTCTCGCTGGGCTGGGCGACGAGGTCGATCGGCGGCGACCAGTCGTTGAACGGCCGCAGCCGGTCGATATGGGTCAGCGCTACGACCGTGGGAGGCGCCGCCCGGTGCTGGCTCTCGAGGTGCTGGCGCACGGCGTCCATTGCCGCCTTGTCGGCGGCTCGCGCGGCCCGCGTCGCCGACAGCACCCAGATGATCATGTCCGCATCGGCCGCGGCCTCGACAAGCTCCGCGTCGCCCTCCGCCGCGGGGCCGATCCCGGGCGTGTCGATCAGCAGCGCCTGCAGCAGTCCCTCGCGCGCGACGCGGTAGGCGGTCGTCCGCGTCGTCGCCGGCACCACATCGACGCTCGCCTCGAGGCTGCCCGTGAGCGCGTTGATGAGCGAGGACTTGCCGGCCCCGCTCTGGCCGGCCACCAGGATGCGGACCGGCTCGGCCGCCACGTCGTCGAGCAGTTGCGTATCGCGGCGTGTCGCCTCGCTCACGTGCTCGCGGATCCGGTCGCTGCGCACGCGCACGCTGCCGCCGTAGAGATCGATCGCCGCCTTGCCGACCTCCTTGACGAAGGCCTCGGTCAGCCGTCGTGCGACGTGGGCGCGCCCCAGCTCATAGATCTGGCGCGTCGCGCGCTCGCGCAGCTCCTGCGTCGCCGCCGCGATCGGGTTGATGAGCCGCACCAGCCGCCACAGATCATAGCCTTTCTCCACGATCGGGATAGCGCCGCGCCAGCGGTAGATCCACATCATCTGCGCAACCGTGACGCGGTCGCCGAACGGCAGGCTCGTCTCGGCGAAGTCGCGCAGACCAGCGCTCGCCTGCTCGATGACGGCGAACGCCTCGGGAAGCGTGAAGCGAAGCAACGGGTCGCTCCGCTCTGGATGCATCGTCTTCGCCACCAGCGTCACGGTCTCGAGGGCAAGGCCCATCAGCTCGTCGCGACCGGACAGCCGGCCGGTATCGGCGGTCTGTGCCAGCGCCGTCACCTCTCTCCACGCCGCCTCCTGGCGTGCATCCCAGACCGGCGAGGGTACCGCGACGGCCTCGTCCGTCTCCCGCGGGCTCGCAAGCGGCTTCAGCGCCCGTCTGAGCAGCATGAAGGCGGCGCCGGCAATGGCGAAGCTGATGACGGCCCAGTGCAGCACGTAGCCCTTTTGCCAGAGCCAGATCGAGCCCAGCGGAATGAGGCTGAGCGCCGGCAGCAGCAGCGCCAGCCCGAGCAGGGCGAGGAGTGGAACCGGTCCCCGCTTGCGCTTGGACGCTCCCGGCGGTGACGAGGTGGCGGTCATGGCGGCTTCCCGAGGCCGGTGTCGAGGGGCTTTGTCTTGGACAACGCAAAGGCCTCCGACAGCGCCTCGCGATAGACGCGTGCGATCTCCTCGGCGCGGGCGCTGCCTTGCCGCCGCGACAGATAGTAGGCGGCCGCCTTGCCCATGGCGAAGGTTGTTGCGAAGCTCGCGGCAGCCGCCGCGGCCGCGCCGACCGACTGCCCGTAGACGGGCACGAGCTTGACGAGCTGCCGCACCCCGAAGCCCGTCGCCACGCGCAGCAGGGTGCCGGCACCGATGGCGCCGGCGAACTCGGCGATGGCCTGGCGGTCCCATTCGCGGTCGAAGAGCTGCGCCAGCTTGCGCAGCATGGCCGCCTGCACCATCGGCACGACGGCGGCGCCTGCCACGGGCACCGCGTCGCTGGCGCCTGCGGCCAGCGCATAGCCGAGCACATGCGGATCGGCCGATTTTTGCGTCGTGCCGGGGGCGGCGGCCGGCAGCCCCTCGAGAACCGCCGCCACCGCCTTGGGTGCATGCGCGATCAGCGCCGCGATCAGGGCCTCGCGCCCGTAGTCGGCAGGCTCGAGGCCGTCGGTCGCGAGCGTGAAGTCGATCGGCACGAACGGCAGGTCGGCATCGACGCCGGCAAACAGCGTGCGCTGATGCGCGAGCGCCCGGTGCAGGGGTGTGGCCCCGAGGGTGTGCCTGCCGAAGGGATACGGCAGCGCATGCCCCTCGTTCTCCGCGTACAGCTCGTGCAGGCTCGTCTGCGCCACGACGATGGGCCAGTCTGGATGCCTCTCGCGGATGGCTGAAAGCACGCTGAGAAGGGGCCGCTGCTCCATGTCGGCGGCCTTGGCGACGGCGATGACGAGATGCGCCCGCTCCTCGCAGAAGGCGATATCGGCCGCCGGATCGTAGCCGGCCTCACCCACGCCGCGCGTATCGAGGAACCGGATGATCGGGGCCTCCGCCGGAAAGTCGAACACCCGCGAGAACCGGGTGCAGGCTTCGAAGCCGCGCCCGATCTCGGCCTGCGTCGACTGCGTCAGGGCACGAACGATGGAGCTCTTCCCGCTCTGCACCTTGCCGATGAGCCACACGACGGGGGCGAAGGCGCGCGCCCGCGACGCGATCTCCTCGTCTCTCGGGGCCTTCTCCTCGTCGGGCGTATCCATGGATCCCACCATCAGGCCAATCGCACAGTCATATAGATGGTGAACCGCAGGCGCAGTCCAAGGTTGCCCGTACGTTCTCTTTTCCGGCCCTCTCGCGGCAGATGTGGACACGCGGGCTGGAACCGACCCGTCTCCCGGGTGTTGAGGCCCAAGAAGCTTAATACGGGAGTAGGCATATGTGGGGCGTCGTTTTCCAGGAGCTGCGCGAGATCGTCTGGCTCGTCGCCCTCGTTACGTCCCTGTCGCTCATGGGCGTCGGCGTTGCTCTGGCATTGGTCGTCACCTGACCCCGCTCATGGCGCCGCGGAACGATCGCGCCGCGCCCGTTGTTCTTCCCGCGACCTTGTGCGTGGGGCGGCCCGTGGTGGATCGCTCCCCCGACATGCGCAACCGCCGTTCGGATCGAAGGGAGTTGGAGAGCATGCTGAGAGACATCATCTTGTGGATGGCTGGCGTCCCCATCGTCGTCATCATCCTCCTGCACCTTACCGGCGTCCTCTAGCCGCCGCGCAGCCGTGGACATCTGACCAGAGACGGCCCGCCCTGACGAGGCGGGCTTTTCTTCGTGCTCCGCTTCCCATCGAATGGCAAGAAAAAGCCGGTGCCTTTCGGCACCGGCGCATGTCTGCAGAGCGGTCGAGATCAGGACAGGCGGTTGAACCAGCCGTCGACCTCGCTCTTGGCCTGATCCTTCGTGTAGCCGTAGCGGGCCTGGATCTTGCCCTCGAGCTGCTCGCGCGAGCCGTCCATCTGGCTCACGTCGTCATCGGTGAGCTTGCCCCACTGCTCCTTGACCTTGCCCGTCAGCTGCTTCCAGTTGCCCTCAACGCGATCCCAATTCATGAGCAGATCTCCATTTCCTGACTGTGAAAGACCATTTGAAAGACCGTTTCAGGTCCGTGCCTTGTCAACGCTCGAGCGGCGCCGTCGTTCCCTGTCACCGTTGCTTGTGTCCTTCGCCGTTGCGCGCGGCCTCGATGTCTTCCTTTCGGATGATCGGCGCCTTGCGATCCTGCCGGCTGCGGGGCGTCTCGGTCGAGGTGGGGCCTCCCACGGAAGGGGTGTCGCTGGCCGGAAAGGTGTCCTTCAGCGCTTTGTCGACCTTCCGCTCTTCGCACGTGACGTCCCGGCTTGCCATTTCAGTCCTCGCCCAGGATGGAAGACGGACCGCGACTGCGGCCCATCGCACAGATCGGTGACCGCGTCGCTACTTCGACATCGTGCTCCTGCCGCTGCCGTCGGCGGCATCCACCAGCCAGGAGTTCGTCGTGCGGTCGAAGCGCAGCCCCTGGGCGGCGTTCAGCGCGTCCTTGGTCGTGTTCATCGTCAGGTACACGCTGCCATCGCGCACCGAGCGCGTGATGGTGTCGAACGGTACGGCCACGTTCTTCTCGCCGATGCCGAGGAAGCCGCCGACGCCGATGATGGCCAGCGAGGCCTGCTTCTGCTGGTCGATCAGCACGTCGGAGATGTCGCCGATCTTGTTGTTGGCCTGGTCGTACACGCTCTTGCCGTACCAGTTGCTCAGCGCCATGCTCTGCGCTGGAATGTTGGTGGTCGTCTGGGCGGTGCCGGGTGTCGAGGGGGTGGTTGTCGCGGCGGGCGGGGTGGTTGTCTGCGCCGCGGCGGGGGCCGCCAGCAGCAGTGCAGCTATGGAAAGACCGATTGCGCGCTTCATCTTTTGCTCCTGTGTAAGGCTCTTGCACGGGCCGAACGAGTGGCCGCAGAGAGCGGTGAAAAGAGATCGCTTTAGCCCGTACCAACACGAGCGTCGCGATCGCACCCCTTTAGAACTTCCCGCAGCGCGTACGGTTCGCGACCGCTCCAGATAAAGAGCTGCAGCAGAAGGGGCCCTCCCAAGCGCAGAGAGCGGCGCTCGCCTGCGCCGCCCCCGTGGCCCGACATCTGGATCGCAACGGCTAGCCGAGAGCCGCCTCGTCGGGCTTGCCCGTATCCTCCGCCGCCTGCCCGCGCGGCCACAACAGCAAACCCATGAACGCAAGCAGCACCAGGAGGGCCGCGTTGCGTCCCAGCAGACGCAGCACTCCGAGCATCGACAAGGACCCTGTCGTGCTCGAGGCCATGTGGAACAGGCTGAGAGCTATGGCGGGCAGCTCCGCCGCTGCGTCCTTCACGGCCCCGCCAACGGCCGCGCTGGCGCTGCTTGCGGCTTCTTGGACGGGCGCGCTCTCTCTCTCCCGGGCCGCCTCCGCGGCAAAGCCGATCAGCCCCGCCACCGCGAAGCCGCCCGCGATCATCCACAGCGCCATGACAGCGCCGAACGCATCGACGAGCTGGATCGCGATTGCCGCCACCGCGAACCCGAGTGCCACGAGGAAGACGAAGCCGATCAGCGCCCGCGTGGTGTAGCGGGCGAGGACCTCTCCCAAGGCCGATTTCGCGTCGTCGATGATGCCTTGCAGCATGGCGGGCGGTCCTCTGGAGACGTGCGTCGGGCGTTACGACTTCCAGAGCGCGCCGAGCACGAAGCCGGCCGCGGCCACGATCGCCAGCGTCGCCATCGGCTGCTCGCGAATGGACTTGTCGATCGCCGCCTGCATGTTGCCCGCCACTTCCTGGACCCGCTCGCCGGCGTCACGGCCCTGCTCGAGGACCTTGCCAGCCGCGTTCTCGATCGAGCCGGCCATCTGCGAGATCTGGTCGCCCGCCTTGTCCGCCATCCTGTTGATCTGCTCTCCGCCCTTGTCCTTGACGTCGTGGAAGTCGCGCGCGGTGCTGCTGGTCGTTGCCATCTTGGGGAGACTCCTGAGTTGAAGCTGCTGGGTAAACGCAGTGGACGGGGCGGAGGTTCACTCCGGCAGGTCGGGTTTTTCGTCGCCGGCAAGGCCGGTCGCCATGGTGGTGCCCGCCATCAGCAGCGGAACCGCAAGGAAGGCCCCGACGGGACCCCACAGCCACGTGCAGAACGCGATCGACAGGAACACCGCGAACGGGTTGAGCTCAAGACGGCGGCCCATCAGCGACGGCGTGATGAAGTTGCCCTCGACGGTCACGATTGCGAGGAAGGCCAGCGGCGCGACGGCCGCCTGCGTCAGCGTGGAGAAGGTCAGCAGCCCCACGATGCTCAGCGTCGCGATGACGAGCGCCGGCCCCACGTAGGGGATATAGTTGAACACGCCGGCGAGCACGCCCCACAGCAGCGGATTGGGCAATCCGGCGGCCCACGTCAGCAGCACCGTCACGGCGCCGAGGGCGAGATTGACCAGCGTGAACGTGCCGAAATAGATCGACATGCTCTCGTCGATCTCGGTCAGCTGTCTGAGCAGCTTCAGGCGCAGCTCCCGCGCCTGGACCAGGCCGACGAGCAGATTGCGCAGGCGCTTCTGGTAGACGAGGTAGAACGTCAGCGCGCCGATGAACAGGATGGCCTGGCTCACGGCGGGCGTCAGGGTGGAGAAGATGGTGGTCACGAGCGACGTCGATTGCGGCTCCACCGTCAGCGCCGGCGCCTCTCCCACGCTGACCGCGCTGAGCGACCGCTGCAGCTCCTTGAGCAGCGCCAGCGGCTCGCCGATGCTCTGCAGTTTCAGCTTCACCAGCGCGCCGAACTCCGACGCGCGGCCGAGCCAGTAGGCGAGCGGCGTCGAGAGCAGCAGGAGAAGGCTTGCGAAGAGGAAGAGCAGGGCGAGCGTGACCAGGATGGAGGCGCCAAGGCGCGGGATCCCCAGCCGCTCCAGGTAGACCACGACAGGCAGCGTGATCGTGGCGATGACCCACGCCAGCAGCACCGGCACGAGCACGGGCTGCGCAATGAAGGCACACCACGTCACCCCGATCACGAAGAGACCAATCGTCGCAAACTGCGAGGCCCGCCGCAGCCCGTCCGAGCCGCTGTTGCTGCTGTCGCCGCCTGCCGTGAGCGGCGGGCTCGCGCGCGAGCGGATCCCGCTTTCGCTCCTTGTCGCCAGGGGCGCGCCCTCCTGCATCGGCAAAACCTCCCGGCAACGCATGCTTGTACTGGGCCTAACTCGCGATCGTCGCGCCGCGTTCCTGAGGGGCAAAGCTCACGCTTGCCGCACGCAGGCACGGACCCGCGGTGGTTGACCTCATCGCCCAGCGCGCTAGGGTCGCTTGCAACGGGACAGTGAGAGGGACGGGGATTTGCAGCAGCAAACGGGTTTTGCAGGCGTGTGCCTGGCAATCGCGCTCGCAATCGCAGGAACGCACGCGCCCGCGACGGCCGAGGACGGCCGCAGCGGCTTCAAGCGGCTTCGCCTCGATGGACACACGGTCCAGTGGCCGTCGAGCACGGGCGCCGGCGGCATGCAGCCAGTCCTCTTAACGTATCGACTGGTCGCCGGGTTCCAAACCTTCGAGGGCGCGCGCAATTGCCGGCGCATGAGCGCGCTTGCAGGGCTCGAGCAGGCCTCGAGGCTGTCCGGCGATCAGGTCCGCGTCGAGTTGCGCGCGGCGCTCGCGATGTGGGAGCGGGTGGCCAACATCAGCTTCCGTGAGGCGGCCGACGGCGAGACACCCAATATCTGGATCGGGGCCCAAGTCGATCCCGAGGGCTGGGCCTTTGCCGACGTGTCCTATGACGCTGCGGCCCCGGCCGAGATCAAGCCCATCACCAGGGCTCTCGTCTGCCTCAATCCGAAGCGTGGATGGAAGATCGGCTTCGACGGCAACCTGAGCGTCTATGATCTGCGCTACACCTTGGCCCACGAGATCGGGCACGCCATCGGCCTCGATCATCCCTCGGGCGCCGGCCAGATCATGGGCTTTCGCTACCACGAGGAGTTTCGCGAGCTCCAGCACGGTGACGTGGCCGGCGCCATTGCCATCTTCGGTCCCTCCGGCGATCCGGCTGCCATTGCGACATCTTCGACCACACTGCGGGGCCCTGGAGACACCAGCAGCACCCGTGCCCTCCGAGCCAAGCCGCATTGAGCCGGCCCCCAGGGCCAAGCTTGGGCTTGGCCGAAGGAACCAAATCCCCCGCTCAGGGTTATCTCTGCCGGCGGGTGAGAGAGAAGGGGATTTCAATTCCATGTTTCCAAAGAATGAGCCGGAGAGGGCGGACACAGCAGCTTCTGAGACGCTGACCCAGGCGGGCGAGGAAGTGCCCCGCGAGCAGCGCCGCGCGCCGATGCTGCGCTTGGTCCTGTCCAATGACGTGAACTGCTACGATCCGGCGGCGGCCGGATCGCCGATGGCCTCCACACTTCATCAACCGTTTCATCGCGCCGCGATGCTCGACCGCGCCCAGCAGGCGCGCATTGGGCAGATGCTGCGCAGTGCTTTCAGCGACGTGGCCGAGGCCCCCGTGCCCGACCGCTTCGTCGAGCTTCTGGAAGCGCTTCAGACCAAGGAGAGTTCGCGTGACCGTTGAACCGCTGCCGTTGGACCGCGCCATGCTGCGCCTCATCCCGAATCTGAGAGCGTTCGCCGTATCCCTGTGCGGCAATGTCGAGCGTGCGGATGATCTGGTGCAGGATACCCTTCTGAAGGCATGGAACCACCTCGACAGTTTCGAGGAGGGCACCAACATGCGCGCGTGGTTGTTCACCATCCTGCGCAATACCTACTTCTCCGACTGCCGTCGCCGGCGGCGGGAGGTCGAGGACGACGGCAGCAAGGCCGCCAACCTCGCCGTCCACGCCAATCAGGACGGCTACGTCGACATGCAGGATTTCCGCGAGGCATTGAACACCCTGCCGCCCGAGCAGCGCGAGGCATTGATCCTCGTGGGAGCTGCAGGGTTCTCCTACGAGGAGGCAGGCCAGATCTCCAACTGTGCCGTCGGCACGATCAAGAGCAGGGTCAATCGCGCCCGGGCTCGCCTTTCCGAGATGCTGCATCTGTCCAGCGAGGACTTTGCCCCTGACCCCCAGACCGAGGCCATCATGGCCCGCGCCGGAGGGGGAGGGGTTGGCCGGCTCTGATCCGGCTGACCGGTCCTAAGCACGTTAATTTGCTGCCCAGCCATCGGCGGATCCACTCATGGAACCGTTTGCGGCGGCGCGCGGTTGAACGTGAGTCACCTTTGCAGGAGATATTGATGAGAGATGCGAGCTTCACTTCGACCAAGCCGAGGCCGGACGCCGCCGAGGGCAGCCTCACGCAATCCCTTCAGCACGCGTCCGAGCGGGCGAGGGAGGTGGCGGGCGACGTCGTGGAGACGGTGAAGCCATACCCCATGGCGACGATCGCCGTCGCGGCGGGCCTTGCCTTTGCCCTGGGGGCGCTGTGGAGCATGCGGCGCCCGCAGCGCTCTCAGCTTGAGCGCTGGATGCAGCGATTGCCGCCTCTGCCCGATGCCAAGGCCGTGCGCTCCTATTGGCATTGAGCGCACATCCAGGCGGGGCGGCATGACGACCCTTGCGCGAGGGCCAAGCGGACAGATGTAGAGGGCTGGACCACGGAAATGAAGCTTCGAGAGCTCGATATTTCGGCGCGGAAGGCAAGGCGCAAAGCGGGTGCCCTTCAGCCGGCGAAAGTCGCCACCGCGGCGAGCGACGTCTTCCCGGATGGCGGCGGCAGCTCCGATGCCACGCAGGGCGATCGGGAGCGGCCTGCTGTGCACCAGGCGCACGAGGCGTGTGCCGAAGGGCAGGCCGACATGCAGGATGTCATCGGCCAACAGCTGCGCGATCTCTACGGCAAGCTGGTGGCCGAGCCGCTGCCTGATCGTTTCAGCTTGCTGCTGGCACAGCTGCGCGAGACGAAGCCCGACGCCTGAGCGCCGGCCTGACGGCGGCGCAATCATTTCCCCTCGATGGAACCAAGCTCGACCTTCGCGAGTTGCTAGAGACGACGCTCCGCCTCCGCGCGCCGCTCGCGCTCGGCAGTCGGGTTGGATCAAGGGGAGATTCCGTTTATGTCCGCAACGCTCGCTGACGCCATCGCGCCTGAGCTTCCGTATCTGCGCCGCTTCGCTCGCGCATTGACGGGCTCGCAGAGCCGGGGCGACGCCTACGTTGTGGCGCTGCTCGAGGCCCTGGTTGCCGAGCCGTCGGCCTTCGGCACCGACATCTCGCCGCGGGCCTCCCTCTACCGCGCCTTCACCAAGGTGTGGGGCTCCGTCAGCCTGAACCTGCAGAAGGAGCCCGTGGACGCCGATCCGCAGGGCCTTGTCGACAAGCGCATCGAATCGCTCACGCCCCTGCCCCGGCAGGCCTTCCTGCTCTCCGCCGTGGAGGAGTTCTCCATATCCGACATCGCCGCCATCTTGAGCCAGACTGAGCTCCAGGTGCGCCGCCTGATCGATGAGGCCGGGCGGGAGATCGCCGATCAGATCGCGGCGCGGGTCATGATCATCGAGGACGAGCCGCTGATCGCGCTCGATATCGAGACGCTCGTCACCGAGATCGGCCACGAGGTGGTGGGCATCGCACGCACGCGCGAGGAGGCGGTCGTTCTCGCCGGACGGAAGCACCCAGGTCTCGTCCTCGCCGACATCCAGCTGGCTGACGGAAGCTCCGGCATTGACGCCGTCAACGACATCCTGGCCAGCGCCGAGGTTCCCGTCATCTTCATCACGGCCTATCCGGAGCGTTTGCTGACCGGTGCGCGGGCAGAGCCGGCCTTCCTCATTACCAAGCCGTTCAAGCCCGAGATGGTGAAGGCCGTGATCAGCCAAGCCCTCTTTTTCGACATCAAATCCGGAAGGCGCAGCGAGCTTGTGGTCTCTTGACGTAGTGGCAGCCCTGTGGCGGCGCGACAGCGCGGCCATGTCGATGACGAAGTCGAGCCACCCGTGACCAATGACTTGGATGTCGCTTCTCTGGGGACTTGGCTGGCCGAAAGCAGCGCCGATTGCGTCAAGCTCATTGACCTGAAGGGCCGCATTTCCTTCATCAACGTCGCGGGAGCCGCTCTGCTCGAGCTGGACCGCGCGGAAGCCGTCGTCGGCGCGCGCTGGGTCGACAGCTGGCCTGAGGACGGGCGAGAGAGCGTGGCGGCCGCCCTCGACAGGGCCCTGCGCGGAGAGCGGGTTCGCTTCACCGGCATGTATCCCACCGCCCGGGGTAGGCGCAAATGGTGGGACGTCGTCGTCACTCCGCTGCGCAACGCCGACGGCGACGTGTCCCAGCTGCTCTGCGTATCCCGCGACATTTCCGATATGAGGCGGATCCAGGAGCAGCTGCAGCTGCGCGAGCGCCAGTTCCGCGCGCTCGCCGACAACATGGCACAGCTGGCCTGGATGGCGGACGGGAAGGGCAATGTCTTCTGGTTCAATCAACGCTGGTTCGACTACACCGGCACGACGCACGCGGACGTGGCAGGGTGGGGCTGGACGGGCCTGTCGCATCCCGATCACGTCGAGCGCGTCGTGGGCAAGATCCGCAAGCATTTCGAGAGCGGCGAGGTCTGGGAGGAGATCTTTCCCCTTCGCGGCGCCGATGGGCAGTACCGCTGGTTCCTGTCCCGTGCCATGCCGCTCCATGACGCGGACGGCGATGTCGAGCTTTGGTGCGGCACTCACACCGACTTCACCGAGCAGCGCAACGCCAGCGCACGCCTTCGCCAGAAGGCACGGCTGATCGAGCTCTCTCACGAGGCCATCCTCGTGTGGAGCTTCGAGACGGGCATCGTCTCCTGGAACCGGGGCTGCGAGGAGCTTTACGGTTTCACGAGGCGAGAGGCGATCGGCGCCCGCAGCCACGAGCTCCTGCGCACGCGGCACCCCACCGACAGGTCGGATTTCGAGAAGTCGCTGCGCGAGTACGGCAGCTGGACCGGGGAGATCCTGCACATCGCCAAGGACGGAACCGAGGTCTGGGTCGACAGCCGCCAGGAGCTGATCCGGGCCGATGGCCGCGACCTGGTGCTCGAGACCAATCGCGACGTCAGCGAGCGGCGCCGGGCCGAGCACGTGCGCACGCTGCTGCTCGCCGAGCTCGATCATCGCGTCAAGAACACGCTGGCCATAGTGCAGTCGATCGCCAGCCAGACGGCGCGGACCTCGCGCGACATGCGCCAGTTTCTCACTCAGTTCAACTTTCGCCTCCAGGCGCTTTCGAGCGCCCACAATCTCCTGGCGCAGACCCGCTGGGAGGGCGCGGAGATCCACGATCTCATTGGAGCACTGCTTGCGGACGCCGGGCTCAACGACAATCCGGCGCTGACGGTCGAAGGTCCGCAGATCTTTCTGCCGGCGCAGATCGCGCTGCAGCTTTCCCTGATCTTCTTCGAGCTCGCCACCAATGCCGTCAAGCACGGCGCATTGTCGGGGCCACCTGCTGCCGGAGGCAGGGTCCGCGTGCAATGGACGCTCGCGCGCGGCGACACCGACCTCATGGAGCTGCGTTGGCAGGAGACGGGCGGGCCCAGAGTGCAGCTTCCAAGCGTGCGCGGGTTCGGCATGACGCTCATCGAGCGCATGGGCAACCAGGCGCACCTCAAGGCGCGCACGGCATTCGAGGCCGACGGTCTCGTGTGTGAGATCAGCGCCAAGCTGCAGTCGCAGCTCGTCCCGACGCGCGGCTATTTCGACCCGGGCCATTTCAGGGCCGCCGGTCCGCGGCGCGATCCGGTCCCGGCAGCCAGGCCCGCGACCTCGCCGCACGGCATCCGCGTGCTGATCATCGAGGACGAGCCGCTGATCGCCCTCGCCATGGAGGAGATGATCCATGACGCCGGCCTGATGGCGCTGCCTCCGGTAGGCACGCTCGCCGAGGCCCTCGCCGCGGTGCGCGAGGCGAGGTTCGAGGTCGCGATCCTCGACGGCAATCTGAATGGCGAGCCCGTGGACACCCTCGTCGCCGAGCTTGTCGAGCGCTCGCTGCCCTATTTCTTCGTCACCGGGTTCAGCCGCGGCAGTCTGCCCGCGGGCTATGACGACGTTCCGATCGTCAGGAAGCCGATCACGGAGGAGGCGCTGATGGCAGCACTTCGCTCCGTCGTATGAAGCACGAGCGCCAGGGTCGGAACCGGGGCTGCGCTGGAGGGTTCTGCCCACCTGAGCAGAGCGCAAAGGGGCCGCGCTCGGGCACCCGCATGGCAGATTTCGAAGGAGCAGGTCGATGGCCGACGACAAGAGCGCGAAGCAGCGGCGCCCGGGCGAGAAGCGCGCGGGCAAGTTTCACTACAACCCGGGCAACATGTCGGGCAAGACCGCCGACAACACCAAGCCCGAGGAGGAGCAGCGCACGAACCGGGACCGGATCCGCAGCCGCGCCCCGCTGCCCAAGTCGCGTGGTCGTTGAGGCGACACTCCTGAGCTGTGCCGTGAAACCAAGCGCCATCACGGGCGTTGCAGGGAGAGGAATTGGCAGAGAAGGAGCCCGGCATGCGCGAGCTGATCATCGGCGCCCTCTTGGTCGCCGTTGCGGTTCTTGGCTACTGGTATTGGGAAAGCCAGAGCAGGATCCTGATCAAGGCCCCCGGCGTCGAGATCAAGGCAGGCTAGAGGCCGCGGGAGGCGCGTGTGCCAAGTGTGGGTTTCGTTCGCCTTTGCCAACCGCGGCAGCATCGTGTCCGCGCTGCCCTGACGGGAGCCTGCGGGGGACGGGTTGACCGCCATTCGTGATCTGTCCGTCTGGCTGGGTGGCCGGCCGTCCGTCGAGGCTCCGTCGAAAGGTGCCCGCCGGCTGATCCGGGTGACGTACGTCCTCTCGGGCGTCGCCCTGGTGCTCCTCGTTGCGCTGTTTGCGACGTCCTTCTGGCTCTTCGAGCGCAACCAGCAGGCGACAGTGTCGCTGTTGCAGGCACGCGAGCAGCGCGGGGCTCTGTTCCGGCTGATGCTGAGCGTGCAGGCAGCCGAGTCGGGCCAGCGTGGGTACCTCCTGACGGGCAACACGAGCTATCTCGATCCGTACCGGAGCGCGCTGGAGCACGTGAACGACCGCCTGCAGGCCGTGCACCGCCTGTACGCGAGCGAGGAGGTGGCCCGCTCCGGCTTGGATGATCTGATCACGCAAAAGCTCGCCGAGTTGTCCTCCACCATCGCCCTTTGCGACGCGGGAAACCGCGCGGAGGCCATGGCCGTCGTCCTGGATGGCCACGGGCAGAGGACCATGGACCGGCTGCGCGACCAGGTCGAGGCGATGGTAGCGACGGCCGACGAGGACATCAGCAACAGCGTCCGCACCCAGACCGCTGTCGCGCAGAGTACCAGGCTCTTCACGGCGGTCTCGGCGGCGCTGATCCTGGGCGCGGCTGTCGGCGCCGTGCTGATGATCCTGCGCTACCTGCGCGAGCTGATCGCGACGCGCTCGGCGCTCGAGGTTGCCAATGTCAGCCTCGAGGACCGCGTCAAGGAGCGCACCTCCGATCTCTATCGGGCAAACGAGGAGATCCAGCGCTTCGCCTACATCGTGAGCCACGACCTGCGCTCGCCGCTGGTGAACATCATGGGGTTCACCAGCGAGCTCGAGACCAGCCTCGCTGATCTGGCATCGCTCTCGGCCGATCCCGGTCTGCTGAAGCTCGAGGCGGGCAGCGACGGCAAGCGGGCCATCGACAAGGATATCCCCGAGGCCATCGATTTCATCCGCCGCTCGACGATCAAGATGGACGGCCTCATCAAGGCGATCCTGCAGCTGTCCCGTGAGGGGCAACGCGTGTTGGTGCCCCAGCGCATCGACCTTGGCGAGCTCCTCGACTCGATATCGGCCGGCGTGCAGCACCGCCTCAACGAGACGGACGGCGAGATCGTCATCCGCAGGCCGCTTGGCGTCATCGAGGCCGACCGGCTGGCGCTCGAGCAGATCTTCGGCAACCTGATCGACAACGCGATCAAGTACCGGCGGCCGTCCGTTCCGCCGCGCATTGTCGTGCGCGAGGAGGCGGCGCGGTTCGGCGAGGTCACCATAGCGGTGGAGGACAACGGCCGCGGCATCGCAAGGGAGGACCTTGAGCGTGTGTTCGATCTCTTTCGCCGCGCCGGCGCCCAGGACCAGGCGGGCGAAGGCATCGGTCTCGCCCATGTTCGCTCGCTGGCACGGCGACTGGGAGGGGATGTCTCGGTGACTTCCGAGGTCGGGGCTGGTACAGTTTTTCGGGTGAGGTTGAGCCGTCGCGTCCGGCCGGAGAGGAAAGATGAACCACGGTAAGCCGGTCCGGATCGTGATGGTCGAGGACGATGACGGCCACGCACGGCTGATCGAGCGCAATGTGCGCCGCGCGGGCGTGAACAACGAGATCATCCATGTCGCCAACGGCACCGATGCTCTCGCGGTGCTTTTCGGTCCGGACGGGAGCGGCACGGCGAGCGTCGGCAAGCACCTGCTCGTGCTTCTCGATCTCAACCTGCCGGACATGAGCGGCATCGGCATCCTCGAGAAGCTCAAGGCCAACGCGCACACCAAGCGCATTCCCGTGGTGGTTCTGACCACGACGGACGACGCGCGCGAGATTCAGCGCTGCTACGATCTCGGCGCCAACGTGTACGTCACAAAGCCGGTGGACTACGAGAACTTCGCCAATGCCATTCGCCAGCTGGGGCTCTTTTTCTCCGTGATGCAGGTGCCGGAGACCCTGTGAGCGCAGCCTCGCCCCGAGTTCTGTACATCGACGACGATCCGGGCATCTGCCGGCTCGTTCAGAAGGCCTTGGCGGCCCGCGGCATGCTGGTGGAGTACGCGCATGCCGGCGACGCCGGCATCGCCCGCCTGCGCCAGGATGCCTTCGACATCGTTGCGCTCGACTACTACATGCCGGGTCAGACCGGATTGCAGGTGCTGGGCCGCATCAAGGAGCTGCCCGCTCCGCCCCCCGTCGTCTTCGTGACCGGCTCCGACGACAGCCACGTCGCCGTTGCCGCCCTGAAGGCGGGAGCCGTCGACTACGTGTGGAAGGACGCGCAGGGCAACTTCTTCGCCCTGCTCGCCGAGGCGATCGGCACCGCGCTCGAGAAGGATCGCCTGCGCCGCGAGAAGGAGGTGGCCGAGCGCGAGGTTCGCGAGGCGCGCGATCGCGCCGAGATCCTGCTCAAGGAGGTCAATCACCGGGTCGCGAACTCGCTGACCATCGTTGCGAGCTTCGTCAACCTGCAGCGCAGCCGCGTCGACGATCGCGTGGCGCGCGAGGTGCTGGAGACGATGAGCGCCCGCGTCTCGGCAATCGCCGCCGTCCACCGCCGCCTCTACACGTCCGACGATGTGCGATCCGTGGACCTGAGGGAATACCTGCAGCACCTCGTCGAGGAGCTTCAGGAGCTGCAGATCGGCGAAGGCCGCGATCTGGCGATCAAGTTCGACAGCAGCCCCATCTCGCTTCCGACCGACAAGGCGGTGGCGTTCGGCATTGTCGTCACGGAGCTGCTCACCAACGCCTGCAAGTACGCCTATCCCGCGACCGGCAGGGGCGAGATCCGCATCCGGGTCTCGGCCAGCGGCGACGACGGTTGCCTCGTCGTCGAGGATGACGGTGTCGGCCTCCGCCACGACGCGCCGTCGGGCACGGGGCTGGGCTCGCGCATCATCGGCATGATGGCGGCGAGCCTGGGCGGCTCGATCGACCTCTCGGACAATCGCCCGGGCGTTCGCGCCACCATGAGCTTCAAGCCCTGAGCCAGCGGCGCCTCGGGCGCGAGATTCTCCAGGCCAAGCTTGCTGCATTGCGGAACCCGCACGCCCTGCCGCTCGTTTTGCAGAACGTGGGAGCTGTCGAGATCAAGAACGCGTCATCGTCGCCGATCCAGTCCGCCCGCGCGTCTCGACAGTGGGGTCTGGGTCGCACGTCCGGAAACCGCCTCCATGAAAATAGCCCAGGTTGCCCCGCTGATGGAAAGTGTGCCCCCGCGTCTATACGGCGGCACGGAGCGCGTTGTGTCGTACCTGACCGAGGAGCTGGTTGCCCAAGGCCATGACGTGACGTTGTTCGCAAGCGGCGATACCATCACGGCCGCCAAGCTCGAGGCCTGCTGTGCGCAGGCGCTGCGGCTCAATCCCGCCGTCCGCGATCCCACGCCCTACTACATGCTGATGCTCGACCGTGTGCGCCGGCGTGCAGGCGAGTTCGACATCATCCATTTCCACGTCGACCAGTTCCACTTCCCCATCTTCCGCGACATCGCGAGCCGGACCGTCACCACGCTGCACGGGCGCCAGGATCTGCCGGACATGTTCCCGCTCTACCAGAGCTTCCCGGAGATGAGGCTCGTGTCCATCTCGAATGCCCAGCGCAATCCGATCCCCGATGCCTCGTTCGCAGCGACGATCTACCACGGCCTCCCGCAGCACCTGCTGAGCCCCACCCTTCACCCCAAGGGCGGCTACCTCGCCTTCATTGGCCGCATCTCGCCGGAAAAGCGCGTCGATCGGGCCATCCTGATTGCCCGTGCCGTCGGCATTCCGCTCAAGATTGCCGCCAAGGTCGATCGCGTGGACATGGAATACTTCAAGACCGTCATCGAGCCGCTGCTGGAGGCCCCGGGCGTCGAGTTCATCGGCGAGATCGACGAGCGTCGCAAGCCCGGCTTCTTGGGCGAGGCCCGCGCCCTCCTGTTCCCCATCGACTGGCCCGAGCCGTTCGGCCTCGTCATGATCGAGGCGATGGCCTGTGGCACGCCCGTCCTCGCTTTCCGCAACGGCTCCGTCGACGAGGTGATCGACGAGGGGGTCTCGGGTTGCATCGTCGAGAGCGAGGAAGAGGCGGTGTGCAAGCTCGGCACCGTGCTGGCGCTCGACCGGGGGCGTGTGCGCCGGTGCTTCGAGCGGCGCTTCAGCGCCGCGAGGATGGCCGCCGACTATGTGAAGCTCTACAAGAGCATGGTCGGCACCGGGCATGAGAAGCGCGCGCTGCGTCTTGTGGCCCCGGCCAATGGCGCGGCCGTGGTCGTCTGAACGATCTGGCCGGAGCACGGGCGTGGCGCCGCGCCCGCCGCCGGCAAATCCTAGGCACGTGTCCATTGGGGGGTCTGGTCGTGGTCAGGCGCAAGCCTTCGCAGGTAGCTCGCGAGTCCCAGCCGGAGGTCCAGCAGCAGGCTCCGTTCTACATCCCGGCGACCAACGCCCCGACCCGCCCGCGGCGCACCCTGAAGCACAACGACACCTTCGCCGTGCTCGACAGTCACGGCGACATCGGCGCCAGCGCCGGCGGTGGCGACGGCCTCTTCGATTGCGACACGCGCTACCTTTCCCACCTGGAGCTGCTCGTCAACGGGGCCCAGCCGCTGCTTCTGCATTCGGCCGTCGACGACCAGAACCTGAACTACCACGTCGACCTGACCAATCCGGACATCTACGTCGACGGGCGCATTGCGCTGCTCAAGGACACGCTGCACCTCTCGCGCACCATCTATCTGTGCGACGGTTCCCTGCGCGAGCGCCTGTGCGTGCGCAACCATGGCGCCGAGCAGGTCGACGTCACCATCTCCCTGGTCTTCGCCGGCGACTTCGCGGACCTTTTCGAGGTCCGCGGCATCTCGCGCAAGCGCCGCGGCCGGGGCACGGTCGAGGTCATGGGGACCGACGCTGTGCGCATGAGCTACCTCGGCCTCGATGAGGCGGTCCGCCAGACCGCACTCCAGTTCGAGCCGCAGCCCACCCTGTTGACGGAGAGTGTGGCGAGCTACCGCATGACGCTGGCACCGCATGCGCAGCACGTGGTGTTCGCCAGCGTTGCGAGCGGGCATCGCCTGCCCGCCCCCGCGGCCTATTTCTTCCGCGGCCTCGTGGCGTTGAAGCGCGAGCTGCGGTCCGCCACCCGCAGCGTCGCGTCGATCGAGACGTCCAACACCGTCATCAATGAGATCCTCTGCCGCTCCATGGCGGACGTCTACATGCTGATGACGACGACCGAGGACGGCCTCTACCCCTACGCCGGCATCCCGTGGTACTCGACCACCTTTGGCCGCGACGGCATCATCACCGCCATGGAGATGCTGTGGCTGGATCCGGCCATCGCCCGTGGCGTGCTCAAGCGATTGGCCCGCCTGCAGGCGACCGAGTTTGATCCCAAGAACGACGCCGCGCCGGGCAAGATCATCCACGAGATGCGCGGCGGCGAGATGGCCGCCCTGCGCGAGATCCCGTTCGGCCGCTACTACGGAACAGTGGATGCGACGCCCTTGTTCGTCGTGCTCGCGGGCCAATACGCGGAGCGTACGGGCGACTGGGCGCTCATCGCCGAGCTGTGGCCCGCCATCGAGAAGGCGCTGTCCTGGCTCGACGGCGCCGCGGATCCCGACAAGGACGGCTGGATCGAGTACGCGCGCGGAGAGGAGAGCGGCCTCGCCAACCAGGGTTGGAAGGACTCGCACGATTCCATCTTTCACGCCGACGGCCGCCTGGCCGAAGGTCCCATCGCCCTCGTCGAGGTGCAGGCCTATGCCTATGCCGCGCGTGTCGCGGCGGCGACATGCGCCTTGGCCATCGGCCATGCGGAGCGCGCGCGCACGTTGCAGGCGCAGGCCGAGCGCATGCGCGCACGCTTCGAGAAGGCCTTCTGGTGCGACGAGCTCGGGCTCTATGCCCTGGCTCTTGATGGCGAGAAATCTCCCTGCCGCGTGTTGACCAGCAACGCCGGGCACGTGCTGGCGAGCGGCATCGCCGATCCCGGCCGTGCCGCCAAGGTCGCCGCCCGCTACATGGAGACCGACTTCTTCTCTGGCTGGGGCGTCCGCACGGTTGCGCTGGGTCAGTCCCGCTACAATCCCATGTCGTATCACAACGGCTCCATCTGGCCCCACGACAACGCCATGATCGCCCAGGGCATGGCCCGGCACGGCGCCAAGCGCGGTGTCGTCGAGATGTTCGAGGGCCTGATGCGCGCCACCTCCTATCTCGACCACCGCCGCATCCCGGAGCTGTTCTGCGGCTTCCGGCGCAAGCGCGGGCGGGGGCCGACGCTGTATCCGGCCGCCTGCTCGCCGCAGGCGTGGTCGGCGGCCGCGCCGTTCTCCCTCATCCAGTCGATGCTCGGGCTCGAGTTTCGCATCAAGGAGCGTGAGTTGCGCCTCCACGGCCCAATGGTGCCGCCGCTCGCAGGCGCGCTCACCTTGCGCAACGTGCGCCTCGGCGACGCCTACGCCGATTTCACCATCCGCGCCAGCCAGACCAATCGCGTCGCTCTGGAGGTGCATCGAACCGTCGGCGACATCCAGATCGCGCTCTCGATTTGAGCTGGAACGGGGTGCGGCCGGCCCCATGGATTCGCACCGAGGAACGGCGGCAGGGATGCGGCGTTCCCCTCGACACGGCTCTTCACAAGTCCGCGGGTTCCAATGAAACGACCGACGGGACGATCGACCAGGCAGCGCTCCCGGGTAGCAGGCCAAGCGGCCGATCGGGCTAAGGCGCAAGCGCAGGCGCGACGGCCGCGCGCCCAGCCGCCCCGCGCGAGCAACAAGAGCCGGACCGGCGTCGAGCCGGGCCACGGCGGAGAGGGTCTGAGCAAAGGCTACGGTGGCGGCAGCGGCGACGGCGTCACCTCTCCCGCCGGGCCGGAGGATGATCCCTCGTCCCGGTAGCGCCCGCCAGCCGCCTACATCCCGTTCTTGACCTCCGGCAGCCGGCTGACCTCATCCGACGTCAGCTGCAGCTGCACGTACATGCCGCGCATCGAGAATTGGTCTTGGTGGATCGATACCATCTTGCCTCCGAAGCCGAGGAAGCCGCCGGTCTTGATGTGGATCTCGATCACGGTCCCGTCGGGGTTCCCGACCACCTTCTGCACGTCGCCCACGCGGGTCTGGTCCTTGGCGAACACTTCGCGGCCGATGAGCGCGCGCGGCTCCTCCGCCGGGCTCTCCGGCGCGGGCTTCACCTCCGCCTGCGCGTGCATTTGGCCGATATCGTTGTGATCTGGAAATGCCAGCTGCGCCTGCGCTGCCTGCGCCAGCGTCACGGCCACAACGGCTGCTGCCGCCGTCGTCCACGTCTTTCGCATGCATGATCTCCGCTGTTGCAAAGAGCGTCGTCGGCCATCAACGGATGCGGCCCGGTGCGGTTCCTGATCTCGCTTCCGGGCCACCACCTCGCGGTGGCCGAACGGGGTGGGGATTGGGGGCCGCAAGCCGCCTCGGGCTGGAACGATCTGCTAGCGGTGACGTTGTGCCAGCAAATCTCCGGACCCGGAGAGAAACCGCAACGTCCTGGAGTGCAGCGACCATGACATTTGCCACATCGCGCCCCACCGAGGTCTCCATCGAGGACCGGCGGGCTCCCGGCAGCATCGTCGACTGGGCCGCGGTCCTCGCAGGGGCTGTCGTGGCGACCGCGATCTCGTTCGTGCTCCTCACCTTCGGCTCCGCCATCGGCTTCTCGATCTCCTCCGCCTGGCCCGACAGCGGCGCCTCGACCCGGTGGGTCTTGAGTCTGGCGGCGTTCTGGATCTTGGCGCAGCAGATCGGGGCCTTCCTGGCCGGCGGCTATCTCGCGGGCCGCCTGCGCCGCGAGCCGGCCCCCCGCACCCCGCAGACCGAGTTCCGGGACGGCGTGCAGGGCGGTGTCGTGTGGGCGGTCGGAATTGCCCTGGGTGCCGTTCTTGCGGCATCCGCCGCCGGCATGGTGGCGCGCACGGGCGCTGAAGCCGTGCGGACCGTGACGCCGAGGGCCGACCAGGTCGCCTATTTTGCCGACGTGCTGCTTCGCCCGGCGGCGCAGCCCGGTCAGCAGCCCCCTGCGGCGTCCGAGCCCGTCTCCGAGGACACCCGCGCCGAGATGCTGCGCATCCTTGCGCGCGGCGTCGTCAACCGCGAGCTGACGCAGCCGGATCGCGCCTATCTGGCAAGCCTTGTCGCCCAGCGGACCGGTCTCGGTCCGGAGGAGGCGCAGCGCCGCGTGAATGATGGCTTCGCCCAGCTCGAGGGGGCCGTGCGCAGCACCGCCGACGACGCACGCAGAGCCGCCGCGTTGGGTGGCTTCCTCACCGCGGCTGGGCTTGTCATCGGCTTCGCGGCGGCTTGGTGGGGTGCCATCCGCGGCGGCCACCACCGCGACGAAAACTTCACGCATTCGGGCTTCTACCTGCGCCCGCGGGCCCAGGGCTAGGCCGCGGTTGGAAGCCAAGCCCCGTCAACGATCAAGTGTGAGAGCGCGCAGCCATGGACAGCATCATCTATCTTGTCGGACTGGTCGTGATCGTCATGTTCATCCTCGGGGCGCTCGGGCTCCGCTAGCGGGCGGCCCGGGACACCCCAGGCGGGGCGGCGCGCTATTTGCTGGCGCCGAGCTTCGTGCAGAACTCGGCGAACTGCTGCCTCGTCCACCGCATCGTGTCGTTCCAGCCGCGGCGGCACTGCTCGACGGTGGGATTGATCACGATCGTCGCGCCGGGCTGGGCCTGTGGGTTGGGGGCCGGATTGACGGGGCCGGGCGACGGCGACGTCTGGGCCGCCGCGAGCGCGCCTCCGGCCAGGGTGAACGCCAGCAGCAGCGCGACACGCATGGATGCCTCCGTTTTCGCTGTCAACGCCTGCCCGGCAGGTGCCGTTCCGGTGGCTAGCGTCCGCGCGCGGCTGGCGCTGCTCGACGCCGCCGGCGGCCGGCGCTCAATATCTTCGGGCGTCGTGCATCCATCGCTCCCGTTCCATCGTTGATGAAGCGAGCCTCGGTTTCACAAGCAGGAGTACGCCAATGGGCCTTTTCAGCAAGGACATCGAGACCATGGACGACCTGTTCGTCCACACGTTGCAGGACATCTACTACGCGGAGAAGCGGATCGCGAAAGCCCTGCCCGATATGATCAGCAAGGTCACCGATCCCGAGCTCAAGTCCGGCCTCGAATCCCACCTCGGAGAGACTGAGGGCCACGTCGGCCGTCTCGAGAGGATTTTCCAGATGTTGAACCTCCAGGCCTCGGCCGTCGACTGCCCCGCCATCGACGGCATCCTCGAGGAGGCCGACGAGGTGAGCTCCGAGGTGGCCGACAAGCGCGTGCTCGATGCGGCCATCATCGCATCGGGCCAGGCGGTCGAGCACTATGAGATCACGCGATACGGCTCCCTCATCGCCTGGGCCAATGAGATGGGCCGCAAGGACGTCGCCGACCTGTTGGCCAGCACGCTCGCCGAGGAGAAGGCGGCCGACCAGAAGCTGACCATGGTTGCCGAGAAGGGCGTCAACAGCATGGCCCGCGGCGCCACCGCCTGACGGCTCACGTCGGTGGAGCGCCACGCGGCGCGGCCAAGCTATAGGTTTGCATGCGCGCCGGCGCCCGGCGGAAATCGGAGCGTCGGCGCCATGCGTCACGTTCGCGCCACGACAAGCGCGAGCGTGGGCGGCGGGCGCCTATGATCGGCGGGCGGAAGCTTCGCGCTCGCGTGGTTTTGATGGACACGCTGCATGCTCCGATGCACCTTGCAGGCATCCCCGTCTTCTGCGACTGCACCCATTGTCTGCGGACGCGCACGCGATGCTGAACTCGCCGGCCCCGGCCGTGCACTCGACACCCGACGCCATTGCCTTCCTGCGCGGCCGCAGCGAGATGGCCTCGCGCATTCGCGAACATGATTGGGCGCGGACGCCGCTTGGCCCGCCAGCGGCCTGGCCCCAGAGTCTCAAGACGGCCGTCCGCATCATGTTGACGTCGCGCCAGCCGATTTGGATCGGCTGGGGACGCGAGCTCATCTATCTCTACAACGATCCCTACAAGGCGATCATCGGCGGCAAGCATCCCGCGGCGCTCGGCAAGCCGACAGCGCAGGTGTGGCGCGAGATCTGGCCGGAGATCGGTCCCATGCTTGCAACTGCCATGGGCGGCGACGAGGGCACCTACGTCGAGCGCCAGCTTCTGATCATGGAGCGCAACGGCTATCCGGAGGAGACCTACTACACCTTCTCCTATAGCCCGGTCCCAGGCGATGACGGCCAGGTCGGCGGCATCATCTGCGCCAATACCGACGACACCGACCGCGTCATCAGCCAGCGGCGGCTCCAGCTCTTGCGCGATATCGCCTCCCAATCCGCCAAGGCCCGCTCTGCCGCGGAGGCCTGCGTGCAGGCGGCGCGGGCGCTGGCGGCGGAGAGCAGGGACCTGCCGTTCACGCTGACCTATCTCGCCCGCGCAGGCGCCACCGACCTCGAGCTTCTCGCGGCAACAGGCATCGAGGGCGGCACCTGGCAGCCCCAGCCGAGCCTGCCTGCCGCGGGAAGCCCGACATGGCCCATTGCAGGGATCCTGCGCAGTGGCGAGCAACGGCTCATCGCCGCTCCGGAGAGGGCAGGCCTTCCCACGGGCGCCTGGGACCAGCCCGCACGCGAGATTGCTCTGGTGCCGTTCGCCGTCAGCGGCGAGGCCGGCTGGCAGGGCCTGCTCGTGGCGGGGCTCAACCCCTTCCGCCCCTACGACGATCGCACCCGCGACTTTCTCAGCCTCGTCGCCGGTCAGCTCTCGACCGCCATCGGCACGGCCGATGAATTCGAGGCCGAGCGGCGGCGCGCGCAGGCGCTGGCCGAGCTCGATCGCGCCAAGACCCAGTTCTTCTCCAACATCAGCCACGAGTTCCGCACGCCCTTGACGCTCCAGCTTGGCGCCGTGGAGACCCTGCTCAAGGACCGCCACCGGCTCGATCCCAGCCAGCTGAGCGAGCTCTCGGTCGCCCATCGCAACGGCATGCGGCTGCTCAGGCTCGTCAACGCGCTACTCGATTTCTCGCGCATCGAGGCCGGGCGGATGAAGGCCGTGTTCGTTCCGGTCGACCTCGGCCGGTTCACGTCGGATCTGGCGAGCAACTTTCGCTCCGCGTGCGAGAAGGCGGGCCTCGCCCTCGCGATCGACTGTCAGCCCTCGGACGAGCAGGTCTGGATCGATCCGGACCTGATGGAGAAGGTGGTCCTCAACCTCATTTCGAATGCCTTCAAGTTCACATTCGACGGCGGCATCCGCGTGGCGCTGCGCTATGCGCCGGGATACGCGGAGCTGTCGGTCGAGGATACCGGCACGGGAATTCCCGAGGACGAGATTGCGCGCCTGTTCGAGCGTTTCCACCGCATCGAGGGGGCGAGGGGACGCAGCCACGAGGGCACCGGGATCGGGCTTGCACTCGTGAAGGAGCTGGTCCACCTCCACGGCGGCAGCATCGGCGTCGACAGCGAGTTCGGCCGCGGCAGCGCGTTCCGGGTGCGCCTTCCGCTCGGCAACGCGCATCTCCCGCGCGAGCGCCTGGGGGCATCGCGGGACGCGCAGGAGGCGTCGCGTTCCCGCGTGGAGAGCTGGCTCGATGAGGCGATGAGCTGGCGGCCCGAGGCCGCCGCTACCGACGCGCCGCTCGCGGAGGCCGCGCCTGCGTTCGCGCCGGGTGACACCCGCAACTGGCGGGTCCTTGTGGCAGACGACAATGCCGATCTGCGCGCCTACCTCGTGCGCCTTCTCTCGCCCTACTGGCAGGTCGAGGCCGTCGGCGACGGAGCGGCGGCTCTGGCTGCGGCGAGCGCCCGCGTGCCGGATCTCATCCTGTCGGACGTCATGATGCCGCGCCTCGACGGGTTTGGCCTGCTCCGCGCCGTCCGCGAGGACGCGAGGCTGCGGACCGTCCCCGTCGTCCTGCTCTCCGCCCGCGCGGGCGAGGAGGCCCATGCCGAGGGCCTCGAGGCGGGCGCCGATGACTACCTGGTGAAGCCGTTCACGGCGCGGGAGCTTATCGTGCGCGTCGGCTCCGCGCTCAAGATGGCCCGCGTCCGCCGCGATGCGGCCGAGGCGGTGGCGGCCCGCACGCGCGAGCTCGAGGCCGTTCTCGACACCGTCCCGGCCGGTGTCTGGTTCATCTCGGAGCCGGACACGGCGGTGGCGCGAAGCAACCGGCGCGGTGCCGAGATGCTCGGGCTCGAGGCCGACGCGGGCGCCTCCCCTGCGCAGAGCGAGCCGGGGGCCGTTCGCGTGCTGCGCCATGGTGTCGAGCTCGATAGGGCGACCCTGCCTCTCTATCGTGCCGCGCGCGGCGAGGCGGTGGGCGAGGAGGAGCTTGAGATCGAGCGCCGCGGCGGCGCGCGCCGCACGCTCCTCGTCAGCGCCGCCGCCATCAGGCGCGAGGACGGCGGCGTCACCGGCGCAGTCGCCGCTGCCGTCGATATCACGTCGCGCAAAGAGACCGAGCTGGCGCTGCTGGCGAATGCGCAGAAGCTCGAGCATGCCTCCGCCGCGGCAGGGATCGGCTTCTGGGAGCTCAACCTCGACACCTCCGAGATGAGCTGCAGCCCGCAGTTCAGGGCCGATTTCGGATTGCCGCCGGACGCGCCGGTGGACTTCTCCCACGTGCTTGCCGCTCTGCATCCCGACGACCGCTCTCGGGTGGAAGCGGCGCTTGCCGATGCGGTGGCCACCGGCAGCCTCTACCAGGTCGAGTGCCGCAACCTTCGGCATGACGGGACCGTGCACTGGGTCAACGTCCGCGGCCAGGTTCTTCCCGCTGAAGGCAGCCCTTTGCTGATGCTGGGCGTCACGCTCGACGTCACCGAGCGCAAGCGCGCCGAGGAGCACCTCCAGCTTCTGATGCGCGAGGTCAATCACCGGGCCAAGAACATGCTCACCCTGGTGCAGGCCATCGCGCGCCAGACGGCCTCCTCGAGCCCTGCGGATTTCGTCGGCCGTTTCTCGCAGCGCGTCCTTGCGCTGGCGGCCAACCAGGATCTTCTCGTCAAGAACGATTGGCGCGGGGTGGATATCTCCGACCTCGCGTACGCCCAACTGGCGCCCTTTGCCGACCTGATCGGAAGCCGCATCCTGGTCTCCGGGCCGTCGCTTCGGCTCTCCCCGAACGCGGCCCAGGCGATCGGCATGGCACTGCACGAGCTTGCGACCAACGCGGGCAAGTATGGCGCGCTCTCCGGCCATGCCGGGAAGGTCGAGATCGCGTGGCAGTTGGGCAACGACCGCTTCTCGATCTCGTGGATCGAGAGCGGCGGACCGCCCGTCTCGGCGCCGACGCGGGTAGGGTTCGGCAGCTCCATCGTCAAATCCATGCTCAAGGTTAGCCTGAGCTGTGACGTCGACCTGGCCTTCGCGCCGGCCGGCATCGCATGGACCCTGGAGTGCACGGCCGACCGGGTTCTCGAGCTCGGCGCCGCCGGAGATATTCACACTGCGCACCAGATGCCGGAGGCGGCGAGTTGAGCAGGATCCTGATCGTCGAGGACGACGCCATCATCGCCTTCGACCTCGCCGAGCAGCTCGCCGACGCCGGCTTCACGATCGTCGGGCCGGCGTTGACATCGAAGGACGGTCTGAGGGCTCTGTCCGAGACGGGCTGCGACGCGGCGATCCTCGACGTGAATCTCGGCTCCGAGACCTCTGAGGCCGTCGCCCACGAGCTCATCCGCCGCAACATCCCGTTCCTGACGGTATCGGGCTATTCCTATGATCAGTTCCCGGCCGTATTCCGACTGGCGCGCCCCATGGCAAAGCCCATGCGTGTGGCCTCCGTCATCGCGGAGCTGCGGCGCCTGACCGCCGGCTGAAGCGTCGCCTGGGCCGCACGTCGCGCCGGGTTCCAGCCCGCGCTGAGTCCTTTCAGTGCCAGATGCCGATTTTGCGGGGCCCGCCTGGAACCTGGGCCTGGGGCAGATGTTGTTCATGCGCTGGCTAGAACGGGAGAAAGTTCCATGAATCGCGTAGTTGTGATTGCCATCGTGTGTGCCGCTGCAGCCTTCGTTGCCTGCCGTCGCGAGGTGCCCTATGAGCCGCTCAAGCTCGGGGCCGGTGACGTGCACGTGCAGCGTCCGGCCCGCTGAGCTGCTGAAGCGGGAGCGGGGCTACAAGGCCCGCACTGAGGTCCCTTTTGGGGGACCTCACCTCTCTATGGGCCTTCGGCTGTCTGGGAGCCGTTGGACTGCATCCGGGTCTTGCGGGTGCCGTCCAGCGCCGCTCTCAGGGCATCCACCGAGTACGCCGTGCGCAGCATCCAGGCCGCCAAGGGTCAATCGGCCTCGTTCCGGCATCTGTTCGCGCGCGCTTCTCCGGCGGTCGTGCCAATGCGCCGTGCTGCGCGGCGTCTATCCGGACCAGGACTGACCCCGCGCCGTGGCCAGAGCCCTCAATCGGCTCCCTCAGGGGTCGAGAGTCAGGACCGGCTGTGCGCAAACCCGGCAGCGCGACACGCCAAGCACGCCGATGCGCTCGTCCGTTGCCGAAAGTGCGTCCCGCGCCCGGCAGGACGGGCAGCGCTCGGTCGGGGTGCGCAGCCGGTGCGCCTGCAGCCGTCGCAGCGCCTGCGCCATGGACGACGCCAGCGGCTGCGGCCGCACGCGCCCGCGCAGGATGGATCCGATCGCAGATAGCTCCGACTGGTGCAGCAAGACGCAATGCGGTCCGCGCGAGGCCCGCTCGTTGTTGGTGGCGGCTTCTTGAACGTCGCGGCGAGGCGCGCGTTCCATTTGCGGCGCGGCGGCGATATCGCCTGTGCAATTGTCTGTCGCCCTGTCGGCATCGACGCGCCTCCGGCGTCCTTGCGGTATGACGCCCGCAAGCGTCGACCGACCGATGCAAACAAGGAGAGCGAGATGTCTGGCACACCCGAGCAAGCATCTGCGGGAACCGTGCGCCTCCACCGTGTCCTGGCGGCGAAGCCCGAGAAGGTCTATCGCGCCTTCCTCGACGCCGCCGCCATGGCCAAGTGGCTGCCGCCCGACGGCTTCACGGCCACCGTCCACCACCTCGAGCCGAAGGTGGGCGGCACGTTCAGGATGTCGTTCACGAACTTCACCACCGGCAATGGCCACGCCTTCGGCGGCGAGTATCTCGAGCTCGTGCCCCACACCCGCATCCGCTACACGGACCGGTTCGACGACCCGAACCTTCCGGGCGTGATGCGCGTCACGGTCGCGCTCAAGGCTGTCTCCGTCGGGACCGAGGTGAGCATCGTCCAGGAGGGCATACCGCCCCCCATTCCCGTGGAGGCGTGCTACCTGGGCTGGCAGCAGTCCCTGCTGCAATTGGCGCGCCTCGTCGAGCCGGACATCCCCGGCCCTTGATCGGCGCCCGACGCCCTATGTGATGCGCTCGCGGCGGGCGCGCTCGAGATCGTGTCGGGCCGCCTCAACCGCCCCGAGCACTCTGCGCCTGCCGTCCGACATCGCGTCTGTCCTCGTTCCGTCGCCGGCCGCCGCCAGCTCGCTGAGGATGTTGGTGCGCCAGCGCTCCAGGACGGTGCGCTTTTCCGCGTAGGTCAGGAGCACGTGGTCAACGACCTCCTTCGGATCGGCGAATGCCGTTTCCGGTTGGGTCTTGGCACGGCCGCGATTGAGAACGATGGGCTTCGTCATGCGCTGCTCGCGAGGGATGATTGGTGAAGAGATCCTGCAGGGCGGCAACGGCAGGCTCGGCCGCCGTTGCCGGGGGGCTCAGCCCCTGGGCCTCATGCCAACGCCGCGATAGCTTTGGGCAGTGTCGCGGGCCGCGAGCCGGACGTGCCCCCATTGCGGATTGGCGATTGTGAGCACCTGCTCTTCCATGCCTTCCAGCGCGAATTTCTGGCCAACGAGCACGTCGCCCATGGGAAGGCCGCCGACTGGCGCAAAGCACAGTCGTTGCCCGGTCGAGCTGCCATCCTCGTTGAGGGGTTCGACGTTCATCACCGCGCCGCGATGGATGCGGTACGGGCGGCCGGTCGTTCCGCCGCGCACCAAGAAGCAGTCGTGATGCACGTAGTCGTCCCACTGGCTCGGGGTGAGACACGAGCGGAGGAGCTCCCGCGCCCGGATCTCTGCGCTGCGCAGGCGCAGCTCCGCGTGCCGGTATCGCATCGCGCGGCGATCCCGGACGGCGACCCAGAGGGCCCGCAGGCCTCGCAAGAGGCCCACGGCCTAGCCCCCCTTGAGCTGGGGCACGAAAAGCGTCTCGGGGACCGTGGGATCGAAGGTCCCAAGTCGGCGCCCACTCTGCTTGTCGAAAGCGCTGAAGCCGCGCCCCGTCAGGCGGGAGAAGCGTTCCCGTGCCTTGGCAAGCTCGTCTGTGGCAGCGGGATCGAAAACGTAGCGGCTGTCGCCGCTGCTATCGAGAACGATCTGAAGGGACATGGCTGGACACCTCCGTCAGCTCTGCTCTGCTAAATTCATTGCTATCGAGTTGGTTCCTGAACGGCGCCTAGGGAATGCTAGCGTCAATCGTCGAGGTCTTGGCCTGGACATGCTGCCGTAACCCGCGGCGAGTGAACAACGCGCTCCGTACGGTCCAGGTCGGATCGCGATGGTGATCCTGTCCCGAGGCGAAAATAAGGGGGCTGGCATCTTTATGCCGTCCTTATGCGTCTCCCCTCTCTTCGGAATGGCGTCCTTACGCCCGCTGGGCGACCTTGCGTCCGCTGTAACCAGCGCAAAGGACGCCATCGTGTCGGACATCGTCTTCCTCACCGTAGGGCTTGCAGGCTTCGCCGCGCTTTGCGCCTACGCCTGCCTCTGCGAAAGGCTCTGAGGTGGCACATGCTCGAGCCTGCTCTCGGGCTCGTGATCGCTCTCGCGCTCGCGGGCTATCTGCTCTTCACACTGTTGCATCCTGAACGATTCTGAACGCTCGGAGCCCCCGATGTCCCTCACCGGATGGGCGCAGATTGCGCTCGTGCTGGGCTTGGTCGCCGCATGCGCCTGGCCCCTCGGGCGCTGGCTCGCCCGTGTCTGCGATGGCGGGCATACCGTCCTGTCCCCCGTGCTGCGGCCGCTCGAGCGGCTCTTCTACCGAGCCGCCGGCATCGACCCGGCTCAGGAGCAGTCCTGGCTCGCCTACACGCTCTCGATGCTCGTATTCAACGGCCTGGGCTTCCTTGTGCTCTACGCGCTTCTTCGGCTGCAGGGCGCACTTCCGCTCAATCCCCGGGGTTTTGCCGGCATGGCGCCCGATCTTGCCTTCAATACCGCCATCAGCTTCGTCACCAACACCAACTGGCAGGCCTATTCGGGCGAGCAGACCGTGAGCCATCTCTCCCAGATGGCGGGCCTTGCCGTGCAGAATTTCCTCTCGGCGGCAACGGGCATTGCGCTGGCGCTCGCCCTCGCCCGTGCCTTCGCGCGCTCGGGCGCGGCAACCGTCGGCAACTTCTGGGTGGATCTCACGCGCGTAACGCTCTACGTGCTGCTGCCCTTGTCGGTTGGTGTCGCGGTTGCGTTCGCCGCCGCGGGCGTTCCCCAGACGCTGTCGGGATCTGCGGACGCGACCACGCTCGAGGGCGCCAGGCAGACCATCGCGCTCGGCCCGGTCGCCAGCCAGGAGGCCATCAAGCAGCTCGGCACCAACGGCGGCGGCTTCTTCAACGCCAACGCCGCGCATCCCTTCGAGAACCCCAACGCCTGGTCCAACATGCTCTCCATCTGGAGCATGCTGCTGCTGTCGACGGCGCTCGTCGTCGCCTTCGGCCAATTGGTGCGCGACAGGCGCCAGGGCCACGCGCTTCTTGCCGCCATGGCAGTGCTGCTGATCGCCGGCGTCGGCGTCGTCTACTGGGCCGAGACCGCCGGCAACCCGCTTGTCGCCGCCCTCGGTGTCGATCCCGCCGCCGGCAACCTGGAGGGCAAGGAGGTCCGCTTCGGCCAGGCCATGTCGGCGCTTTTCGTGGCGGCGACCACGGGGCTGTCCTGCGGTGCCGTCAACGCCATGCATGATTCTCTGACGCCTTTGGGCGGCCTGGTGCCGCTGTTCATGATCCAGCTCGGCGAGGTGCTTCCCGGCGGTGTCGGCTCTGGCCTCTACGGCATGCTTGTGATGGCCATCGTCACCGTGTTCGTGGCCGGGCTGATGGTGGGCCGCACGCCCGAGTACCTCGGCAAGAGGATCGAGGCGCGCGAGATGAAGTTGGCCATGCTGGCGCTCCTCGTGCTGCCAGCCGCAATTCTGTGCTTCACCGCGGCCTCCGCCATGACGCCGAAGGCGCTTGAGAGCCTCGCCAACGCCGGCCCCCACGGTCTCAGCGAGATCCTCTACGCCTACTCCTCCGCCGCCGGCAACAATGGCTCGGCCTTCGCCGGCCTCAACGCCAACACGCCCTGGTTCAACACGACGCTTGGGCTCGCCATGCTGCTCGGCCGCTTCGCATATGTGGTTCCGGTGATGGCCATCGCAGGCTCCCTCGCCGGCAAGAGGAAGGCGCCGGCCTCGAGCGGCACCTTCCCCACTCACGGCGCCCTGTTTGTCGGCCTTCTCGTCGGCGTGATCCTAATCCTCGGGGGCCTGCAGTACTTTCCCGCGCTCGCCCTCGGGCCCGTCGTCGAGCACCTCCTGATGGGCGCAGGCAGGACCTTCTGAGCTGAGGCATCTCCCATGTCCAAGAGTGTAGCCAGATCCATGCTCGATGCCGCCATCCTGCGGCAGGCATCGATCGACGCGGTCGCGAAGTTGTCGCCCGCGACGCTCGTGCGCAACCCCGTGATGTTCGTCACGGCGGTCGTGGCGCTGCTCGTCACGCTGATCCTGTGGCGCGACCTGCTGCTGGGCAGGGGTGGCTACGCCTTCACCCTCCAGATCGCCCTGTGGCTGTGGTTCACGGTTCTTTTTGCCAACTTCGCCGAGGCGATCGCGGAAGGACGCGGCAAGGCTCAGGCCGATGCGCTGCGCAGGACGCGCAGCGATACGCCGGCCAAGCTGCTGGCCGCTCCGCATGATCCCGCCGGCCGCGAGTGGCGCCAGGTTTCTGCCCTGTCTCTCAAGGTGGGCGACGTGGTGCTGGTGGAGGCGGGCGACACCATCCCGGCCGACGGCGAGGTCGTCGAGGGCATCGCCAGCGTCAATGAGTCGGCCGTGACCGGCGAATCCGCGCCGGTCATCCGCGAATCCGGCGGCGACCGTTCCGCCGTCACCGGCGGCACGGTGGTGCTTTCGGACTGGATCCGGGTGCGCGTGACGGCTGCTCCCGGCTCCTCCTTCCTCGACCGCATGATCGCCCTCGTCGAGGGCGCGGAGCGGCAGAGGACGCCCAACGAGCTTGCCCTCTCCATCCTGCTCTCCGGCATGACCCTCATCTTCCTCATCGCCGTCGCGACGCTGTGGGGCCTCGCCGGCTACTCCGGCACCGCCGTGTCGCTGACCGTTCTTGCCGCGCTCCTGGTGACGCTCATTCCCACCACCATCGGCGGCCTGCTCTCGGCCATCGGCATCGCCGGCATGGACCGCCTGATCCGCTTCAACGTTGTGGCGACCTCGGGCCGAGCGGTGGAGGCCGCCGGCGATGTCGACACGCTGCTCCTCGACAAGACCGGCACCATCACCTTCGGCAACCGGCTCGCAAGCGAGCTCGTTCCCGTGCCGGGCATCGACCGCGACTGGCTCGCCGCCACGGCGCTCCTCGCCTCCATGGCCGACGAGACGCCGGAGGGCCGCTCCATCGTGGCGCTGGCCAAGGGCCGCTACGGACAGTCCGAGGTCGATGTCGCGGGGGGGCGCTTCGTACCGTTCTCGGCCCAGACCCGGCTTTCCGGCATCGACATCGGGGGCCGCGTGGTGCGCAAGGGCGCCATCGACGCGGTCCTGTCCACTGCGGGCCTCACCCTGGCCGGCGCCCCGCGCGAGTTCCGCGATGCCGTCGAGCGCATCGCGCAGTCGGGCGGCACCCCGCTCGGCGTGATCGACGGTGGCCGACTTCTCGGCGTCATCCACCTCAAGGACGTGGTCAAGCCCGGCATCAAGGAGCGCTTCGCGGCCCTGCGCGCCATGGGCATCAAGACGGTGATGGTGACGGGCGACAATCCCGTCACCGCGGCCGCAATCGCATCGGAGGCCGGCGTCGACGACTACATCGCCGAGGCCACGCCTCAGGACAAGCTCGCCTACATCAAGGCCGAGCAGGCCAAGGGCCGGCTCATCGCCATGTGCGGCGACGGCACCAACGACGCCCCGGCTCTCGCGCAGGCCGACGTCGGCGTCGCGATGCAGACGGGAACGCAGGCAGCGCGCGAGGCGGGAAACATGGTCGACCTCGACAGCAACCCGACCAAGCTCATCGAGGTGACCGAGATCGGCAAGCAGCTCCTGATGACCCGCGGCTCGCTCACGACCTTCTCCATCGCCAACGATGTGGCGAAGTACTTCGCCATCATCCCCGCGCTGTTCGTGGCATCCTACCCCGAGCTCGGCGCCTTGAACGTGATGCGGCTCGCGACGCCCGAGAGTGCCGTCCTGTCGGCGGTGATCTTCAACGCCCTGGTCATCGTTGCGCTGATACCTCTCGCGCTGCGCGGCGTCGCCTATCGGCCCGTCGGAGCTGCAGCCTTGCTCAGGCGCAATCTGCTGGTCTACGGCCTCGGTGGCCTCGTCGTGCCCTTCATCGGCATCAAGGCCGTCGACATCCTGGTCGCCGCGCTGCACCTGGCCTGAGGAGATAGTGCATGCTGAGACTTTGTCGCCCCGCGCTCGTGCTCATGATTGCCTTTACGCTGCTCACGGGCCTCGCCTACCCGCTGGCGGTCACCGGGATGGTGCAGCTGCTCTTTCCCACCGGGGCAAACGGCAGCCTGCTGAGGATTGACGGCAAGGTGGTGGGCTCTGCCCTGATTGGCCAGGCCTTTGCCGCGGACCGCTACTTCCAGCCCCGGCCGTCAGCCACTGGCGCCGCCGACCCCCAAGACGACACCAAGACTGTCGATTCCCCCTACAACGCGTCCGCATCAACGGGATCGAACCTCGGCCCCCTCTCCAGGAAGCTCATCGACCGCGTCGCCGCCGATGTGGAGAGGCTCAAGACGCAGGGCAATTCGCGCATCCCGGCCGACGCCGTGACGGCTTCGGCAAGCGGCCTCGATCCGCACATCTCCCCGGCCTATGCCTTGCTCCAGGTCGAGCGGGTGGCCAGAGCGCGCAAGCTGCCGGTCGCCAGCGTCCGGCGCCTGGTCGAGAGCGTCACCGAGCCAAGAGGTCTTGGATTCATCGGCGAGCCTCGTGTAAACGTGCTGCTCCTGAACATGGCCCTCGACCGCATGCGGTCCGACGTGGCCGGATAGCGCGAGCCGGGCTGCCGATGCCGGAGACGACGCCGCAGGCATCCAAGCGCCCTTCTCCGAAGGCGCTCCTTCAGCTTGCCGCGCAGGAAGGCCGCGGCAGGCTCAAGGTGTTTCTCGGCATGGCACCGGGCGTCGGCAAGACCTACGCCATGCTCTCGGCAGCCCGCGCCTTGAAGGCCGATGGCATCGACGTCGTCGTCGGTCTCGTGGAGACGCACGGCCGCTCCGAGACGGCAGCGCTCCTTGACGATCTCGAGGTGCTGCCGAGGAAGCCTGTCGAGTATCGTCGCCGCACCCTGATGGAGTTCGACGTCGATGCGGCGATCGCCCGCCGCCCCAGGCTCCTCCTCGTCGACGAGTTCGCCCACTCCAACGCGCCCGGCATGTTGCACGTGAAGCGCCACCAGGATGTGGAGGAGGTGCTGCTCAACGGCATCGACGTCTGGACCACGCTCAACATCCAGCACCTGGAAAGCCTGTCTGACGTGGTGGAGCGCATCACGGGCGTCCGCGTGCAGGAGACGGTGCCCGACAGGGTTCTCGAGAAGGCCGACGAGATCGTCGTCGTCGATCTGCCGCCCGAGGAGCTCATCCAGCGCCTGAGGGACGGCAAGGTCTATCTGCCCGAGAATGCCCGGCGCGCCATCGACCAGTTCTTCAGGCCCGGCAACCTCACGGCGCTGCGCGAGCTGGCCCTTCGCCGCACTGCCGACCGGGTCGACGAGCAGATGCTGGCCCAGTTGCGCCAGCAGGGCATCGAGGGGCCTTGGCCCACCGCCGAGCGCATCCTCGTGGCTGTCGGGGCCGACGGTTTCGCCGAGAAGGTGATCCGCACCGCGAGCCGGCTCGCCACCGCGCAGAAGGCGGACTGGGTGGCCCTGCATCTCAACGCCGAGGATGCCAATCCGGACCGCCAGACCTCGCGCCGCATCGAGAGGTCCATGCGCCTCGCGCAGCGCCTCGGCGCCGGCACGGCGCGCCTCAACGCCAGGGACCTCACTGGCGAGCTTCTCGCCTACGCGGCGCGCAACAACATCACCCAGATCGTCATCGGCAAGTCGAAGGCGGGCTTGTGGGGCCGGCTGACCGGCAAGTCCCTTCCGCGCGATCTCGTCGCGCGTGCGCGCGGCATCTCTGTCACCATCATCGCGCCCGACGAGCCGGCACCGGAGCCCTGGCGGCTGGTGTTGCCCGAGGTGACGTCGCTCGGAGCCGAGGCGGCAGGCGCCGCTGCCGCCGTGGCTCTGGCCACGCTTGCCGCGGTCGCTCTCGAGCGGGTCACGCCTCTGCCAAATGTGTCGCTCATCTTCCTGGTCGCGGTGCTGGCCTGCGCCATGCGCTTCGGCCTCGCCTCCGCTGTCGCGGCCTCGCTGCTCTCCTCGCTCGCCTACAACTTCTTCTTTATAGATCCGCGCTACAGCTTCAGCATCGCCGAGCCCTACGAGGTTCTGGCGCTCATCGTCTTCCTCATCGTGTCGTTCATTTCCGGCACCATGGCGGCCCGCCTGCGCCGGCACATGCAGGCCTCCCGCGAGCGCGCGCAGGTGACGGAGGCGCTCTTCGATTTCTCGGCGAAGCTCTCGGCCGCCACCGGCTCGGACAAGGTGCTCGATCTGCTGGCAAGCCAGATCGCCCTTCTCGTCAGGGGCAGATGCGTCGTGCTCACGCCGGACGGCGAGGGGCTCGCGATCAAGGCGAGCTGGCCGCCCGAGGATCGGCTCGGCACCACCGACCTGGCAGCGGCCCGCTGGTCCTTCGACAAGCGCGAGCCGGCCGGCCGCGGCACTGGCACACTGCCGACCGCGCAACACGAGTTCCGTCCGCTCGGAGCCATCATCGCGCTCGGCGTTGTCGGCTTCGAGCCGGAGGGCGATGGCGATCCTCTGCCTGCTGCCACTGGCGCCACGTTGCAGTCCTTCCTGGAGCAGGCGGCGATCGCGCTCGAGCGCACGGCCCTTGTCGAGCGCGCCGCGCTGGCCGAGAAGGAGGCCGAGAGCGAGAGGCTGCGGGGTGCGCTGCTGTCCTCCATCTCCCACGACCTGCGCACGCCGCTCGCCTCCATCGTGGGCGCCGTCACGGGCCTGCGCAGCCTCGGCGAGCGCATGCCCAAGGAGGAGCGCAATGACCTTCTCGCCACCATCGAGGAGGAGGCCGACCGCCTCTCCCGCTTCGTCACCAACCTGCTCGACATGACCCGGCTGGAGGCCGGCGCGGTCGAGATCAGGACCGATGAGATCGACGTGTCCGATCCGGTGAAGGCCGCGATCGCGCACGCCCGCCGCGTGTTTCCCGACCGGGAGATCGCCTTGAAGATGCCCCCGCGCCTTCCCGCCGTCCGTGCCGACGCGGTGCTGCTCGAGCAGGTCGTGTTCAACATGCTCGACAACGCCAACAAGTATAGCCCGCCCGGTCGCAAGACCCAGGTGGTCCTGGAGGCGGGCGCGGGTGAGGTCTCCATTGCCGTCGTCGACCACGGCATTGGCATCCCGAAGGACGCCCTGCACAAGGTGTTCGAGAAGTTCTACCGGGTGGCGGGCGGCGACGGCCGACCGGCTGGCACCGGCCTCGGGCTCTCGATCTGCGCCGGTCTCGTCAAGGCCATGGGCGGCAGCATAGCCGCCGAGAGCCCCTTCGACGGCCGGCCGGGCACCCGCATGACGGTGCGCCTGCCCCTTGGCCGCGCCGCGCCACCCCGGCCCGATGGGGGCGGTGCGCCATGACCGGTCAGCGCATCCTCGTCGTCGACGACGAGCCGCAGATCATGCGCTTCCTCAAGCCGAGCTTGAAGGCTGCCGGCTACGAGGTGCTTGCCGCCGCCGATGGCAAGCAGGCTCTGCGCGCGGCCGCGACCCAGGCGCCCGATCTCATCCTGCTCGATCTGGGGCTGCCCGACATGGACGGCAAGGCCGTCCTCGAGCGCATCCGCGGCTGGTCGCGGGTGCCGGTCATCGTGCTGTCCGCGCGCGACCGCGAGGCGGAGAAGATCGCCGCCCTGGATCTCGGCGCCGACGACTACGTCAACAAGCCGTTCGGCATCGGCGAGCTGCTCGCGCGCATGCGCACCGCGCTGCGCCATCGCGGCCAGGCACAGGCCGAGCAGGCCGTGCTGAGCGTCGGCGCCCTCACGCTCGACGTGGCGGCCCACACCGTGTCCCTCGACGGACATGCCTTGCGGTTGACGCGCAAGGAGTTCGACCTGCTGCACGTCCTCATGCGCAGCCCCGGCCTCGTCGTCACGCACCGCCAGATCCTCCACGCCGTGTGGGGGCCCGCCCATTCCCAGGACGTGCAGTACCTGCGCGTCTTCATGGGCCAGCTGCGCCAGAAGCTGCAGGCCGCCGGTGCCGCGCCCGATCTCATCCGGACCGAGCTCGGGATCGGCTATCGGCTGCAAGGCGCCGGCGGCTAGCCGCCCACGCGGGGGCTCGGCCCGGCCCGCGGCCTTTCGCGTGCGGCCCGTGGCACGCCCGTCTGCACAAAGCCGTGATCGATGTAACGTCGTCGTCGGCTGCTCCGAACTCCCCTCAGATATGCGAGCGGAGTGTAAGCCTTGAGCACGCCCAGCGGCACCAAGCCGATCAGCCTCGTGAGCCCTTCTGGCAAGGAGCGGAGCGCGCCGGCAAGGCTCGTCCCCGTCCACCGCGAGCCCCGCGCCGAGAGTCCCGCGCGCGCGCCGGAGACGATCGCGGCCCAGGCCGGCGGCGCGGTCGATGCGGTGACGGGCGCCATCGTGCCGCCCATCCACCTCGCCACCACGTTCGTCCGGGACGCCGACAACCAGTACCGGCGCGGCTTTTGCTACGGCCGCTCCGACAACGCCACCGTGCGCCAGGCCGAGGACGTGCTGACGGGGCTCGAGGGCGGCGCCGCGACGCTGCTTCTGGCCTCCGGCATGGCCGCCGCGGTGACCACGTTCCTGGCCCTCGAGCGGCCGGCCCACGTCGTGGCGCCGACCGCCATGTACTGGGGCCTGCGCCAGTGGCTCAACGAGGATGCGCTTGGTCACGGCATCGAGACGACCTTCGTCGACGCCGGCGATCCCGCAGCCCTGAGCGCTGCCGTGCGCCCGGGCAGCACGCGTCTGATCTGGATCGAGACCCCGTCCAATCCCACCTGGTCCATCACCGACATCCGGGCCGCCGCGCGCATCGCGCACGCCACGGGCGCGCTGCTCGCCGTCGACGCCACCGTCAGCACCCCGGTCCTGACCCGGCCTCTCGCATTCGGCGCCGATCTCGTTCTGCATTCGGCGACCAAGTATCTCAACGGACATTCCGACGTCGTCGCCGGTGCCATCGTCTTCTCCGAGACAGGGGCCATCTTCGACAGCGCCGCACGGCTGCGCACCATGCTCGGCAGCATCCTCGGCGCCTTCGAGGCGGCGCTGCTTCTTCGCGGCATGCGCACGCTGCACGTGCGGGTGCGCCATCAGTGCCGCTCGGCGGAGACGATTGCCTGTCATTTCCAGCGCCATCCGGCCGTCCGTGCCGTGCTCTATCCGGGGCTTCAGACGCATCCTGGCCACGCTATCGCGGCGGCGCAGATGCAGGGCGGCTTCGGCGGCATGCTGTCGTTGCGCCTGGCCCACGGCGAGACCGCAGCCATCGCCACCGCCGCCGGTTTGCAGGTCTGGAAGCGGGCGACGTCCCTGGGCGGCGTCGAGAGCCTCGTCGAGCACCGCTCGAGCATCGAGGGCGCGGGCAGTCCCTGTCCGCCCGATCTGCTGCGTCTCTCGGTCGGGCTCGAGGCGGTCGAGGATCTCGTTGCCGATCTGGAGCAGGCGTTGCACGCCGCCTGATGCCGGCGCGCGCAGCGAGAACGGACACCGTCACCAGGAGAATTGGAGAGCCATGCAAGGCAAGGTCCCCGTGCTGCATCCCGGCGTCGTCCGCCTTGCCCACTGGATGTGGGCGCTTGGCATCATCCTGCTCTTGATGAGCGGCCTGCGCATCTACAATGCCGACCCGCTGTTCGAGTTCTATTTTCCCATCTGGCTGACGCTTGGCGGCAGCGTGGAATCGGCCAACCGTCTGCACAACGACTTCGGAACGGCGGGTGCGCTGCTCTGGCACTTCGCGGCCATGTGGCTGCTTCTCCTCTCCCTGCCCCTGTTCCTCGTCTACGGGGTGGTGAAGGGACACTTTCGCAGCAAGTACTGGCCCGTGACGCCGTCCCAGGTCGTTGCCGACATCGCCGATTTCCTCAAGGGCCGCCTCTCGCACGATCTCGGTGCGCGCAACGCCGTCCAGAGGTTGCTCTACGCCTTTGCCGTTCTCGACATGATTGTGCTGGTTGCGTCCGGCCTGGTGCTTTGGAAGCCCGTGCAATTCCACACTCTCGGACTGCTCATGGGCCAGTACGAGGGGGCACGCTACGTCCACTTCTTCGGCATGGCCGCGATGGCCGGCTTCATCCTCGTTCACGTCGCGCTGGTCATCCTCGTGCCGAAGGTCCTCCTTCCCATGATCACGGGCCGCGCGCCCGTTTCCCACGCTGCAAAGTCGGGCACCGGAGCCGCGTCATGATGGACATCGACAAGAAGCTGCGCGACGGCGGTCTCGCCAAGGGCGACGTCGTCGATCTCCGGCGCCGTCTGCTGTTGCGCAACGGGCTTGGTCTGGGAGCCGCCACGCTGCTCGCGGGCTGCGACGGCATCACCAACACGAGCTCCGTTGATCGCTTCCTGCGCGCCATCTCCCGCTTCAACGACAACGTGCAGGCGAACCTTTTCAGTCCCCACAGGCTCGCCCCGACCTTCCACGAGAGCCTGGTCGCCCCCGAGTTCCGCTTCAACGCGCAGTACGGCGAGGACCGCGTTCCGCTGATCAACCCGGCCACATGGCGCCTCAAGGTCTCCGGGCGCGTCACGCGCAACACGCCCTGGACGCTCGACGAGCTGAAGGCGCTGCCGCAGCGCGCCGACGTCACGCGCCACGTTTGCGTCGAGGGATGGAGCATGATCGGCAAGTGGGGCGGCGTGCCGCTGCGCACGTTCCTCGAGCGCTCTGGCGCCGATCTCAAGGCCCGCTATGTCGCCTTCCATTGCGATGACCCGATCGCCTACCGGACCAGCATCGACATGGCCACCGCCCTGCACCCCCAGACCATTCTCTGCCTCACCTATGCCGACAAGCCGATTGCGCCCAAGTTCGGGGCGCCCATGCGCGTCAAGATCCCAACCAAGCTCGGCTTCAAGCAGCCGAAGTTCGTCGTCGAGATCCACGTCACTGACGAGTTCCCGTCCGGCTACTGGGAGGACTACGGCTACAACTGGTTCGCGGGCCTCTGATCATCGATGGCGCCGCGTACGGAGAAGCGGACGCCCCTCGGCATGCCTCCGTTAGGGGACACGCGCCCATGCGGACGTCCGCTCAGGCAACCAGAGCAGAAACGGGGTGCCCGCAGCAAAGCGCCATTCTGCGACATTCTCGAGTAGCGCTCGTCTCTGCCGCCCTGCGATTGCAGTTGTCGGGAGCGTCTCCTCGCTGCAGCGGGGCAGACATTGAATCGTCGGTCAAGCTCGTGCGGAGCCACACATTCTTCCCGCCAGGAGCATCGCATGACGCATCGCGCTGGCGTCTGCGAGTCCCCGCCCTGCAATGTCGTAGGCGCTTCCGTGAGAGGCGGTGAGAATGGGGAACGAGAACCCGCCGAGAAGGGTCACGCCGCTGTCGAAGCCCATGAGTTTCATCGCGATCTGACCCTGGTCGTGATACATCGTCAGCACGGCGTCGAAACGTCCGTTGCGAGCCGCGAGGAAGATCGTGTCGGGGGAAAGCGGCCCAGCGCAATCCACGCCGTTCTCCTTCGCCGCAGCGATCGCGGGCGCGATCTGATCGATCTCTTCGCGTCCGAAGTTGCCATTGTCCCCGGCGTGCGGATTCAAGCCCGCGACGCCGATGCGAGGCGACGCCTGCCGACCGCATCGCGCGGTCCGTCTCCATGATTTTCGCAGCCACACGCTCACGTGTGATCGCGGAAGCGACCGCCCCAAGCGGGATATGCGAGGTGACGCGCGCGTTCCACAGACCCGGGAGGATATTGTACTCCGAGCCGCCGGCGTCCGTGCGCAAGTACTGCTTCACGAACTCGATCTCGTCCACATAGCCTGGGTCGGCGCAACGCATCGCCGCCTTGTTGAAGGGCGAGAACGTCACCGCGTCGACGATGCCATCGTGCGCCAAATCGAGCGACGTGCGGAAGTTGGCGAGGGCTGACTGACCTGCATACTTGGAAATCTGTCCCACCTCGATCATGCCCGGATCCGCGTTCTCGAGATCCAGAACAACAGGCGAGCTCAGGTCTCTTGCATGTTCGAGCCTTTGGACGGAGGTGACGTCGAGCTTTACCGCCGCGCGCTTGGCCCCGCACTCGAGGACCCGCCTATCACCGACGACTACAATGCTCGCAAGTGCAGCAATCTCGGGATCGGCGAGAATGCGCGCGGTGAGTTCCGGCGCTATTCCGGCCGGACAGCCTATGGCGTGCGCGATGACTGGTCTTGCGGACACAATACCTCCCGACGATGGAATTGGCGCAGTGCAGCACAGGAGTTCTTTGACGCTTCGTCAAGGCGTGTGCGAGCTTTGGCTCCGGTGGTGAGCATACCGCTACGACAAGACTGGTTCAAACCAGCGCGTCCGTTGTTCAATTCGCATTCGGGAGGAAACTGCAATGGCCTTGAAGAAATGGACCGCCGCGCTCGCGGCGGCCGTCGCTATCGGCTTGTCTGCCCCAGCTGTCGCACAGGATAAGAAGGTGCGCTTCCAGATGGCAGGCGCCTTTCCATCAACGACCGGACTGTTGGGGCCCACCCAGCTGGGGCTCGTCGATACGTTGAAGAAGATCTCCGGCGGCTCCATTGACGCCAAGTTCTTCGAGCCCGGCGCCCTCGTTCCCGCCAACCAGTACCTCGACGCAGTGGGCAGTGGCTCGCTCGATGGGGCCTGGACCGTCGCTGGCTTTTGGACGGGCAAGGACATCGCCTTTGCGATGTTCGCCTCCGTTCCATTCGGACCGGAAGCCGGCGAGTACTTGGCCTGGATGCGCCACGGCGGCGGCATGAAGCTGATGGAAGACCTGCATGCCAAGTATGGCATCGGCAAAGTCATGCTGTGCGGTCTCATCTCGCCGGAGGCATCCGGGTGGTTCCGCAAGGAGATCAAGAGCGCCGATGATCTCAAGGGCCTGAAGATGCGCTTCTTCGGCCTCGGCGCCAATGTGATGCAGAAGCTCGGCGTCTCCACGCAGCTCCTGCAAGCCGGTGAGATCTTCCAGGCTCTGCAGCTGGGGACGATCGACGCCACCGAGTTCTCCATGCCTGTCATGGACCTTACGCTCGGCTTCCATCAGGTCGCGAAGTACTATTACTTCCCGGGGTGGCACCAGATGTCGACCCTCAACGAGCTGATCATCTCCAAGCAGAAGTGGGGTGAATTCTCGGACACGCAGAAGTTCCAGATCGAGACCGCCTGCGAGGCAACGATGCTGAAGCAGTTCTCGGAAGGCGAGGCCGTGCAGGGCAAGGCCATGAAGGAGATCGAGAGCAAGGGCGTCGCGATCAAGTACTGGTCGAAGGAGATGCTCGAGCTCTACCGCAAGACGTGGGAGGAGGTCGCCAAGGAGCAGGCCGAGAAGAGCCCCGAGTTCAAGAAGGCGTGGGACAGCTACTCCGCCTTCCGGGATCAGTACAAGATCTGGAAGACAAACGGGTATCTCAAGGACTGACACAGCTGAGGGCGCGGAGCATGCTCTGCGCCCTCACTGCGTCGCCGCGCCTCGCACCCAATTGCGTGCTCCCCACGAAAGGTAGCTGAATGTCCGCGCTTCTTGCGTTGGGCAGGGCGATTGAAGCCTTGCTCAGGTTCATTGCACATCTGGGTGCCTGGTTCTTCATAGCCTGCATCGTCACGATCTGCTTCGATGTCGTCAGCCGAAAATTCGGATTCCAGCTCTGGATAGCCGGGACCGACTTGGGTTCCACGCGGCTGCAGGAGCTCGAATGGCATTTCCATGCCATGCTGTTCTTGACTTGGCTCGGGTATGCTTACGTCCGAAATGCCCATGTCCGCATCGATATCCTGACCGGCTCTCTGAATGCCCGCAAGCAGGCGTGGCTCGAGCTGATCGGATGTATTGTCTTCGCCCTGCCCTACCTGTTCGTCGCCTTGCCATACGCCTGGGATTTCCTGCTCCTTTCGTACATCCAGAATGAGTCTTCATCGGCGCCCATCGGTCTCCCCTATCGATGGGTCGTGAAGGCCTTCCTCTTCTATGGCTTCGTGTCCGTCCTCCTCGCGGTCATCGCCGTGATGATCCGAAACTTCGCGTTTCTCGTCGGGGACGAGACCGATTCCACCAACACCTTGCCCACCGGCACTTCTGGACACTGAGGGGACACAGCATGTGGGACTACTTCATCGATCACCTCGCGGTGCTGATGTTCATCGCCCTCACGGTGGTGATGTTCGTAGGTTTTCCTGTCGCCTTCGTACTTGGCGCGACAGGTGTGTTTTTCGCCCTGCTCGGCATCTGGGGGGGCGTGTTCAGGCCAGCCCAGTTCGCTTCGCTGCTTCCGCGCATCTACGCGCAGGCGGTCGAGAACCAGGTCCTTGTTGCCATCCCCATGTTCGTGTTCATGGGGACGATGCTGGAACGATCCAGGGTCGCTGAAGCCCTGCTCCATACGCTGCAGGTCCTGTTGCGGCGGGTCCCCGGAGGTCTCGCGCTCGCGGTAACGCTGCTGGGTACGATCATGGCCGCGACAACGGGCATCGTGGGCGCGTCCGTCATCATGCTGACGCTGATTGCGTTGCCCGTCATGATGGAGCGCGGATATCAGAAGGAGCTGTCGGTCGGAACCATCGCCTCCGCGGGCACCCTTGGAATCCTCATCCCGCCATCGATCATGCTGGTGATCATGGGCGATCTCATGAGCGTGCCCGTCGGCACGTTGTTCGCCGCAGCGTTCATTCCGGGCTTCCTGCTATCGGGCCTCTATCTCGTGTACATTGTTGTGATCAGCTGGCTGAAGCCGGAGCTTGCACCGCCTCTCGGGGCCCACGAGGGACCGCAAAGCGCAGGCGAGCTCTGGAAGCTGGTGTGGCGCACGTTCCTGCCGCCGGCCTTCCTGATCCTGCTTGTCCTCGGGTCCATCTTCGCCGGTTGGGCAACCCCGACCGAAGCGGGTGGCGTGGGCTGTCTCGGCGCGATCATCCTGGCCATCGCCAACCGACAGTTTTCGCTTCAGATCCTCAAGGATGTGATGCACTCGTCGGCCATGACCAATGCCATGGTCTTCTTCATCATCTTTGGCGCAACCTTGTTCTCGTATGTATTCCGCGCGCTCGGCGGAGACGACATCGTGCTCGAGATCCTCAAGGGTCTCGGGATCGATACAGGCTGGGAAGTCCTGACCTTCGTGATGATCCTGGTGTTCATCATGGGCTTCTTCTTCGACTGGATCGAGATCTGTCTGGTTGTCATCCCGATCTTCGCGCCCATCATCGCAAAGCTCAGCTTCGGTGATTTCGTGGTCGGCAAGGAAGCCATCCTGCTGTGGTTTGCGATCCTGCTCGCCGTCAACATGCAGTCGGCATTCCTCACGCCGCCCTTCGGTTTCGCGCTGTTCTATATGAAGGGCACGGTGCCAGCGAGTGTCACCATGGGGCATATCTATCGAGGCATCATCCCGTTCGTCATCATCCAGCTTGCGGCTGTGGCGCTCTTGATGATCTTCCCCGACGTCGTCTTCTACCTGCCGAGGCGATGGGGCTTCCTCGACTGAGGACGGGAACCAGAGAAGGCCGCGCAGGTGGCGTTCGCAATGCGTCCGGATCGAGCGCGGGGCACCGCGTCTCGTAGCAGAAGGGTTTCCTCGAGAGCGTCAGCAGCTCCGTCAGCCTTGCGTGCAGTGGCTCGAGCTCGACGGCTGCGAGGCCGACCCAACGGCACGGTGTCGAGCGGTCCAGGCTCACGCCCTCGCGAGGCGCCGCGCCTGGCGATAGGGCGGCAAATGCTCGGCGTGCTCTGCAGCCAGCACATCAGCCACGAGCGCTTCCGCCGCAAGGCCGTCTTCGCCGCGATCGGGAGGTTTGCGTGCACGCAGTTCGGCCGTTTGACGGGGCCCGGCTTCGCACGCTACAACTCACGTCGCGGCGCCGTCTTGGAGCCGCGCGACTTCTAAGTCATTGAAATGCGGGCGTAGTTCAGTGGTAGAACATCAGCTTCCCAAGCTGAGTGTCGAGGGTTCGATTCCCTTCGCCCGCTCCATCACTCGCTTGTCCGGCCCGGAGACATAGGTAACGGATCGGACCTCCACGGGTAGCGCCCGTGAGCCGGGCGCCTCACTCGCTTGCAGGGTTGCGAGCCGCCCCAGGTCTGCCGCCCCGACCTGCCGCAGGCGAGTCTCACGCGCCCAGTTCTAATGGCGCGTACCGACCATCACGTGCCGCATCGGTCCTGCGTGAGATTGGCCTGGTGAAGCTGGCGGTCGCGTCATGCAGCGCGCGAGGCACCGCGACGGATCCCGGCTTGTCAGCCACCTCGCGAGCGAGCAGCTCAGCGCGGCCGCGACCATGGATGTCCCTGACCCCGATTGGTCTTTGCGGGAAGGCTCACGGGCAGCATGCATCACTGGGCCCGTAGCGCAATCGTAGGAGGACACGGATCCAGACCGATCCCCTGGCAAGGCCGCACGGCAAGCTGACGCGACATGTCCCACCCAACGTCCTCGACATCGGGTAGAGTGACCCACCTGCGCGCCTCGCTTGACCTTTGCAGGCGCCTCTGCTTGCTTGAATGGAAGCGCTCTCATCTCTCGATCGGCAATGGTCTTGATCGACAAGGGATGGTTGCGGCGCGATGTGCTTGGGTTCGCCGTCCGCCGGCACTTCGCGGAACGGCTCTCAGTTCGCTAGGGAGTGGAGCATGAACCGACGATCAGTCCTTGCGCTATCGGTTGCACTCGTGTTGGGCTCCGGTGCCGCGCACGCGCAGACGAAAGAGGTCACCATCGCGCATCAGGACATGATCGTCCCGTTCCGCGTCCAGCAGGCGGCCGGAGCCGTCGAGAAGGCCACAGGCTACAAGATCAACTGGAAGATGTTCGGCGGCGGCGGCGACGTCATCAAGGCGATGGCCTCGGGCGAGGTCCCGATCGGCGAGGTGGGCTCCTCACCGGCGACCGCGGCCGCAGCCCAGGGCATGGACGTGCAGATCGTCTGGATCATCGACGACATCAACAATGCCGAGCAGCTCGTCGTATCGGCGAGGTCCGGCATCACCAAGCTTTCCGACCTCAAGGGCAAGAAGATCGCCACGCCGCTGGCGTCGACCGCGCACTACCAGCTCATGTTTGCGCTGACCAAGGCGGGGATCAGCCCCAAGGAGGTGCAGATCGTGAACATGCGGCCGCCCGAGATCGCGGCGGCGTGGGAGCGCGGCGATCTCGACGGCACGTTCATTTGGGATCCGGTGCTGTCCAAGGTCAAGGCTGGCGGCGGCAAGCTGATCATCTCGTCGTCCGACGTCGCCAAGCAGGGCGCTCCGACCTTCGACGCGCTGATGGTCAACAAGTCCTGGGCCGACAAGAACAAGGAGTTCGTGACCGCGCTGGTTCGCGAGATGGCCAAGGCCAACGCCGCGTACAAGGCCGAGAAGGCGAAATACACGGCCGACAGCGATCTCGTGAAGACCATCGCCAAGGTGGTCGGCGCCGCCCCCAAGGACGTCCCCAATGCGCTCAACGACTACGGCTTCCCGACCCCTGCCGAGCAGGCTTCGAATGCCTGGCTAAGCGGCGGAAAGGAATCGGGCGTTGCCAAGGCGATGGCCAATACCGCCGCCTTCCTGAAGGAGCAGGGACGCATCACGGAGATTCCCGCCGACTTCGGCAAGTTCGTCAATCCGGAGTACGCGGCGGCGGCGACAAAATAGGTCGACGGTGGGGAGCGTCGCGAGACGCTCTCCCCGGCAGATGCCGGCATCGGATGCGGTCGCAGAGCTCCAAGGCATAAGCACACAGGCGGTAACATCGTGCACACGCCATCAGGCGTACCAAGCGATGTCGGGTCGGAGCGGCGGGCGGGGCGCTCGTCGATGTCGATCAGAAATCTCTCCGTCCGGTACGCCACGCGCGATGGCGACGTGGACGCGCTGTCCAATGTCAATCTGGATATCGCCGACGGCGAGTTCGTCGTTGCGATCGGGGCGTCGGGCTGCGGCAAGACGACCTTGCTGTCCGTCATGGCTGGCTTCCTCGAGGCCACGGAAGGCGAGGTGCTCCTTGACGGAAAGGCAGTCGCCGGGCCGGGAGCCGACCGTGGCGTGGTGTTTCAGCGCCATGCCCTCATGCCCTGGCTGTCTGTGATCGACAATGTGTCGTTCGGGCTGAAGATGCGCGGCATGCCGGCGGCCCAACGTCGCGCGCTCGCGCAGGAAAAGCTCAAGCTCGTCGGCCTGCAGGATTTCGGCAACAAGATGATCTACGAGTTGTCGGGCGGCATGCAGCAGCGCGTCGGCATCGCGCGCGCACTGGCCTCCGACCCGGAGATGCTGTTGATGGATGAGCCCCTCGGGGCCCTCGACGCCCTGACGCGCGAGACTGTTCAAGAGTTGATCCTCGAGGTCTGGGATCGCACCCGCAAGATGGTCTTCTTCATCACCCACTCCGTCGAAGAGGCTTTGTTTCTCGCGACTAAGCTGATCGTCATGACACCCCGGCCGGGGAAGATCGAGAAGAGCTACGACCTCGACTTCGGGCGTCAGTTCATCGCCTGTCGGGATGCCCGCAAGGTCAAGTCGGATCCGGAGTTCATCCGCCTGCGTGAAGCCGTCCTTGCCGACATCCGCGAGCGCGAGGCCTCCGTTGCGCCCATTGGATAAGGTCGGCCATGGTGGATGAAGCCAAGCGCGCGCCCACGCCCGCGAGCCGGCGCAAGACAAGTCGCTATCGGGTTCTGGGCGAAGGCTCCAGTCTGCTCATGAGCGGCGTCAGTGTCGCCGCACTGCTGCTGCTGTGGTACGCGGCCACGCATTTGGGCTGGATCAAGCCTCTGTTCCTGCCCAAGCCCGAGTCGATCTGGTTTGCCTTCAAGCAGGCGGTCAGTGGCGATCTCGACAGCCATACGCTCTGGGTCCACTTCCTGTGGAGCATGTACCGGGTGTTCTCCGCCTTCGTCCTGGCTGTCCTGTTGGGCATTCCGGTGGGCATCGCCATGGGCGTTTCCCGTTTCGCGCGCGGCATCTTCGATCCCCCGATCGAGTTCTATCGGCCGTTGCCGCCGCTGGCCTACTTGCCGTTGATGATCATCTGGTTCGGCATCGGCGAGAACGCGAAGATCATCCTGCTGTTCCTCTCGATCTTTGCGCCCGTCGCGCTGGCCGCGCGCGCCGGAGTGAGGTCGATCAGCCAGGAGCAGATCCAGGCGGCCCGATCGATGGGCGCCTCGACGTGGCAGGTCGTGCGCCACGTCGTCCTGCCCGGCGCGATGCCGGAGATCTTGGTGGGGCTGCGTATCGGCATGGGCGTCGGCTGGACAACGCTGGTTGCGGCCGAGATGGTCGCGGCGGACGCCGGGCTCGGCAAGATGGTGTTCAATGCGTCCAATTTTCTGCGCACCGATGTGGTTATCCTTGGCATTCTGGTGATCGGCGTCGTCGCCTATGTCTTCGAGCTGCTCATGCGCTGGATCGAGCGCTGGGCCGTTCCCTGGAAGGGGCGCGTCTGATGCGCTTGGGATCGCGCTTCATGCGCAAGGTGGGGCAGGTTTGACATGGCCGGGCCAGCTCTGAGCGTCGACCTCTCGCAGCCGCCCGGGATCCCTGAGGAGGGGATTGCGCGCGCCGTTGAGCTCCTGAGGTCGGGCTGGCTCCACCGTTACGGCGAGACGCTAGGCGACAGGTCCGACGTGTCCATGCTCGAGGAGGAGTTCGCCGCGTCGGTTGGCTCGAGCTATTGCGTTGCAGCCAACTCCTGCGGCAGCACGATGTTTCTCGCGCTCGCCGGCTGCGGCGTGAAGCCCGGCGACAAGGTGCTCATGAACGCGTTCACGCTCGCCCCGGTGCCGGGTGCGATCGCGCACGCCGGGGCCGAGCACGTTCTTGTGGAGATCACGCCGGACCTCACCATGGATCTCGCAGACTTCGAGGCGAAGGCGCGGGCGAGCGGCGCGAAGTTTCTTCTGTTGTCCCACATGCGCGGCCACATCACGGATCTCGGTCGCGTCATGGAGGTCGCCGATCGGCTCGGTGTCACCGTCATCGAGGATTGCGCCCACACCATGGGCGCGTCATGGGCCGGAAAGCCCACGGGCACCTACGGCAGGGTCGGCTGCTTCTCGCTGCAGTCCTACAAGCACGTCAATGGCGGCGAGGGCGGCTTGCTCGTCACGAACGACGAGGACATCGCGGCGCGCGCCATCCTCTTCTCGGGGAGCTACATGCTCTACGGCCAGCACCGCTGCCGCCCGAGCGAGGCCGTGTTTGCGCGCTGGAAGGACGTGACGCCGAACTATTCCATGCGCATGTCCAACCTCGTCGCCGCGATATCACGACCGCAGCTCGCGGCGCTGCCGGAGCGTGCCCGCCGGTGGAACGAGCGCCACGACCGGCTGGCCGCGGCACTGGCGCGCGTCCCTGGCATCGCGGTGCCGCTGCGGCCTCAGCCCGAGGCCTACGTGCAAAGCTCGATACAGTTCCGCGTGCTGGATCTCGACGAGCAACGCCTGCATCGGTTCCTGGACGGCTGTCGCGGCCGCGGCGTCTTCATCAAGTGGTTCGGCAGCATCGAGCCGAAGGGCTACACGTCGCTGTCGGGCCAATGGCGCTTCCTGGCCGCCCCGCACACGCCCCCTGCGACCCTTGCGATCCTGGAACGGCTCTGCGACATGCGCATCCCGCTCGATCTGCCGCTCGAGGCGTGCGACGCGATCGTCGACGCTGTTGCCGCGTCGCTGGCGGCTGCCAGATAGCCGGCGAGGAAACGTCGGAGCTGCAAGTCGGGCCAGCCGTCATCCGGCCAGGTGGAACTCCACGCATACCTGTCCGCTGCCGCTCGAGGGGAAATAGTCGCACAGCTGCTCCGCGCGGCCGTCGAAGCGATCCCAGCCGAGCGCCGCGAACAGCATGATGGTATCGGCCATGCCACCCTCGCCATGGCACTTGACGGCATACTCCGGGAGCATCGCCACGAACTCCCGGTAGCGTCGCTGCTGCCAGAGCTCGAGGACGCGCAGGTCCATCTGGCGGTTGAACTCGCTCGCGATCGTGGTCCAGGCTTCCGGACCGAGGTTCCTGTTCGGCCACAGTCGATGCGACAGGGAGCCGCTGGCGATGATGGCAACGCGCTCCCCGGACGCCTCGACCGCCTGTCGGATGGCGTCACCGAGGATGCGACTCTCCTCGACCGAGGTGAAAAGCGGCGAGGCGACCGAGACCACCTTTGCCGCCCCGTCGCCGTTCATGTAGTGCATCGGGACGATGGTGCCATACTCTATGCCGAGCGTCGCGACCTCGTGGGCAATGACGTTGAGGCTGCCGCGTCTGGCTTCGTCGGCAATCGCCCGCGCAAGCACGGTGTCTCCGGGATAATCGTAGCGCAGGTCCTGGATCATGTGCGGCGCCTCGTGGCTCGTGAACGAGCCGCGGTGCCGCGCGTTGGCGTTGATGTGATAGCCGAAGTTCGACAGCCAGTGCGTATCGATGACGACGAACGTCTCGACCTGGCGTTCCCTCGCGCGCTGCCCGAGTTGCCTCAAGGCGCCGATGGCCCCATCGCGCGTTCCCTTGAGCGGGCTGCCCTCGCGCTCCGACATCATGATCGACGGGACGTGGCTGACCTTCGCAGCGAGAACGATACTGCCCATGCTGGCCATCTCCGGCTGTCAGAAGCAAAGCTCCGCCCCGTGCGGACGAGTGTTCGCGGCATCCTGTGATTCCAGCCCCGCAGCGGGCGTTCACAGCGGAGGCGGCTTCACGCGTCCGCCGCTGCAGGCTCAGGTCATCTCGAATTCCTTCTCGTGCAGCCAGGACGTGTGTCGCGGCGGTTTCTTCGTGCGGCTCCACTCTTCGATCATCGCAGGCGCCACGTCCTTCATGCGCTTCAACTGCTCCTGCGAGCAGGTCCACACCGCGAGCTCGAGGCGATGGCCGCTCGGATCGGAGAAGTAGATGGACTGGAAGATGGTGTGATCGGTCGGGCCGACGACGGTGAGGCCGGCCTTTTCGGCGCGCGCCTTCGCGCTCAGCAAGGCATCGACATCCTCGACCTGGAACGCGATGTGCTGCGTCCAGGCCGGCGTATTCGGGTCACGGCCCATCGGCGGGGAGTTCGGCAGCTCGAAGAAGGCCAGGATGTTGCCCATGCCGGCATCGAGGAAGATGTGCATGTAGGGATCCGGCTCCTTGGTCGAGGGCACGCGATCCTCCGCGATGGCCCCGAGCAGCTCCATGCCGAGCACGTTCTTGTAGAACTCTACCGTTTCCTTCGCGTCCTTGCACCGGTAGGCGACGTGATGGATCTGTTTCACCGTCATGAGGCGTCCTCCTGGTGTTTGTGAAGGCAGGCCGGCTTGCAATTGGTAACAGATGTTACTATTGCCGTGCGAGCGCGGGCCGGCAAGGGTGTTGGCTCCGCAAAGTGAAGGATGCGCGCAGATGTCGCGACGATATGCACGTGCCGGCGGCGGGATCGCCGATCACAGCCAACCCGCGTCCCGGCGGCTGGAGGTCCTGGAGCTGCAGCGCTTTCTCCCCTACCGTCTTGCCGTGCTTGCCGACGCTGTGTCGAAGGACATCGCCGGGATCTATGCCGAGCGCTTCGATCTGACGAGGCAGGCCTGGCGCATCCTCGCCGTTCTCGGCGAGCGCGGAAAGATGGCCGCACGCGACCTCGGCCGCGTCGCCACCTTGGACAAGATGCAGATCAGTCGCGGGCTGGCGCACCTCGAAGCCCGCGCCCTGGTGTCGCGCGAGGAGTTGGCGACCGACCGGCGCAACAGGTCCGTGGTCCTCACGCGGAAGGGGCGTGAGCTCTACGAGAAGATCGTACCCCTCGCTCTGACGAGAGAGCGCGAGCTGCTCGCGGCACTGACCGCAAACGAGGTCGAAGCCCTCGACCGGATCGTCGCCAAGCTCATGCGCGCAGTGCGGCAGGCCTAGCGCGCCGGTTGCGGGCGGCTTCCCGGTCCTGCCGCTGCTCGCCTTTGCCGGTTAGAACGGCAGGCCGACGTAGTTCTCCGCCAGGGAACGCATTGCCGCCTCGGAGGAGAACAGATAGGCGAGATCCGTCTCCTGCAGCCGGATGTCGTAGGAGATGCTGTCGGGAAAGCGATGCAGCAGCATCGTCATCCACCACGAGAAGCGCTGCGCCTTCCAGATGCGCGCGAGCGCCTTCTTGGAATAGCCCTCGAGGCCGCGGCTGTCCCCCTTCTGGTAGTGATCGAGCATGGCGTGGTACAGATAGTAGATGTCCGAGGCGGCGCTGTTGAGGCCGCGCGCGCCTGTCGGCGGCACGATATGGGCAGCGTCTCCGGCCAGGAAAAGTCGCCCATGCTGCATGGGCTCGGCCACGAACGAGCGCAGCGGCGCGATGCTCTTCTCGATCGACGGCCCGGTGACCATGCGGGCCGCCACCTCCTGCGGCAGGCGCCGCTTGAGCTCGGCCCAGAAGCTCTCGTCCGACCAGTCCTCCACGGTGTCCTCGAGCGGCACCTGGATGTAGTAGCGGCTCAGCACCTGCGAGCGCAGCGAGCACAGCGCGAAGCCTCGTTCATGCTTGGCATAGATCAGCTCCGGCGAAACGGGCGGAGTGCGCGAGAGGACGCCAAGCCAGCCGAACGGATAGACCCGCTCGTGCTCCCGCAGGATCTCCTTGGGGATGCTCTTGCGGCTCACGCCGTGGAAGCCATCGGCGCCGATCACGAACTCGCAATCGACGCGCACGACCTTGTCGCCGTCGCGGTAGGTGACGTAGGGCGCGCTCGTGGCAATGTCGTGCAGCTTCACATCCTCGGCGTTGTGGATCACGACGCCGTTCATCTTGTCGCGGGCGTCGTAGAGGTCGCGCGTGAGCTCTGTCTGACCGTAGACGACGACCGAGTTGCCGCCGGAATGCTTGTGCAGATCGACGCGCTCGAGCATCCCGTCGTGGGCAATGTAGAAGCCATGATGGATCTCGCCCTCGCGGTCCATCCGCTCGCCGCATTGCGCTTCCCGCATGAGGGCTGCAAAGCCGTGCTCGAGCACGCCCGCGCGGATGCGGGCGAGCACGTAGGCGCGCGCGTGCTTCTCGAGCACGATGTTGTCAATGCCCTTGAGGTGCAGGAGCTGCGACAGCATGAGCCCGGATGGCCCGCCGCCGATGATGCAAACCTTGGTCTTCATGTGGGCGCTTCCTTCCTCGCCGACGACCCTGCGGTCGCTCTTCTTAGTGCATCGGATGTGTCAGGCAGGTGCCATCACCATCAGTCCCGATGCCGTGTTCGAGATGGGGATGTGATAGTTGGAATGCACCTTGCGCACCGTGTCCGGCAGCGTGCCGCGCGCGGCGAGCCAGTTGAGCAGCTCGATGCCCTGCGTTCCGGCGAGCTCGACGAGCTTCTCGGTCGAGTACTGCGCCGACCATCGCGGCTCGTCCAGCATGCTTTGCATGAACTTCAGGTCGAAGTCCTTGTTGATGAAGCCGGCGCGCTCGCCGTCGAGCTGGTGCGAGAGGCCGCCGGTACCCAGCACGACGACCTTCTCCTGCGTCGGCCACGAGGCAACCGCACGCGCAATGGACTGGCCCAGGCGATAGCAGCGCGACGCCGAGGGAAGCGGCGCCTGCACGGTGTTGACGACGACGGGTACGGTGCGAACCGGCCACTTCATGTCCGGCCAGCACAACGAGAGCGGCAACGTGAAGGCGTGGTCGACCACCATCTCCTGACAGGAGGTGATGTCGAACTCGTCGCCGACGAGTTGCTCGATGAGGTGCCAGGAAAGCGCGGAATCGCCCTTGAACGGCGGCACGGTGGGGATGCCCCAGCCCTCGTCCGCGTTGCTGTAGTTGTCGGCGGCTCCGACGGCAAACGTCGGCATCTTGTCGAGAAAGAAGTTTAGCCCGTGGTCGTTGTAGATGACGATCGCCACATCCGGCTTCATCTCGGCGAGCCATTGCCGAACCGGCGGAAAGCCGTCGAAGAACGGCTTCCAGTACGGATCCTGCTGCAGCCCCTTCGCGATGGCGCCGCCAATTGCGGGGACATGTGACGTGGTGATGGCGCCGATGATCTGTGCCATGGTCTACTCCCTCGCCTTCAAGAGCTTCGCCTTGAACTCGTCCTTGGTCATGCCGGTCTGCTGCGCGCCGATGTCCTGCATGTCGAGGCCGAAGATGCCTGCGAACTTCGCGAGGTAGTAGGCGTTGCCGCCGGCCGCGATCAGCTTGAGCACGTTCCGGGAGCGCACGGCGTCGCGTTGCATCTCGTTGAGGCCGTACTTGGCGCAGTAGGCCTCCTCGTTCTCGACGAAAGCCTTGCGGTTGGCGGCGTCGTTGAACGAGTAGCACATCTTGTTGAGGGCATAGCCCTTGCGGGCCTGCTCTCCGTCGAAGATGACGGTTCCCGGAATATCGTAGTGAGACTTGGTCATCGTGCGCTCCCTTGTGCGTCCACCCTCTTGTTGCCCGGGCTTGCTGTCCCTTACGCGTCGGCGGCGAGCTGCCTGTCGAGCTTGTGCAGCGTCTCGTAGCAGGGCAGCACCTGCGCCACGCTCGCATTGGGCTCGCGCCCCTCGCGGATGGCGGCGATGAACTCGCGGTCCTGCAGCTCGATGCCGTTCATCGACACGTCCACCTTCGAGACGTCGATCTTCTCGTCCTTGCCCGTGTAGAGATCGTCGTAGCGGGCGATATAGGTGCCGGTGTCGCCGATATAGCGGAAGAAGGTCCCCAGGGGCCCGTCGTTGTTGAACGAAAGGCTGAGCGTGCAGATGGCGCCGTTGGCCGCCTTGAGCTGGATTGACATGTCCATGGCGATGCCGAGTTCCGGGTGCATGGGCCCTTGCAGCGCGTGGCATTGCACGACCGGCGAGCGCGCCTGATACGTGAACAGATCCACGGTGTGCGCCGCATGATGCCAGAGCAGGTGGTCCGTCCAGCTGCGCGGCTGGCCCAGCGCATTCATGTTGGTGCGGCGGAAGAAGAAGGTCTGCACGTCCATCTGCTGGATGTTGTACGCGCCGGAGAGGATGCGCTTGCGCACCCACTGGTGGCTTGGGTTGAAGCGGCGGGTGTGCCCGCACATCGCGATGAGGCCGGTCTTGCGCTGCAAGGCGACAACGGCCTCCGCATCGGCAAGGCTGTCGGCCAGCGGGATCTCCACCTGCACGTGCTTGCCGGCTTCCATGCAGGCCAGGGCTTGGCGCGCATGCATCTGCGTCGGCGTGCACAGGATGACCGCGTCCACCTCCTTGATCTTGAGCGCATCGGCGAGCTCGGTGGAGCAGTGCTTGATGCCGTATTTGTCCGCCACGGCCTTGGTCGGCTCGAGCCGGCGCCCGACCAGCGACACGACCTCCACCCCGTCGATGCACGTCAAGGCGTCGAGGTGCTTGATACCGAAGGCGCCGGCGCCTGCCAGCGCGATCTTCAATGGCTTGCTCATGTGTCAATCTCCATGGGAGCGCGCTTGTCCGCGTCCCGCCTCAGGGTGATGCCTCGTCCGGCCAGTAGAGGCGCATCGGGTTGTCGACGAGCAGCTTGCGCTGCAGCGCCTCGGTGGGCGCGATGTCGGGAATGTAGTCGACGAGAAGTCCGTCGTCGGGCATGTGGCCCTTCAGGTTCGGGTGCGGCCAGTCGGTCCCCCACAGCACGCGGTCCGGGAAAGCCTCCACGATGCGGCGCGCGAACGGCACGACGTCGCGGTAGGGATGGCGCTCGCCGTCGAGCGCGGGCGGCCCGGACACCGACAGCCGCTCCGGGCAGCTCACCTTGCTCCAGACATTCTCGTTCTCGCGCATGAGCTTCTGGAACAGGGCGAACTCGGTGGACTCGACCCCCTTCGTCACGTCGGGGCGGCCCATGTGGTCCACGACGACGATGGTCGGCAGGGCGGTGAAGAAATCCCACAGCTCCGGCAGGTCCTGCGCCTCGAAGTAGACCACCACGTGCCAGCCGAGCGGGGCAATGCGGCTCGCGATCTCGAGCAGCTCGTCCTTCGGCGTGAAGTCGACGAGGCGCTTGATGAAGTTGAAGCGCACGCCGCGCACACCCGCCCGGTCGAGCTCGGCAAGCGCGTTGTCGGTGATGGAGCGCTGGACGGTGGCGATGCCGCGGGCGCGGCCCTTGGAGTGCAGGAGGCAATCGACGAGCGCGCGGTTGTCGGCGCCGTGGCAGGTCGCCTGCACGACGACGTTGCGAGCGACCCCCAGGTGGTCACGCAACGCGAACAGCTGCGCCTTGGAGGCGTCGCAGGGCGTGTATTTGCGCTCGGGCGCGAACGGGAACTCGGCACCCGGGCCGAACACGTGGCAGTGTGCATCCACCGCCCCCTTTGGCAGCACGAAGCGCGGTTTCGACGGGTTCCGATGCCAATCGAGCCAGCCCGGCGTCTTCTCGAATGCGGCGCGCTGCATGGGCTCAGTCCTCGTCCACGTAGCGCAGGCCGGCCTTCGCGAGGGCCTCGCGCATCTTGTACATGTCAAGCCCGAGAACGCCGGCTGCGAGGGTCGCGCGCTTCTCGCCTTCGTTGACAACGCGCTTGTCTGCGGCGGCCGCGACCGCGGCCGCGTTCTTGGCGGGAACCACCACAACGCCATCGGCGTCTGCGATCACGACATCGCCGGGATTGACCGTGGCGCCGGCGCACACGATGGGCACGTTGACCGAGCCCAAGGTCGATTTCACGGTGCCCTGCGCGCTGACCGCTCTGGAGAAGACCGGAAAGTCCATCTCGGCGAGCTCGGCCACGTCGCGCACGCCGCCGTCGATGACGAGACCGCGCGCGCCCCGCGCACGGAAGCTGGTCGCCAGCAGCTCGCCGAAGAACCCGTCCGTGCAGTCCGTGACGCACGCCGCGACGACGACATCCCCATCGGCGATCTGCTCGGCCGCCACGTGCAGCATCCAGTTGTCGCCGGGCTGGAGCAGCACGGTGACGGCGGTGCCGCACAGCTTCGCGCCCGGGTAGGCCGGCCGCATGAAGGGCTTCATCAGGCCGACGCGGCCCATGGCCTCGTGGATGGTCGCCACGCCGTGCGCCGAGAGCGCCTTCACCGCCGTGGCGTCGGCACGCGCGATCTTCCTGCGAACGATGCCGAGGGAGTTCAGCGCCATGTCACGCCCCCCTCGTCTTGAGGCGCGCATCGAGCCGCGGGAATACGCGGCGCGCATTGCCCTCGTAGACCCTCTTGCGGCCGTCAGCGTCGAGGTTGGGCGTCGCCTCGATGTAGCGCTTGGTGTCGTCGTAGGCGTGGCCGGTCTCAGGGTCGATGCCGCGCACCGCGCCGATCATCTCGCTGGCAAACAGGATGTTCTCGACCGGGATCACCTTCGTGAGCAGGTCGATGCCCGGCTGGTGATAGACGCAGGTATCGAAGAATATGTTCCTGAGCAGATGCTCATCGAGCAGCGGCTTCTTCATCTCCTGGGCGAGCCCGCGGAAGCGGCCCCAGTGGTACGGCACCGCGCCGCCGCCGTGCGGGATGACGAGCTTGAGGGTGGGAAAATCCTTGAACAGATCCGAGGTCAGGCACTGCATGAAGGCTGTGGTATCGGCATTGAGATAGTGCGCGCCGGTGGTGTGGAAGCAGGCGTTGCAGCTAGTCGAGACGTGCACCATCGCCGGGATGTCGAGCTCCACCATCTTCTCATAGATGGGGTACCAGTGCCGGTCGGACAGCGGCGGCGAAATCCAGTGCCCGCCGGAAGGGTCGGGATTGAGATTGATGCCGACGAAGCCGTACTCCCGCACGCACTTCTCGATTTCGGGAAGGCAGGTCTTGGGGTCGACGCCGGGCGACTGGGGCAGCATGGCCGCGCCGACGAAATTGTCTGGAAACAGCGTGCTGACGCGGTAGCACAGCTCGTTGCAGATGGCTGCCCAGGTCGAGGACACCTGGAAGTCCCCGATATGGTGCGCCATGAAACTGGCGCGGGGGCTGAAGACCGTCAGGTCGCTGCCGCGCTCCCGCATCTTCTTGAGCTGGTTGTCGGCGATGGACAGGCGCAGCTCGTCGTCGCTGATGCGCAGCTCCGATGCCCTGGGCATCGCGGCCGGGTCCTTGATGCCGGCGATCTGGCGGTTGCGCCACTCCTCCAGCGCCTTGGGGGCGGTAGTATAGTGGCCGTGAATATCGATGATCATGGGCTGCCTGCCTTGTCCTCGCGTCCCGCCCACACGCTGCCGGGTATCATCACCTCGCCCCGCATGATCAGGCGCGCCGTCCGCAGCAGCGCGGCCCGCTTGACGTTCTGCGGGTCCTTCGGATCGACCTCGATCTCGACGCTGAACTCGCCCGTGGGATGCTCCACCGAGATGCGCTTGGTGGCGCCTGGGGCGACCTTGCACAGGCCGTCGGTGGTCGTGCCCTCGAGAACGCAGGCCGTGGCGACCGTGACGGCCGCCAGCACGCCGATGGCGTCGTGGCAGACGTGAGGGATGAAGCTGCGGGTCGAGATGGCGCCTCCCGCTCGCGGGGGAGCGATCAGGGTCATCTTCGGGTAGGTCTTCGCCGTCACGTCGCCGAGCTGCATGGCATGCCCGCAGGCGATGCGCAGCCGCTCGATGCGGGCCTTCAGCTCTGCATTGCCGTTGAGCGCGGCCACCGTCTCGTAGCCCGTCGCGCCGACATCGGGGGCGCGGAAGATGACGAGCGGCATGCCGTTGTCGATGCAGGTGACATCGATGCCGTCGATGCGGTCCCTGACCTTGCCGGTCGGCAGGAGGCCCGGCGCCACGGAGCCCGCGGTATCCAGGAAGTTGACGGTGATCGGGGCGGACGATCCAGGCGCACCGTCGATCCGTGCATCGCCCTCATACTCGACGCGGCCTTCGGGCGTCAGCACCGTGATGTCGCATTCCATCCCGGTGTTGAGCGTCAGCACGCGCTGCGTCGTCGCCGGCCCGGTCGGCAGGATCAGGCCGCATTCGATGGCGAAGGGCACGACGGCTGCCAGCATGTTGCCGCAGTTGGGCGTCGTGTCGACGGTGTCCTTGCCGGGCTGCAGCTGCGCGAACAGGAAGTCGAGATGGACCCCGGGCCGGCTGCCGCGCGAGACGATGCCGACCTTGCTCGTCAGGGGATGCGCACCGCCCAGGCCGTCGATCTGGCGCTGGTCGGGCGAGCCCATGACCGCCAGCAGCACGCGGTCGCGGGTGGCGACGTCGGCAGGCAGATCCTCGGCGCGGAAGAAGGGGCCGCGTGAGGTGCCGCCGCGCATGAACAGACATGGGATTGCAGTTTGCCGCACGGAGGTCGCGTCCGCTCGATGCCGATCGCTCCGGCAACACTAGAGCACGAGCGGCCTGAGATCAGCGCCGGGGCGGCGCTATCAGATATTACATTTCGGCATGGGCTGAACTTGAGTGCTATTACGATTTGGCCTTGGACATGTTGTCCATCACCGACCGGATGAAGCGCATGACGTGCTGGGAAAGGGGCGTCGGGCGCTTCAGCGCGGAATGGACGGTGCACAGGACGCTCGTCGTGCGGGGGGCGACGAGCTCGCGCAGCATGAGACGGCCGGCGCCAGCCGACGCGGCCACGCCGCTGGCAGTGAGAACGGCGTAGCCGTACCCGGCGAGCACGAGCTCCACGATCGACGGGACGCTCGAGACCTCCCACGCGATATCGAGCCTCACGCCGGCATGTGCCGCCTGGTTCTCCAGCAGGCGGCGCATGGCATGCATGCGCTCGGGCACGATCAGCGGGTACTTGGGCAGCTCACTGAACGGAACCGAGCCGGCCGGCTCTTTGCCGCCGCGCGCCTTCGGCATCACGAGGCCCAGCGGCTCCCGGCGCAGCGGCGCGATCTCGACGCCCGCCTGCGCATCGGGATTGTAGGCAAGTCCGACATCGACGCGGCCGCTCGTGACCCACTCGACGACGTGCGAGGACAGTCCCTCGACGATCGCCAGCCTGCAGTCGGGGAGCTGCGACTTGAAGTGCTCGACCAGCGGTACGGTCAGCAGCCGCGTGATGCTGGGCGGCAGGCCCACCACGACGCGCCCGACGGGCGCGTCGTGCACCGCAACCAGGTCGGCGCGCGCGCGATCTGCCAATTGGAGAATGGCGATGCTGTGCTCGAACAGCCGCCGGCCCGCATCGGTGAGGACGACCCCGCGGCCGCTGCGAATGAAGAGGAACTCCTTGAGCTCCATCTCCAGCCTGCGGATCTGCCGGCTCAGAGCGGGCTGGGCCACGTCGAGCACGGACGCCGCCTTGCTGAAGCTGCTGTGCTCGGCGACCTGTACGAAATACTCGAGCTGTTTGAGATCCATCGGCGCACGCCCCCCATCGCCCGGCGTCATCCTAGCATGCCGGCGCGCGGCAGCGATCCGGCGAAAGTCCCGATCGGGAATGCGACGGCTGACGCTGGCCGGCTTGTTAGGCGGGCCTGCCACCGCTAGCTTGTCGGCGTCGCAAGGAGTGGCGCGGAAACGTCTGTGGGAGGAACCGGTCCGATGCGCATCGCTTTCATCGGCTTCGGCGAGGTTGGCCAGCGGTTCAGCAAGGATCTGCTGGCCAGGCCGCACCTGCGGATCGCGGCCTTCGACATAAAGTTCGATCCTGCCCGTCCATCACCCAACGAGAAGGCCGCCGATGCGCTGGGCGTGCGGGCAGCGCCAAGCGCCGCGGCCGCAGCCGACGGCGCCGATTTCGTGTTTTCCGCGGTGACGGCCGACGTGGCGGAGGCCGTGGCCATGGAGGCTGCGGGGTATCTCGCAAAGGGGCAGCTCTTCCTCGATCTCAACTCGGCCTCCCCCAACACGAAGCGGCGCGCGGCCGGTGCCGTCGAGGGCAGCGGAGCCCGGTACGTGGAGTGCGCCGTCATGGCGCCCGTGGCGGCGCCCGGCATTGCCGTGCCGATCCTGGCGGGTGGCACGGCCGCCGAGGGGGCCGCCCTGCAGCTCAATGCGCTCGGCATGAACATCACGGCGGTCGCGACGGAGGTCGGCAAGGCGTCCGCCATGAAGCTGTGCCGCAGCATCATGATCAAGGGCATCGAGGCCCTGATCGGCGACTGCGCGCGATCGGCCAGGCGCTGGGGCGTCGAGCGCGAGGTCTATGGCAGCCTTGCTCAGACTTTTCCCGGGACCGATTGGGCCGCGCTCGCCGAGACCATGGCGGGCCGCGTGAGACAGCACGGGGTGCGGCGGGCGGCGGAGATGCGCGAGGCGGCGCAGATGGTCGCCGAGCTCGGCGTCGACGAGAGCCTGTGCCTTGCTGTCGCGGATGCCCAGCTGCGCGGCGCCGCCAAGGGCAGCGGCACCGATGCCTAGCCTGGATCCATCGTGACGGTGGCGTGCGCGAGCCAGGGGGCCGTGCCGGCCCGTGTCCGGGGCCACGGCAGGCGTCGTGCGGGCACTCAGGTGTCGGCTGCGTCGCGGGCGGCCGCGCGGATGTTGCGCTTGTCGATCTTGCCTGTCGGCGTGCGCGGCAGCGGCGTCTGCGAGATGAGGATGTGCCGCGGCACCTCGAAGCGCGCGAGGTGCTGGGCCGCGAACCGGCGCAGCTCGTCCGCATCGAGGCTGCCGTCCGCGTGCACGGTCGCACCGACCTCCTCGCCGAGGCGCGCGTCGGGAACGGCATAGACGGTGGCCTCGCGCACCTTGGGATGAAGCAGCAGGGCGGCCTCGACATGGGCGCAGGCAATGTTCTCGCCGCCGCGAATGATGATGTCCTTGATGCGGTCGACGATGGAGAGGAAACCTTCCGTATCGAAGCATGCCACGTCCCCGGTACGGAACCATCCGTCCTCGAAGACGCTCGTGTCGAGTCCACCCTCCCTCCAGTATCCCGCAAACAGGGATGCGCCGCGCACGAGCAGCTCGCCTCGCTGGCCGGCCGGAAGGCTTGCGCCGGCCTCGTCCACGACCTTCAGATCAAGGACGAGCGAGCTGCGGCCGGAGCTTGCGGGCCGCTTCAGGTAGTCCTCGCCGCCGATGCCGGCACCGATGGCGTTGGTCTCCGTCATGCCCCAGCCCGTTCCGGGCATCGCGGCGCCGAAGCTGGAGCCGATCTGGCGCACCTGCTCCGGCGCGCGCGGCGCGCCGCCGCCGCCGACCACGAGCAGCGACGACAGGTCGTGATGGCCCTCGCGCGCCACGCGCACAAGATCGCCGGTCATCGCCGCCGGCGCGATGAACGAGGTGAGCCGGTGCCGCGCGATCAGCCGCGCTCCCTCGGCAGCGTCCCACTTCGTCATGCACACGAGCATGCGTTGCAGCCGGTAGGAGGCAAGAAACACGGCGTGGGAGCCCGTGACGTGGAACAGCGGAACGGCGAGCAGGCTGCCGCCCGCGGCGCCTGCGGGCGGCTCGATGCCGCTCACCAGCTCGCCGATGCGCCGGTCGAGCTCCCAGGACAGCAGGGCGGCGAGCACATTGCGATGGGTGGAGAGAACGCCCTTCGGGTGCCCTGAGGAGCCGGACGTGTAGAAGATGGTCGCCCCGTCGTCCGGCCCTGGCGCCGCAGCCGGCATGGGCGCGCCGGCAAAGGGGCCGATCAGATCCTCCCAGGCCACGGCCCCCGCGTCCGGCCGCGCGCCGGGCTCGAGCCGTGCTCCGACAACCGCAAGGTCGGGGATGGGAGGGCGCTGCGCGAGCCGCTGCAGGCGCTCGGGATCGGCAAACAGGACGCGCGCACCGCAATCGCGCAGGCCGTAGACGAGGTCGTCGGCGGGCCACATCGAGTTGATGGCAACCGCGATGCCGCCGATCGAGGTGATGGCCATGAACGCGACGATCCACTCCGGATAATTGCGCATGGCGATGGCGACCCGGTCGCCCTTCGCGATGCCGAAGCGATCGACCAGCGCCGCGCCGATCTCGGCGGCAGCAGAGAGACATTGGGCGAAGGTGAGCCGCGTCTCGCCGAGGACCAGGAAGGTTCGATCCGAGGACGTGGTCTCATACAGTTCGCGCAGGGTGCGTGGCCCCTGCGTGAAGGCGCGAATGCGGCGCCCGCCGGCCTCGATCTCGCGCAGCTCGTAGGGCGCGCCCCGGCCGGTGAGCCGGGCGATGGCCTCCTCCCGTGTCAGCGGCATGCTTCAGATAACCTCCGCGAGATCGGCGACGCATCCGCTTTCCAGCCTGGCCATCCGCTTGCCGGTCGGGCACATGCGCCTTCCAGGCAAGCGACTGGGGCGGGTCGCAAGCCGGCAGGGCCTCGTCGACAGGGCTGTGCATAGTCTATGCCGAGCCGTGACAAGATGAACCCCGCGCCTCGCAAAGGTATTTTGTGTCATTGCGCGAGCCCGGCCTGATGGAAGGTGTACGGAGGAGCCGCGAGGCAGAGGCCGCTATTGCCGGGAAGGGCCGCAGATGCCGTCACTGTGGCTCCTCGCCGAGGTGGGCCAATGCCTCTTGCGCGGAGATGTAGATGTGGGGCGCAAACCCGCGCGCCGACAGGGCGTCGCCGAGCTTCATGCGCAGGAACCCCGACGTCGTATAGCGCGTGACGTCGAGGTAGTGGCGACGCACGATGCCGCTGATCATCTCGGTGTAGCTGTCGATCAGGTCGGGCAGGATCTGGAAGCCGGCGTAGTTGACGACGGCGTACACCTTGCGGCCGATCGGCTCCAGCGCCGCCTCGAACTCCGCGCCGATCGCGCTGATGTCTGCCTGCGAGCGGACGTCGAGCCGCTCGAAATTGACGAAGAACAGGTTCTGCTCCGCGTCGTAGCTGAAGCGGCGCGGCAGCGGGATGTCGAGCATCATGTCCCGCAGGCCCATTGGCTCGTCCCTGAAGATGCATGCCGGCATGGGCTTGGGATCTCTGACCATCGGCCTGAAATCCATCTGGCCGAGAATGTCGCGCTCGATATCGATCCCCGGCGCCACCTCGATCAGCTCCAGTCCGTCCGCGCTCAGCTGCATCACGCACCGCTCGGTGACGTAGAGCACCGGCTGCCCGCGACTGGCCGCATAGGCGCCCGAGAACGTGCGATGCTCGACGGCCTCGACGAACTTGCGCGAGCGGCCTTCGGCAAGGATCGAAAGCTTTCCGTCCGCCAGCCTGACCGCGAGCCCGTCGGCCGTGAACGTCCCGACGAACACCACCCGCTTGGCATTCTGGCTGATGTTGATGAAGCCGCCGGCGCCGGCGAGCCGCGCTCCGAACCTGGATACGTTGAGGTTGCCCTCCTTGTCGGCCTGAGCAAGTCCGAGAAACGCGATGTCGAGCCCGCCGCCATCGTAGAAATCGAACTGATAGGGCTGGTCGATCACGGCTTGCGTGTTGATCGCCGCGCCGAAATTGAGGCCGGATGCCGGGATGCCGCCGATCACGCCCGGCTCGGCCGTCAGCGTCAGGAGGTCGAACACGCGCTCCTCCGTGGCGACGGCGGCGATGCCCTCCGGCATGCCGATGCCGAGATTGACGACCGCGTTGGTCTTGAGCTCGAGCGCCGCGCGCCGCGCGATGATCTTGCGCGCCCCCAGCGCCATCGGCTCGACGCTGTCGATCGGCACGCGGATCTCGCCCGCGAAGGCCGCGCTGTAGGGCTCCGCGAAGGTCTGCATATGAAACTCGGGCTTCTCCGCCACCACCACGCAGTCGACGAGAATGCCCGGGATCTTCACCTGCCGCGGATTGAGCGTGCCCTTCTCCGCCAGCCGCTCCACCTGCACGATGACGATGCCGCCCGACGTCCGTGCCGCCATCGCGATCGACAGCGCCTCGAGCGTCAAGGCCTCCCGTTCCATCGTCACGTTGCCGTCGACGTCGGCAGTGGTGCCCCGCACGACGGCGACGTTGATGGGGAAAGCCTTGTAGAAGAGATAGGCCTCTCCGTCGATCTCGACCACGCTGACGAGATCGCGCTGCGTGCGCGCGTTGATCTTGCCGCCGCCGTGCCGCGGATCGACGAACGTGCCGAGCCCGACGCGCGTCAGGTGTCCCGGCTTCCCGGCAGCGATGTCGCGGTAGAGATGGGTGATCACCCCCTGCGGAAGGTTGTAGGCCTCGATGCGGTTGGCGACCGCCAGCTCCTGCAGCCGCGGCACCAGTCCCCAGTGCCCGCCGATCACCCGCGCCACCAGGCCCTCGTGACCCAGGTGATTGAGCCCGCGCTCCCTGCCGTCGCCCTGGCCTGCGGCATAGACCAGCGTCAGGTCGCGCGGGCCCCCCGTCCCGGTGGGGGAGTCCTGCTTGGCGTCGAGGAAACGCTGCTCGAGTGCCACCGCAATGTTCTCGGGAAAGCCGATGCCGACGAAGCCGCCGGTCGCGACCGTGTCGCCGTCGCGGATGAGACGCACCGCCTCTCGCGCCGACACGACCTTGCCATGGGCGATGGGGTGAAACGCCTTGTGCCGATGCGCGTCTGCCTGCGCGTGTGCGCCTGCCTGTGCCCCCACGTCTGCCACTGACGACACCCTCCGACATTTTTGCCAAGGGTGGAGCAGCAAGCGCCGGCGCGCAAGCCCGCCGGCGCGCGCCCGACGGTCCCCGCCCCGGCGCCCGGGGGAGGCCTGGCGGCCACGATCGGGAGCCGGAGCCTCGGGACGCGTCCTGCGGATCTAGATGGTGCTGTAGCCGCCGTCGACCATCAGCATGGCACCCGTCACGTAGGCCGACATGTCGCTGGCGAGGAATACGGCCGCTCCCACGATGTCCTCGGGCTTTCCCGCGCGGCCGAGCGGCGTGTGCTCGATGAACGTCCGCACGAGGTCGGGATTGGTCCGGCGCGCGGCTTCGTTCAGCGGCGTCTCGATGAGCCCTGGACCGATGGCATTGACGCGGACGCCGTCCTTGCCCAGCTCCGCCGCAAGCGCCCGCGTGAGCCCGAGAAGGCCGTGCTTCGACGTCGTGTAGGCGGGTGAGTTCGGCGTGCGCACGTGCACGAAGGACTGGATCGAGCCGATATTGACGATGCGGCCCTTGCTCTCGCGCAGGTGGCCGAGCATGGCATGCGTGACATTGAATGCGCCGTCGAGATTGACCGCGAGGACATCCTGCCAGTCCTTGATCACCGCCTCCGCCGGGCCGCTGAACGGCGTGCGTCGCACGATGCCCGCGTTGTTGACCAGGATCGACAGCTGGCCGAGCGTCCTGAGCTCGGTCGCGACCGCCTCGCAGGCCTCACGCGACGTTACGTCGAGGGCATAGCTCCACGCGCGCCCGCCGCCATGCGTGATCGCCTCCGCTGTTCCGTCCGCCTTCGCCTTGTCGACGTCGCAGACCGCGACGTGCGCTCCTTCGCGGGCAAAGCCGATCGCGATTGCCTTGCCGATGCCCGATCCCCCGCCCGTGACGAGCGCGAGTTTCCCGTCCAGCAATCCCATCGAGAGGTGCTCCCCTTTCGCAATCCAACTGGTGCGCTGGTATCGCGCCTGGGCGCTACAACCAAACGATCTCGTGCCGCATCACGAACGGCGCGAGCCGCTCGCGGATGGTGCGTTCCAGGCCGGCGCGCGCCTCGCCTGCAACGCCGCGCACCCATACGGTCGCAAGGCTGCCGTGGGTGCCGTGCGGCCCAACGGCGACGTCGATCTCGACCCCATTCGCCTGGAAGCCGGCGAGGGCGTCCCGGAACACCCTCTGGCTCGCGTCCCATCGCAGCCTCGGCTTGAACACCTTGCCGACGGCCGTGAGCGGCATGGGATCGACGACGACGACGCTCACCGGCACTGCGGCCCGCTCTGGCGTGCGCTCCCGCGTCCAGGCCTCGATCTCGCCGGGCGCAAGTTGTGCGCCCGGCTTCAATTGGACGTACGCGATCGGCAGCTCGCCGGCATAGGCGTCCGGCTGCCCGACCACCGCTGCCAGGGCGACGGCGGGGTGCTGGAATAGCACCTCCTCGATGGGCGCCGGATCGATGTTGTGTCCGCCGCGGATGACGAGGTCCTTGGCCCGTCCGGTGATCCACAGATAGCCCTCCGCGTCGCGGCGCCCGAGGTCGCCCGAGTTCACCCATCCGGGCTCCACGAAGGCATGGCGGTTGTGCTGCTCGTTCAGATAGCCCCTGAAGACGCCGGGACCCGCCATGGCCACGACGCCGATCTCGTTCGGCCCGCAATCGCCCAGGAGGCGCCCTTCGTCGTCGAGCTTCACGATGCGCACGCGCGCGTATGGCACGGGATGCCCAACCGAGCCCAGCCGGATCGGCCGGTCCATGTAGGCGATCGTATGGACGCTTGAGGTCTCCGTCATGCCGTAGACCTCGAGCACGGGAGTTCCGAGACTGTCCTGCATGGCCTGGCCCACGGCGACGGGAATGGCCGAGCCGCCGCCTGCGCAGTATCGCAGGCTCGAGATGTCGGCATCCCCCACCGGCACCGACAGCGCGGCGGCCAGCACCGTCGGCACGCTGCTGAACACCTCGGGCCTGTAGCGTGCCACGAGCCGCCACAGGTTCTTCACGGCCGCGGGGTTGCGCCAGCCCGCCGGCGACAGGACGACCAGGCACCCGCCGCCCGCCAACGTCGCCAGCGCCTGGGTGAGGGAGCCGCCGACGTGAAACAGCGGCATGCCGAACAGCAGGTTGCGCTCGGGGGGCGCCTTGAGCATCAGATTGCAGGCCCAGGCCTGGAAGACCTGGTTGAGATGGGAATGCACGACCAGCTTCGGCGTGCCCGTCGTGCCGCCGGTATGAAAGTAGGCGGCCGTATCGTCGGCAGCGATTGCCCGTCCGCTCAGGAGGCGATCACCCGGTTGCTGCGCGAGAAGCTGGTCGAAGGCATGCACGCCCGTCTCGGCGTCGCCGCGCCCGCCAACCTGGACGATGGCCTTGAGGTGCGGCAGCCTCGGCGCGATTCTGACGACCTTCTCCCAGATGTCGCTCCCGGGGGTGGGGCCAAGGGCGACCAGAACCTTGGTGCCAGCCGCTTCCAGGATCTCGGCGATCTGGTGCGGCTCGAGCAGCGGGTTGACCGGGTTGGCGATGCCTGCGGCCTCGGCGCCGAACAGCGTCAGGAAGCTTTGCGGCAGCAGGGGCAGCAGGAAGCTCACCACGTCGCCTGGGCCGATGCCGAGCCCATGGAACATGTTCGCCGCCTGCGTGACCTGCGCGAAGAGCTCGCCATGGGTCATGGCGAGCGGCACGTCCTCGTGGCTGGCGCTCGGCAGGAATTGCAGCGCGAGCGCGGCGGGGTTGCGGGCGGCCGCCAGCCGGAGGGCGTCGTAGGTGCTGCCGGCCGCGAGCCGCTCCGTGATCGGTATGCGCTCGATAGCGTGCACGTCGTCCGCCGTCGCCAGCCGCGGAAACGCGCTCCCGATGACGTTGTCGAGCAGGACTGCGCGGTCGTCCGCGCCCCGAGGGGTTTCAGGCATTCCGTCTCCCGCCGTCGTGGACTTGATCTTGCGTGAGGCAGGTCTTGCGCGCTCACGGCCGCCTGTTCTCGACGGCAGGGGGGCAGATTTGCAGGTAAGCTTCCTCCCGCGCAAGGCGCTTTCTCGGACCTGGCCTCCCTCGCATCCCAATCGTCTTCGCAAGCGCGAAAGAGACCGGCGCGAGGGCGTCTGCGCGGCGGGAAAAAGCGGGGTGGGCGCGGTGCAGGCCGATCAGGCGGCCACATGCCGGCGGATGAAGGCGCCGCCGGCCTCGATCGATGCGCGCGCGGCCGCCAACTCGTCGGCAAACATCTGGAACACGTGGATCATGCCCTCGTGGATCTCCGCGCTGACGTCAACGCCTGCGGCCCGGGCCCGCTCCGCGAACGCCCGCGTATCGTCGAGCACGGTCTCTCGCTCCCCGCAATGCATGAGCAACGGGGGGGAGCCCGGCAAGATCGCCGTAGAGCGGCGAGGCGCGGGGATCCTGCGGCGATGCCGTCCCCAGGTAGCCGCGCGCGATGGCAAGGATCATGGGCCGCGTGTGGATGGGATCCAGATCCGCGTGCGTGTAGTAGTGCCCCCCGTTGCCGCCAGATCGGTCCAAGCCGACATGAGGAACCCGCACGCCGCGCGCAACAGATCTGCCGGCCGATCCGGGACCGTGGGTCGACGACGGCGTCTTGGTTCGCCATCATGGGGCGGGCGGGATCCGCTATTTGCCTTGCAGCGCAACGAGGGAAGACATGCACGCCATCGACCTCAGTGACATCAGGCGCCACATCGGCGCACGCATCGTGGAGGAGGATGTCGCGACCCGCGCGCCGCTCGAGGCGATCGTGGCGACGTTCAACCGGGACGAGGCCGCCCCGGCGGCGGGCGAGGACATACCGGCCGGCTGGCACGTCGGCTATTTTCCGGTCCGGACGCCGACCGCGCTGCTCGGGGTGGACGGCTTGCCGGGCGGGACCGATCTCCTGCCGCCCATGCCGCTGCCGCGCAAGATGTACGCGGGAAATCGCATCTCCTTTCAGGCGCCGCTGCGCGTCGGCGATCCCTTGCGGCGGGAGACCGAGCTCAGCAATGTCCAGCTGCGCAACGGCAGCACCGGCCCACTGATCGTCGCGACCCAGACGCGCCGGATCTCCACGCCGCGCGGGGTCGCCATCGTCGAGGAGTACGATTCCGTGTTTCGCGCAGCCGTCGCGCCCGGCGCCGCCAACCCCGCGCCCAAGGCCGAGGCCCCGCCGGCGGGGATGCCGTGGACGCGCGTGCTCGATGTCGGCGTCGCCATGCTCTTCCGCTTCTCGGCGTTGACCGGAAACCCGCATCGCATCCACTACGATCGTCCGTATGCCATGGAGGCGGAGGGCTATCCGGGCCTCGTCGTGCACGGGCCGTTCCTGCAGACGTGCCTTCTCGACTTCATGCGCGATTGCATGCCGGGCAAGTCGATCCGCTCCTTCTCCCTGCGCGCCCGCGCCCCTGTGTTCGATGTGGCGCCTGTCCGGTTGGTTGCAGGTCCTGCGCCGGACGGAGCGGGCTGCCGGGCCAGCGCGCTCACGGCGGAGGGAAGCGTGGCCATGGACGCGGTTGCCGGGTTCTGACGCCCGGCCCCTTGCGGCCCGGCTGCGGGATCTCAGGCCGGGCCGAGCCCCCTGGCAACGCGCCGGCGCGCCGCCGCGTACTCGGCGGCGGTCTCGGCCACGAGGTCGGCAACGGAGGCCACGTCGCGGATGCCCGAGACGCTGTGCCCCGCGGTCCAGATGTCGCGCCAGCGCTTGGGTCGGGCCTCGCGGCCCTCGATGCTGATGTCCTTCGCGATGTCGATGGCCCCGCGCGCGGGAAGTGCATCGGGATCGAGCCCCGCGGCGACGATCGAGGGGCGCAGCATGTTCGTCTCGAGCCCGGTGAAGGCGCGCGTGAGCACGATGTCGTCGGCGCTGCTGGCGACCAGCATGCGCTTGTAGCCGTCGCTGGCCATGCTCTCGTGCGTGGCGATGAGCTTCGTCCCCATGTAGGCGAGATCGCACCCCAGGCATTCCGCTGCAAACAGGGCCGCGCCGTCGCTGACCCCGCCGGCCAGGACGAGCGGACCGTCGTACATGGTGCGTACCGCCCGCACGAAGGCGAACGGATTGAGCCAGCCGGTCTGCCCGCCGGCCCCCGCGCTCAGCAGGATCAGGCCGTCCACCCCGACCGCGAGCGCCTTCTCGGCATGCTTTAGGCTGGCCACGTCCGCAAGGACGAGCGCGCCGGCCTCGTGTAAGGGCGGCAGCACTGCGGCAGGGGAGCCGACGCTGGTGATCACCAGCTCCGGCGCGTGGCGGCGCAGAACCGCCAGATCCTCCGGCAGCCGCGTGTTGGATTTGTGGACGATCAGGTTGACGCAGTAGGGCGCCGCCGCCCGGCCCGCCCGCTGCTCGTGGACCTCGATCCTCCGGCGGATCTCGGCGAGCCACTGGTCGAGCTCCTCGGCGCTGCGGCAGTTGGCCGTCGGGAACGCACCGACCACGCCCGCGCAGCACGCCGCAACCACGAGATCGACGCCCGACACCAGGAACATCGGCGCCGCGATCAAGGGCAGGCTGAGGCGCGAGCCGAAACGCTCGAGCGCGGACTGCGTCATCGGATGCCTCCCGTCTGGGTCGCCCGCGCCATGCTATCACGCGGGGCTCCTAGCTGCCCCTGCCCGCCTTGAAGCGCCGCGCGACGTCTTCCGGCGGCGGGCTCGCCCGCAGCTGGCCCTCGGGGCCGCGGACGGTCCACACGCGCACCTCCGAGCCCTCGGCGCAAAGCTCGTCGTTGTGCATCACCCGGTGCCGGACCCGGAAGCTGGTCCGGCCGAACCAGATGGTGCTCTCGATCACCGCGTCGTCTCCGAACCTGAGCGGCCGGAAGAACTCCGCCGACGTCTTCTTCAGCGGGATGCCCGCGCACCCCGTCTGCTCCAGCATCGCCCGCTTGTGGACGCCAAGCGCGGCCTCGAACAGCCCTGCCGTGGCCGCATCGAACATTTCGAAGAACCGGGGATTGAACACGATGCCGGCGGGGTCGCAATCGCCCCATTCGATCCGCACCGCGCGCTTGTGCGTGAAGCCTTGCTCCTCCGGCGGCGTCGCGTCCTGCGGTCGGGCGTCAGAGTGCATCGCCATGGCATGAGCCCTCCTGTGGGTCAGAGGCTCCAGACCTTCCGGGCCGTCTCCACGATGAGGCCGAGCTTGGCACGCTCGTCGTCCTCTGTCAGGGGGGGGCGGCCGCCGTCGAGGCAAAGCCGACACCGTGGTCGACAGGGCCCGCAATCATGCGCACACACGCGGGGCGGCAGCGCGCGGTGGAGACTTTCCCGGATTTCACGAGTTTCCGGGGTATGCATGTCGCGGATCATCGGGCAACGTGGGCGGTCTCAAGAGAAGGGGGCCGCAATGACGCTGCGCGTCGATCTGTTCTGGTCGTTTCGGAGCCCGTACAGCTACTTGGCTCTGCCGAAGACGTGCCGCATGGTGGAGGACTTCGACGTATCCGTGGAGGCGCGGCCGGTCTATCCGCTCGCTGTCCGTGACCCGACGTTCTTCAAGCGCACCAACCCGCAGTTTGCCCGCTACGTGGTTCTGGACAGCACGCGCGTGGCCCAGAACGAGGCGATTCCGTTCCGCTTTCCGCGCCCCGACCCCATCCAGCAGGACATGAAGACCCTGGAGGTCGCGCCCGAGCAGCCCCTCATCCGCCGACTGACGCGTCTGGGTGCCGCTGCCCAAAGCCGCGGGCGCGGACTGCCCTTCATTCGCGAGGTCAGTCGCGTCCTCTGGGACGGAAGCGTCGACCGGTGGGATCTTGGCGATCACCTGGCGCGCGCAAGCGAGCGGGCGGGCCTCGACCTTGCCGACCTCGATGCATGCGTGGCATCCGAGCCCGACACGTATGAGGCCATCATTGCGCAGAACGAGCGCGACCATGCGCGGTCCGGCCATTGGGGCGTGCCCACCTTCGTCTTCGACGGCGAGCCGTTCTTCGGCCAGGACCGTATCGATCTGCTGCTCTGGCGCCTCAAGCAACAGGGTCTCCGGCCAAGAGGCGAGGTGCGATGAGGCGTGCGTTGTGCCGCCGCTCCGGTGCGCGCCGCGACGTCCTATCCTGCCGCGCGCCTCGCGCGCCCGTCCCTCTCCTTGCGTGCGGCCTGCGCCGCCAGGTGCTCGGAGACGGACAGGATGTGAGCGCGCAGCCATTGGATGGCTTTGCTCTGGTCGTTTCTCCGGTGCCAGTACATCATCCAGGCGAACGGCGCCGACCTGAACGGCAGCTCGAGAGTCTTCAGGTCGCCGTCGACGATGGTCGCCGCGAGCTGCCGAGGCATCACCGCTAGCAGATCGGTCCTCTTCAGCACGTCCGGGACGACGAGCCAGTGGGGCACGTTCACGACCACATTCCGCGTGTGCCCCATCTGGGACAGCACGTCATCGACGAACCGCAGGTCGGTGGGGCTCATCGACACCTTCAGATGCCCATGCGCGATGAAGTCGGCGAGCGTGAACGCCTTCTTCCGGGCGGCCGGATGCGTTCTCCGCAGGATGCACACCATGCGGTCCTGCAGCAGGGTCTGGGAGCAGATGGCGCTCGAATGGCTGAGCCCCATGCTCACCGCCACGTCGATCTCGTCACGCTCCAAAGCGTCGACGGTCTCGGCCGGCGGCAAATGCAGGACGTTCAGCCTGAGGCCCGGCAGAGCGCGGAACCGGGACAGGATCTCCGGCAGGAGCAGGGATGACAGGATGTCCGACATCCGGACGGTGAATGTCCTCTCGGCCGTGGCCGGGTTGAAGCCGGCATCGCTCGCAAGCATGCGGTCGACCTGTCGCAGGATCTGGCGCACCGGCTCGGCAAGCTCGAGCGCGCGCGGCGTCGGCCGCATGCCTGTTGCGGTGCGCACGAGAAGCTCGTCGCCGAACAGCTGCCGCAGGCGATTGAGCGCATTGCTCGTGGCCGGCTGGCTGAGCCCCAGCCTTGCCGAGGCCCGGGTCACGTGCGCCTCGGCGAGGAGCGCCTCCAGGGCGACCAAGAGGTTGAGGTCGATTGCGCGCAGGTTCATGCTCGGAGGTCCATTCATCGCATCAATGTGGAAAGAGCATAAATCGATTTCACAGATGGTGTCACGCAGCCTACCAACGGTGGGCCAACCGCAGGAGCACCCATGAGCCCCGACCAGATCAAGCAGCACGTGAAGGTCTGCATGTTCGACCAGTACGGCACCGTCGTGGACATGCAAGGGGGGCTGACCGAGGTCGCGACGCCCTTTCTCAAGGCCAAGGGCTGGTCGGGCAATCCGAGCTCGTTCGTCACCTGGTGGCGGCGCACGCATTTCGAGAACTCCATGATCGACGCCCTGCTGCACCGGCAGCACACGCCGTATCGCGAGATCGGCCATCGCTCGGTCGCCCACGTCATGGACCGGGCCGGGATCCAGTACACCAGGGACGAGGTCCGCTACCTCGTTGGCGAGATCGAGAAGCTCAAGCCGTTTCCGGAGGTACCGGCCGCACTCGCAAGGCTGCGTACCAGATACAAGCTGGTCGTTCTCTCGAACGGCGATCCCGACATGCTCGAGACCGCCAAGAGCTATCACCAGATCCCCTTCGACCGGGTGATCTCCGTGGCCGAGGCCAACGCGTTCAAGCCCCACGTCGCGACCTACACCAAGGCGGCTGCGATCCTTGGGCTCGAGCCGCAGCAGATCCTGTTCGTGGCCAACCACGCGTTCGATTGCATCGGTGCCAAATCCGCCGGCATGCGGTCCGCCTTCATCGACCGGCGCGGCAGGCCGTTCGGGGAGACCCCGCATCAGCCCGACATCCTCGTGCCCAGCATGAAGGACCTGGCGGATGCCATCGTCTAGCACCGAGCCGTTGTCGGGGATCCGCGTGCTCGATCTCTGCCGGGTCGTCTCGGGCCCCTTTGCCACGATGCATCTTGGCGACCTGGGTGCCGACGTCGTCAAGATCGAGGACCCGGGCACGGGCGACGAGAGCCGCCGCTATGGCCCGCCGTTCGTCAATGGCGAGAGCTCTTACTTTCTCTCGGTCAACCGCAACAAGCGGAGCTGCAGCATCGACCTGAGGACGGCGGCCGGGCAGGAGGCGATCCGCGCTCTGGCCAGGGTCGCCGACGTCGTCGTCGACAACTTCAGGCCTGGAACGCTCGACCGGTGGGGCCTCGGCTACGACGTGCTGTCCGCGCCCAATCCGGCCCTGATCCAATGCAGCATCACGGGCTTCGGCCGCACCGGTCCCGATGCCGGCCGACCGGGCTACGACCTCATCCTGCAGGGCGAATCCGGCGTCATGGACATCACCGGAGAGCCCGATGGTCTGCCCATGAAGGTCGGCACCTCGATCGCCGATCTCGTAACCGGCCTCTACGCTTCCCAGGCCGTTCTTGCCGCGCTCATGAGGCGTGCCAGGGGCGGCGGTGGCGGGCGCGTCGACGTGTCGATGCTGGATGCCATGGCATCGCTGCTCACGTTCAATGCGGGCATGTACTTTGCGACCGGCGACAGTCCGAGGCGCCGCGGCAACGTGCATCCCACGATCAGCCCCTACGAGACGTTCCAGGCAAGCGACGGCTGGCTCAATATCGGCGTCGCCAATGACAAGTTCTGGGCATTGCTCTGCGATGCCATCGGGCGCCACGACCTCGGAACCGACCCGCGCTTTGACACGGCCCCCAGGCGAGCCGTCAATCGTGCCGCCCTGGCCGCGCTGCTGCGGCCGATCTTCGCGCAGCGAACGCGAGGCGCCTGGATCGAGCTTCTCGGCCGCGTCGGCATCCCCGTGGGCGCCATCAAGTCCGTCGGGGAGGTCTGCGAGACGCCGCAGCTGACCGGGCGCGGCATGGTCCAGACCGTGTCCCACCGCGTGGCCGGCGATCTCCGCATCATCGCCCGCCCCTTGCGCTTCGACGATGCCCCGCCGCCGCCGTCGTCGCCGCCGCCCCTGTTGGGCGAGCACACCTTCGATGTGTTCAGCGACTGGCTCGGGATGACGCGGGACGAGCTGTCGGGCTGGGCGCTCGGCGGCGCCTTCGGCGAGAGCCGGACGGATTGAGCAAAGGGCCGCGCAGGGCCCCCTTCCGTGCGCCGGTCAGGCGCCGGCCGTCTCGCCGCCGCGCCGCGCCAGGCCGTCGCCGCCGATCACCAGCGTCGGCACGCCGCCCGTGTGGCTCTTGACGGTGAACACCTGCGTGTTGGGGCGCCGCCCCTTGCGCAGCTCCGATACGGCGACACCCGCGCCG
>JANRIO010000007.1:0-41650 GCA_033764875.1 Hyphomicrobiaceae bacterium | reverse complement strand
CCGCCGTGGATGAAGACGGGATTGTTCTCCAGCGTCTGCACCAGGTTCGGCATCAGCGCGTCCTTGAGCAGCACGGTCATGGCGCCGTCGCCCTTGAGGTCGCGCGCCAGCACCGGCTTCTTGTCGCGCGTGTAGCCGACGACGATGTTGCCGAGCCGGCGCTCCAGGTCCTTGAGGTCCATGGCCAGGCACAGGATCGCCATCACCTCCGAGGCCACCGTGATGTCGAACCCGTCCTCGCGCGGAAAGCCGTTGGCCGTGCCGCCCAGCGAGTTGACGATGTGGCGCAGCGCCCGGTCGTTCATGTCGAGCACGCGCCGCCACGTGATGCGGCGGATGTCGAGCCCGAGCGGATTGCCCCAGTAGATCGAGTTGTCGAGCAGCGCCGACAGCAGGTTGTGCGCGCTGGTGATGGCGTGGAAATCGCCGGTGAAGTGCAGGTTGATGTCCTCCATCGGCACCACCTGCGCATAGCCGCCGCCGGCGGCTCCGCCCTTGACGCCGAAGCAGGGCCCCAGCGACGGCTCGCGCAGGCAGCTCATGGCCTTCTTGCCGATGCGGTTGAGGCCGTCGCCGAGCCCCACCGTCGTCGTGGTCTTGCCTTCGCCCGCGGGCGTCGGGCTGATCGCCGAGACCAGGATCAGCTTGCCGTCCTTGCGCTCCTTCGTCTTCTCGATGAAGTCGAAGGAGATCTTGGCCTTGTAGGGACCGTAGTTGTGCAGCGCCTCCGCCGGCACGCCGATCCTGGCGCCGACCTCGGCAATGGGCTTCATCTTCGCCTCGCGGGCGATCTCGATATCCGACTTCACCGTCATGGGTCGTTCTCCCGGAAATGAAAATCCTGTGGCGCAGTTCGCCCTGCGCTCGAAAGCTGTTGGCGAGGGCCGAAAGGCTGCCCGCGATCGAGATCCGTCAGCCCTTGGCTGCCGTCTTCTGGAACATGTCGCCCGGGCCGATCCCGGCAGCCTTTGCCCAGTCGGCGGCCGCCACCTTCTTGCCGTCGGCCCCCCGCACCCGCTTCACGAGGATGGCGCCGCCGTTGCCCGCCACCGTCATGCCGTCGGCGCCGATCGCAAGGATCTCGCCGGGCTTGCCGGTGCCTGCCGTCTTGCTGCTGTCGAAGATGTCGACCTTGATGCCCTTGACCGTGCTCCATGCACCCGGCGCCGGGTTGGCGGCGCGGATGACGTTGTAGGTGTCCGCGACCGGCTTCTCCCAGTCGAGCTCGGCCACGTCCTTCTTGAACCAGCTCTCGTAGGAGCCGTCGGCGAGGGTCTGCGCATGCCGGAGCACGCAGCCCGCCCTGACCAGCTCCAGTCCCTCGATCATGGCGTCGACGCCCATCGGGAACAGCTTCTTGAAGTAGACGTCGCCCAGCGTCTCGTCGGGACCGATCTCGACGGACTTCTGGATCAGGATCGGCCCCTCATCGAGCCCCTCGTTCGGCCAGAAGATGGTGAGGCCCGTGCGCGTCCGCCCCATGGCGATCGGCCAGTTGATCGAGGACGGGCCGCGGTGCGCCGGCAGCAGCGAGGGATGGTACTGGAACGTGCCGAAGCGCGGCGCATCGAGCACTGGCTGCGGCACGAACAGCAGCACGTAGGCCATCAGGCACACGTCCGCGTCGAACGACCTCATCAGCTCCAGCGCCTCCGGCGTCTTCCAGCTTTTCGGCTGGTGCACCGGCAGTCCCTTCTCCACCGCGAAGGTCTTCAGCGGATCCTCCGCCCTGCCCGCCTTGTCGGGGGCGCAGCAGACCGCCACGACGTTCTCGCCGCGCTCGATCAGCCGCTCCAACACGGCCTTCCCGAACGCCTCCTGCCCATGCACCACGATCCGCATCCTCACGCCTCCCGTCGCTTTCGGTCGCGCCGCCGGCCCGACCTGTGTCGTTTCCGTTCAGCCTTGCGTGGATGCCCGCCTGCGCGGGCATGACGTCGGCGGGGAGGCTGGCAATCGCCACTCTCGTCCGCCATCATGGAGACTGCGGCAACTGCCACTCTCTCCACCGTCATCCCCGCGAAGGCGGGGATCCACGCCACTCAGTCCATCCGCTCTGCATCGTCGTCGGGACGTAGCACGCCCCCAGCGCCTGCCGCCCGCACCTCGCCTGTCTCGGTCCAGAGGTCCTGCCATTCCGGGTTCAACTGCTCGATCAGGCGAACCTTCCAGGCCCTGTTCCAACGCTTCAGCTGCTTCTCCCTCCGGATTGCCTGGATCATGGTCTCGTGCATCTCGAAATAGACGAGGCAGTGAACCTTGTTCTTCCTGGTGAACCCGTCGAACGCCTCCTGCTTGTGTAGGCCCACGCGATCCGCCAGGTCGCTCGTCACGCCGACGTACAGCACTCCATTCCGACGGCTCGCCAGCACGTAGACACACGGTTGTTTCGCGTGACGCCCATGCATGACATCGCACCAAGCCCCACCTTGCGTGGATGCCCGCCTGCGCGGGCATGACGTCAGCGGGGAGATCGGCAATCGCCACTTTCGTCCGCCATGCATGGAGACTGCGGCGACCGCCACTCTCTCCACCGTCATCCCCGCGAAGGCGGGGATCCACGCCACTCAGATCGTCACTCCGCCGCGGCCTTCTTCACCGGCGCGGTGGCGCCGGAGAGCTTGAAGTCCTCGATCTCCTCCTTCGAGTAGCCGAGCACGCTCGAAAGCACCTCCTCGGTGTGCTCGCCGAGCAGCGGCGAGCGCTTCACCTCCGCCGGGCTGTCGGAAAGCTTGATCGGGTTGCCGACCGAGAGGTACGCCCCGCGCGTGGGATGGTCGACCTCCACCACCGTGCCCGTCGCGCGCAGCGAGGGGTCCTCGGCCAGCTCCTTCATGGACAGGATCGGCCCGCACGGCACGTCGTACTTGTTGAGGATCTCCATCGCCTCGAACTTGGTCTTGGTCATCGTCCAGGCCTCGATGCGCGCGAAGATCTCGTTGAGCCGCGGCAGCCGGGCGGCGGGCTTGGCGTAGTCGGGGTGCGTCTTCCAGCCGGGCTCGCCGATGACGTCGCAGATCGCCTCCCACACGGGCGCCTGCGTGATGAAGTAGATGTAGGCGTTGGGATCGCTCTCCCAGCCCTTGCACTTGAGGATGCGGCCCGGCTGCCCGCCGCCGGAGTCGTTCCCCGCCCGCGGCGTCGCCTCGCCGAAGGGAATGCCCTCCCCGAACTGGCTGTACTCCTTGAGCGGCCCGTGCTTGAGCCGCTGCTGGTCGCGCAGCTTGACGCGCGCCAGGTTGAGCACGCCGTCCTGCATGGCGCACACGACGCGCTGGCCGCGGCCTGAATGCGTGCGCTGATAGAGCGCCGTCACGATGCCGAGCGCCAGGTGCAGGCCCGTGCCGCTGTCGCCGATCTGGGCGCCCGTGACCAGCGGCGGCCCGTCCCGGAAGCCGGTCGTGGAGGCGGACCCGCCCGTGCACTGGGCGACGTTCTCGTACACCTTGCAGTCCTCGTAGGGCCCCGGCCCGAAGCCCTTCACGGAGGCGTAGATCATGCGCGGGTTGAGCTCCTGGATGCGCTCCCACGTCAGCCCCATGCGGTCCATGGCGCCGGGCGCGAAATTCTCCACCAGCACATCGCAGGTCTTCACGAGGCGCTCGAGGATCGCCAGGCCCTTCTTGTTCTTGCTGTCGATCGTGATCGAGCGCTTGTTGTGGTTCAGCATGGTGAAGTACAGGCTGTCCACGTTCGGGATGTCCTGCAGCTGCCCGCGCGTGATGTCGCCCACGCCCGGCCGCTCCACCTTGATCACGTCGGCCCCGAACCAGGCCAGAAGCTGGGTGCAGGTCGGCCCCGACTGCACGTGCGTGAAATCGAGAATGCGAACGCCTTGGAGTGCCTTCATTGCCCTGCTCCCTTACTTCTTCTTCAGCACGCTTTGCGGATTGAGGTTGCCGATGCGGCCGCTCTCGCTGCCGGCCGCCGGATCGATCACGGCGTTGATCAGCGTCGGCTGGCCCGAGGCCAGCGCCTCGCTGACGGCGCGGCGCAACTCGTCGGGCGTCGTGGCGTTGACGCCGACGCCGCCGAAGGCCTCCATCATCCGGTCGTAGCGCGCACCCTTGACGAACACCGTCGTGGCCGGATCGGCCCCGCCCGACTTGTTAACGTCCGTGCCGCGGTAGATGCCGTCGTTGTTGAGGATCACGATGCACACCGGCAGCCTGTACCGGCAGATCGTCTCCACCTCCATGCCTGAGAAGCCGAAGGCGCTGTCGCCCTCGATGGCGAGCACCGGCTTGCCCGTCTCCACCGCCGCCGCGATGGCATAGCCCATGCCGATGCCCATGACGCCCCACGTGCCGACGTCGATGCGCTTCCTCGGCTGGTACATGTCGACCGCCCCGCGCGTCAGGTCGAGCGCGTTGGCGCCCTCGTTGACGAGGATCGCGTCGGGCCGCTCCTTGATCGCCGCGCGCAGCACGCCGAGCGCCCCGTAGTAGTCCATCGGATTGGCGTTCGACATGAACCGCGGCGCCATCTTCGCGACGTTCTCCTCGCGCTTCTTGGCGACGCTTGCCATCCAGTCCTTCGGCGCGCCGGCCCAGTCGCCCATGCCGGCGAGCATCGCCGACAGGCACGAGCCGACGTCGCCCACCACCGGCGCGGCGATCTCGACGTTCGAATCCATCTCCTTCGGCTCGATGTCGACCTGGATGAACGCCTTCGGCGCCTCGCCCCAGGTCTTGCCCTTGCCGTGGCTGAGCAGCCAGTTGAGCCGCGCCCCCACCAGCATGACGACATCGCTGTCCTTGAGCACGGTCGAGCGCGCGGCACCCGCGCACTGCGGATGCGTGTCGGGCAGCAGCCCCTTGGCCATGCTCATCGGCAGGAACGGGATGCCGCTCCTCTCGACGAAGGCCTTCACCGTCTCATCGGCCTGCGCGTAGGCGGCCCCCTTGCCGAGGATGATCAGCGGCCGCTTGGCGCCCTTCAGCACCTCCAGCGCCCGTTTCACCGCCGCAGCGCCCGGCACCTGCTCCGGCGCCGCGTCGATCACCTTTACGAGCGATCTCTGTCCGGCGTCCGCCGGCATCACCTGCGCGAACAGCTTGGCCGGCAGGTCGAGGTAGACGCCGCCGGGCCGCCCCGACACAGCCGCGCGGATGGCGCGCGCGATGCCGATGCCGATGTCGGCGGCGTGCAGCACCCGGTAGGCCGCCTTGCACAGCGGCTTGGCGATGGCGAGCTGGTCCATCTCCTCGTAGTCGCCCTGCTGCAGGTCCACGATCTCGCGCTCGGAGGAGCCCGAGATCAGGATCATCGGGAAGCAGTTGGTCGTGGCGTGCGCCAGCGCCGTGAGGCCGTTGAGGAAGCCCGGCGCCGACACCGTGAGGCACACGCCCGGCTGCTTCGTCAGGAAGCCCGCGATGGAGGCCGCGTATCCCGCGTTCTGCTCGTGCCGGAAGGAGAGGACGCGGATGCCTTCGGCCTGCGCCATGCGCCCGAGATCGGTGATCGGGATGCCCGGCACGTTGTAGATGGTCTTGATGCCGTTCAGCTTCAGCGCGTCGATGACGAGATGAAAGCCGTCCGTCAGCTCCACGTCGCCGTGCGCCTGAGGATTGCCCGGTGCCGACATATGCGCCCTCCCTTGAATGCTCTCTCTTTGTGTTTGTTGCCTGTCGGCGGCGCCGCTCAGGGTAGCTGCACGTACCGCTCGACATGGTCGCGCAGCCTGAGCGTGTGCTCGCGCACCAGCCGCTCCGCCGTCTCGGCGTCGCGCGCCTCCAGCGCCTCCACGATCTGCGTGTGATCGACGATCGACCGCTTGGCGCGATCCTGCTCGAAGATCGTCCGTTGGCGGATCGCCCGCATGTGGAAGAACAGCCCGTCGCTGATCTCGCCGATCAGCGCGCACTTGCCCGCCCGGATGATGGCCTGGTGGAACTTGATGTTGGCTTCCGAGTACTCGCCCATTTGGCGAGCGACCTCGTCCTGCGAGAACTTGTCGACGAGGGTGTGCAGATCAGCAAGCTCCTCCGCGCTCGCCGCCTGGCAGGCGAGCCGCGCCGCCATGCTCTCGAGTGCCGCCCACACCGTGATCATCTCCAGGATCTCGGCCTTGGTCTTGCGCACGATGAAGATGCCGCGCCGGGCCACGATCCTGACCAGGCCCTCCTGGTCGAGCTGGGCCAGCGCCTCCCTGAGCGGCGTCCGGCTGACCCCGAACCGGGCCGACAGATCCCGCTCGTCAAGCCGCAGCTCGGCGCCGTCGGCGTAGATGTTCATGTTGAGGATGGCCGTCTTCAGCGCCTCATAGGCGCGCGCCTTGAGGCTGACACCCTCTCCGATCGGCGCAATCTTGAGCTGCGTGTCCGTCACGGAGGGTCCCTGGTTTTTGGCATACCATACACCACACATACCAGGGCGCTAACCGCACCGTCAATATCCCCTCGGCATCGCTATTTTTGCATTGCAATACAATTGCGTTAGCCGGAGGCGGGTGTCATCAAGCCCGTAAGGAAGATTGCAGAGAGATGAATTTTGGGCATATGGTATGCCAGCCGGACGGCAATGATTGGGACCACAATCCCGGGCCAATGAGCCCAATCCGTCTGGCGAGGGAAACGTCAGCAAGAGCGGTGGGCATTCGTGGACGAGATTACGTCGCTGATCGGCGGCTTTAAGGTCGCCCTCTCCTGGTACAACGTGGCGCTGATGCTGGTGGGCATCCTGCTCGGCGTCATCATCGGGGTCCTGCCGGGCCTGGGCGGCGCCAACGGGGTGGCCATTCTTCTCCCCCTCACCTTCTCCATGTCGCCGACCTCCGCCATCATCATGCTCTCCTGCATCTATTGGGGCGCGTTGTTCGGCGGTGCCATCACCTCCATCCTGTTCAACATCCCCGGTGAGCCCTGGTCTGTGGCCACCACCTTCGACGGCCACCCGCTCGCGCAGAAGGGCAAGGCGGACGAGGCGCTGACGGCAGCCTTCACGTCCTCGTTCGTCGGCGCCTTCGTCGCCGTGGTGATGATCACCTTCCTGGCGCCGCTGATCGCCAGGTTTGCGCTCCAGTTCGGCCCGGCCGAGTTCTTCGCCGTCTACTTCCTGACCTTCGCGAGCTTCATCGGCATGGGCAAGGGCTCCGCCTTCAAGGTGCTGGCCTCCATGTGCCTGGGCTTCGCCCTCGGCGCCGTCGGGCTCGACAAGGTGACGGGCACCCTGCGCATGACCTTCGGGCAGGACCATCTGCTCGTCGGCTTCGACTTCCTCATCGCCGTCATCGGCCTGTTCGGCATCGGCGAGATCCTCTCCTCCATGGAGGCGGGCCTCAAGTTCCAGGGCCTCAACGCCAAGATCCGGCTGGGCGCGGTGCTGCAGACCTGGCGCAGCCTTCTGCAGTATTGGGCGACGTCCGTGCGCAGCTGCATCGTCGGCTGCTGGATGGGAATCACGCCCGGCGGCGCCACGCCCGCCTCGTTCATGGCCTATGGCCTCGCCAAGCGCTTCTCCAAGCGCGGCAGCAACTTCGGCAAGGGCGAGGTGGAAGGCGTCGTGGCCCCGGAGACGGCGGCGCATGCTGCCGGCACCAGCGCCCTCCTGCCCATGCTCACCCTCGGCATCCCGGGATCGCCGACCGCGGCCGTGCTCCTCGGCGGCCTGCTGATCTGGGGCTTGCAGCCGGGCCCGATGCTGTTCGTGGAGCAGAAGGAGTTCGTCTGGGGCCTCATCGCCTCCATGTACCTCGGCAACATCGCCGGCCTGATCGTGGTTCTGACCTGCGTCCCCCTGTTTGCCGCCATCCTGCGGGTCCCGTTCTCGATCATCGCGCCCATCATTCTGGTGATCTGCGCCGTCGGCGCCTACACCGTGCACAACTCCATGTTCGACGTCTGGATGATGTTGGTTTTCGGCGTTGCCGGCTATCTGTTCAACAAGCTCGGCTATCCGCTCCCGCCCCTCGTGCTTGCCATCGTGCTCGGGGACCGCGCCGAGGAGGCCTTCCGCCAGGCCCTGCTCGGATCGCAAGGCAGCCTGAGCGTCTTCTGGTCCAATCCGCTCGTCGGCTCCATCATGGGGCTCGGCCTTGTGCTACTGCTGTGGCCGGTGTTCTCCTGGCTTCTGGACCAGTACAGGATCCGCAGCAGCGCGGCACGCCTCGCCGCTGGCGAATGACACTCGAGCGGATACGACAAGCCCTGCAACAACGACAAACGATTGGGAGGATGCGATGCGCACTTGGAAGATGTGGAGGACATTGCGGTTCGGATTCGCCGCCGCGGCTTGCGCGGCGGCAGCGTGCGCAGCGGTCGGCAGCGCCAGCGCGCAGGGCTGGGAGCCGACCAAGCCCGTGCAGTTCATCATCCCTGCCGGCACCGGCGGCGGCGCCGACCAGATGGCGCGCTTCATCCAGGGCGTCGTCGCCAAGAACAACCTGATGAAGCAGCCGCTGATCACCGTGAACAAGGGCGCCGGCGCCGGCGCCGAAGGCTTCCTCGAGGCCAAGAAGGCCAACGGCGATCCCCACACCCTGATCATCACGCTGTCCAACCTGTTCACGACGCCACTTGCCACGGGCGTCCCGTTCAACTGGAAGGACATGACGCCGGTGGCGATGCTCGCCCTCGACCAGTTCGTGCTCTGGGTCAACGCCGCCGATTCCTACAAGACCGCGGGCGAGTACATCGCGGCCGTCAAGGACGGCCCCGACAAGACCTTCAAGATGGGAGGAACCGGCTCCAAGCAGGAGGACCAGATCATCACCGCCGCGCTCGAGCGGCTGACGGCACCGAAGAAGTTCACCTACGTCCCCTACTCCGGTGGCGGCACGGTGGCCGTGCAGCTGGTCGGCAAGCACGTGACCTCGTCCGTCAACAATCCGATCGAGGCCGTGTCCCAGTGGCGCGCCGGAGCCCTGCGCCCGCTGTGCATCTTCGACGAGGCGCGCAGCACCTATAAGAGCAAGGTGACGGCCGACATGGCGTGGGGCGATATCCCCACGTGCAAGGAGAGCGGCGTCAACGTCCACTACCAGATGCTGCGCGGCATCTTCATGGCGCCCGGCGTCAAGCCCGAGCACATCGCCTTCTACGTCGACCTGTTCAAGAAGGTGAAGGCGACGCCGGAGTGGGCGAAGTTCATGGAGGAGGGCGCGTTCAACCAGACCTTCATGACCGGCGACGAGTTCAAGAGCTGGGTGGAGAAGAACGAGAAGCTCCACTACGACCTGATGAAGGAAGCGGGCTTCCTGGCTCCCGGGAAGTAGGTGGAGCCAGGGTGCTGTCCCGCAGTTGCCGACCGGCAGATTGGGGTCTGCAATTGCGGGACGGGCACCGCTGAGCCGATGATTGGGACCGAGCAAGGCGAGGTGCGCGATGCACGACAGCGATGACGCGGATCAGGGTCGCCCTCTGATCTCCTACCGTGCCGCGGACATGATCGTGGCGCTGCTCCTCCTCGGCGGCAGCACCGTCGTCATGTTCGACAGCGTCCGCCTGGGCTTCGGCTGGCAGGAGGACGGCCCGGCACCCGGCTTCTTCCCCTTCTACGTGGCCGTGGCGCTGGGCCTTGCCAGCCTCGTCAACCTCGCCGCCGCCGCCAAGGGCCGTGGCGGGGAGGAGACGTTCGTGTCCGCACGGCCGTTCCTGCGCGTCCTGGCCGTCCTCGTTCCCAGCATGATCTATGTCGGCCTGATCGGTTGGATCGGCATCTATGCTGCTTCTGCACTGTTCATCCTCGGCTTCATGCTGACGATCGGCAAGGAGGGCGTGATCAAGTCCGTCCTCGTCGGCCTGTTCATTCCGGCCGCCCTGTTCCTCATGTTCGAGCGTTGGTTCCTGGTGCCGCTTCCCAAGGGACCGATCGAGGCCCTGCTCGGATTCTGACGCCGCCGGCGGCAACCCTGTGACGGCGGCGTGACCTGAGCGGCCGTCCCCGGCCGGCGCCGCCGTGCGCCCGGCACATCACCCTTGCTTCCCTGGCCACGCGCAAGCCTTTGGGCTAGCTTCGCCTCCGTCCCAGGCCACGAGGTGACCGCCCGCATGACCAGCCCCGCCGGCACGCCGACCCTTCCTGCATTCTCGCCCGATGAGGAGCGCCACGCCTATCGCGAGATGCTTCTCATCCGCCGCTTCGAGGAGAAGGCCGCGCAGCTCTACGGCATGGGGCTGATCGGCGGCTTCTGCCACCTCTACATCGGCCAGGAGGCCGTCGTGGTCGGCATGCGGATGGGCACCGAGGACGGCGATCAGATGATCACCACCTATCGCGACCACGGCCACATGCTCGTCTGCGGCATGGACGCCCGCGGCGTGATGGCGGAGCTCACCGGCCGCCGCAGCGGCTATTCCAAGGGCAAGGGCGGCTCCATGCACATGTTTTCCAAGGAGCGGCACTTCTACGGCGGCCACGGCATCGTCGGCGCCAACGTGCCGCTTGGCGCCGGCATCGCCTTCGCCAACAAGTACCGCCGCAACGGCCGCATCTGCATGACCTTCTTCGGCGACGGCGCCGCCAACCAGGGCCAGGTCGACGAGAGCTTCAACATCGCCAAGCTGTGGAAGCTGCCCGTGGTCTTCATCATCGAGAACAACAAGTACGCCATGGGCACCTCCATCGAGCGTGCCGCCGCCACCACCGACTTCTCCCACCGCGGCCTGTCCTTCGACATCCCCGGCGAGCAGGTCGACGGCATGGACGTGCGCGCGGTCCGCGCCGCGGCAGCCCGCGTCGCCAAGTCCGTCCGCGAGGGAGGCGGCCCCTACATTCTCGAGATGCTCACCTACCGCTACCGCGGCCACTCCATGTCGGACCCGGCCAAGTACCGCACCCGCGAGGAGGTGCAGAGGATGCGCGAGGAGCACGACCCCATCGAGCAGGTGAGGAAGCGCCTGCTGGACGGCAACATCGCGAGCGAGGAGGATCTCAAGGCCATCGACGGCGACATCCGCCAGATCGTCAACGGCGCCGCCGAGTTCGCGCAAGCCGAGCCCGAGCCCGATCCGCGCGAGCTTTTCACGGACGTGCTTGTGGAGGCTTGAACGGTGAGCGCAGCCTCCCAGCCCGTCGCCGCGCCCGACCTCGAGACGGAGTTCGCACGCATCCGCGAGCACTGGTCGCCGCGCGTCATCGCCTCCGCCAATGGCCAGTACATCAAGCTCGCCAAGGTCAAGGGCAGCTTCGTCTGGCACAGTCATGCCGACGAGGACGAGGCCTTCCTCGTGCACAAGGGCACGCTCCTGATCCGCTACCGCGACCGACCCGACGTCGTGCTGCGCGAGGGCGGCTTCCACGTCGTTCCGCGCGGCGTCGAGCACATCACCGAGGCTGCCGAGGAATGTTGGCTGATCCTGTTCGAGCCGGCAGCGACCAGGCACACCGGCGACGTCGTGGCCGACATCACCAAATCCATCGACAGGCAGACCGCCCATCTGGCGGCAGAGCCGAGCAGCGACCAGTCCACGAAGGCCGACACCGCATGACAACCGAGATCCTGATGCCGGCGCTCTCGCCCACCATGGAGGAGGGCAAGCTCGCCAAATGGCTGATCACCGAGGGCCAGTCGATCAAGGCCGGCGACGTCATCGCCGAGATCGAGACCGACAAGGCCACCATGGAGGTCGAGGCGACCGATGACGGCAAGGTCTCGCGCCTGCTCGTCCCCGCCGGCACCGAGGGCGTCAAGGTCAACACCCCCATCGCCGTGCTCGACAATGGGGCCACTTCTCCCTCTCCCCGCCTGCAGCCACAGACACCGCAGCCAGCTTCTGCCCCTCACCCTCTCCCCGCGCAAGGGCAGGCAGAGGCGATGACGCGCCGCTCGGCCGGCGGCTTCCTGTCGCCGCCGCCGGCTCCGCTCGCCGAGCCGCGCCCGGCGCCCGCCGCCGAGTTCGCGCCCGGCGTCGAGACCACCGTCATGACCATGCGCGAGGCCCTGCGCGACGCCATGGCCGAGGAGATGCGGCGTGATTCCGACGTGCTGCTGATGGGCGAGGAGGTGGCCCAGTACCAGGGCGCCTACAAGATCAGCCAGGGCCTGCTCGAGGAGTTCGGCCCCGAGCGCGTCATCGACACGCCCATCACCGAGCAGGGCTTTGCCGGCGTCGGCGTCGGTGCGGCCTTCGCCGGCCTCAAGCCCATCGTCGAGTTCATGACCTGGAACTTCGCCATGCAGGCGATCGACCAGATCATCAACTCCGCCGCCAAGACGCTGTACATGTCCGGCGGCCAGCTCGGCTGCCCCATCGTCTTCCGCGGCCCCAACGGGGCCGCAGCCCGCGTCGCCGCCCAGCACAGCCAGTGCTACTCCGCCTGGTACGCGCACGTGCCGGGCCTCAAGGTCGTGGCGCCTTCCAACGCCGCCGACGCCAAGGGCCTGCTCAAGTCGGCGATCCGCGATCCCAATCCCGTCCTCGTGCTCGAGAACGAGATCCTCTACGGCACCTCCGCCCCCGTGCCCAACGGCGAGTGGCTGGTCCCCATCGGCAAGGCCCGCATCGCGCGGCCCGGCCGCGACGCCACCATCGTCTCCTTCGCCCGCGGCATGGTCTATGCGCTGGAGGCGGCGGACGCCCTGGCCCGCGACGGCATCGAGGCCGAGGTCATCGACCTGCGCACGCTGCGCCCGCTCGACCTCGAGACCATCCTCGCCTCGGTGCGCAAGACCAACCGCATCGTCACTGTTGAGGAGGCCTGGCCGGTGTGCTCGGTGGGCTCCGAGATCTGCGCGCAGGTGGCGATCCAGGCCTTCGACGACCTCGACGCGCCGCCCGCCAAGGTGACCGGCGCCGACGTGCCCATGCCCTACGCCGCCAACCTCGAGAAGCTCGCCCTGCCGACGACGGAGCAGGTGATCGCCGCGGTCAAGGCCGTCTGCTACGCTTGAGTGAGCCCGCCAGGCGCGAGGAGCTGACCCATGTCCGTCATTGCAAAGCCGAGCGCGAAGCCGCCCGCGACCTACGCGGATCTCGAGGCGGTGCCACCCAATCTCGTCGCCGAGATCATCGACGGCACGCTCGTGACGCACCCGCGTCCGTTGCCCCGTCACGCATCCGCGACCGTCGCACTCGGCAGCGAGCTGTATTCACCGTTCCAGAAGGGCAGCGGCGGCCCCGGCGGCTGGATCTTCATGGCCGAGCCCGAGCTGCATCTGGCCGAGCACGTCCTCGTTCCCGATATCGCCGGCTGGCGTCGGGAGCGCCTCCTGAAGGAGCCTGAGGGCGTGGGCATCACAATTGCGCCCGATTGGCTCTGCGAGGTGCTGTCGCCCTCGACGGCCTCCTACGACCGCACGGCCAAGTTCCGCATCTACCACGAGCACCGCGTCGGCCACCTCTGGTACGTCGATCCCCAGTATCGAACGCTGGAAGTGTTCGCCTGGTCGCAGCCGCACTGGGTGCCGGTCGCCAACTTCGGCGACTTCGAGCAGGTGACGGCGCCGCCCTTCGCCGAGCTGACCTTCGACCTGGGCGCGCTGTGGCCCTTCGACACGCCGCCCGCCCCGCCATCCGCGACCTGAGCACCGCCCCATGTCCAACATCCTGATGCCCGCGCTCTCCCCGACCATGGAGGAGGGCAAGCTCGCCAAGTGGCTCGTCAAGGAGGGCCAGCGGATCAAGGCCGGCGACGTCATCGCCGAGATCGAGACCGACAAGGCCACCATGGAGGTCGAGGCCTCCGAGGAGGGCACGGTGTCGAGGATCCTCGTCGCCGCCGGCACCGAGGGCGTCAAGGTCAACACCCCCATCGCCGAGCTGGACGGCGAGGCCGCGTCTCCCTCGCCCCGCCCGCGGCAAGAGGGCCGGGCCTCGCCCTCGGCGAAGGCCGAGGGTGAGCAACACGCCCAGGCGCAAGCGGCCGCGCCCCTTCCGGCGAAGGCGCCGGCAGCGGGCCCGCCCCGCCCCGCCGCCGATGCTCGCGCCACGAGCCCCGCGCCCCACGCCAACGGTCACGCACGCGTGGCAGCCTCTCCGCTCGCCCGCCGCCTGGCCAGGGACGCCGGCCTCGACATTGCGGCGCTTTCGGGCTCGGGCCCCCACGGGCGCATCGTCAAGCGCGACGTGGAGGCGGCGCAGGCAGGCGGCACGGCGGCGAAGGCGGCTCCCGCCGCCACGACGGCCGTGGCGCAGCGCTCAGCCGCACCCGCGCCCGCCCTCGCCCAGCCCATGCCCGACGACAAGATCCTGGCGCTCTACGACAAGAGCTCCTACGAGATCGTGCCCCACGACGGCATGCGTCGCGTCATCGCCCAGCGCCTGACCCAGGCCAAGCAGACCATCCCCCACTTCTATCTTACTCTCGACTGCCGGCTCGACGCGCTGCTCTCCGCACGCGAGCGCCTCAACAAGGCCTCTCCCAAGGACGGCCCCCGCGCCTACAGGCTCTCCGTCAACGACTTCGTCATCAAGGCGCTGGCGCTCGCCCTGCAGCAGGTTCCGGCCGCCAACGTCACCTGGACCGAGCAGGGCATGGTCCGCCACAAGTACTCCGACGTCGGCGTCGCGGTCGCCGTCGAGGGTGGGCTGTTCACGCCCGTCATCCGCCACGCCGAGATGAAGACGCTCTCCGAGATCTCGCACGAGATGAAGGATCTGGCCGAGCGCGCGCGCAAGCGCCGCCTCGCCCCGCACGAGTACCAGGGCGGCACCACCTCTATCTCCAATCTCGGCATGTACGGCATCACCTCCTTCGACGCCGTGATCAACCCGCCGCACGCGACCATCCTCGCCGTCGGCGCCGGCGACCGCCGGCCCATTGCCGTCGGTGACAGGATCGAGATCGGCACCGTCATGTCCTGCACGCTGTCGTGCGATCACCGTGCCGTCGACGGCGCCGTCGGGGCCGAGCTGCTCGGCGCCTTCAGGCAGCTGATCGAGGATCCGGTCCGGATGCTCATTTAGAACAGAAGACCATTATGGGTTGCATGAGCAATCGCGCCATGTGTGCTCGCCCTGCCACCAATCGGTCATTTCCACAGCGCGTTTGATCGCAAGCCCTCGCCGCCGCGCCACGCAGCCCTAGGGCGCTTGCCGGGCGCCATCTTCGGGCATAAGAATCGTTCGAATCGTAAAAAAAGTAAAAATACGGCTCAGCATGGCCGTATGCGCGCGACGGCTACAACTTCGGGGGTTAGGATTATGTCTTCGCTCATTCGTGCCTCGACGGCACTCGCCATTGGCGCGCTCGCGCTTGCGGGCTGCGCCAGCGATGGCAACAACGGCTTCTTCACCACGGGCGCGCTCGGCACCGGCACCGAGACCACGGCCGCGGCGGCGCCGCCGGCTCCCAAGGTCGATCCCCAGTGCGTGGCGCTGATTTCGCGCATCGAGACCCTTCGCAAGGAAGGCATCACCGAGAAGATCGAGAAGGCCGCCGCCAAGAAGTACAAGATGACGGCCGCGGACGCCTCCAAGGCCGACCAGCTCAACAAGGCCAACGTCGAGTTCCAGGCGCGCTGCTCGACGATCACGCCCGGGGCGACGACCGCCCAGGCCATGCCGTCCGCCAAGCCCGCCACCAACTGAGCGGGCTCCGTCGCGGCTTCGCTCCGGCATCGGAGCATGCCGCGACGCGCAGCGGGCCGGCCGTCGCCGCCCACGTGCGGCCAACTGTCGTGCTGCAAGGCTGCAACAACCTGTGCCGTCCGGGGTTGAAAACGCCGGCCGGGTATGTTTCGTAGGCCGGGTCCGAGACCGGTACCGAGGGAGATGGTTCGTGGGCCTCACCGCGTCGAACATGAGATCCGCGCTGACGACGAGATCTGCACCGATCGCGAGAAGCGTACCGGCCCTCCTCCTTGCCTGCGCGCTCCTTGCCGGCTGCGCCAATGACAATGCCAGCGACAACGGCGATCCCGGCGCCCGTCCGCTTGCCGCCGGGCAGAGCTGCCAGTCGGTGCGCGCCGAGCTCAACAAGCTCGACGCCAAGGGCGCGCAGTCCAAGGTCGAGGCCGCCAGCCAGGGCAAGAAGCTGAAGCCCGCCGACCAGGCCGAGGTCGACCGCTACAACGACCTCCTCAACCAATACCTCGGCGCCCGCTGCCACGTCTGACCGAGGGCGACCGCCCGCGTCTCGCCCGTGCGCGGCGCGGCCCGCCGCGCATCCCAGCTTTGCGTCGGTGAAGCCGCACCTGACGCTTTACGGCGGCCTGGAATTGTCCTCAAGTGCCCGACGATCGTGCGAAGAGCGAGCGGGCCACCGGCATGAGCGAGACAAGCTTTGACGTCGTCGTCGTCGGGTCGGGCCCCGGCGGCTACGTGACTGCCATCCGCGCCGCCCAGCTCGGCTTCAAGACCGCCGTCGTCGAGCGCGCGCATCTGGGCGGCATCTGCCTCAACTGGGGCTGCATCCCGACCAAGGCGCTGCTGCGCTCGGCGGAGGTGTTCCGCACCTTCCAGCACGCTGCCGCCTATGGCCTCAAGGCCGACGGCATCGGCTTCGATCCGGCGGCGATCGTCGCCCGCTCGCGCGGCGTCGCCAGACGCCTCGCCGACGGCGTCGCCTTCCTGCTCAAGAAGAACAAGGTCGCCGTGATCTGGGGCCAGGCGCGGCTCGAGGCCGGCGGCCGCATCTCGGTCGCGGCCTCGGGAGAGGCCGCCCCCAAGGGCGCGCTTCCGCCGGGCCGCTACACGGCGAGCCACGTCATCGTCGCCACCGGCGCCCGCCCCCGCGTGCTCCCCGGCATCGAGCCCGACAAGGACCGCATCTGGACCTACTTCGAGGCCATGCTGCCGGCGGCCATGCCGAGGTCGCTGATCGTCGTCGGCTCGGGCGCCATCGGCATCGAGTTCGCCTCCTTCTACGGCGCCATGGGCACGCAGGTGACCGTGGTCGAGGTGCTGCCGCAGATCCTGCCCGCCGAGGACGCCGAGATCGCAGCCTTTGCCCGCAAGGCGCTCGAGAAGCAGGGCATGCGCATCCTCACCGGCGCCAGGATCGAGGCCGTGACCAAGACCGCCGCCGGCATCGAGGCGCGGGTGACGACGGCAGCCGGCGCCACCGAGACGCTTGCCGCCGAGCGGCTCATCTCCGCCGTCGGCGTTGTCGGCAACATCGAGGGGCTTGGGCTCGAGGCCCTTGGCGTCAAGACCGACCGCGGCACCATCGTCACCGACGGCCTCGGCCGCACCAGCGTCGAGGGGCTCTACGCCATCGGCGACGTCGCCGGCCCGCCCATGCTCGCCCACAAGGCCGAGCACGAGGGCGTCGTCTGCATCGAGGCGATCAAGGGCCTGCCCGTGCATCCCCTGGACAAGCTCAAGATCCCGGGCTGCACCTACTGCCATCCCCAGATCGCCAGCGTCGGGCTGACCGAGGCCAAGGCGCGCGAGGCGGGGCGCGAGGTCAAGGTCGGGCGCTTCCCCTTCCTCGGCAACGGCAAGGCCATTGCGCTGGGCGAGGACCAGGGCCTCGTCAAGACCGTCTTCGATGCCGCCACGGGCCAGCTCCTTGGCGCGCACATGGTCGGCGCCGAGGTCACCGAGCTCATACAGGGCTACGTCATCGCCATGCAGCTCGAGACCACCGAGGAGGACCTGATGCACACGGTCTTCCCCCACCCCACCCTGTCCGAGATGATGCACGAGAGCGTGCTCGAGGCTTACGGCCGCGCCATCCATGTCTGAGATCCAAGGCCACGGCACCCGGCCGGCCGCCGCATGAGCCGCGTGTTCGTCATCGTCTACTGCGGGCTGCTCCTGTCCGTCGGCGCCTTCTCCTGCGACATCACGCTGCCGGCCTTCTGGTCCATGCATGCCGATCTCGGCGCCCCCATCGAGTGGGTGCAGGCCATCGTGCCCGTGTTCCTGATCTTCCAGGCCATGGGCCAGCTGGTGTTCGGCCCCGTCTCAGACCGCTTCGGGCGCAGGCCCGTCGTCATCGGCGGGCTCGTCGTCTATCTCGCAGGCGCCGGCATTGCGCTCGCCGCATCCAGCATCTGGGCCGTGCATCTCGGGCGCGCGGCGCAGGGCTTCGGCAGCGCCTGCGGCATCGTCGTGGGCCGCGCCGTCCTGCGCGACATCAGCCACGGCCCCGCCCTCGCCCGCGCCATGGCCTTCGCCATGGCGATCTTCGCGCTGGGCCCGATCTCGGCTCCGCTCCTGGGCTACGGCCTCGTCGCGCTCGGCGGCTGGCGGCAGATCTTTCTCGGCATGTCCGTGTTCGCAGCGGGCCTTCTCCTCGCCGCCCGCTTCCTCAAGGAGACCAACGCCGCGCCCAACCCGGATGCCCTGCGTCCGGACAATCTGCTGGCCGCGCTGGTGCGCATCGCCACGCACCACCAGTCGCGCTACTTCCTCCTGGTGGCGGCCGTCGCCCAGTTCAGCATCGTGTCGTTCGTCGCCAGCGCCCCGCGCTTCTTCAAGCAGGCGTTCGACATCGAGGGCCTGCAGTTTGCGCTGCTGTTTGCCTCCACCGGGCTCGGCATCATCGTCGGGCAGCTCGCGAACTCGCGGCTGATCGGCATTCTCGGCGTCAAGGATACCACCCGCGTCGCGGCCGGCGTCCTGCTCCTCGTCAGCGCCGCGACGACCCTTTTGACGCTCATGGACTGGCTCACGGGCCCGGCCTTCGTGGCCCTGATGTTCTGCTTCAACACGTCCTTTCTCGTCGTCATGGCCAACTCCGCGAGCCTCGTCATCGATCCCCACCGCGAGATCGCGGGCTTTGCCTCCTCCGCCTTCGGCTTTTTCACGCAGATCACGGCCTCGCTTCTCGCCCTCCTCACCATGCCACTTTTCCAGGGCCGACTGCTGCCGTGGGCGGCCACGATGCTTGTGATCATGAGTGTGATATACGTCGCGTTGGCGCGTTATCGGCCGCACCCCGCCGGGCTCCCCTGAGCGGGTGATCCGGGCGAAGTGCAATCAAAGGCTTGCAGAACGAATCTCACGGGAGATCTGAGATGGACGAACGGACGAAGCAGCTCGTCGTCACCGCGGTCATCGGCATCGTCGCCGGCTGGCTCGCGAGCATCGTGGTCGGCGGCGCCGGCATCATCCAGTACCTGGTCTCCGGCGTCATCGGCGCCTTCGTCGGCAGCTTCATCATCTCCGCCCTCGGCATCAAGCTCCGCCTGGGCAGCGCCATCCTCGAGCAGATCCTCACCGCGGCGATCGGCGCCATCGTCGTGGTCCTGCTCGCGCGCATCATCGCCTGATCGCCGCGACGCAAACACAAAGAATCGCCGGGGAGACGCAGCGGGCATGAACAAGCTATTCCGCACCGAGGACAGGGACGAGCCTGCCTTCGCCGGCGACCCCGGCGCACTCGACGCGTTCTTTGGCCATTTGCACGGCGGCGCCACCCGGCGCCGCGGCAGCCTGCGCGCCGCCGCCAGCGGCGAGGCGCTGTCGGCCCTGATCGAGGCCTACCGCACCCGCGGCCATCTCAGGGCCCGGCTCGATCCGCTGGGGCTTGCCCCGGCTCCCAAGCTGCCCGAGCTCGATCCCCAGCGCTACGGCATCTCCTCGGGGGCCGAGGAGGTGGTGGCGCGGCTCGAGGCGACCTATTGCGGCAGCATCGGCTGGGACATCGGCCACATCCACGACTGGCCGCGCCGGCAATGGCTGATCGAGCAGGCCGAGGCTGTGCGCGAGCCCCTGGACCACGCCGTCCGCATCGGCATCCTGAGCCAGCTCCTGTGCGCCGAGGCCTTCGAGAAGGGCCTCACCACGCGCATTCCCGCCGGCAAGCTGTTCGGCCTCGGCGGAGCCGAGAGCTTCAACGTCCTCCTCGAGTGCATTCTGCGCGAGGCTGCCGCCGCCGGCGTCGGCGAGGTGGTGGTGGGCGGCATGCACCGCGGCCGCTTCAACATGCTCGCCAACGTGATGGGCAAGCCGCTGGGCCCGCTCGTCGCCGAGATCCTGGGCAAGCCCGCCGTGCCCGACGGCCTCGGCCTGTCGTCGGACGTCTCCTACCACCTCGGCTACTCGGGCGAGCGCACCATCGCCGGCCGCACGCTCAAGCTCTCCGTCAGCCCGCACCCCTCGCACCTCCAGCTCGCCCCCGTGATCTCGCAGGGGCGCACGCGCGCCAAGCAGGCCCGCGCTGGGATCGCAAAGGTCATGCCGCTGCTCCTGCATACGGACGCGAGCTTCGCGGGCCAGGGCCTCGTCGCCGAGATGCTGCAGCTCTCGGGCCTCGCGCCGTTCCGCATCGGCGGCACCATCCACGTCGTCATCAACAACCAGATCGGCTTCACCACCAATCCGGAGGAGGGCCGCACGGCCCGTTTCCCCACCGACATCGGCAAGCTGATCGAGGCGCCGATCCTCCACGTCAACGCCGACGACCCCGAGGCCGTGGCCCATGTGGCGAGCGTCGCTGCCGCCTATCGGGCGAGATTCGCCGCCGACATCCTGATCGACCTCGTCTGCTACCGCCGGCCGGGCCACAACGAGCTCGACGAGCCGCGCTTCACGCAGCCGGCCCTCTATCGCGCCATCGACGCGCGCACACCCGTCGCCGCGCTCTATCGCGGCGGGCTGGAGGAGGCCGGGATCGACTGCGCCGAGGCCGACAAGGCGGCCACCGCCCTGCTCGACGACATGCGCCAGGCCTTCGAGGCGGCGCAGGCCTACCACGTCAACGGCGTCGACGCCTTCGCCGGCGCCTGGAGCGGCATGCGCGCCGGCACCGTCGCCGACATGCTGGCCTTCACCGCCACCGGCGTCGGCAAGGACACCCTGCGCGGCCTCGGCGAGGCCATCACCACGCCGCCTGCGGGCTTCGACACCGATCCCAAGGTCTCCCGCTTCCTCGCCGAGCGCCGCCACACCATCGAGACCGGGCGCGGCATCGGCTGGGCGACGGCGGAGGCGCTGGCCCTCGCCACGCTTCTCCACGAGGGCACGCCCGTGCGCCTCGGCGGCCAGGACACCGTCCGCGGCACCTTCACCCAGCGGCACCTGGCGCTGTTCGACCAGACGACGGGCGCCCGCCACGACGTGCTGGCCCCCGTGGCCGAGGCCGCCGGCGTCCGCGCCGAGATCCACAACACGCCGCTGATCGAGAACGCCGTCCTGTGCTTCGAGTACGGCATCAGCTTAGCCGACCCCGACCGCCTGGTGGTCTGGGAGGCGCAGTTCGGCGAGTTCCTGAATGTCGCCCAGGCCGTGTTCGACCAGTGCATCGCCTGTGGCGAGGATCGCTGGCTGCGCGCCTCGGGCCTCGTCATCCTCCTGCCGCACGGCCTCGACGGCGGCGGCCCCGATCATTCGACGGGACGGCCCGAGCGCCTGCTCGCAGCCTGCGCCGGCGCCAATCTCGAGGTGATGAACATCTCGACGCCGGCCAACTTCTTCCATGCCCTGCGCCGCCAGATGCGCCGGCCCTTCCGCAAGCCGCTCGTGGTGCTGACCCCCAAGGCCCTTCTCCGCAACAAGGCCTGCGTGTCCGCGCTCCACGACATGACGACGGAGACGGGCTTCCGCCCGGTGCTCGGCGATGGCCATCCCGGCGGCGCCCAGCGCGTGATCCTGTGCTCGGGCAAGGTCTACTACGAGCTCGCCTCCGCCCGCGCCGCCCTCGGGCTCGACGCGCAGATCGCGCTGCTCACCCTCGAGCAGCTGCACCCCTTCCCGGCCGAGGAGCTGGCCCGCGCCGTGCGCGCGCATCCCGCAGCCGATATCGTCTGGGTGGAGGAGGAGCCCGACAACATGGGCTACTTCCGCCATCTCGAGCCGCTGCTGCAGATGGTGACAGGCAGGCCCGTCAGGCGGGCGGGCCGCCCGGGCGTCGCGACGCCTGCGACCGGCGTCAAGTACTGGCACGAGGCCGAGGTGCGGGCCTACATGCACCAGGCCTTCAGCTGACGCGCGACGGCCTCGAGGCGCACATGATCTCCCAACCCCGGGGGGACGACGGGGTCGCAGGAATCAACGGGCACGCGCCTCGAGACCGCGAGTTCGAACCGATGCCGTACGGTGATGACGAGAGCACACTCGGGGCAGACACGCGAAACCGGGGGTCTGTCGTTCGGCTCCAGCACCGCTGAGGCAGGGTCGTGTTTGTGACGCGAGACCCATGGTCAGTGCTACGCGGGACACCTTCGTGTTCTAGACCCCGCGCAGTTAATCGCGCGTAAAATTCGCTCCCGGATCGGACGATCTTTTCGCGCCGGAGCGCCTGTCCGAAGCGGTTGATTCTTCCTGAATTTTCTTTTCTTTCACGTTTGCGGAATAAGGGCTCGGCGGCGGCCGTTGTTCTGCGCCCGTAGGCCCTGGCCGCAAGGGCCTACACGATGGTCGCGCCGGCCCGCTTCAGCCGCGCGAAGTAGACGACAAACAGGGCCACAAAGACGGCATCTCCGGCAATCACCACGAGGGCAAAGGGCGAGGTCCAGCCATTGCGGTACATGAAGAGGAGATTGAGCGCGAACAGCGCTTTTCCGAGACCGCCCATGAGCACGATGCCGGTGTGGCGAGGCGGGTTGGCCGCGACGATGAGGAATCCCAGCCCGTAGAGCAGCGCCGTGCCCCAGGCACCACGGTAGACCGCCACCATGACGGGATCGGCAAGCGAACGGCCGAACTCCCGCGCGAACATGCCTTGCGCATCGAGGAGGCCCGGAACAGCGCCCGCGAAGTTCCAGGCGGCGGCGATCAGGAACAGGCTGCGGAACAGGACGAGTTCTTTGCCCGCCATCGGAGCATTCTCCCTTTGGGGCGCAGTCAGGCAGATGTGGGGAGCCGTATCCTACTGGACCCGACGGACCGCCCTCGGCTGGAGGCGATCCTCTTTGGTCGCAGCAGCAGCTTGAGCTCAGATCTTGAGCGCCTCGCGCCCGCCGTAGCGGGCCTCGTCGCCGAGCTCCTCTTCGATGCGGATGAGCTGGTTGTATTTGGCCAGCCGGTCCGAGCGCGACAGCGACCCGGTCTTGATCTGGCCGGCGTTGGTGGCCACCGCGATGTCCGCGATCGTCGAATCCTCGGTCTCGCCCGAGCGGTGCGAGATCACGGCCGTGTAGGCCGCGCGCTGCGCCATCGACACCGCATCCAGCGTCTCGGTGAGCGAGCCGATCTGGTTCACCTTGACCAGGATCGAGTTGCCGATCCCTTCCTTGATGCCCTTGGCGAGCCGCTGCGTGTTGGTGACGAACAGGTCGTCGCCGACGAGCTGGCATGTCTTGCCGATCAGCTCCGTCAGCCCCTTCCAGCCCGCCCAGTCGTCCTCCGACATGCCGTCCTCGATGGACACGATCGGGAACCGCGCCACCAGGTCGGCCAGGTATTTCGCCATGCCGGCGCTGTCGAGCGACTTGCCCTCGCCCGCCATGGCGTAGCGGCCGTCCTTGAAGAACTCGGTCGCCGCGCAGTCCAGCGCCAGCACCACGTCGGCGCCCGGCTTGTAGCCCGCCGTCTCGATCGATTTCATGATGAAGCCCAGCGCCTCGTCCGCCGACTTGAGGTTCGGCGCGAAGCCGCCCTCGTCGCCGACGTTGGTCGAGTGCCCGGCCTCGCTCAGGGCTTTCTTCAGCGTATGGAAGATCTCGGCGCCCATGCGGATCGCGTCGCGGCAGGTCGCAGCCCCCACCGGCATGATCATGAACTCCTGGATGTCGATCGGGTTGTCCGCGTGCGCCCCGCCGTTGATGATGTTCATCATCGGCACCGGCAGGATGTGCGCCTGCGTGCCGCCCAGGTAGCGGTAGAGCGCCAGCCCCGAGGCGTCGGCCGCGGCCTTGGCCGTGGCCAGCGACACGCCGAGGATGGCGTTGGCGCCGAGCCGCGCCTTGTTCGGCGTGCCGTCGAGGCTCTTCAAAGCCTCGTCGATGCGCCGCTGATCCTCCGCGTCCATGCCGCGCAGCGCGTCGAAGATCTCGCCCTCGACGGCCGCCACGGCGTTGAGCACGCCCTTGCCGAGATAGCGCCGCTTGTCGCCGTCGCGCAGCTCGTTGGCCTCGTGCGCCCCGGTCGAGGCGCCCGAGGGGACCGCCGCCCGCCCCTGCGAGCCGTCCTCCAGCACCACGTCGACCTCCACCGTCGGGTTGCCGCGGCTGTCGAGGATCTCCCGGCCGATGATGTCGACGATGGCGGTCATGGCGGCACTCCTTGTGGGCAAAGGTCTCGAAGCCGGTGGCAATGCGTTGCGAGGCTTCTACAAAATGCCGGCGGGCCCGCAAAGCCCCATTGGCGCCTTCCCCGGGGGCTGGCACAATGCCGCATTCCCGGACGGCGGGCGGCACGATCGGAGCACGAGTTGCAGGTGGCAGCGTGAGCAAGACGGACAGCGCGGGCGAGGCGTCGGTCCTCGTCCTGTTCTCCGGCGGCCAGGATTCCACGGTGTGCCTCGCCTGGGCGCTCGCCCGCTTCGCCCGCGTCGAGACCATCGGCTTCACCTACGGACAGCGCCACCTGGTCGAGATGGCGCAAAGGCCGCTGGTCAGGGCCGGGCTTGCCGCGCTCGATCCGGCCTGGGCGGCCCGCCTGGGCCCCGACCACGTGCTCGCCCTCGACGGCCTGGCCGCCATCAGCGAGACCGCGCTCACCCGCGACATGGCCTACCAGATGACCGAGGCGGGCTTGCCCAACACCTTCGTCCCGGGCCGCAACCTGCTGTTCCTGACCTATGCCGCAGCCCTGGCCTATCGCCGCGGCATCGCCACCCTGATCGGCGGCATGTGCGAGACCGACTACTCGGGCTACCCCGATTGCCGCAACGCCACGCTGCAGGCCCTCGCCACCGCGCTGGGCCTGGGCCTCGACCGGCCCCTGGCCATCGAGACGCCCCTGATGTGGGTGGACAAGGCCGGGACCTGGGCCCTCGCCCACGCCCTCGGCGGCGAGGCGTTGATCCAGCTCATCATCGAGGACACCCACACCTGCTACTCTGCCGATCGCACGACGCGGCATGCCTGGGGCTATGGCTGCGGCATCTGCGCGGCCTGCCAGCTGCGCGCGAAGGGATGGGACGCATGGCGCTCCGCGAGGACCTGACCGAGGCCGTCACCCTGGCGCTGGCCGGCGACTGGGAGGATGCGCACAAGATCGTGCAGCGCCACGAGGAGGATCCGATGGCGTGCTGGATCCACGCCGTGCTGCACAAGATCGAGGGCGACGAGACCAACGCCCGCTACTGGTATCGCCTCGCCGGCCAGGCCTACGAGGCCTATCCCGACCCGCGCGCCGAGCTGCAGACGCTGAAGGCCGCCCTCACCTACTGAGCGCGGGCGATGCGTGCAGCATCCGCCGCACCGCGGCACGAAATCCCTTGCTCCAGTTGCCTAGGCGCCATTGGCCTCCTGTCGCGGTGGCACCCGTGCGCCGCCGCACGCACCCCTCGCGTTGCAGATAATCGCTTGATTCAGAAATGTACTTCCAACCAGTGAGTCGCGAATCAGATTATGGTGCACCCACGAAATGCTCAAGAAGTCCTAACGGAAACGGCGCCGCCATCGCCGTTTCCTGGGGAACCTTGAGCCAGCCAGGGAAACGCCTCGATGCCGCCGATCGCCCACAAGCTCATGGATATTGCCATCGCCATCGCCCTCACCGCCGCCGCGGTGGGCGTGGTCATCGTGCTGAACGGGCTTCTGACGGCACCACGCGCCTCCTGGTCGGGCTTCCACGTCTGGTATGCGTTCATTCTGCGTGGCGACATCCTCGGCATGATGATCCTCACCGCCGTCGTCACCACCGCTTATTTTATGTGGCAGCAGCAGCGTCCGCGCGCTCGCTGAGGCCGATTTCCGCCCAGAAGACATTTTCCCCAAGCCTACCGTTCTCCAGCCGGCAGGCCTCAGCCGCCCCGTGCGCCATCCAGAGTCCTCCACCCTCCCCAGCGTGGAGATTGGACGGCGTGCGGGGCGGTGTTAGCCTTTGCCTGCGCCTGGCACTCGCGGCGCGTGCCGGGAGGTGCCCCGCGCCCTTGCGTGTGCGTCCCCGGACGGCGCGCAGCGCCGAGCCGCAGCCTTGCCCGCCGGCGATGCCGCAAGCGGCAGCCTGCGCCCGTAGCGCCTGCCTGCATTGTCCCGCGCCCTGGGCTATGCTCGCGACGCCGGCACACGGAGGCTGCGATGCTGCGACCCAGGCTCGACCACTGCGTCATCCACGTCTCGGACTGGACGCGCTCCAACGCCTTCTACGCGCGTGTGCTCGGCGCCGAGCTGATCCCGCGCGGATCGGGCTTCGCCTACCGCTTCGGGTCGACCCAGCTCAACTGCCACGGCCCCGGCGTCGACGCGGCTCCGGTTGCGCGCGATCCCGTCCGCCCCGGCAACAGCGATCTGTGCTTCGAATGGCCGGGCCCGATCGCGCAAGCCCGCGCCCATCTGGAGCGCTGCGGCATCGCCGTCGAGCTCGGTCCCGTGCCGCGCCACGGCGCCAGGGGAAAGGGAATGAGCGTCTATTTTCGAGATCCCGACGGCAGCCTGCTGGAATTCATTTCGTATAGTCTCAGCGATTGAATATCGTTCGCGCGGCGACAAAACAAAGTCCTATAAAATCCTCGCCCCGATTGTATCGCATGAGCCACGTTCAACAGCCGCCACCGGAGCGCCGCAGAGAGACCGCGCTTTCGCCAGCGCGGCACCGTTCAAGGGCCGGAAACAGCGCGTAGCGAGATCGTCCGTCGTCGAACCGGAAAGGATTTTCGCCATGCGGGACTGGACTTTCGCTCCGTTGTTTACGGCCACTTTTGCCATTGCCGGAATATCCGGCGGATTGGCCTACGCCGATCCGGCGCCACGCATCTCCGAGCCCAAGGTGCACGAGAATCTCGCCATCTATCTTGTGCACGGGCCGAGCGCGCCGGGTCCGGTTCCCCTCACCCTTCAGGAGGCGATCGTCACGGGCAAGGTGGTCGTCAACGAGACGGGCAACGTCAACGAGCTCACCATCGAGAACACGGGCGCGAGCGAGATCTTCATCCAGGCCGGCGATATCGTGAAGGGCGGCAAGCAGGATCGCGTGCTCACCGTGAGCATGGTGCTGCAGCCGTCCTCCGGCAAGGTGCCGATTGCCTCCTACTGCGTCGAGCAGGGCCGCTGGACCGGCCGCGGCAAGGAGGATGTCGCCCGCTTCAACAGCGCCAACGAGGCCATGCCCTCGCGCTCGGCGCTGCTTGCCATGGTGGCGCCCGCCAAGCCCGCCGAGCCCGCGCGCGAGGCGGTCTCGCGTGAGAGCAGCGCCCGTCGCGCGCAGGCCGTGGAGTCCGGCGGCTCCGACACCTCGACACGCCAGCGCAAGGTCTGGACCGAGGTCGCCCGCACCCAGGACAAGCTCAGGAGCGGCCTCGGCGGCGAGACCGTGGCCGCCGCCCAGTCGGCGACGAGCCTGCAGCTCTCCCTCGAGAACGACAAGCTGAAATCCGCACGCGAGGCCTACATCAAGGCCCTGCAGCCCGCCGGCGAGAGCGGCGACGACATCGTCGGCTACATCGTCGCCATCAACGGCGAGATCACCTCGGCCAACGTCTATCCCTCGAACGGGCTGTTCCGGAAGATGTGGGCCAAGCAGCTTGCTGCCAGCGTCACCGAGGCCATCGGCGAGCGCGACAGGAAGGGCCCCGAGGTCAAGCCCGCACCGCAGCCGCACACGGCGGAGGAGTTCCTGGCCGCGGCCGAGAAGGGCAAGGCCGAGGTGCGCGCCACGCTCGCTGGCATGCAGCAGGAGACGCGCGACGCCGACAAGAGCCTCTACAATGAGACCAAGCGCGCCGACGGCCGCTGGATCTACCGCAACTACCTCGCCAAGTAGAGGACGCTGGCACATCGGCAGCGGGCACCCCGCGGCGCGCCCCCTGAGCCCCGGCCCCCCAACCGGCGCGCTCGGGGGCGCTGCCGCGGGGTTTTTGCGTTGCCCGCGGCGCCCCGGCCTCACGCCGCGTCCGCGTCGTCCTCCCGCGCGGTGCGCGCACCTCTTCGAGCTTTGCCGTCGCCGGCGACGGGCGTCCTGTCGGAGCGGGCGAACGCCGGCACCTGGAAGCGCCGGCGGTACGCCCCCGGCGTCAGTCCGGTGACGCGCTTGAAAAGCCGGCGGAAGAAGGCCGCATCCTCGTAGCCCACCTTCCAGCTGATCTCGTCGGCCGGCGCATCCGTGCGCTCGAGCCGGCGCTTGGCATCCTCGATCCGCAGCCGCTGCACGTAGTCGATCGGCGCAAAGCCCGTTGCGTCCGTGAAGCGCCGCTTGAACGTGCGCTCTGCGAGGCCCGAGCGGCGCACCATCTCCTCGACCGGGCTCGCCACCGAGAAGTGGGTCGACAGCCAGGCCTGGGCCTCCGAGACGGCGCCGTCGCCGTGATCCGTCCGGCCCCGGAAGACGATGTACGGCGCCAGCCCGTCGTGATGCCACTGCAGCGCGAAGTAGCGCGCCACCGTCTGCGCGGCCGTTGCACCGACATGCCGCGCGATCAGATAGAGCACGAGGTCGTGCCACGTCATCGAGGCGCCCGAGGTGACGAGCTCCCCCCGCGCGCCCGAGACCATCAGCACGCGGTCGGGCTGCAACGGCACGCGCGGGTAGGCGCGCGCGAAGTCGTCGGCATAGCCCCAGTGCACGGTCGTCTCCTGTCCGTCGAACAGGCCCGTCTCCGCAAGCAGGAAGACACCGGAGCACGCGGAGCACAGCATCGCGCCGTCGGCGTGTCGGCGCCGGACCCAGTCGACGATTCCGGGATAGCGGCCCGGGATCCATCCCTGGGCCCCGAGCATCACCGACGGCACGATCACGATGTCCGTTGCCGCCACCTCCGAGACGGCGCGACGCGCCTCGACGGCCAGGCCGCTCGCCAGCATGACGCTGCCGCGCTCGGCCGCCACGATCTCGATCGTGAACGGCGGCTCGTCCGGGATCGCGGGATCCGCGCGGGCGAGCATGCGGAACGAGCCCATCACGTCGTAGATCCCGCTCAGCGTCGAGACCACCGCATCGGGGATCGCAACGAGACTGACGTGAAGCGGCCGCGTCATCGCCGGCATGAGGCAGTCTCCTGGCACGAATGAACCGTCGCTGGCCAGTTTCGCACTCACCGGCCGGGAAGCCAACGGGCACTGTCACCGCAACGGCCGGCCGCGAGGCTGGCCATGCAAGGAGACAGTCCATGACGAGCACCAACACCGCATCCGCACCGGCCCGCATGGCGCTGTGGCCGGGCTGGGATCTGGCGGCCCTCGCAGGCCGCCTGATCGCATCGGCTGTCTTGCGGCGCGCCGAGCGCAAGGCGCGTCGCGAGCTTGCGGCCTTGGACGATCGCACCCTTGAGGACATGGGCCTCGTCCGCGCCGACCTGACGGCGCTGCTGGACGCGCTCGCCGAGCGCCGAGCGGCCGTGGCCTTGTCCCGATCACCCTGCAACTGTCGGCGCCTGGGCGTCTGACGCAACACGAAGGAGACTGAGCGATGACACCCGATCCACACAAGCTCGACGCACTTGTCGGGCGCCTGTTCGCAGACCTCTCGGCCGGCTACGGCGGCGTCATGGTGAGCCTGGGCGACAAGCTCGGTCTCTACCGTGCCATGGCCGGCGCCGGCCCCTTGAGCTCGCAGGAGGTGGCACGGCGAAGCCACTGCAGCGAGCGCTACGTGCGCGAGTGGCTCAACTCGCAGGTGGCCGGCGGCTACGTCGACTATCACCCGTTGTCCAAGAGCTACGAGCTGACGCCGGAGCAGGCTGCCGTCCTCGCCGACAACACGAGCCCGGTGTTTCTGCCCAATGCCTGGCAGGTGGTCGCGTCCATGTGGGCCGACGAGCCCAAGTCGCGTGCCGCCATCAAGGACGGGCAGGGTGTGGCCTGGGCCGAGCACGACGCGCGGCTGTTCTGCGGTGTCGCCGCGTTCTACCGCAATGGCTACCGCGCAAGCCTCGTCCAGGCGTGGCTGCCGGCCCTGACCGGCGTGACCGCCAAGCTCGAGACGGGCGCCAAGGTGGCCGACGTCGGCTGCGGCCACGGGCACTCGACGGTGCTGATGGCCAAGGCCTTCCCGAGCAGCCGCTTCTGGGGCTTCGACGTGCACGAGCAATCGATCGAGGTGGCCTGCCGGGTGGCGGCCGACGCGGGCGTTGCCGATCGCGTCACCTTCGAGGTGGCGCGGGCCGTCGACTATCCCGGGCGCGGCTACGACCTCGTCTGCTTCTTCGACTGCCTGCATGACATGGGCCGTCCGATTGATGCGGTGCGGCACGCGGCGCAGGCCATGGCCGAGGACGGCACGCTCATGCTCGTCGAGCCGTTCGCATCCGACCGCGTCGAGGACAACATCAATCCGATCGGCCGGGCCTACTACTCCGCCTCCACGACCATGTGCTGCGCGCACGCCATCTCGGAGAAGGGCACCCACGTGCTCGGCGCCCAGGCGGGCCTGCACCAGCTCGAGACCGTGCTGAGATCGGCCGGGCTGGGCGTCGTGCGCAAGGCGGCCGAGACGCCGTTCAACCTGATCATCGAGGCGCGTCGCTGACGCTGTCCTCAAATCCGCGGCGCGCCGTCTCGCGCCGCGGACCATCGGCAGCGGGGCCGCCCTCGCGACGCGTGCCCGCCCGCCCCATCGCCGAGCACCGTCCGACGCGCAGATCGCGCCGGCAGGGATCGCAGCACAGCCCCGGCTGCCCCTGGCCTCGGCCGCAATGCAGCAAGGCGCACGAAGGCTCGGTCGGCCGCATCCCGCCCTGCGCGCCCGGGCCAGGGGCCTGTCCTTCCTCACGGCGCCTGAGCAAAGCCCTTGGCAATCAAGGTGCAGCCCAAGTATCTTGGGCTCGGCATATCGGCATGTCTCGTGCCGAATGACCCAACAATCGACAATCACCAGCCATTTTGGGAGGGAAGCATGACAGAACGCAAATCGACATCGCGCCGGACTCTGTTGAAGGCGACCGGCTCGACGGCCCTGGCCGCGGTCGCGACGGGGGTCGTCGCCAAGCCGGCCATCGCCCAGAGCGCACCGGAGGTGAAATGGCGGCTCACGGCCAGCTGGCCGAAGTCCCTGGATACGCTCTACGGCGCCTGCGAGCACATCTCGAAGCGGGTCGCCGAGATGACCGACAACAAGTTCCAGATCCAGCCCTTCGCCGCCGGCGAGATCGTACCGGGTCTGCAGGTGCTTGACGCCGTCCAGGCCGGTACGGTCGACTGCGGCCACACCGCGCTCTACTACTACTTCGGCAAGGACGATGCGTTCGTGTTCGGCTCGGCCCTTCCCTTCGGCATGAACCCGCGGATTCAGAACGCCTGGCTTCTCCACGGAGGCGGGCAGCAACTGCTCAACGACTTCCTGAAATCCTACAAATGCCACTTCATTCCGGCCGGCAACACCAACTGCCAGATGGGCGGCTGGTTCCGCAAGCAGGTGAAGACGGTCGAGGATCTGAAGGGGCTGAAATTCCGCCTCGGCGGCTTTGCCGGCCGCATCATGCAGCGGCTCGGAGTGGTCCCGCAGCAGATTGCCGGAGGCGACATCTACCCCGCCCTCGAGAAGGGCACGATCGACGGCGCCGAGTGGGTGGGCCCCCATGACGACGACAAGCTCGGTTTCGCGAAGGTGGCGCGCTTCTACCACTACCCCGGCTGGTGGGAGCCGAGCTCGACGGGCGGGTTCATCGCCAATATCGACAAGTTCAACGCGCTGCCCAAGACCTATCAGGAGATCCTCACGTCCGCCGTGCTCGAGGCGAACAACTGGACGGCCGCGAAGTACGATGCGCTCAATCCGGCCGCGCTCAAGCGCTTGGTGTCACAAGGCGCTGTGCTGACGCCCTTCTCGGCCGAGGTGATGGACGCCTGCCACGCGGCCGCCTACGACCTCTACAAGGAGATCAACGCGAAGAATCCCGCGTTCAAGAAGCTGTACGACAGCCAGAAGGCCTTCATGGACGACGGCTATCTGTGGACACAGGTCGCGGACTACACGATGGACACCTACATGATCCGCTACCGCAACGCGGGGAAATAGCCGCGAGCCGGACGTGAGACGGTCTTGGGATCTCTGTGTGCAGGGATCCCAGGGCCGACACCCGTCATCCCGCTGAGGGAACGCCTGCCTCTGGTCTGTCGCAAGACAGCCAGGGGCCTTTTGGTGATGCCGCTGGACGCCGCGGCAATGGCTTCCGGCGCGCCGAAGCGCGTCTGCTCGAAATCGGCCACCCTTGGCGGCCCCGCCCGCCTTACGGCTCGACGACCGGGATCGGCCCGTCGATCGCGATCTCCTGCGGGCTCATGCGGCACCTGATGGCCATCGCCTCGACGCCGGCCTCCCGCGCCAGCCGGTAGGCGGCCACGTAGCTGGGATCGATGTCCTCGCAGAACGCGAGCCTTTTCGCGTCCTCCCGCTGCACCAGGTACACCATCACCGCGCGATGTCCCGCCCGCACCATGTCGGAAAGCTCGCGCAGGTGCTTGGCACCCCGCTCCGTCACGCAGTCGGGAAACTCGGCGAGCCCCGCCGTGCGCGACAGGTGCACGTTCTTGATCTCGACGTAGCAGGCCCCTTTGCCCGCATCCTCGAGCAGGATGTCGATGCGGCTGTTGACGCCGTAGCGCACCTCGCGCCGCAGTCCCCCATAGCCCGCGAATGCTGCGATCCCGCCGCCTTGGATCGCCTCCGCCACCAGCCGGTTGGGATGGCCCGTGTTGATCCCCACCAGCGCCGGCCCCTGGCCGAGGTCCGCCTCCACCATCTCCCAGGTGTGGCGATACTTGCGCGTCGGGCTATCGCTCTCCGACAACCACACGACCGACCCCGGCGCCGTCAACCCCAGCATCGAGCCCGTATTGGGGCAGGTGGCCGTGATCCTGTCGCCGTCGGCAAGCTCGACGTCGGCCAGGAAGCGCTTGTAGCGTTGGATGAGGGTGCCGCGGATCAGCGGCCGGGCAAATCGCATGCGCCCACAGATAGGCCGGCGCGCGCCCCGGGGCAAGCGCCCTGGCCGGGCCTCCGCCGGCCCCGCCGTGCCGGCTCGACGAGCCCCTTGGCAAGGAATTTTCTGGCGCTACGCTGCGCGCCGCGGATGCTTCCCCTCGAAAGGCCGAGCCGATGACCCACCCCCTTGCCCCCGACGGCCTCGTCACCGCCGCCGTTCTCGTGATCGGCGACGAGATCCTCTCGGGCCGCACCAAGGACAAGAACATCGGCCACATCGCCGACCATCTCACCGCCATCGGCATTCAGCTCAAGGAGGTGCGCATCGTCCCCGACGAGGAGGCCGAGATCGTCGCCGCCGTCAACGCCCTCCGCCACCGCTACAATTACGTCTTCACCACCGGCGGCATCGGCCCCACCCACGACGACATCACGGCCGACTCGGTGGCCAAGGCCTTCGGCGTCGGCATCGACGTCGACGAGCGCGCGCTCGCCCCCATGAAGGCCCATTTCGAGCGCCGCGGCGTCGAGCTCACCCCCGCCCGCCTGCGCATGGCGCGCATCCCCTTCGGCGCCGAGCTGGTGGAGAACTCGATCTCGGTGGCGCCGGGCTTCATGCTCGGCAACGTCATCGTCATGGCCGGCATTCCGAGCATCATGGCGGTGATGCTCGAGGCGGCGACCAAGTACCTCAAGACGGGCAAGAAGATGCTCTCCGACGGCATCGAGCTGCACCGGCCCGAGGGCGAGATCGCGCAGGCCTTCTCCGAGCACCAGCGCAAGTATCCGGAGGTGTCGATGGGCAGCTACCCATTCTCGCGCGACGGCAAGCCCGGCACCCAGCTCGTCCTGCGCTCGACGGAGCCCGAGCTTCTGGCGCAGGCCACCGCCGAGCTGAAGGCCATCTGCGTGGCCCGCGGCTGGCTCTGAGGCAGCCAGCAGGGCGGCACGGGCGAGCACGCCCAACCGTTGCGGCTCAATCGCGAGTTGGCGCGGCCCCGCCTCGCGCGGGGACGGCGTCGATGGGAGTGCAGGCGGCCTCGCCACAACACGCGTCATGCCCGCGAGCCCGGGCATTTGGCAGCCGTGCGAGCACCGGGCCACGGCCCCCCGTGCTCCATCCGGCGCGCCTGTGCTAAGAAGCTTGCCCGACCCATAACCCCGAGGGATAGCGTTTCATGTCGAGATCGTTGCTCAGGGCATTTTCGGTTCTGTTTGTTCTCGCCTTTGCATCGTCCGCCCACGCCCAGTATTCCAACCGCGGCTATCAGGACAACCGCCCCGGCCGCTCCGCGCCTGGCGTCTTCGACTATTACCTGCTCGCGCTCTCCTGGAGCCCGACCTACTGCGCCGAGCAGGGTGACCGCGGCGGGCGCGACGAGGAGCAGTGCGCCCCCCGCAGCCGCCCTTACGCCTTTGTGCTGCACGGCCTGTGGCCGCAGCACAACCGCGGCTGGCCGCAGGACTGCCGCAGCCGCGACGGCGGCTTCGTGCCCCGGCCCGTGGCGCGCCGCATGCTCGACATCATGCCGAGCGAGCGCCTGGTGTTCCACGAGTATCGCAAGCACGGCACCTGCTCGGGCCTCGGCGTCGACGGCTATTTCGATCTCGCCCGCAGCCTCTACGACAAGGTGCGCATTCCCGAGCGTTTCGTCGCCCTCAAGGACAGCCGCCTGTTCGTGAGCCCCGACGAGGTGATTGCCGATTTCGTCCGCGCCAACCCCGACCTGCGCCCCGACATGGTGGCGGTGAGCTGCGGCGGCCCCGGCAACCGCATGAAGGAGGTCCGCATCTGCTTCGACAAGGGCGGCCAGTTCCGCGCCTGCGGCGCCAACGAGAATCAGAGCCGCCTGTGCGATGCCTCCCGCATGTACGTACCCCCGGTCCGCGAGGGCGGCTTCACCCAGCCCCGCCGTGACCGCGGGCCCCCGCGCGAGGAGGGCTCGCCCGACGACATCGCGCCCGGCCCGCGCGAGCGCCGGCTCTGACCGGGCGCGTCCTCCCGCGGCGCGCCCGCATCCTCTCCGTTGCGCCCCCGGATGGCGCCAAAGCGCCAGTCCGGGACCTTGCCCGGGCGTGGCGAGGCGCGACGGCCGCGGAGGCTCCCCGCGAGCCCCGCAGGATCCCGGACCAGCGCAACTGAGAGCCGGCCTGCGGGGCCTGCGCACATCCCCTGCGGACGCCGCGCGCCCGGGCTTGTCGAGGCCGCGCCCGCCCGTTATGCATGGCCCCCTGAAGACGATCCTCGGGGCGCGGCAAGGCAGGCGGAGGCGGTCTCCGTGGCGGACGATCTCAATCTCATCACCGACGTCCCCGGCCTCAAGGTCGGCCACGCCGAGGACCCGCGCGTGGCCACGGGCGTCACGGTGATCCTCGTCGAGGGCGCCAATGTCGCCTCGGGCGTGGTGCGCGGCGGCGCCCCGGGCGGGCGCGACATCGGCCTGCTCGAGCCGGAGATGACGGTCGAGGCCGTCAACGCCGTCGTGCTCTCCGGCGGCTCCCTGTTCGGCCTCGATGCCACCGGCGGCGTCGTCTCCTTCCTGCGCGAGCGCGGCATCGGCCACCGGATCGCCAGCGCCTGCGTGCCCATCGTCTGCCAGGCCATCGTCTTCGACCTGCTCAACGGCGGCGACAAGGACTGGGGCCGCATGCCGCCCTACTGGGAGCTCGGCTACCAGGCCGCCGCGGCCGCGGCCCCCGGCGCCTTTGCGCTGGGCACCGCCGGCGGCGGCTGGGGCGCCACCACGGCGACGCTCAAGGGCGGCGTCGGCTCGGCCAGCGCCGTCACGGCCTCGGGCTTCCGGGTCGGCGCCATCGCCGTCGTCAACGCGGTGGGCTCGGCCGTCGTCGGCGAGGGGCCCCACTTCTGGGCGGCACCCTTCGAGCGGGGGAGCGAGTTCGGCGGCCTCGGCGCCCCGCCGCGGGTTCCGGCGGAAGCCTTGCGCATGCGCATCAAGGGTGGGGCCCCGCCCTCCACCACCATCGCGCTGGTGGCGACGGACGCCGTCCTCAGCAAGGCCCAGGCCAAGCGCGTCGCGCACATGGCCGACGACGGCCTGGCCCGCGCCCTGCGTCCCACCCACGCGCCCATGGACGGCGACACCGTCATCGCGCTCGCCACCCTGCAGCAGCCGCTGCGCAATCCGGCCGCCGATATCACCGAGATCGGGCTTGCCGCCGGCGACTGCCTTGCCCGCGCCATCGCTCGTGGCGTCTACGAGGCCACGGCTCTCTCCTTCCCTGGCGCCATCCCTGCCTGGCGCGACAGGTTTGCGCCGGGAGCCGGCTGATGACCCCTGGCCGTCTCGCCGTTGTGCTCGCACTCAGCGCGCTGCTCGCCGCCCTCACGGGCTGGCAGTGGCAGCGCGAGCGCCTGGTGCGTGCCTGCGTCGAGCGCGGCGGCTCCTGGGACGGCGGCGCCTGCGGCCCGCCCCGCATCCGCCCCATTCTGCGCCGCGACCTGCAGCGCTCGTGAGTGGCGCCGCCGAGGACGCGCAAGGTTGCGCGGGTGGGCGAGCCCGCCGCACACGCCTTGCCCCGTCTTGCCCGGGTCTAAGCCCGCGGCAGCCAGCCCGGGCGGCTCAGCAGGTAGTCGACCATCGGCGCAGGGATGCTCAACGGCTTGGCGATCTCGCGCTCGTCCCTCGGCAGCTTGGCGAGAATGGACGCCTCGTCTCCGCTGCGAACCTTCGACAGCCACTCCGGATCGACGATCACGGCGCGCCCTACCGCGACCAGGTCGGCACCCATCGCGAGCGCCTCCTCGGCATCCGCCGCCGTCTTGATGCCGCCGCTCGCCATGACGGCGCAGCGCCCCGCCACCACGCCGGCGATCTCCGGGATCGGGCTGACTGCCGGAGGATCCACCTCCTCGACCGGCTGGTTGTAGACGCGGGTCTCTCCCATCGGCCGGCTCTTCCGGAAATCGTCGAGCGAGATGGAGATGTAGTCGAGAGCGAGCTTGCCGAGCTCATCGCAAAGCCGCTTGGCATCCTCGAGCTTGTACCCACCCGCTTCCGCCTCGAACGCCGTGATGCGATAGCCCGCGATCAGCCCCGGCCCCAGCGCCTCGCGCACGGCCCGCGCCACGGCCAGCGGAAACGCCATCCGCTTTGTCGGCGTGCCGCCCCAGTCGTCGTCGCGCTGATTGGCGCGCGGCGAGAAAAACTGATGCACCGTGTAGTGATTGGCGCCGTGGATCTCGACGCCGTCGAAGCCGGCCTTGCGGGCGAGCACGGCTGCCTGCCGGAAGCTGCCGATCAGCGCCTCGACTTCCCCGGCAGTCATCGCCCTCGGCGTCTGCGCCCCCGGGCGCAGCGACGCAATCGCCGACGGCGCCCGCATGGTGTGCGCACCGATCAGCTCGGGCTTGGAGATGCGACCGCCATCGTAGATCTGCAGGATCGCAAGGCCGCCTGTGGCCCGCATCGCCTCGGCCAGCCGCCGCAGGCTCGGCAGATGCCCCTCGTGCGCGGCGCCTATGCCCTGCCACGAGCGACCGTCCTCGGCGACATAGGCAGCGGAGGAGATGGTCGCCCCGAAGCCGCCCGCAGAGCGACGGCGGATGAACGCGAGCTCGTCCTCGGTGGCTGTGCCATCGTCATGGGAGGAATTGGTCGTCAGCGGAGCAATCACGAGCCGGTTTGCGATCTCCAGCCCGCAGTTGAATTTGAAGGGCGACCAGACACGCATTCGTTACCTTCCTTCGGCTGGGCGGCACAGGGCGAAAGCTCAAGCCCGCTGATGAGGGAGAGCTGCGCTGTCCACTGTCGGTGCCAGGACACCCGACATCAAGCGGCCAGACGTCAGTACACATCTTCCGCACCGGCGCTCATTCGGGCGCGACCGCCTTCGGCCCCGCCACGGCCATGGCTTTCACGTAGGCTGGCCGCGCCGTGACGCGCTGGACGTAGGCCATCGTATTGGGACGATCCTCGATCCTGTGCCCCTCGGGCGGTGGCAGCGACGTCAGGTTGAACATCACCATGATGTCGGCGCAGGTGAGCTCCTCGCCGGCAAGATAGGGGACGGATCCAAGCCGCTGCTCCATGTAGCGCGTGTAGCCCGCCTGCCTGCGCTCGATCAGCCCCTTGATCCGCTCGGCTTCGGGTCCGTGCGCATTGGCCCGAAGCGCAGTCCTTGCGAAGAACAGCCCGAGATTGTTGTTGTTGAAGTGCATCCAGTACAGATAGTCGGCGTAGTTCGGCTGATCAGGACGCACCGTGAGCCGCCCTCCCCCGTGCCGGTGGCAGATGTACTCGACGATCGCACCGGACTCGGCGACGAGCGTCTCGCCGTCCTCGATGATCGGGGCCGTGGCGGCGGGATGCAGCGCAAGATACTCGGGCGGCGCGAGCCTGTCCGGCCCGCGCTTGTACCACTTGAGCCGGTAGGCAAGCCCAAGCTCCTCCATCAGCCACACGATGCGGTCCGATTGCGAGACGCCCAGGTGATGGATCGTGATCATTGCCGCTCCGGCAGTCTGGCCCGACGTCTCGCATGCCCCCCGCGCTGGCGGGCGCCCGGCAGCCTACCCCCCGAACCGCTCGCCCGCATAGGGCGCCGGGTCCGTGAACGGCACCTCGTCGGTCATCATCTCGGCGACGAGCCGTCCCGTCACCGGCCCCAGCGTGAAGCCCAGATGATGATGGCCGAAGTTGAACCACAGGCCGTCGTGACGGGCGGCAGGCCCGATCACCGGCAGCATGTCGGGCAGGCACGGCCGCCGCCCGAGCCACGGCTCGGCATCGGCGCGCTCGCCGAGCGGAAACAGGTCGCGCGCCACCGGCTCCAGCGCGTCGAGCTGCACCGGCGTCGGGGCCGCGTCGCGGTCGGCGAACTCGGCCCCCGTGGTGAGCCGGATGCCCTTGCTCATCGGCGCCAGCACGTAGCCCCGCTCCGCGTCGAGCACCGGCCGGTTCAGCACGGCGTTGCCGACGGGCTTGTAGTGCATGTGATAGCCGCGCTTGACGCCGAGCGGGAAGATATAGCCCAGCGGCTCGAACACGTCGCTCGCCCATGGCCCCAGGCACAGCACCGCCGAGGCCCCGCGCACGATGCCCTCGCCGGTCTCGACCTCCCAGCCCTGCGGGCGCTGCGCCAGCGTCTTGGCATCGCCCGTCAGCACCCGGCCGCCGCGCTCCTGGAACAGCCGCGCATAGGCCTTGCCGACGGCCGAGGGATCGGCGACGCTCCCCGGGTCCGGCAGCCAGATCGCCCCCGCATAGCCCGCGCGCAGGTGCGGCTCCATCTCGCCCACCGCCTCCTTCGCCAGGCGCTTGAAGTTCACCCCGTACGCAGCCCGCTCCGCCTCGCTCTTGGCCAGCGCCGTCTCGAACGCGGCCTCCGTGCGGAACAGCTTCAGGTAGCCGGTCCGCCGCAGGCTGGCGATGATGCCTGCCTCCGTCATCAGCACCTCGTGCTCGGCCACGCAGCGCTCGACGAGCGGCTTGGCCGCCTTCGCCGTCGCCGTGATCCGCTCCGGCGTCGACTGCAGGAAGTAGCGCACCAGCCACGGCGCGATCGCCGGCATGGCGCCCCAGTGGAAGTGCGCCTCGGGCAGCATGTTGAAGGCGTACTGCGACAGCAGCCGCAGGTCGCGCGGGAAGGCATAGGGCACGATGCCCTCGCGCTGGATCAGGCCGGCGTTGCCGTAGCTCGTCTCCTCGGCCACGCCCCGGCGGTCGATCAGGACCACGCTGGCGCCGCGCCGCTGCAGGTGCAGCGCCGTTGAGACCCCCACCATCCCCGCGCCCAGGACCAGAACATCGGCACGCTGCATCAATCCTCCTCGCCCAGCCTCTTGCGCTGACGCCCCTGCATTCCGCCGCTCACCGAAGTCCCAGTGTCATCCTCGGGCTTGTCCCGAGGATCCATCCCTCCGCAAGCGAGCAGCAAGCGGCAGGGTGGATGGTCGGGACGAGCCCGACCATGACACGGGTGGGCGCCGACGGTCGCTCGAGCACCGGCGCGCCCTTCAATTCGCCGCATCTTGCAGCTCGAGCCTTGTGTCTCGAAGCAAGTTTACTGCCAGCCGTCCCCGAGGCTTGCGTGACGTGCTGCCGCGCCGCCTCGACTTGCGCGCGCAACTGGTGGCGGCCTCGCACCATTTGCGCCTCCGCGCCTGAGCTGCTACTCGAACCGCCTCAGCAAGCCAGGCCGCTCGGAGGCCCCCATGATCCCCCGCTACACAAGGCCGGAGATGGCCGCCGTCTGGTCGCCCGAGGCGCGCTTTCGCATCTGGTTCGAGATCGAGGCGCATGCCGCCGCCGCCATGGCCGAGATCGGCCTGATCCCGAAAGAGGCGGCCGCCGTCATCTGGGACAAGGGCAGCAAGGCCCAATTCGACGTCGCCCGCATCGACGAGATCGAGCGCGAGGTCAAGCACGACGTCATCGCCTTCCTCACGCATCTGGCCGAGCACGTCGGCCCCGAGGCCCGCTTCGTCCACCAGGGGCTCACCTCCTCGGACGTGCTCGACACCTGCCTCGCCGTGCAGCTCGTGCGCGCCGCCGATATTCTCACCGCCGGCCTCGACCGCCTGCTCGCCGCCCTCAAGGCGCGGGCCTTCGAGCACAAGCTCACGCCCACCATCGGCCGCAGCCACGGCATCCACGCCGAGCCCACCACCTTCGGCCTCAAGCTGGCGCAGGCCTACGCCGAGTTCGCCCGCGCCCGCGCCCGCATGCAGGCCGCCCGCGCCGAGGTCGCGACCTGCGCCATCTCCGGCGCCGTCGGCACCTTCGCCAACATCGATCCGCGCATCGAGGCCTACGTGGCGCAGCGGCTCGGCCTCGTCCCCGAGCCCATCTCGACGCAGGTCATCCCGCGCGACCGTCACGCCATGTACTTTGCCACGCTGGGCGTCATCGCCTCCTCGCTGGAGCGCCTCGCCATCGAGATCCGCCATCTGCAGCGCACCGAGGTGCTGGAGGCCGAGGAGTTCTTCTCCGAAGGCCAGAAGGGCTCCTCCTCCATGCCCCACAAGCGCAATCCGGTGCTGAGCGAGAACATCACCGGCCTGGCCCGCATGGTGCGCGGCTACGTGACGCCTGCCATGGAGAACGTGGCGCTGTGGCACGAGCGCGACATCTCGCACTCCTCCGTCGAGCGCATGATCGGCCCCGACGCCACCGTCACCCTCGACTTCGCCTTGAACCGTGCCGCCGGCCTGATCGAGAAGCTGGTCGTCTACCCCGAGACCATGCGCGCCAACCTCGACCGCTTGGGCGGCCTCGTGCACTCCCAGCGCGTCCTCATCGCGCTCACCAACAAGGGCGTCTCGCGCGAGGACAGCTATCGCTTCGTGCAGCGCAACGCCATGCGGGTGTGGCGCGAGCGCTGCGACTTCCTCGAGCTCTTGAAGGCCGATCCCGATGTCGCGAAGGCGCTTTCGCCCGCGGAGCTCGCCGCCCTCTTCGACCTCGGCTACCACACGGCCCACGTCGACACCATCTTCGCCCGCGTCTTCGGCGCGGCCTAGTGTGGTGCCTCGCAACTGCCGACCAACATCGCGGCTGGGTTCGTAGTCGGCAATTTGCGCGACAAGCACCACACCAAGCATTGGTATTGCGAGTGTCCTTCAGACACAGGCGGAATGAGACCGAGCGGCGGTCCGCCTCGCGCGCTGCCTCTTTGCTTTTGCCTTCCCGGACGTCGTGCGCGAGCACGACGATCCGGGATCCTTACCCGTCGCGCTCCTTCGCAACCGGGGAAGATCCCGGCTCTCGCTGCCGCTCGGCCGGGACCGCAGGCGGAGAGGGAGGTGGCACGCCCTCTCCGGAAGCCGTCCAGGAAGTCGTGCGCGAGCACCACGAGCCGCGATCCTCACCCCACGCGATTCTTCCCAACCGGGAATGATCCGGCTCTCGCTGCCGCTCGGCCGGGAGCGCACGCGGAGAGGGAGGTGGCACGCC
>JANRIO010000114.1:0-5999 GCA_033764875.1 Hyphomicrobiaceae bacterium | reverse complement strand
GTGGTGGGCGCTAGAGGGATCGAACCTCTGACCCCTTCCATGTCAAGGAAGTGCTCTACCGCTGAGCTAAGCGCCCGGAGCGCGCGGGCCGTCGCGGCCCTGTCGGGCGTCTGGCGGCAGGCAGGCTCGGAAGGGCGACCCTATATCGGCAATCAACGCCCCTGGCAAGCCGGTCGGCAGCCTCAGAAGTACTTGAGCACGAGGCCGAAGCCCACCGACAGCGCGGTCGCGAGCAGCCCCGCCCAGGCGCTCACCGGGTTGCGGTCGAACAGCTCGACGGCCTCCCGCAGCCGGCCTGCGTTGAGCGTCCACAAGGTGGCATTGGTCTTGAGCGTGCCGTCGGCTGCGAGCTGCGCCGTGCTGGCGATCAGGGCGACCTTGCACAGCGCCGACAGCAGCACCGCCTTGTAGCGCCCCTGCCGGAACGCCTCGGGCTCTTGCGGGCCGGGGATGTAGTCCATCAGCGAGAGCCCGTTGCGCTGGGCGATCGATTCGAAGTGCGGCGCCGGCAGGTAGCCCGTGCCGTAGAGATTGGCGAGCATGATCGACAGGTCGAGCTTCTGGTGGTCGCCGAGGGCGAACGGCCTGCCGCCGAGAACCTCGTGGCGGTGCTCGAGCGCGGCGAATCCGAACTTCACGTCCCGCATCTTCCAGTGCAGGAACGTCATGCCCCGGTGCGCCTCCAGGAAATCGAAGTACTGGTCGAGCATCTGGCGCTCGCACTGGTCGAGGCTGATTGGCCGCTTGGCCCTTTCGAGCTCCTGGTGGATGGAGAACGACTCCGTCGCGCCCGTCGCCAGGTTGCGCACCGCAATGGCCGCGATCCGCGGCGACGCCGGATTGTCCGGCGCGCTGAAGCTCTGGCAGGCGTAGTGGATCACATAGGCGACGCCCGGGTTCGCGAACAGCTTCGCGAGCCTCTCCCGTTCTTCCCGTTGTCGTTGCGGGTTCGGCGCAGCCATAGACCCCCTGCTGCGCGAATCGCTTTTGATCGCGCGGGAGATGATTGCACCGGCCGACCTCAAGTCAAGGGTCGGGGGCAGACCCTGTCAGGCGCTGAGGATCTTGTCGATCTCGCGCACCAGGTCCTTGAGATGGAAGGGCTTCGACAGGATGGGCGCATCCTTCGGCGGCTGCACGTCGGCATTCAGCGCCACGGCCGCGAAGCCCGTGATGAACATGATCTTGAGGTCGGGATCGAGCTCGCCGGCCCGTCGCGCCAGCTCGATGCCGTCCATCTGCGGCATCACGATGTCCGTGAGCAGCAGCGTGAATGCCTCCTCCTTCAGCCGCTCGTAGGCCTCCTGGCCGTTGGCGAACGCTTTCACCTCGTAGCCGGCCTTGGCCAGCGCGCGCTCGAGGAAGCCGCGCATGGACTCGTCGTCCTCCGCGAGGAGGATGCGCTTCTTCGGGAGGTGCGAGGGCTTTGCGGTCATTGCGAGAGGCCTTTCGCTCGGGGCTGCGGCACGCGGTCGTCCGTGAAGCGCTACCGACGGCTTAAGATAGCAAGCACAACGTGGTCGGACCCGAATCTGGCGCCAATTTGGTAAATGCGCAATGAACAACATGCTTCTTTGGTTGAGACGCCGCGGCGTTGGTAACCGAGGCTGGCCGATGGACATGCTGCGCCGCCGTTGGCACACTGTCCGCACCTTGCCCGCCCGCGTAGCCCTCGGACACCATGAACGCCAGCGAACGTGCCTCGATCCTCGCAGAGCTGTCACCGCCCTTCCTGGTGCACGCGCCGCAGGAGCAGTTGACGCCCCTGGTCTTCTGCTCGCCCCATTCCGGCCGCGTCTACCCCAAGGCGTTCCTGTCCGCCTCGCGGCTCGACCCGCACACCCTGCGCAAATCCGAGGATTGCTACGTCGACGAGCTGTTCCAGTCGGTTGTGGGCCTCGGCGCACCCTTGATCGCGGCCCGCTTCCCCCGCGCCTATCTCGATGTCAACCGCGAGCCCTACGAGCTTGACCCGGAGCTGTTCTGCGGCCGCCTGCCGGACTTCGCCAACACCCAGTCTGCCCGCGTCGTAGGCGGGCTGGGCACGCTTGCGCGTATCGTCGCCGACAGCGAGGAGATCTACCGCGAGCGCATGCCGATCGGGGTCGCCTTCGAGCGCATCGACCGTCTCTACCGCCCCTTCCATGCCGCCCTGTCGGACCTTCTCGAGCAGACGCGGCGCCGCTTTGGCATTGCGATCCTGATCGACTGCCATTCCATGCCCTCGTCCTCCATCGGCCAGCCGGGCGTGCGTCCGCATTTCGTGCTCGGCGACCGTTTCGGCGCCTCCTGCGACGCCAAGCTCACGCGCTTCCTGCGCGATCTGCTGCAGGGCTACGGCTTCGAGGTTCAGGTCAACCGCCCCTACGCCGGCGGCTTCATTACCGAGTACTACGGCAACCCGGCCCGGGGCGTGCAGACGCTGCAGCTCGAGATCAACCGCGGCCTCTACCTCGACGAGGCGACGCTGGAGAGGTCGGCGAGCTTCGAGGGGCTGGCCCGTACACTGCAGGACGTGGCGGCACGCATGTTCGCGGCCATTCCCATGCTGCTCGAGGGCCGGGCCGCGGCCGAGTGATCGGTCGTCCGTGCCGGCCGTCTTAAGCCTATGAGTTGAGTTGCAGGTGCCCCATCGCGACCGCATGCGCGAAGCCGCCGCAGCGGGCGCCAGAAAGAAAAGAGGCCGCAGCGGTGTCCCGTGCGGCCCAAGTCTAGGGAGGAAACGCCCAAGGAGGGCAACGAGATGATCGCTCATCTCGTGACCAGGAAACTAGATGTGCGGCGCACAAAACGCAAGCGAAAGTTTTTGCATCGCAGAAGTAACACCACTGCATAACTGAGCAGTTGCGAGATGAGAGTCCTGCATCTGCAGCTGGTATGCCACGGGAGGGAGTGGTTCGATCTCGCGGCCACGCTGAGCCGATCCGGCCAACCCATTCTGGGGCCAGAAAAGAAAAGGGGCCGTTCGCGGACGAACGGCCCAAGTCTAGGGAGGAAACGCCCAAGGAGGGCTATGACGCTGAAAAGGACAACGTCACTGACCTAAGATGGTACGTGTCCGCGTGCATTGCAATCGCGCTGCCGGTAAAAAGTCTGCATCGCATCGCCGCAGTGTCGTCCGGGACACAATTATATTTTGTACTTTGACTGATCTGCAATCCACGCGTGCGCGAGCGCGGCCGTCCGGCCGTGTGAGGCGCGCACCCCGGCAACCCTCTGGAAAGCGCGCCCCTTGCCTCGGTCCCGTCCTCCCTCTCGGTCCACGCTCGTCGCCTTCGCCCACGAGCTCGCCGACCTCACGGACAAGGCCGTGATGCCGCATTTCCGCAAGCGCATTGCCGTCACCAACAAGGACGCTGCGGGTGGCTTCGACCCCGTCACGGCCGCCGACCGGGCGGCCGAGCGCGTCGTGCGCAAGGCCATCCGGGACCGCTTCCCCGATCACGCCATCACCGGCGAGGAGTTCGGATCCGAGGGCGGCAGCGACTACCGCTGGCTCATCGATCCGATCGACGGCACCCGCGCCTTCATCATCGGCGCGCCGCTGTGGGGCACTCTCATCGGGCTGCAGGTGGCGGGCGCACCGTGCATCGGTCTCATGAGCCAGCCCTTCACCAGCGAGCGCTTCTGGTCCGACGGCCGGGTGAGCCGGTGGTCCGGGCCCGAGGGCAAGACCGCCCGCCTGCGCACCCGCGCCTGCGCCGCGCTGTCGGGGGCCGTTCTCACCTCCACCCACCCCGATCTCTTCTCGGGCACCGCCGAGAAGGGCTTTGCGGCCCTGCGCCGCAAGGTGCGCATGACCCGCTACGGCGGCGACTGCTACGGCTATTGCCTGCTGGCGGCGGGCCACGTCGATCTCGTGGTCGAGGCCGGCCTCAAGCCCTACGACATCGTGCCGCTGATCCCGATCATCAAGTCGGCCGGCGGCGTCGTCACCACCTGGGAGGGCGGGCCCGCCACCGACGGCGGCAGCATTGTCGCCGCCGGCGACCGCCGCCTGCACCGCGAGACGCTGGCCGTTCTCCAGGCCGCCTGCGCCTGAGGCGGGCCGGCCCGGCGGCGCGTTTCAGCCGACCGGCGCCGGCTCGACGCCGAGATAGGCGTCGAAGGCCGACCAGAACCTCGCCCGCACCGCGTCCGTCTCCTGCAGGATCTCGTGCTTGGCCTCCGGGATCAGCACGTGCGTCCCGACCTTGAGCCGCATGGCGAACTCCTCGATGGCGCGCGTCGAGACGATGCTGTCCTGCCCGGCCGCGAACATCAGGATCGGCACCTGCACCTTGAGCGGAAACTCCGGGGCCGTGAGCCGGGCCGACGAGCGCAGCGCCGACCGCAGCCAGCCGATCGTGGGGGCTCCGAGACTGACCTCCGGATGCGCGCTGACGATCGCGGCCGAGCGCGCATAGCGCTCCCGGTCGTTGGTCAGCTCGTTGCCCTCGAACGGCCCGTACTCGACCGGCATGGCGGCCCCGCCGCTGGTGAAGGCGCGTCCCATCAGGAGCAGGCTCATGCCCTCGGCATACAGCCGCGCCTTCGCCCGCGAGCCGCCGAGGCGGGCCAGCGAGATCTCGATCATCGGCGCCGACAGCACCATGCGCGCAAAGCGCGGCTTCGGCGCCACCGCGTGCCGCAGCAGCACGTGCCCGCCCATGGAGTGGGCCAGCGCGATGTAGGGCGGCCGGCAGTGGGGCTCCACCACCTGCGTCATGAAGGCGGCGAGGTCGCGGTCGTAGTCGCGGAACGAGCGCACGTGCCCCTTGGCCCGGTTGTCGACGAGCCGTTGCGACAGCCCCTGCCCGCGCCAGTCGAAGGTCGCCACGGCGAAGCCGCGCCGGCGCAGGTCGGCGATGGTCTCGAAGTATTTCTCGATGAACTCCGTCCGCCCCTGGAACACGCACACGGTGCCGCGCTCGGGGCTCACCGTCGCCTCCCAGCGGGCCGCCCGCAGGCCGACGCCGTCCTCGGTCTGGATCCCGCTGATGACGGCCCCGCTAGGCGTCGGGTTGCGCGCGGAGGCGATGAGGTCCATCGGCATTATCCTCTCTTCCACCGGCCGGGGCCCGCAGCAGGTCGCAGCCCGCATGCGCGCGCTTGTGGCGGCCTCCGCCTCGCGCCGTCGCTGACCAGCCTCAGATGCCGGGGACGCTCCTTGCCGGCGCTGCTTGCCGGTGCGGGAGCAGGCAACGCCCGGGCCTCACGCGACGCACGCTGAAAGGGTCTAGCTCAGGCCCGTGAAAACACAAAGACCCTCGCTTTCGGCGAGGGTCTCGGAAGGTGCTCTGGGAATGCAGGTCGCGGCAGCCTGGCTCGCGTCCGGTCCTGTCAGTAGTAGGGGCGGTCCCAGCGCCGCGGCGGCGGCGGTGCGGAGGCGTAGGGGCCGGCGCTGTGCGAGGGCCGCGCGTCGAGCACCGTGCCGCTGCACCGCTCGATGGTCAGCACGTAGGGGCGCCCGCTGGGGCGGCGTGCGTGCACGGTGACCTGATCGCCGTAGAGGTCGCCGAGCGTGAAGTCGCTCCAGCCCTCGCTGCTGAGCCGGCTGCGGATCACGTGCCGCGGCACGCACTCTCCGCCCCGCCAGGCATGCCGCGGGCCGGGGCGGAACGCGTCGTCGTCGTCGCGGTAGACCGGGGCCGGCGGCACCGGCCGCTCGGCGTACTTGTCGGAGTACACGGGCCGGTCGGCGTACTTGTCGGAATATCTGTCGGGATAGCGGTAGACGTCGGCGTAGCGCGGATCCTCGTACGCCGGGCCGCTGTATCGCGGCGGCGGCGGATCGTCGTAGAGGTCGGCGGCCTTCGCGCTCGTCGTCGCGAGCGCCAGCGCCAGTCCGGCAGTAGCCACAAGCCCCGCCGCTGCAATCAGCCCCTTCATTGCCCACTCCTTTTGCCACTCGGGTGCCGCGAGCCTGACCACGGCAACCTGAACCCTACCTGAAAAACGCCTTATGCTCGCCAAGCCCCAAAGCCCTGTTCAGAAAGAATTTTTCGGAGTGTAACGCG
>JANRIO010000111.1:0-5409 GCA_033764875.1 Hyphomicrobiaceae bacterium | reverse complement strand
TCCACGCCGTGCGCTTCGACGGCACCATCTACGACTGCGGCGCCAAGGTCGGCTTCCTCGCCGCCAACATCGCCTATGCGCTGGACCGGCCTGAATTGTCGGAGGCGCTGAAGGCCGAGCTGAAGAAGCTGTTCTGAGGGCCGGTGCGGTGCATCCGCCGGTTCGTCCTCGCGTGATGACCGAGAAGTCCGTTACATCGCTTTCGGCTAGGTTGTGAGACGGACTTCTCGGTCTCGATCAAACTCGTTTCATGATTTTCCTAGTGTCCTTCAGATCGCGAAATTCGTTCGGAGCGTGCGGCAGAATGAGACGAATTTCGCGATCAGGGCACTGGGCTCCCGTGGCACCAGCTTCAATGCGCACCGCAGCGCGCATGTCCAGAAGCGTCGCGATCCACTGCAATCTTGCGTGGATGCCCGCCTGCGCGGGCATGACGTCGGTTGTTGCGAACTCCTCGTGCATCCCCGCCAACGGTCCGGTTAAAATTCTGCAAGCCGCGCATCCCCACCAACGTCACCCCCGCGAAGGCGGGGGTCCACGCCAGCATGTGCTTCTGTCGCAATAGTCGGGCTTGCTGCGCCCCGATCTCTCTACGCGCCGTTTCAGGCCTCGGCCTCGCCGGACGGGCGCAGGTCGGGCGGCTCGGGCCGGCGGTAGCGGGCGGTGGCGAGGCCGAGCACGGCGCGGCTCGCCACCCCCTTCAAGCCTGCGAGCTTCCACGGCGCATAGGCCTCCTCGGGGCCTGCGGAAAGGCGCGAGGGAGCCACGGCGTCGCCGAGGCCATAGAACCTGCGGAAGCTCATGATCAGGGGCTTCCACTTGTCCGGATCGATGCGATTGGGGTGCCCGTCTGCGACCAGGGAGGGCGCCACGTGCACGCGCGCGATGGTCACCTCGACGGCGCGGGTCGGGATCGCCATGCGGCGGTCGCCGGACGCGAAGGCGCCGATGCCGGCGACGCGGGCCTCCATCTGGATGCCGCACTCGCAGATGCGCGGGGGCGCGACCAGCTCGGAGGCCTGCGCGGTGAGGCCGGCGGCCGCGAGCTTGTCGCGCACGATGCGATAGCCGAGCGCCCTCTTGTGCATGGGCAGGGTGTCGCTGCCGGTGGTGAGCGCGATCCTGTCGACGGCCGACGCCAGATCCACAGAGGCGAGGTTCAAGACGCACTCGCGCGTGCGGCGCAGGTTCTCGGTGGTGCGCGAGGTCGCGTCCAGCCCCAGCATGCAGGACCAGCCGAGCCACCAGGCCGACGACATCGGCGCGATGTTGGCGGTGCCGTCCGGATTGAGGGTCGAGATCAGGACAACCGGCGTGCCGGCGTAAAGGATCGCGGGCTCGATGGTCGAATGCATGCTGTTGCCTCCACGTGCGTTGCGAGCGCCACGATGGCGCACGGCACGCGGCCCGGCGACCCGATTGTTGCGCGCCGAGGCGCCGCCGCTCACTGCCTGACGCGCAGGCCGAGGCGAACGATGTCGGCCGTGTAGTTGCGCGTCTCGTCGGTGGAGCGGAACTCTAGGTGCTGGTAGCGGCCGTAGAGGGAGAGGTTGGCGTTGAGGAAGTAGTCGAGGCCGGCCTCGCCGGTGAGCAGGCGCTCCTCCAGCGACACGCTCTGATACGGCGACAGGGCGTAGCGCAGCCCCAGCGTGGCGATGAGGTGGCGCTTGAGGGCGTGGCGAACCTCGGCGCCGACCTCGCGGGCGAGCGCACCGGGGGAGCCGGCAAGCGTCGTGTCGTAGAAGTCCGAGCGGGCGGTGAGGAGGACGGTGGTGAGGCCGCTCGCGCGCCAGGCGAGGCTCGCATCGAGGAGCACGCCTTGCATGTCCGGCAGCCTGCGGTCCCACTGGCCCTGATGGCCCCAGCCGAGGCTGATCTCGCCGCGCAGGCGCGGCCCCAGCGGCGAGAAGGCGAGGCCCAGCCGGTAGCGCTCGCTCGCCGAGGAGCGCGCGATGCCGTCGCCGGCGGCCACCGCGTACGCGCGCTGGCGGAAGGCGGCGTCGACGAAGACGGCGGCGGCGCGGTTGAGCGCCCAGGACAGACGCACGGCCTCGTCGGTCTGGGTGAAGTTGCGGGAAGCATTGGAGATGGTGGCACCGTTCACCGCGGTCACGTCGGAATAGGCAACATCGGTCAGCGCGCCGCGCAGCTGCAGCGTGGCACGGCCGAGCTGCTGGTTGTAGGTCGCCGCGACGCGGTCGGTCTCGATCTCGCCGCGCACGGCGGCGTTGGTGGGCGCGTCGATGACCGAGCGCGCGTCCTTGTCGGAGGTGTGGGTGACGGCCGCCTCGATGTTGGCGCGACGCGTGATGTCGAGACGGCCGCGGGCCTCGAGGCTCCAGGTGCGGTCGTCCTCCGAGGCGTAGCGATCGTAGAAGGTGGCGCGGCCGGCGGCGCGCAACTCGAGGGCGTGGCGGCGCCAGTCGGAGACGAGGCGCAGGCTGCCGAGACCCTCGGCCGCGCCGGCGCCGGAGCCAAGGCTGCTGCGGTAGACGTTGCTGTTGTAGAGGCCGCCGAGCTCGGCCTCGGGATAGAGCACGAAGCTGCCGAGGCGCACACCGACGGGAGCGTAAGGCTCGAAGCGGAACAGGCGATCCGTGCGCCGGTCGTTCAGGGGATCGATCTGCTCGATCTGGAAGGCCAGCGCGTCGTAGCCTGCCGGCGGCGTGGTGAAGGCGGCGATGTCCTCGGGGCGGCGGGCGTCGCGCCTGAGATCGCCGATGCCGTCGACCACCACCGGGACATGGGTGCCGTCGTCGATGGTGCCGTCGACGGGACCGCGCAGCTCGCGGGCCACATCGCGCAGGTCGCCGGCCAGCGGCACCAGGCGCCGCTCGGCGAGCGCGGCATCCGCGGTGTCGGCGTCCGCCTCGGGCTCCTCGCCGTCGAGGCGCTGGGGCGGGGGCTCGCGGCCCGTCGCCTCGGGATCGTCGACCTCGACCCGCTCGGGCTGCGGCCGGCGCGGCTGGAGCTTGGCGCGGTTGGGCGCGGGGGCCTGGATGACCGTCTCGACGGGAACCTGGGCGGCGGCGGGCACGGCCAAGCCGGCAGCCCCGGCGGCGAGCCAGAGCGAAACGCCGATACTGCCCCTCAAGCGACGGCAAGCCACGCGCATGCGACCTCGACAGAACGAGCCTCGACACCGACGCGACCACACGACCGCGGCTGGAGGCCCCGATCGCACGCGAGCGTAGACGAGGCGGCTTAACGAGAGGTTGAGCGCCGGCCCAGAACGGCACACGTCAAGGTTTCGTTCAGGAATTCCGCGGGGGGCAGGACGGACGGCGCCGGGGGTGCCCAGGGGCGCCGGGCTGGTCTAGAGTAGCAGCAACACGATTCGGGCCCCCACGAGGCCCGAGGCTTCCCGGGCAGAGCAGACGACGCCATACTACCTTGGACCTCTAGAGGACAGCCAGTGGCGCAGACCGCAAGCACCGTCGTTCCGGCCGCCTTCCTGTCGGCCGCCCGCACCCTCGAGATCGAGTGCGAGGGCCTGCAGGCGCTCAGGGCGCACCTCGACACAACCCTGCGGCATACGTTCGCGGAGGCGGTCGCCACGCTCGCCTCGGCCAGGGGCCGCGTGATCGTGACGGGCATCGGCAAGAGCGGGCATGTGGGCCAGAAGCTAGCCGCCACCTTCGCCTCCACCGGCACGCCGGCCTTCTTCGTGCACCCGAGCGAGGCCAGCCACGGCGACCTCGGCATGATCCACCGCGAGGACGTCATCGTCGCCCTGTCGTGGTCGGGGGAGAGCGCGGAGCTGTCCAACATCCTCACCTACTCGCGCCGCTTCAAGGTGCCGCTGATCGCCATCACCTCGAAGGCGGACTCGACGCTCGGCAAGCAGAGCGACGTGCTGCTGGAGCTGCCCAAGGCCAAGGAGGCCTGCCCGCACGGGCTGGCGCCGACCACTTCCACCACCATGCAGCTCGCCATGGGCGACTGCCTGGCCATTGCGCTGCTCGAGCACAAGGGCTTCACGGCGCACGACTTCAAGCTGTACCATCCGGGCGGGCAGCTCGGCGCCAGCCTCAAATACGTCAGCGACCTGATGCACAAGGGCGAGGCGCTGCCGCTGGTGGCCGAGGACACGCCGATGAGCGCCGCGCTCGTCACCATGACGCAGAAGTCGTTCGGCTGCCTCGGCGTGGTGGGCGCCGACGGCAAGCTCGCCGGCGTCATCACCGACGGCGACCTGCGCCGGCACATGGGGCAAAACCTGCTCACGGCCTCGACGGCACAGATCATGACGCGCAACCCGAAGTTCGTGGCGCCGAGCATGCTGGCCTCGGCGGCGCTCGAGGTGCTGAACTCCTCGCGCATCACCGCCCTGTTCGTCGTCGACAAGGGCACCCCCGTCGGCATCGTGCACATCCACGACCTGCTGCGCGCGGGCGTGGCCTGAGGTGCGTTCAATACCCTTCTACTGCTAGCCAGACCTTCTGGCAGTTCTTCGTTGCTTAGCAAGTTCCAGCTTTTTGGGCTCGGTAACTAGTCGCTCCAGGAACGATGTCACGAAGTCAACCAGGTCATCCAGTTCGTGCTTGGAGAGATTTCCGACATGCGCACCGTCATTTCCTTCCTCTCGCACGCACGAGGCGAGATCCTCTAGGTCTCGCGGAATGAGGCCATGCTTGAATAGCCATGGGAGTCTAAGGCCCAAATCTCTCCGCTCCCGGTGATTGGGCTGACTCACTCCTTGTGCAGCGGGGTCGGGAAGCAGCGGTCTGCTCGCCAAATCCAAGCACAACCTAAACATCGTCGCAGCAGCATTGTAGGCGCCAATTGAATAGCAACCAGCCCCTTCTCGAAAAACCTTCTCGAGTTCGGACGGCAAGTGATCGGGCGCAGTCAGCACGCTTTCATCACGCAGACTTATATATCGGTCCACGTCAAAGAGCTTGTTCAAGCTATTGTCCACCGACAACAGCATGTCCGGATTTTTTGATATCGCATCGGATAAGATGTAGTATTGCTGATGCCCTGCAAGAGACTGCGTAAGGACAAAAATTGTTGTTCTTTCGCATCTTCGACACACGCAGAATGTCTCATACCAGTTTTTCCATCCGTATTCCTGTTTCACGAAGATGTGCCCCTTCACGTCGAAGGTCATCTCTCGCGAACCACATCGGGGGCAGTCGGATACGAGCAAAGGCATCGTCAATTTCCATATGGGGCTCAAAGTCCATAGGTTACCGCGATTCTATCTGTGCGGTTATCCTTCGCGTGATGCATTGTCTCGCGTGCCGGCCTACTCTAAGTCGCCAGTTGCCCACCCGCCGTTCTTGCCTATAGTGCGCGCCAAACCATGCACTTACGGCTCGAGAGGCAGAGGCAAATGGCGGCTGACGGCGCGCGCAAGATCAAGAAGGTGGTGCTCGCCTACTCGGGCGGGCTCGATACGTCCAT
>JANRIO010000100.1:0-29657 GCA_033764875.1 Hyphomicrobiaceae bacterium | reverse complement strand
TCCGTGTAGAAGTGCGCGTCCGGCGTGCGCGTCTGGGGCACGTTCGAGCCCCACAGGATGATGAAGCCGGCGTTGTACCAGTCGGCGCTCTCCGGCACGTCCGTCTGCTCGCCCCAGGTCTGCGGTGAGGCCGGCGGCAGGTCGCAGTACCAGTCGTAGAACGACATGCACACGCCGCCGAGCAGCGACAGGTAGCGCGAGCCCGCCGCGTACGACACCATCGACATCGCCGGAATGGGCGAGAAGCCGATGACGCGATCCGGCCCGTAGGTCCTGGCGGTATAGGCGTTGGCGGCCGCGATGATCTCGTTGACCTCCTCCCACTTGGCGCGCACGAAGCCGCCATGGCCGCGGACGCAGACATAGTCGGAGCGCTTTGCGGGATCCTCGACGATGCTCTTCCACGCCGCCACCGGCGCCAGGCTCTTGCGCGCCTGACGCCAGTGGCGAACGAGCCGCGAGCGGATCAGCGGATGCTTCACCCGGTTGCCCGAGTAGAGGTACCAGCTGTAGCTGGCACCGCGCGAGCAACCCCGCGGCTCGTGGTTGGGAAGGTCGGGCCGCGTGCGCGGGTAGTCGGTCTGCTGCGTCTCCCACGTCACGATGCCGCCCTTGACGTAGATTTTCCAGGAGCACGAGCCGGTGCAGTTGGCGCCGTGCGTGGAGCGCACGATCTTGTCGTGCTGCCAGCGGCGGCGGTAGCCGTCCTCCCAGTCGCGTGCCTCGTTGGTGGTGATGCCGTGGCCGTTGGAGAACGGCTCCTGGGCCCTGCGGAAGAATGTCAGGCGATCGAGAAAGTTGCTCATGGGTCGTCTCGCGTCGGGAATGGGATCAGACGGCTTTCAGGGCGGTGACCGGGGTGGCCGCGGGGCGCCTGCGCTCCACGTCGAACAGAAGCCCGTCGCGCCGCGTGTAGAACCACCACGTCACCGCGATGCAGCTCACGTAGAAGGCGAGGAAGCCGTAGAGGGCCATCGCCGGGCTGCCCGTGGCGGCGATCGACGTGCCGAAGCTCTTCGGGATGAAGAAGGCCCCGTATGCCGCGATCGCCGAGGTGAAGCCGATGATGGCCGCCGCCTCCTTGTCGGACTGCTTGACCCGCTCGGCGTCGCTCATGCCGGGCTCGAGCCGCGCCACCTCCTTGCGCATGATCGCGGGGATCATCTGGAAGGTGGAGGCATTGCCCACGCCCGAGGCCGCAAACAGGAACAGGAAGCTGGCAAAGAACAGCGGGAAGGCATTCGCCTGCCCCTTCATCCCGATCGCGGTCAGCACGCCCACGACGCCCACGCTCATGGCCACGAACACCCAGAACGTGATCCGCCCTCCACCGAGCCGGTCGCACGCCTTGCCTGCGAACGCCCGCGACACGGCACCGACCAGCGGGCCGAGGAACGCGTACTGCAGTGCGTTCACCTCCGGAAACAGGATCTTGGAGAGCAGCGGGAAGGCGGCCGAGAAGCCGATGAAGGAGCCGAACGTTCCCGTGTAGAGCCAGCACATGATCCAGTTGTGGGTGCGCTGGAAGATCACCGACTGGTCGGCAAAGCTCGCCTTCATGCTGGACAGGTCGTCCATCCCGAACCAGGCCGCGAAGGCCGACGCGATGATGAACGGCACGAACACGAAGCCGGCGTTCTGCAGCCACAGGGTGGTCGTGACCCCGCCCGCCGTCGCCGTTTGCGGGCTGCCGCCGAGGAAGCCGAAGACGCCGGCGGTGATGGCCAGCGGCACCACGAACTGCACGACGCTGACGCCGAGATTGCCGAGGCCGGCGTTGATGGCGAGCGCGTTGCCCTTCTCCGCCTTCGGGAAGAAGAAGGAGATGTTGGCCATCGAGGAGGCGAAGTTGCCGCCGCCGAAGCCGCACAGCAATGCCAGCACGAGGAAGATCCAGTACGGCGTATCCGGGTTCTGCACGGCAAAGCCCATGCCGAGCGCGGGGATCAGCAGCGACCAGGTGGCAAGCGTGGTCCACAGCCTGCCGCCGAACATCGCCGGCATGAAGCTGTAGAAGATGCGCAGCGTCGCACCCGACAGCCCCGGCATGGCGGCGAGCCAGAACAGCTCGTCGTTGCTGAACCTGAAACCGACCGCCGGCAATCTCGCCACGACCACGCTCCACACCATCCACACGGCAAACGACAGCAGCAGGCACGGCACCGAGATCCACAGGTTGCGCCGCGCGATCGCGCGCCCCGTCTCCTGCCAGAACCGCTCGTCCTCCGGGCGCCAATCCTGGATCGCGCCCTTGCCGGCCATCGCCTCGCCGTGCGCCGGCACGTGGATGGGCTGCATCTCGGGCAGTTGCGGCAGGGACTGCGCCCCCTTGGCCAGCGCCTCACGCTCCATGGCCAGGATGGCAAAGTGCATCCAGATCAGCGACACCGACACGATCAGGAACAGCAGCCAGAAGCAGCTCTGCCAGACGCCGGTCAGATCGTTGAGCGCGCCGAAGGCGATGGGCAGCACGAAGCCGCCAAGGCCGCCGACGAGCCCAACGACCCCGCCGACCGCGCCGACCCGGTCGGGATAGTAGACGGGGATGTGCTTGTAGACCGCCGCCTTGCCGAGGCTCATGAAGAAGCCCAGCACGAAGGCGACGATGACGAAGCCGAGCAGGCCCATCTGCGTCGAGAACGTGATGGGGCCGCGGATGCCCTGCATCACGTACTGGGTCGGCGGATAGGAGAGGATGAAGGTGCACGCCACCGACACGAGGAACGTCCAGTACATGATCGTGCGCGCGCCGTACTTGTCGGAGAGGTGTCCGCCGTAGGCGCGGAAGATGGACGCCGGGATCGAATAGGCCGCGCCGATCATGCCGGCTGTCGTGATATCAAGGCCGTAGACGCCGATCAGGTACCGCGGCAGCCACAGGGCAAGCGCCACGAAGGCGCCGAACACGAAGAAGTAGTAGAGCGAGAAGCGCCAGACCTGCACGCTGGCAAGTGGTGCGAGCATGGCCGAGAGGGGCTCGGGCTTGGCTCCGGTCGCACGCCGCTGGGCGAGATCGGGATCGTCCTTGGTGAACAGGTAGAAGACCACCGCCGTCGCCGCCAGCACGACCGCCCACACGAGGGCGACCGTCCGCCAGCCGTAGGCGACCATGATGACGGGGGCCGCGAATTTCGTGACCGCGGCGCCGACGTTGCCGGCCCCGAAGATGCCGAGCGCCGTGCCCTGCCGCTCCTTCGGGAACCACTTCGCCACATAGGCGATGCCGACCGAGAACGAGCCGCCTGCGATGCCGACGCCGAGCGCGGCGAGCAGGAAGGTCGGATAGTCGTAGGCAAAGATCAGCAGCGCCGTCATGACCGCGGCCGACAGCATCGTCAGCGTGTAGACGAGACGGCCGCCGTACTGGTCGGACCAGATGCCGAGGATGAGGCGGATCAGCGATCCCGTCAGGATCGGTGTGCCGACGAGCAGTCCGAACTGCGTGTCGGAAAGGCCGAGGTCCTTTTTGATCTGGATGCCGATGATGGCGAAGATCGTCCAGACCGCGAAGCAGACCGTGAAGGCGATCGTGGAAAGCCAGAGCGCGCGGCTCCGGTCGGCTTGTGAAACGGCATCGTTCGGCATGCCCGCCCCCTGCGCAAAGAAAGATCAAAAGCGTTACCGGCAGGGAGCGTTGCCGTGATCGCGGGGGGCGGCTGTTGATGTCGATCAATCACCGCAAGCCTCGATAAACATTCAAGAAATAAGCGAAGAAAGGTCACGCGTCCGAGGCCCGAAAGGCAAGCCCGCCGCCTACTTTCGAGGCAACTTCGCTTGACTTGTGTCATGTCCAATATTGTATTGACCCTGCGGCGATCGCCGCGGAGCAGAAGGCCCGGGACCCCGATGCGCGCCGAAGAGATCGAGGAGATGCGCAAGCTGCCGCTGTTTGCGGAGGTGGCGCCCGAGCACGTGGAGGCCATGCTGAGGCCCGCCTTCCTGCAGCGCTTCCCGGCCCACGTCGAGCTGATCCAGGAGGGCGACCCTGCGGATTTCCTCCACGTCGTCGTCGAGGGCCAGGTGGAGGTGTTCTCCGCCTATCGCGATCGCGAGACGACCGTCTCCGTGCTCGGCCCCGGCCACAGCTTCATCGTCGCCGCGGTGATCCTCGACCGCCTCTACTTGAAGTCCGCCCGCGCGCTGACGTCGGCGCGCATCCTGCTGGTTCCGGCCGAGGCCGTGCGCAAGGTATTCGCCCATGACGCGGCCTTCGCCCGGGCGCTCGCCGTCGAGCTCGCCTTTGCCTACCGGGGCGTGGTCAAGGAGCTGAAGAACCAGAAGCTGCGCTCGAGCCTCGAGCGGCTGGCCAACTGGCTCGTGGCGCGCAACGCCGAGACCGGCGGCCGCAACCGCTTCGAGCTGCCATTCGAGAAGAGGGTGCTTGCCTCGCGCCTGGGCATGGCGCCGGAGGTCCTTTCCCGCTCGTTCGCCGCGCTCGTGCCCTACAAGGTGCGCGTCGACGGTCCCACGATCCAGATCGGCGACCTCGACGCCCTGATCTCCCTCGCCAAGCCCACGGCCACCATCGATGACCCGCTGACGTGAGAGCGCTGTGCCAAGCGGCTTGCCCGCTTCGCGTGCGCGGCCATTTCCAGCCGAGCTATCCGATGACCATGGCGCCCGCGCGATCCTCGACGCTGTAGCGTGCCCGGAACGGGCGACCTTGGTCCGTCCCCGACCTCACGATCCCGACCAGCTCGAAGGTGAAACCGTCCGCCAGCTCGTCCATGCGCGCAATCTGCACGTCGACACCGTCGCTCTGCAGCTTGAAATGCACCTGCTCCCTGTCTGGATACGCAATGGCCCACTGCAGCGCGGGCTTGTCCGGACCACCGAGGATCGCGAGCTTTCTGTCTGCCATTCCAACCCTCTCCTTCTGTTAGCGGCCGCGTGGGGACGGCGGCGCGCTGATGACGGCGCCTGGCCCGTGACAACGGGCGACTCTGACCTGCAACGCGGGAGCATCGCAATAGGTTCAAGGGCCGCGTTGCACAGCTTTTTTGGATCACGGCGCGCGTTCTCAAGCCCGCGCTGGCCCGGCAGCACGTGTCGCCGCCGCCCCGCCGCGCGATGGGAAACGGGCGCCTCGGACGCCCTCCCGGGCTCGAGCCGGCGCGGGACATGTTGTCCAGACAGCTCGCGGGCACGGAATTGAATCGGCCGCAGGCAACGGCGGCAGTTTCGCTCAGACAACGCACGCTCCGCATAAACCGTATTTAAATTTGTCTGGGTTATTTTGGAGGCTCAATCCCCAGGCGTCATAACAAAAGGAAATTCGGAATGAGATTATCAGTTCGCGTTGCAACGTTGGCCGCCGCCGGCATTCTGCTCTCCACCACCGCCACTCTGGCCGACCCCGGCGTCAGCGCCGACAAGATCGTGCTCGGCCAGGCCGCACCTTTCGAGGGACCGGCATCCGCACTCGGCCTCGACATGCGCACGGGCCTCAAGGCCGCCTTCGAGGAGGCCAATCGCGCCGGCGGCGTCAAGGGCCGCAAGATCGAGCTCGTCACCGAGAACGACGGCTATGAGCCCAACAAGTCGATCGAGGCCGTGAAGAAGCTTCTCGACACCGACAACGTCTTCGCGCTCGTCGGCCCCGTCGGCACGCCCACGTCCGCCGCCACCCAGCCCATCGCGCTGCAGGCCGGCGTGCCCTTCGTCGGCCCGTTCACCGGCGCCGAGTTCCTGCGCAATCCCTTCCAGCCCAACGTCGTCAACGTGCGCGGCTCCTATTTCCAGGAGACCGAGGAGATGGTCGAGCGCCTGGTCAAGGACCGCGGCATCTCCCGCATCGGCATCCTCTACCAGGACGACGCATTCGGCCGCGCCGGCCTCGCGGGCGTGCAGAAGGCGCTCACCAAGCGCAACATGAGCCTCGCCTCCGAGGGCACCTTCGAGCGCAACACCACGGCGGTGAAGTCGGCGCTGCTCTCGATCATGAAGGGCAAGCCCGAGGCCGTGATCATGGTCGGCCCCTACAAGCCCTGCGCCGAGTTCATCAAGCTGGCCCGCCAGATGAAGCTCAACTCGGTGTTCGTCAACATCTCCTTCGTCGGCTCCAACGCGCTCGCCGCCGAGCTCGGCAAGACCGGCGCCGGCGTCGTGGTGACCCAGGTCGTGCCCTTCCCCGGCGACGACAAGATCCCGGTCGTGGCCCGCTATCAGGCAGCGCTCAAGGCCGTCGATGCCGACGCCAAGCCCGGCTTCGTCACGCTCGAGGGCTATCTCGTCGGCCGCCTCGTGATCGCCGCGCTCGAGAAGATCGAGGGCGAGCCGACCCGCAAGGCCCTGCTCGACACCATCTACGCCAACACCTTCGACCTCGGCGGCGTGAAGCTCTCCTACGGCGCTGCGGACAACCAGGGCATGGATGAGGTCTTCCTCACCGTGATCCAGGAGGACGGCAGCTTCAAGTCGGTCACCGATCTCAAGCAAATCGGCGGCTGACGTACCACAAGCAGAAAGGACTGGAACCGATGACGGCGCGTACTCCAACGGCAGTGACCGGCGGCAACCCCGGATCAGTGCAACGTGCGCGCCGCCTCGGGGCCGGCATCCGCGCCAAGCTCCTCATCGCCTTCGCCACCGTCGCGAGCTTGACGCTCGTGGCGGCAGGCGTCGCCTTCCTCTCCTATCGCGTCGTCGGCGACAGCCTGTCGGTGATCGAGGCGGACAGCCTGCCCGGCATGACGCACGCCTTCGTGCTCGCGCGGCAGGCGTCCGACCTCTCCTCGCTCTCCTCGGTCATTGCCGCCGCCGAGGGCGGAGAGGAGGTCAAGAAGGCCGACGCCGCGCGCGCAGCGATGGTCAAGTCCATGGCGGAGAGCATCGCCGCCCTGCACAAGTCCGAGATCGGTCGCACCGCCACCTCCGTCCTGCGCGGCGACATCGACGAGCTCAACTCGAGCGTCCAGAACCTGACGGCTGCGATGGCGGACCGCTTCGAGGCTCGCGCGCGGCGCGAGAGCATCATGCAGCAGGTCACGGCCGCGCACGCCAGGCTCGCGCAGATCGTTGCCCCCCTTGTCGACGATGCCAGCTTCAATCTGATCCTTGGGCTGCGTGCGGCGGGCGAGATCCTCGACCGCGACCAGGCCCGCTCCGATCTGGAGAGCCTCGCTGCCAAGGAGGCCGTGGTGGTCGAGGGCGCGGCCGAGGTGCGGGCCGAGAGCAATCTTCTGCTCGGCATCCTGACCGAGATCTCGCTGGCACCCTCCGAGGCCCTTCTCGCGCCCTTGCGCGACCGCCTGACGGCCTCCATCGAGCGCGCCCGCAAGGCCATCGAGAAGCTCGGCGACACCCCCGACGCGCAGAAGCTGCGCCAGTCGCTGCAAGCCCTGATCGCGCTCGAGACCGGCGACAAGGGCCTTACGGCCGAGCGCCGGCGCGAGATGAAGGCGATCATCCAGAGCTGGCAGCTCGTGGCAGCCGCGCGTGCCAAGTCCGCAAGCCTCGTGACGCACGTCGACGAGACGGTGACCGCAGCCCGCCAGACGGCCTCCCGCAACATGGCGAGCGCCGTGGCCTCCATCGATGCCAGCAAGTCGCACCTGCTCATGATCATTCTCGCCACCGCCGGCGCGCTCATCGGCGTGTGGCTGTTCATCGGCAGGACGATCCTGAGGCGGCTGCAGGCGCTCAATGTCGCCATCGTGTCGCTGGCCGCCGGCAAGCTCGACGTCGACGTTCCCAAGAACGGCTCGGACGAGCTGGCCGCCATGGGCCGCGCCGTCGACACCTTCAAGGCCAACGCCCTCGAGAAGCAGCGCCTCGAGCAGGAGACCGAGGCGGCGCGCGCCGCAGCCGAGGCCGAGCGCCGTGAGACCGCCCGCCAGCGGGCCGAGGAGCAGCGCCAGCTGCAGGAAGGCATCGACGCCCTGGGCAAGGGTCTCTCCGCCCTCGCATCGGGTGATCTCGTCTATCGCATCGAGACGCCGTTCTCCGCCAACGTCGACAAGCTCCGCACCGACTTCAACACCTCTGTCGAGACCTTGCAGAAGAGCATGGAGCGCGTGCGCGACGGCATTCTCGCCATCCGCTCCGGCGCCAACTCGATCTCCTCGAGCACGGCCGAGATGGCCAAGCGCGCCGAGCGCCAGGCCTCCTCCCTCGGCGAGACCGCCGGCAACGTCAAGGAGGTGTCGGCGACGGTCACCGCCACCGCCGACAGCGCCGCGCGGGCCCAGGACATCGTCGCCAGCACCAAGCAGGGGGCCGAGCGCGGCGGCGCCGTGATGCGCGACGCGATCGCGGCCATGGCCGGCATCGAGACCTCCTCCAGCCAGATCAGCCAGATCATCGGCGTCATCGACGAGATCGCCTTCCAGACCAACCTGCTGGCGCTCAACGCCGGCGTCGAGGCCGCGCGCGCGGGCGAGGCCGGCCGCGGCTTTGCCGTGGTCGCCTCCGAGGTCCGCGCGCTCGCCCAGCGCTCGGCCGACGCCGCCAAGGAGATCAAGGCGCTCATCTCCCGCTCCAGCGGCCAGGTCGAGGAGGGCTCGGGCCTGATCCGCCGCGCCGGCGAGGCGCTGGACCGCATCCTCGAGCAGGTCGCCGAGATCAACGCCTCCATCACCACCATCGCCAAGGGCGCCGGCGAGCAGGCCAGCAACCTGCAGGGCGTCAACACCGCCGTCGGCGAGATGGACAACGCCACGCAGGAGAACGCCGCCGTCGTCGAGGAGGCCGCGGCCGCGGCCGTGTCGCTCGCCGAGGAGGCGGAGAACCTGGCTGCCCTGACCGGCCAGTTCCAGCTCGGTCAGATCGCGCGCGCGCAGCAGCAGGCCGCAACGCCCGCGGCCCGCCCCGCCGCGCCCCCCGCACGACCGGCGACGCGCGGCAACCTGGCCCTCGCCGCGGCGCCCGCTGCCGACGACTGGCAGGACTTCTGAGGCGCCGAGGCGCAGCCCACGCAGCCTGAAGCGACGGCAGGCTACCGCACGAGCCGGTCGAACTCGGCGAGGACGGCCGCCTGCGTCGCCTTCAGCTCGGCCTCGAGCCGGTTGAAATCCGGCAGGCCGGCCGAGCGCGCGAGCAGCGCCTTGAGACCGTGCGTGGCGGTCTGCGGCTCGAAGGTTCCCTCGACGCACAGCCGCAGGACCTGCGTCAAGTCGCTCAGGAGCTGCGCGGCGGGAACGAGCGTCTCTGCCGCCGCGTCGTCGATGAGGCCCGCCCGCGACAGATTGCGCAGCGCCGACAGCGTGCTCTGGCTCAGCACCTCGGGATGCCGGTGCGCGTGCACAAGTTGCAGATGCTGGGCGATGAACTCGAGATCGACGAGCCCGCCGCGCACCTGCTTCAGATCCCAGATGTCGTGCGTTCCCTTCTCCTTCTCGATCCGCGCCCGCATGTCGCGCACGTCGGCCGCGATCCGCGCTTGCTCGCGCGGGCCCGCCAGCACCTCGCGAATGGTGCGCTCGACCGCCGCGCACAGGTGCGCAGGCCCCGAGATGGCGCGCGCCCGCGTCAGCGCCATGTGCTCCCACGTCCAGGCCTCGCCGTTCTGGTAGGCGACGAAGCTCGACAGCTGCGTGGCGACCGGCCCCTTCTGCCCCGAAGGGCGCAGGCGCATGTCGACGTCGTAGAGCTTGCCCTCGCTGGTCTGCGCCGTGAGCGCGCTGATCAGCCGCTGGGTCAGCCGCGTGAAGTACTGGGTCGGCGCCAGCGGCTTCACCCCGCTCGACAGCGTTGCCCGCTCGTCGAAGTCGTAGATCACGATGAGGTCGAGATCGGAGGCCGCCGTCATCTCGCGCCCGCCGAGCTTGCCCATGGCGACGATCGCGCTCGCCCCGCCCGGCACACGGCCATGGCTTCGCTCGATCTCCGCTGTCACCTCGGCATGCATCGCCTTGATGGTCTCCTCGGCGAGCAGCGCGTAGGCGCCGCCGGCCTCGCCCGCCCCGACCGTGCCGGTGAGCACGCGCACGCCGATGAGGAACGCCTGCTCGTTGACCACGACGCGCGCCCGGTCGAGCTTCTCCTGGAAGTCGTGCGCCCCGCCGATCTCGGCGCCGATCAGCGCCGCGAGGCTCTCGCGCGTCGCCAGCGACCCGAAGAAGCCCGGCGCCAGCACCGCGTCGAACACGCGCCGGCGCCGCGACAGGATGCCGGCCAGCCGCGGCGCGGTTCCCATGATGGCCGCGATCAGGTCGAGCAGGCTCGGGTTCTGCTTGAGCAGGGAGAAGAGCTGCACGCCCGACGGCAGCTCGGACAAGAACTTGTCGAAGCCGAGCATGGCGAGATCGGGATCGACGGTCTTCGACAGCGCCTCGATCAGCACCGGCTGCATCTCGGTGAGAAGCTCGCGGGCCCTGGGCGTGCGCACCGCCGGGTAGCGGCCATGGTGCCAGCCCCGGACCAGCCCGATGACGCGCTGCGGCTCCTTGTAGCCCATCTCGCTCAGCGCCGCGACGGTGTCGGGATCGTCCTCCTCCCCGGCAAAGACCATGTTGGCGCCGCGCGCCGTCAGCTCGGGCGAATGCTCGAACAGGCGTGCGTAGTGGCGCTGCACGGTCTCCAGGATGCGGACCAGGTCGGCGGCAAACAGTGCCACGTCCTGGTAGCCGAGGAAGCAGGCGATGCCGCGCAGCTTGGCCTCGTCCTGCGGCAGCGTCTGCGTTTGCTCGTCGGCGACCATCTGGAGGCGGTGCTCGATCGTGCGCAGCTCGCCGTAGGCGTGGGCAAGCTCGTCGCGCGCGGCCTGCGTGATCCAGCCCAGCGCCTGGAGCGCACCCAGCCCCGACAGCGTGTCGCGCACACGCAAGGCAAGCTGCCGCCCCCCCGCGATCAGCTGCTGCGTCTGCACGAAGAACTCGATCTCGCGGATGCCGCCGCGCCCGAGCTTGATGTTGTGGCCCGCCACCCGGATCTCGCCGAAGCCGCGGAAGGCATGGATCTGCCGCTTCATCGCGTGGATGTCGGCAATCGCCGCGAAGTCGAGGTACTTGCGCCAGATGAAGGGCGCCAGCGCCTTGAGGAACTCGGCCCCCGCCTCCAGGTCGCCCGCGATGGGCCGCGCCTTGATCAGCGCCGCCCGCTCCCAGTTCTGGCCGACGGTCTCGTAGTAGTTGAGCGCGGCGTCCGTCGAGATGGCGAGCGGCGTCGAGCCCGGGTCCGGCCGCAGCCGCAGATCCGTGCGGAACACGTAGCCGTGCTCGGTGCGCTCCTGCAGAAGCTTGACCAGCGCCCGCGTGATGCGCACCAGGCTGGTCTGGATATCGCCGCCCTGCACCGCCGTGCGCGCCGGATCGTAGAGGACGATGAGGTCGATGTCGGAGGAGTAGTTGAGCTCGAAGGCGCCGTGCTTGCCCATGGCCAGCACGATGTAGCCCGACGGCTCCGGCACCTGCCATTCGCCGCGCCCGTGTGCCTGCCGGAAGAGGAAGCGCACCGCCGCCGCGACCGCCGTGTCGGCCGCCAGCGACAGGTGCCGCGTCACCGTCATGACCGGCCACGCCCCGCCGATGTCGGCAAGGGCGATGAGCAGCGCGATGCGGGTCTTGTACTGCCGCAGGAGGCGCATGGCATCGGGCTGGCCGGACGCCGCCGCCACCGCCTCGAAGGCCTGCGCGCTCAGGCGCTCGAACAGCGTCTCGGGATCGGCCTCGAGCACGCACTGCAGGAACACGGCCTCGCGCAGCATCAGGTCCGCCAGGAAGGGCGAGGCGCCCGCGATGCCGGCCACCAGCGCCCGCACGCTGTCGCGCTCGAGCAGCTCCCCGAGCCGGTCGAGACCGCGATCCGATGCCACGCGCTGGCCGAGCTCCGCCAGAACCCGCGCCGCCCGTTCCCCGTCGTCGATCTTCGGCGCCGTGCGGATCCGCTCGACGAGCGCAACAGGGCCGGCTTCCGGCGCGGTCGTGGTCATCCCGGCACCCGACCCGCCGCCCTGGTGAGCGGCGTCGTCACACGCTTGAGCAGCGCGACCGTCGCCAGGCCCGTCACCGCCAGCCCCTGCGCCCGCTCGTAGCCCTCGATCGCCCTGCGCAGGTCGGCGCTGAAGCGGCCGTCGACGGCGCCCTGGAAGCTGCCGCGCTGCTTCAACGCCTGCTGCAGCGCCCGGATCTGGCCGGGCGAGGAGAGAATGACGGCCTGCTTGAGTATGTCGAGCTTGGCCGCGAAGGCGAGCGCGCTGACCCCCGTGTTGGCGACCTTCTCGCTCTTGCCGCGCCTGGTCACCCGGCCTTCCGCCATCTCCACCTTCGACTGCTCGTAGGTGCCGACGTTGATGCCCACGACCTCCGGTCCCGTCGGCGTCTCGACGAGGATCGGCGAGCCCGAGGACGAGCCGCCCGTGTCGCAGGTGTGCAGCAGGATGTGCCCCGGCTCCGAGAAGTCCTTGGCGACCACGGCCCACTCGGCGTCGGGGAAGTTGCGCTCGACCGTGCAGGGGCTCGAGTAGGCGAGGCGGTAGGGCTGGAAGTCGCGATGGTAGGCGAGCTGGAAGACGCGGCCCGCCGCCGCCTCGGCGATCACCTGGTCCGCCGGCATCGCCCGCACGGCAAACGCGCTTTTGCAGGCCGGCTGGGCCAGGCGCAGCATCGCCCAGTCCCTGGCCGCCTCGATCGGCGGCCGCACGCTCATGGCGAGCCCGCCCGAGAGGGCGAACTGCGGCAGCGGCCCGTCGCCGGCGCCGGCGAGCCGCACCAGCCCGCGCCGCGTCTCGTAGTTGGGCGCGAACTGGAAGTCGGCCACCCGGGGCAGGCGCTCGGCTGCGCTCGGATACAGGCAATGCCCGGCCGTGGCGATGATATCGGGCGCGACGCAGAAGGCGGTGCAGACCGACCGCGTCCGCGCATTGAACAGGAGACCGATTCGCTCCCTCAGATGCCGGTACCGGCCGGGCACCGCGGCGCGGTCGTCGCTGCCGAAAACGGCCGCCGGCTGAACGGGAGCAGACACCGCAGGCCGCGATGGCCGCATCTGGGCCGTGGCCGGCGCCGCCGCGCACAGCCCCAGCAGGCTTGAAAGCCCCACGACGGCCAGGGTGCAGCGCACTACGGCCGGGCCACGCCGCGGCGTCCGCAGGGAGGGCTCGCCGTCCCTGGACCAAGCCGTTGCGCCGTCGCGATCTGCCATTGCCTCCCTCGGGACATTACCAAACATTAATCGGGCCGAAAGGGTGCCGTAAGGCCCCTGTTCCTATATCGGCTGCCACAGGCTCTTGTGTGTCATTCTCACTCTCGAGGTCAATCTGATGCAATCGACAAGCCCCACTCCGATGACACGCCGCCCCAGACGAGGCAGGTTGGCAGTCGCCTCAGCGGTCACTGCAATGGCTCTCGCGGGCGCCGTGGGGCTTGGCCTGCCTCAACAGCATCACGCCCAGGCGCAGAAGCCCGACAGCGTCCAGACGCCGTTCGGACGCGCGCCGCTGTCCTTCGCCGACATCATCGAGCGGGTGAAGCCGGCAGTCGTCAGCATCTCGGTGACGGGCGCGAGCCCGCGCATTGCCAAGGGCGGCGGCAAGAGCTTCCGTGACCTGCTCCCGGATCTGCCCGAGGACCACCCGCTCAACGATCTGTTCAAGAATCTGCCGAAGGAGTTCCGCGAGTTCAAGGGCCCCAACGCGCGGCCCACGCAGGCCCAGGGCTCGGGCTTCGTGATCTCGCCCGACGGCTATGTCGTCACCAACAACCACGTCATCGACAGCGCCGCGAAGATCCAGGTGTCCTTCGACAAGGACCGCAAGTTCGAGGCCGAGCTGATCGGCACCGACACCCGCACCGACGTGGCGCTTCTCAAGATCAAGTCGAGCGAGACCTTCCAGTACGTGAAGTTCGCCGACAAGCAGCCGCGCGTTGGTGATTGGGTTCTGGCGGTCGGCAATCCGTTCGGCCTCGGCGGCACGGTGACCGCCGGCATCGTCTCGGCCCAGGGCCGCGACATCGGCTCCGGCCCCTACGACTACATGCAGATCGACGCGGCCGTGAACCGCGGCAACTCCGGCGGCCCCTCCTTCAACCTCGAGGGCGAGGTGGTCGGCGTCAACACCGCGATCTATTCGCCCTCCGGCGGCAACGTCGGCATCGCCTTCGCCATTCCAGCCAAGACCGTGCAGGACGTCGTCGCCCAGCTCAAGAGCGGCGGCAGCGTCAGCCGCGGCTGGCTCGGCGTGAAGATCCAGAATATCGACGAGGACACGGCGGCGAGCCTTGGCCTCAGCGAGGCGCGCGGCGCCCTCGTCACCGAGGTGACGACGCCCGGCCCCGCCGCCGACGCCGGCTTCAAGAACGGCGACGCGATCCTCTCCGTCAACGGCAACAAGGTCGCCGACAGCCGCGATCTCGCCCGCCAGATCGCGGGCTACGCGCCCAACAGCAAGGTCAACGTGACCGTGCTGCGCGGCCAGAAGGAGCAGACCATCCCCGTCACGCTCGGCAAGTTCCCGTCGGGCCAGGAGGTGGCCAAGGCCGATACCGCGCCCAAGGACGACACCAAGGGCACCGAGCTCGGCCAGCTCGGCCTCACCATCGCGCCCGGCAACGGCCCCAACAAGGATAGCGTCGTCGTCTCCGAGGTCGACAGCGGCTCGGACGCGGCCAGCAAGGGCATCCGCTCCGGCGACGTCATCCTCGAGGTGTTCGGCAATCCCGTGAAGACGACCGAGGACGTCGCCAACGGCGTCAAGGAGGCCGCCAAGCTCGGCCGTAAGGCCGTCCTGATGCGGGTCAAGTCGGGCGAGGAGACCCGCTTCGTCGCCGTGCAGCTGAAAAAGAGCTGACGGGCGCGACGCCTCCGGACTACAACCAGCGGGGCGGCCTTCCATCTCGGATGCGCCGCCCCATTTTCGTCGGGCCCCTGCCCTGCGGCATATCTGGAACAAGCCATGCGCGTGCTGGTGATCGAGGACGACCGGGAGACGGCGCAGTTCCTGCAGCGCTCGCTGAAGGAGAGCGGGCACGCGGCCGATGTCGCCTGCGACGGCGAGACCGGCCTCGCCATGGCCCGCGACGGCAAGTACGACGTGCTGGTGGTCGATCGCATGCTGCCCTTGCGCGACGGCCTCTCGATCGTCCAGACGCTGCGCCACGAGGGCTCGCGCACGCCCGTGCTGATCCTGTCCGCGCTCTCGGGCGTCGACGACCGCGTGACGGGTCTGCGCGCCGGCGGCGACGACTACCTCACCAAGCCCTACGCCTACACCGAGCTTCTCGCCCGCATCGAGGCTCTCGCCCGGCGCCCCGCGCCGGAGGAGATCGTGACCCGCTACCAGATCGGCGATCTCACCCTCGACCGCCTCTCCCACAAGGTGTCCCGCAACGGCGAGCAGATCCTTCTGCAGCCGCGCGAGTTCCGGCTTCTGGAGTACCTCATGAAGCACGCCGGCCGCGTGGTGACGCGCACGATGCTGCTCGAGAATGTCTGGGACTATCACTTCGATCCGCAGACCAACGTCATCGACGTGCATATCTCCAGGCTCAGGGCCAAGATCGACAAGGGCTACGAGAAGCCGCTGCTGCACACCGTGCGGGGCGCGGGATACATGATCCGTGACGGCGCTGACTAGGCTCATCGCCTCCTCCCCCTTCCGCCTCTCCCTCGCCTATCTGGCGGCCTTCGTGCTCGTGGCCGCGCTGGTGGTGGGCTTCATCGGCTGGCGCGCCAACGAGCTCCTCACCACGCAGGTCATCGAGACGCTGTCGGCGGAGGTGACGGGCCTGCGCGAGCAGTTCCAGGTGGGCGGCGCCTCGCGGCTGAGGGACATCGTCGCCGACCGCTCGCAGGAGCCCGGCGGCGGCCTCTACCTGCTGTCCGACGCGACCGGCCGCAAGCTCGCGGGCAATCTCGCCCGCGCGCCCTTCCAGCTCGAGGACGGCAGGGGCGGCGTGTTCCGCTACCGGCGCGCCTCCGACGCCGCCAGCCGCAAGGACCGCATCGCCGTCGGCGTGCCGCTCGCCGTGCCGGGCGGCTTCACCCTCGTCGTCGGCCGCGACATCGAGGATCAGCAGCAGTTCGCCGATACGCTGTGGAAGGTGGCGCTGTGGGGCATCGGCCTGTTGGCCATCGTCGGCATCGTGGCCGGCCTGCTGATCTCGCGCACCGTGCTGGGCCGCATCGAGGCGATCAACGCGGCAGCCCGCACCATCATGGCGGGCGACCTCACGAGCCGCATTCCCATCGCCGGCAGCGGCGATGAGTTCGACCGCCTCTCGACGAGCCTCAACGACATGCTGGCGCGCATCGAGGAGCTGATGGCCGCCCTGCGCGAGGTCTCGAGCAACATCGCCCACGACCTGCGCACGCCGCTCAACCGGCTGCGCAACAACGCCGAGGAGGCCTTGCGCCATCCCGCCGACGTGGCCGCCTACCGCGCCGCGCTCGCCAAGACCATCGAGGAGGCGGACGAGCTGATCCGCACCTTCAACTCGCTGCTGTTGATCGCCCGCCTCGAGGGCCGGGCGGTGGCCGACAGCATGGCCGAGATCGACGTCAGCGCCGTCGCCGCCGACGTCGCCGAGCTCTACGAGCCCGTGGCGGAGGAGGCCGGGCTCCGGCTGGTGGCCGCCGCCCCCCCGGGCATCGCGCTGACCGCCAATCGCGAGCTGATCAGCCAGGCCATGGCCAACCTTGTCGACAACGCCATCAAGTACTCGGCCGCCCCCGGGGCCGGCGAGGGTGCTGCCCGCACGGTGACCATCTCCGTCGCACGCGCGGGGCCGGACGTTGAGATCGTCGTCTCCGACGAGGGGCCGGGTGTGGCACCCGAGGACCGGCAGCGGGCGCTGCAGCGCTTCGTGCGCCTCGACGGCAGCCGGTCGGCGCCGGGCAGCGGCCTGGGCCTCAGCCTGGTCGCTGCAGTGGCGCGGCTGCATGGCGGCAGCGTCAGGCTGGAGGACAACCATCCGGGCCTGCGGGTGGTGCTGTCGCTGCCGGCCCACCAGCGCACCACCGGGCCGCGCGACGCGGGCGCCCTGCGCATCGCTGTCGATCCGGACCGGGCCCGCGCGCTCACGGCTCCTGTTTGAGAAGCTCGGCCAGTCGCCGCTGCTCCTCCGCCGACAGCGGATCGGTGCGCGTGCCCGCCGCGGGTGCCTGCACCCGGCGCAGGATGGCGAAGGCGGCCGCGCCCAGCAGCAGGGCCGGGGCGAGCCACAGCAGCAGCGTGTGCAGGTTGAAGCGCGGCCGCAGCAGCACGAACGCCCCGTAGCGCGCCTCCACGAAGGCGAGCACGGCCGCATCGCTGTCGCCGGCCGCCAGGCGCTCCCGCACCAGCACGCGCAGATCGCGGGCGAGCTCGGCATTGGAATCGTCGATCGACTGGTTCTGGCACACGAGGCAGCGCAGCTCCTGCGACAGGGCCCGCGCACGCGCCTCAAGCCTGGCATCCGCCATCACCTCGTGCGGCTCGACGGCATGCACGGCCGGGAGGCCTTGCAGGGCGCCCAGCGCCAGCGCCAGCAGCAGGGTCCGGACAAGCCGCATGGCGCCTACTCCGCCGCCGCCAGCGTGCCCGGCCGTGCCCGCCGGGGCGCGCCGATGCGCAGCCGCCGGTCGGACAGCGACAGCACGCCGCCGAGCGCCATCACCAGCGCCCCGAGCCAGATGCAGCGCACCAGCGGATTGAAGTAGAGCCGGACGATGCTGCCGCCGCCGTCCTTGATCTCGTCGCCGAGCACCACGTAGAGGTCGCCCAGCAGCGAGACATGGATGCCCGCCTCCGTCGTCGGCTGCGGCGGCATGTCGTAGAGGCGCTTTGAAGGAGTGAGCTCGGCCACCGGCCGCCCGTTGCGCGTGACGACGAAGACGCCGAGCTGCTCGTTGTAGTTCGGCCCCTGCCGCGGGACGACGCCCTTGAACTCCAGGCTGTAGCCCGCGATCTCGGCGCGCTCGCCGGGCTTGAGGGCGACCACGGCCTCGCTCTGCCAGGCGCTGGTGGCGACGATGCCGACGAGCGCCATGCCGAGCCCGAAGTGGGCGAGCCCGCTGCCGTAGGCCGCCCGCGGCAGCCCGCGCGCCCGGCGCCAGACCTCGTCCCACGGTGCAGCGAACGCCTTGATGCGCTGCGCCCACTCGGCGACCGCCCCGACCGCGACCCAGACCCCGAGAGCCAGCCCGAACGGCGCCAGCCACGGCCCCCGGTGCATGAATGCGAAGCTCACGGCCAGCGCCAGCGCCGCCGCGAGCCCGGTCAGCATCAGCCGCTCCAGCGCGGCGGCGAGATCGCCGCGCTTCCATGCCAGCATCGGCCCGACGGGGACGGCCAGCAGCAGCGGCACCATCAGCGGCCCGAAGGTGGCATTGAAGTACGGCGGGCCGACCGAGATCTTGGCCCCGGTGAGCGCGTCGAGCGCCAGCGGATAAAGCGTGCCAACCAGCACCGTGCCGCAAGCGACCGTCAGCAGCACGTTGTTGAGGACGAGGCTGCCTTCCCGGCTGATCGGCGCGAACAGGCCGCCCTGCTTGAGGCTCGGCGCCCGCCAGGCAAACAGCGCCAGCGCGCCGCCGATCAGGGCCATCATGATCGACAGGATGAACACGCCCCGGCGCGGGTCGACCGCGAACGCGTGCACCGAGGTCAGCACGCCCGAGCGCACCAGGAACGTGCCCATCAGCGACAGCGAGAAGGCGAGGATGGCGAGCAGGATCGTCCACACCTTGAGCGCCTCGCGCTTCTCCATGACGAGGGCCGAGTGCAGCAGCGCGGTGGCCGCCAGCCATGGCATGAACGAGGCGTTCTCGACCGGATCCCAGAACCACCATCCGCCCCAGCCGAGCTCGTAGTAGGCCCACCACGAGCCCATGGCGATACCGAGCGTCAGGCACACCCAGGCGGCAAGCGTCCACGGCCTCACCCAGCGGGCCCAGGCGGCATCCGTGCGGCCCTCGATCAGCGCCGCGACCGCGAACGAGAAGGCAATCGAGAGGCCGACGTAGCCCGCGTACAGGAACGGCGGATGGAAGGCGAGCGCGGGATCCTGCAGGATCGGGTTGAGGCCGCGGCCCTCGCTCTGCACCGGGATGCGGATGAACGGGTTCGAGGCGACGACGATGAAGAGCAGGAAGGCCACCGCGATCAGCGCCTGCACGGCAAGCACGTTGGCCCTGAGCGTGCGCGGAAGGTTGTCGCCGAACAGCGCCACCGCCGCCCCGAACGAGGCGAGGATCAGCACCCACAGCAGCATCGAGCCCTCGTGGTTGCCCCACACGCCCGAGACTTTGTACAGCATCGGCTTGAGCGAGTGCGAGTTGGCCCACACCGTCTCGACCGAGAAGTCCGAGACGACGTAGGCGTGCATCAGCGCGAAGAACGACAGGCCGATGAGCACGAGCTGCGCCACGGCGGCGGGCTCGGCGACCGCCATCAGGCGCACATCGCCCCGCTGGGCGCCCAGCGCCGGCAGCAGCGTCTGCACCAGCGCCACCACGAGGGCGAGCACCAGGGCGAAGTGGCCGATCTCTGTGATCATGTCGCGCGCTTTCTCCTCGGGCTCAACGTTTGGGGGCCGTCGGCTTGGCCTTCTCGTCTCCCTGCCACACGCCTTCCTTCTTGAGCGCGGCGGCGACCTCGGGCGGCATGTAGTTCTCGTCGTGCTTGGCGAGGATGGTGTCGGCGAGGAACACGCCGGCCGCATCCAGCCGGCCTTCGGCGACGACGCCCTGCCCCTCGCGGAACAGATCGGGCAGCACGCCCGTGTAGCGCACGGGGATGGCGCGCGTCGTGTCCGTGATGGCGAACTCGACGGCAAGCCCGGTGCCGCGCTTGACCGAGCCCTGCTCGACGAGGCCGCCGAGCCGGATGCGCTTGCCCGGACCGATCTGCTTCTCCACCACCTCGCGCGGGCTGTGGAAGAAGACGATGGTGTCCTTGAGCGCGAGCATCACCAGGAACACGGCGACGGCAAGGATGCCGACGCCCCCGACGATCAACACGCTGCGGCGCTGCTTTCTGGTCACGATCCCAACCCCAGACTGGTCGCAAGCTGCGTGAGCATGCGCTGGGCGGCCTCGTCGCCGGCCAGCGCCTTGCGAGCCTCATCGAGCGCGGCCCTGGCTTCCCCTGCCCGCTCGAGCACGGAATAGGCGCGCACCAGCCGCACCCAGCCGGCCAGGTCGCGACCGTCGGTCTTGAGGCGCTGCGCCAGCCCCTCGACCATGCCCTCGATCATCTGCCGGCGCTGCGCCGGATCGAGCCCGGCACTCGCCGCGATGTCCTCGGCCGACGGCCCCTTCCCCTCCAGGCGGAGGCCGAGCGCGCGCACGCGCTCCTCCACCGCCCCGCGCCAGGGCGCCTCGGCGGGTGCCGCCGCGACCAGCGCCTCGAAATCGGCCTTGGCGCCCTTGAGGTCGCCGTCCTGCTCCTTGGCGAGCGCCAGCCAGAAGCGCGCCTCGATGCGCTTGGGCTCGAGCACCAGCACGCGCTCATAGGCCTTGCGCGCCTCCTCCGTGACGATGCCGTCGGCGGCGAACACGCTGGCCTCCGCCAGCCCCGCAAGGCGCTGCGGGCTCTCGCCGAGCAGCACGACGGCGCGCTGGAACGCGTTGGCCGCATCGCGGTAGCGGCCGAGCTTGAAGTAGACCGGCGCAATGACCTCCCAGCCCCTGCCATCGTCCGGCGCCTCCTTGAGGCGCGCCTCGACCTTGGCGACAAGATCGCTCACCTGTCCCATGTGCAGCTTGTCGCGCGCCAGCGCCTCCTGCATGCGCTCCGCATGCGGCTGTCCCGGGAGCCCCGGCGACCCGAACGCGAGATAGAGCCCCAGCGCCATGAGCGGCGTCAGCCCGGCGATGCCGAGCCCGAGCCGCCGGCCGAGATCCGAGAGGGGCGATGCGGCGGCGGCGGGCGCCGACGCGTCTGCCGCGGCAAGGAGGCGCCGGGAGATCTCGATGCGCGCCGCCTCCGCCTCCGCCGGCGCCATGAGGCCGCGCCGGGCCTCCGCGTCGATCTCGGCGAGCTGATCACGGTAGACGGCGAGCGCGCCATCGCCTTGCGCGGCGCCGGGTGCCGTCGCGGACGGCAGCATGAGGGGACGCAGGATCAGGGCCAGCGTCGCCGCGGTCAGGACGGAGAACAGGAGCCAGAGTAGCATCGAGGCCCTTCGATTGCGGGAGCGGCGGGCACCCTATGGGATCGGGGCAGGGGCGCTTTGATGCGGAACAAATGTTCCGCTCACCCTTGCAATAGGGGTGGGCGGTGCCGCTGGCAAGACACGCGGCACCCTGCCGCTGCTGAGGCTGCGCCCGAAATGCACAAACGCCCCGGCCGGGGGCCGGGGCGTTTGTGCGCGCGATACGGGGAATTGGGGACGGCGGAGGCGCCGTTCAGACCTGGTTCCAGGTGCCGTCCGGGTTGCGGCAGGCGGTGCCGCGCATGGTCTCCGGCCGGCCGTCGATGTAGACGCGGTGGTAGAAGTTCCGGCAGCGACGCCCGCCGCGGTCGTAGTCGCTCTCCGCGACGATCTCGCCGTAGCGGCCGTTATCCGGGTTGCGCCACTTGACCGGCCGGCCCGGAGGTCCGCGCTCCCAGGCCTCGTACTCGGCCTCGCGCGCCAGCATCCGGTCGCGGTCGTCGAGCTTGCGGCCGATCTCGTTGCCGACGATGCCGCCGACGACGGCGCCGGCCATGGTCGCCGCGACCTTGCCGCCGCCTTTGCCGAACTGATTGCCGACGATGCCGCCGAGCACCGCGCCCGCGATCGTGCCGGTGTCCTGGTTGGCATTGGGACCGGAGCAGCCTGCCACCGGCAGGGCCGCAAGCATCACCGCCAGCACAATCGTCTTCATGCGCGTTTCCCGTTCATACCCGAGGGCTGCCGCTATCGCTTGTCAGGAGCCGGATCAATAGCCGCCGCGAGCCTGGACTGCACCGTTATCCTCCTAACTTCCCTACTTGATTCGGGCAAAAGTGCGGCTCACTGCGCCCCTGGCTCGGACATAGTTGCAGTTGCGCCGCACGCCCCGCGACACAACGTTTCAGGCCGCGAGCGGCAGGTAGATGCGGGCAGACAGACCGCCGAGCTCGGCCTTGGCCAGCGCCAGCTTGCCGCCGTAGGAATGGGCGAGGTCGGCCACGATCGAGTGCCCGAGGCCCGACCCGGGCTTGGTCTCGTCAAGGCGCCGCCCGCGGCTGATGGGCTGGGCGAGCTGCTCGGAGGTGAGGCCCGGCCCGTCGTCGTCGACGCGGATCTCGAGCCAGCGCTTGGGGGTCGGCGGCCCTTCCGCCGCCATCTCGACCGGCACCCGGAAGCCCTCCGCCAGCGGCGTGGCGGCGAGCAGCACCCGCGAGGTCGCCCACTTCGCGGCATTGTCGAGCAGGTTGCCGAGCATCTCCTCGAGATCCTGCCGCTCGCCCTGGAAGCGCGCGGCGGGCGAGCAGTCGACGGTGAAGGCGAGCTCCTTGTCGCGGTAGATGCGCTCGAGCGCGCGCACGATGGATTCGCCGACGGGGCGCACCTCGGTGATGCGGCCGATGACCCCGATGCGCGCCGCCATCCGCGCCCTGTCGAGGTAGAGATTGACCTGGTCGGCCATGATGCCCGCCTGCTCGGAGACCTTGCGGGCGAAGGGGGAGGCGTCGTCGCGGGCCTCGTTGGTGATGACGGCGAGCGGCGTCTTCAGGGCATGCGCAAGGTTGCCGACGTGCGTGCGCGCCCGCTCCACGATCTCCTGGTTCGACTTGAGCAGCGCGTTGATCTCGACCTGCAGCGGGTTGATCTCCGACGGCACCTCCATGTCGAGACGGGTGGCCGCGCCCGAGCGGATGGCGGCAAGCCCCTTCTCGACGCGCAGCAACGGAATCAGCCCGAAGCGCACCTGGAACAGGGTCAGCGCCAATAGCCCGATGCCGGCGAGCGCCAGCGCCAGCGCCAGTCGCGTGCGGAACAGGCGCAGGCTCGCCTCCACCTCGCCGAGCGTGCCGGCGACGGCGACCGAATAGCGCGCGGCCTTCTTGCCCTCGCCGAACACGTAGATGGTCTCGGCGACGCGCAGCTGCTGCTCGAGCGGGCCCTCGAGATTGGCCCAGCGCACCTCGCGATCGTTGGGCTCGACGTTCTTCTCGCTCGGCAGCGGGATCCAGCTGCCGGCGAGCGAGCGCGAGGAGACCGGCTTGCCGGGGCGCCCGTCGAGCGGCTTGATCTGCCAGTACCAGCCCGAGTGCGTGATCTCGAACAGCGGCTCGCCGACGTCCTTGGGCACGCCGGGGTCGTTCTCGCCGTGATCGATGCTGTCCGACAGGATCACCGTCAGCAGCACGCCGATGCGGCGGTCGAATGCGCTCTCGACCTCCTGACGGTACAGCGAATAGATCAGGAAGCCGGCGATCGGCAGGACCAGAAGGACCCAGGCGAAGGCCGTGACGAACAGGCGGAACGCGAGCGAGTTAGTCCGCATCGCCTTCCTGTGACAGACGATAGCCGAGGCCTCGGATCGTCTTGATCATGTCCGGTGGGATCTTCTTGCGCAGCCGCCCGATGAACACCTCGATGGTGTTGCTGTCGCGGTCGAAGTCCTGCTCGTAGAGGTGCTCGACGAGCTCCGTGCGCGACACCACGCGCTCGTTGTGATGCATGAGATAGGCGAGCAGGCGGTACTCGTGCGAGGTGAGCTTGATCGGCTGGCCGGCGAGCGTCACCCGCGCCGTCTTGGTATCGAGCCTGAGCGGCCCGCACTCGATATCGGACTTGGCGTGGCCCGAGGCACGCCGCACCTGCGCCCGGATGCGGGCCAAGAGCTCCTCCATATGGAAGGGCTTGGCCATGTAGTCGTCGGCGCCGGCGTCGATGCCGGCGACCTTGTCGCTCCAGCGGTCGCGCGCCGTGAGGATGATGACCGGCATGTTGCGCTCAGCCCTGCGCCACTGCTCGAGCACGCTGATGCCGTCCATCTTCGGCAGGCCGGTGTCGAGGATGACGACGTCGTAGGGCTCCGTCTCGCCGAGGAAGAAGCCTTCCTCGCCGTCGAAGGCCGTGTCGACGGCATAGCCAGCATCGCTGAGTGCTGCGACGAGCTGACGGTTGAGATCGCGATCATCCTCGACGACGAGAACCCGCACGGGATATTGCCTCCAGACTTGGCCCCTGGCGCCCGGCTTGGGCGCCGCTCCAGTCCGAGCGCAATAGGCCAATACTGTGGCATGGCGAAGATGGCCGGCGCGGGCTGGTGCTCCGGCAATATAGAGCACGCGCCGCGCACAGCCTAGCTTGCGGGCGGGGGTGCACTGGCACCCAGCTAGAGCGTCAGGCGGATCTCCTTGCGGGTGAGGTCGGCCGTCGCCCGCAGGCGGCCCCAGAGCGTGAGCGCGAGGCCGACGACGCCGGCCCCGGCCTGCCCGAACTGGACCACGGCCTCGCCCAGCTGCTGCACCAGGTCGGCGGTAATGTTAATGCCGAACAGCTGCCCGACGACGGGCAAAACCGTCGACAGGCCGGTCACGATGACGCCCCAGACGGTCATGGATTGCCCCCACCATTTGGACTGGGGCTGCGACCGGGTCTGGCTGCCCGTGGTGGTGGACGTCTGGCTCGACGCAGTGCTGGTATCGGTCATGGCTTGCTCCTTGGCTGGCATGAAGGCGGGATCGGCGGCGATCGAGCGGGCGAGGGCCAGCGTGCTGTCGACCCGCGACAGCCAGCCGCGCCCGAAGCGCCAAAAGGTGGAGAGGCTGCGGTAGTGCGCACGCCGCGCGTCCGCGTAGCGAGCCAGCGCCGTGGCGACGGGCACGCTGCGCGCGGCGGCGATCGTCTGTGGTCCGATGGCTCCGTCGACGTCGACCGAGAGCGCCCGCTGCAGCATGCGCGCGGCAGCCGCCACGCCCTGGTTCACGGCGCAGTCGAAATGGAACACGGCAAGGCCGGCGGGCAGGTAGCCGCACAGCGCAGCGTCCCAGTAGTTGGCCCGATAGATGCTTGCCGCCTCCGCCCGCGTGATGCGCCTCAGCTCCGCCTTGAGGGCGGCGAAGCTCGTGGCGTCGAGCGCCACCTTCCGCCAGCGCGCGAACTCGGCCAGCGTGATGCCGAGATTGGTCGGGCCCCCGGGGTCGTACGGGTCCTCCGAATAGCCACCCTCCATGACCAGGTTGTGCTCGAGCGCCCGGGCAAACAGGGCCATCTCGGCCTCCTCGGGCAGGATGCGCCGCGGCGGCGGTGCGCTGCCCGCGGAGCCCTCGGATGAGCTGCGCGCGGCGAGCCACAGGCGCACGAGTTCGATCAGCATGGCAAGGCTCATGGCGATGTCCCGATTTGGCGGTTCAAAGGACGGCTGCGGCGGCGATGCCGCGCCCGAAGGTGGCGCTCACCTGCGCGACGCGCACGGCAAGCGTGCCCTGCGGCGCGCCCCTCTTCCGCGATCCACTGGTCGATGTTGACCGCGCTGTCGTCGAGCAGCGCCGTGGTCGCCGCCGGCATGGCGTAGAGCTCCATGGTCGGGAAGGTGAGGGCGGCCAACGTCGGCGCGTTGGTGGTCGTGCGCGCCGCCGTCTCGGCGACCCATCCCGTCTCGGCGCCTGCGATCGAGAACGGCTTCTTGTAGACCGAGCCCGACACCTGCCGGATGCCGGCGATGGCGCGGATCGGCGACACGGCACGCACCGCCATGTTGACGGCGGTCTCGAGCTCGGTCGGCACCAGGTAGCCGCCGTCGGGATCGGAGCCCACCGACAGCGCCTTCTGCTCGAGGCTCCTCAGTCGGCTGACGTCGCCGGCGCGCACGTAGGCGTCGAAGGCCGCCTTGTGCTGCAGGCCGCTCCCCGTGGGGCGCACCTCGCCGGAAAGCGGCGGCCGCGCCGCCTTGAGGGCAAGCTCGTCGAGCACCCGCTTCTGCTCGTCGAGCGTGCTGTTGATCCGGTCGACCCGCTCAGTGGTGATGACGTCGGCCGAAAGCCGCGCCTCGATCTCGGAAAGGCGCTGGTCGTTGGCGTCGCGGAACTGCGCGAACGTGCGCATGAACTCGTCGAAGGCCGCCGTCGTGGCGGCCGTCGCGGCCGACTTGGTCTCGGGGGCAGGCGCAGGCGTCGTGGATGCGGTCATGGGGCTTTCCTTTGCGGCTTGGGGAGGGGTGGCGGCGCGCGCAGGCGCGACCCGTCACGGCGAGGTGCCGTGCGAGGCTCCGGCGAGCGAGGCTTCGGACGGGCTTCAGGGCTTGATGCGGCGGTGCCAGCGGGCGCCGCGCACGAGGCGCGTTGCGGCGAGGATCGTCTCCTCAAGGGAGCGCGCGGGGCTGGCCTTCACCCGCTCGACCCGCGCCTGCGGCAACAGCGGGAAGGTGACGACCGAGATCTCCCACAGGTCGATACGCGTGAGCCGGCGGATCCCCGAGCGCGCCTGTCGCTGCCCCGTGACGGCCTTGAAGCCGATGGAGAGGCCGTCGAGCGCGCCGGCCCGCATCAGGGCCAGCACCTCCCGCGCCCGCGCCACCTCGAGCATCAGGCGTCCGCGCACCAGGAGGCCGCGCGCATCCTCCCTGATCTCGTCCCAGACGCCGATGGGCTCGTTGGCGTCGTGCTGGAACAGCATCTTGATGCCGCGCGGCCCGCGGGCGCGCAGACAGTCGCGGAAAGCACCGGGCGCGATCACGTCGCCGCCGAGGTCGGCAACCTCAAACAGGCTGGCATAGCCCTCGAAGCTGCCGTCGGGCGCCAGCGTCCTGAGCGCGGACCGCGCCTCTGCGCCGGCGCGCTTGATCTCGAAGCGGACGGGGGCGGGCAGAGGCGTGCGTCCGCGCGGGGATGCGGTCGGCATGGGGGGCTCCAGGTTACAAGGGGTGTCGAGATCGCCACGCAGCGGGAGACGCCTCGATGCGGTCGAGGTCGGGGCGCAGATCGAGGCGCCCTCCCCGGACGGGCGCGAGCCAGGACGAGAGCGCTTTTGCCGTCCGCTCGACCAGCGGCAGCCGTCCTTAGGCGCTCGCCTCCGGCAAGACCTGCCGCCACAGCGTGCGCGTCGCCTCCTGGAAATTGGAGTAGGTGTTGTCGCCCGGGATGCCGAGCAGCATGGGCGGCACGCCACTTCCAGTCGAGACCGCCTTCCTGAAGCAGCGGCCGGCCGGCGTGCGCGGCGCGCTGTGTAGACCAGCGCACCGGAGGGCCGCGCCGAGTTGTCGAGCAGCGGCTTGTTCCAGCGCGAGGCTGTAGCCGTTTACCCGATCACGGATCGGGGAATGTGTTGGGAGGCAGATCCTTGTTGGCGATCCATTCGATGCTCTTGGGCAACTCGCCTTCCGTCTCCATGAACTCCTTGACGGCCTTCCAAGCTTCCGCGAAGGGAATGAAGAGACCTACAGGCATCGGATCATCCTGAAGCGTGCGAATGATCTCGCCCAGGCGGCTCAAATCACCTCGCGACGAATAAAGTTCACGATAGCCGCCGCCGGATTTCTGATAGATCAATAGAACTCCGTACTCAGCATTACCCCACATGTTCAATTTTGCATCGACACGATCTCTGTACGGCTCACGATTACCTGTACCATACATTCCCTCGACGCGAAGTCCCCAGTTGTCGTTCCCACCGTAGTAGGACCATTCCTGCCCTTTTGGCGCAAGAAAGAAGGGCTCGAGCTTAGCTAGATCGGGCCAGAACCAACCTCGCATATCGTCAAATATCACGCGCTTTCTCATGCCCGGGCTCCTACTCCCACATTCCGTTCCTCAATCGACTGAAATTGCCCTTCGAGTCTCGGAACACCACCAAAGGATTCCCTATCTCGCGACTAAGCAGGGGGAGGACTGCGTCGCAACTTGGGCACATCGGTCGATCAACGAACAGCTCGATACTCCGACCTGACAAGCTTCCTTGTGTTTCGCGTGCGGCACGCAACAAGGCGGTCGCTTCAGCGTGATAGAGTGCGTCATTGGGCTTCTGCCCGACGTTCTCTGTCGCCATTTCCTCTGGATACTTCGCGATCAGGGTGTCACGCATGGCGTTGGCGGCAGCGCGATCCGCCTCAGTATAACCTGGTAGCGAGGAGTTCACGCCGATGAAGGCTTTTCCGTCAACCTCACCATAGGCAACCGTGCCAACGCCAGATGGCAGATTGTTGATGCTGCGGTACGCCTCAACAGCCTGCCGGGGCTCCATCGGCTCGGCGGGCCGTGCAGGCTCGCTTAGCGGTGGACCTTGATTGTGGCCGACTCCAGGACGTTGAGGAGGCCGGGGGCGAATGAAGCGCGGCGGATTTGGTCCGCGCATCTGCGCCGGGATAACATCCGCGTCCCCCTCCCCATCCGGCTTGAAGGTGAAGCGGCCGAGGTCGTCATGGTGGGGGTTGAACTTGGGCTCGCGAGCGGCGGTGGGGCGGAGCGCATCGCTACCCGCTTCGCCGAGCGGCGCGTAGCCGATCGCGGCGCGTTTCTCGTCGCGAGTGAGGAAGCTCGTCTTCTCGAGGCGCGACCACAGCGCTTCCCGCTCGGGGCCGAGCGCCTCGATGCGGTCGAGGTCGGGGCGCAGATCGAGGCGCCCTCCCCAGGCGGGCGCGAGCCAGGACGAGAGCGCTTTCGCCGTGCGCTCGGCGAGAGGCAGCACGGTCTGCCGCCACAGCGTGCGCGTCGCCTCCTGGAAGTTGGAGTAGGTGTTGTCGCCGGGGATGCCGAGCAGCATCGGCGGCACGCCCAGCGCCAGTGCAATCTCGCGCGCGGCCACGTGCTTGGCCTCGATGAAGTCCATGTCCTTCGGTGTCAGGCTCATGGACTTCCAGTCGAGCCCGCCTTCCAGCAGCAGCGGCCGGCCGGCGTGCGCGGCACCCTGGAAGCCGGCTTCCAGCTCCGATTTCAGGCGCTCGTATTGCTCGGGGGAGAGGTTGCCGTCGCGCGCGGTGTAGACCAGAGCGCCCGAGGGCCGCGCCGAGTTGTCGAGCAGCGCCTTGTTCCAGCGCGACGCCGTGTTGTGGATGTCGATGGCGGTGGCGGCCGCCTCCAGCGGCGACAGGCCGTAGTGGTCGTTGACCGGATGGAACAGCTTGACGTGCAGGATGGGCCGCACGCCCGGCGCCACCTCGCCGGCAAAGCGCACGCTCTCGCCGGCGGTGGCATACTCGTAGGCCTCGGGCCAGCCGTCGGGGCCCGGCACCACCTTCATGCGGTCGGGGCGCAGGGCGTGCAGCTCGCGGATCTCGCCGCTGAGCGCCACGGCCTCGAGGTAGGCGTTGCCCGAGACGAGCAGGTAGCCGTACCAGGCCTCGAGCAGGTCGGGCGCGGTGGAGACGGGGTTGGGCCGCGCCAGCAGGTCGAGCAGCGGGTGCCGCTCGATCTCCATGTCGCCCTCGTAGAGCAGCAGCGGCACGCTGGCGGCCGCCTCCGCCACCATGCGCACGGCGCGGAACACGATGGCGTTCTGCATGAAGCCTTCGCGCGCGAAGCCGGCGTAGTCGCGCGGGCTCCACACCGGCTGGTGCAGGTGCTCGAGCGCGATCAGCGGGCCGGTGCGCGAGGCCTTGGCCTCGGGCGCGCGGGGGGCCGTGAGGCGCGCAAGCGTGCGCGAGAGCCAGCCGCGGGGGGCGGCGTGCGGGGAGGCCTGCAGCATGGGGCGAGATCCGGAGGAGAGTTTGCTTCGCAAGCGGGGCTGCCGCCCCGTGCCCCGCGCGAGGGGGCTCCCCTCGCGCTCCCCGCTTTTCAGGAGTGGGAGCGCGTGGCGAGGGTCAGCTCAAATAAGACGGGCGGTCTGGCTGGTGTCCCGCCAGCGGAGCGCGAGGCGGGCCTCGCTTCGCGCCAGCGAAGTTTGCAG
>JANRIO010000090.1:0-6659 GCA_033764875.1 Hyphomicrobiaceae bacterium | reverse complement strand
GCGTTACCTATCTCGCGCCTCACGTTCCCCGACATCGGACAAGACTGCCTTGGCTTCACCCGCGTTGGCTCTCGCGAGCTGACGCGATCTGCAATTGTTACCGGGGAAATGGAGACCTCGCATGCGGCAGAACGGAACTGTAAAGTTTTTCAACCAGTCGAAGGGCTTCGGCTTCATCACGCCTGACGAGGGCGGCAAGGATGTGTTCGTGCACATCACGGCGGTGGAGCGTTCGGGCATCGGCACGCTCGACGAGGGCATGCGCGTCTCGTTCGAGACCGAGCCTGACAAGCGCGGCAAGGGCCCCAAGGCCGTCAATCTGCAGCAGGCATAAGTCGTCCTGAGGCGTCCCCGGCAGCGCGTGCGTCCAGCGATGGAGCAACGGCCGCACGCGGGTGAAGAACTTCCATGCGATGCCCCGCGCGCGACGTCACCCGTCGGCCACGGGGCTGTGAAAAACGGCTAGGCACGTCTCGTCGTGCATCCGTTCGCGTGTAGAACTCAGCGATCTCGGGCAAGCCGGGGTCGCTGTTTTTGTTTGTACGGGGCCGAGCCGTGGTCCCCGCAGCAGAGCACACCCGGCTGTCGCGAGGGGGTCCTGATGCCCAGGTGGCGCCGGGGCGATGCGTCGAGGCGCGGCGTGCCGGCTCTCGGGTCGACGCAGGCCGCGGATCTCGGCGGCAAGGATTGCCGGATGCATCCCGGCTGCGATGCAAACGGATTGGATCGGAGAGGAGCAAGACATGCGCAAGGGCACTATCACTATGCTTTCCGCGCTCGCCGTGGCGAGCGTCATGGCCATGACGACGGGCGCGGAGGCCGCCTGCGTTAAGAAGGCTGGCCAGGGCACCGGCGGCAGCGTTGACTCCGCCAAGTTCCAGGCCTGGGAGGCCGTGCTTCAGGCGACCGACTGGGGCTCCTGGGCTGGCTTCATGGCTGGCGGCATGAAGATCGGCACGGCGCCCGGCTACAAGGTCTCGGCCGTGAAGTCGAGCTGCAAGGCTGGCGGTCTCGGCCAGGAATGCGTGATGTCGGCCACGCTCTGCAAGTAGGCTCGCAGGCGCGGGGCTGACGCGTGCTGGATCCGAGGCTCGCCGATCCTCGCCACGGCGCGAGCGGGCTTCGGACCCCAAATCCGCGCACACGGACCGGGCGCCTCTTAAGTGCCCGGACCGGGAGCGTCGCTTTCGGCCTTGCCGCAAGCGACGGCGCGTCTCTCGACCAATGCGCGTGCCCCGCGCCAGCGCGTTTAAAGGATTGCGAAAGCTTCTGCAGTAACGTCGCCGGCAGCGTCGGCGAGCAAAATGGAAGGACGAGGCGCGTGACGAAGATGCGTTTGACGTTGAATTTCGCTGCGGCGGCTGTTCTCGGCGCCGCCGTGATGGTGCTCGCTCCCGCGCATCCGCGTGCCGAAGGCAACGCTGAGCGCAAGGTCGTGCGCAGCGCCGAGATGACCACCACTGCCGCGCGCAAGCACAGCAGCCGCCGCCGTGGCACTCGTGTCTACGGCTACCTCGCCAACCGCCGCATCGGCGGCTATTCCTACACCTACTCCGACGTCACCAACACCTACGGCCTGTCGCGCTCGCTCTACGGCAGCATGAATTCCTGGCGCGACCCGAGCCTTGACCGTCAGACCCGTTCCGGCCCCTTCGATCACGACTTCTTCTTCGACAGCGGCGTCGGTCCGCGCGGCGGCGAGAGTCCGTACCTGCACTGATCAAGTTTCTGATCGGCCGCTGGCACTGGCGGCTTCTGGCCGCCGGTGCAATCCGTATCTGGAAAACCCGTGCCCGCGCTAGGCAGCGCGGCTCCCCTCGCGCTATAAGTCCGCGGGCCTGGGAGGGCGTGAAGAACGGGAGAGACTCGATGCAGCATTCCGTGCGGCTCGCCGCGTTTGGGATTGCAGGCGCGCTCGCGCTGCTCGCCGCCGCGCCGGCTGCGGCCAAGTGCACCCGCCTCGGATTTTCGGTCAACGACTACGGCAAGGACGGGCCGACCAAGGACGCCCAGGCCCTGCTCGACAAGTATATCGCCGACTGGGCCAAGTCGCGGAACATCACCAAGTACACGACGGGCAAGAAGACGGTGAACTGCGAGCTCTTCCTCGACGTCGTGCTGTTCGACGAGCACACCTGTCGCGCCGAGGCGTCCGTCTGCTGGGGCGACGGCGCCGACAAGGACGCTTCGTCCGACGACAAACCCAAGAAGGCCGCCAAGAAGAAGGCGAAAAAGGACGAGTAGGGGCGGCGCCCCTCGCAGAGCAGGCTGTGGTCGTGTCCCCTTGCTCTATCCGGCAAGCCGCAGTCTGTGCCGGCCGTCCGTCAGCAGCGCCACGCCGAGAAGGCCTGCGAGCAGCGCGCCGAGCCCCGACGCACCCGACAGCAAGAACATGATCATGATCTGGTAGTGCGCGGCTCCCGATGGGTCGGATCCGGCCAGGATCTGGCCGGTCATCATGCCGGGCAGCGCCACCACGCCCGTCACCGACATGGCGTTGAGCAGCGGCGTCATCGCCGTCCTCAGCGCCCGCGCCAGGATCGTTCCGAACGCGGCATAGCGCGTCGCCCCGAGCGCCAGCCGGTTCTCGATCACGCCGCGGTCGCGCTCGGCCGCGTCGTTCAGCGTCTGCAGCACCAGGCTGGCGCTGGTCAGCGCGTTGCCGAGCACCATGCCGAGGATGGGCACCACGTAGCGTGCCGCGTACCATGGGCTGGGCCCGATCACGATCGCCGTCGCATAGAGCGTTCCGAGCGCACCGACGACGAGCAGCGTGCCGCTCCCGAGCCCGTACGTGAGCCAGGTCTTGAACCGCCGGTCCTGCCGCGAGATCAGCTCGAGCCCCGCCACCATCGCCATCGCCACGGCAAGTCCGAGCGTCCACAGCGGCGACGTCTGCGCGAAGACGAACTTGAGCACGAGGCCCACGGCCGAGAGCTGCACGATCATGCGCACTGCCGCGATGGCGAGCGAGGCTTCGAGCCGCAGGCCGAAGGCCAGCGAGATGGCGCCGTTGATGCCGAGCAGCAAAGCCGCGGCCGCTAGGTCGCCCCACGCGAGCGTCTCGACCGGGCTCATGCCGCGCGCTCGGCCGCCGGCGCTGCGAGCGCGATCCGCTGGCCGGCCAGCCGCTCGATGAGGCCCTGGTCGTGCGACACCAGAACCACGATCCGGCCGGCCCGCAGCGCCACCTGGATCAGCCCTTCCACCGTCGCCGCCGCTGCCGCATCGAGCGCCGACGTCGGCTCGTCGAGCAGCAGCGCCACGGGCTCGTCGGCGAGGGCGCGCATCAGCCCGAGGCGCTGGCGTTCTCCCGTCGACAGGTGTGCCACCGGCCTATCGAGGATGTCCGGATCGAGCCCCAGCGCCGCCGCCATGCCGTCGAGGCGCGCCGCACGCGGCATGTGCGCGCGCGGTGTGTCCGCCCACCAGGCGGGCTCCGCCGATACGTAGCGCACGCGCCGGCGCCAGGCCGGCGCCGGCATCTCGCCGCGCTCCTCGCCGTCGAGGTAGACGTAGCCCTCCGCCTCGTCGAGGTCGGCGATGGCGCGCAGCAGCCGCGTCTTGCCGCTCCCTGACGGCCCCTCGACACCGACGCAGGCGCCCGGTGCGACCTCGAACGAGATGGGCGGCTGCGCGCCGACCCTGAGCGTGTCGATCCTGAGCACGGCTGAAGCTCCGCTGGCGGGCATCCTGTTTAGATCAAGTCGGCACGCGGCGGAAACCCTGGCACGGCGCGGCAGCCGCGGAGGCCGGAGACCTCCGAGGTTTCACGTGAGACACTTGTCGGCGTTGTGTCGGGCGGCGGGGCTTGCTCACCGCGGACAGCGCAGGCCCCGGCCCGCGGATGCAACAGAGTGAGAGTGCGGGCTTAGATGCCCTGGCCTTCCACGTCCCGCTCCAGCTCGTCGAGCTGCTGCTTGGCGCCCGGCCAGTAGGGATGCACCTCCAGGAGCTCGCGCAGGGCCTTGAGCGCGCCCTTCTTCTGCCCGACCTCGCGCAGGATCTGCGCCAGCCCGTCGAGCGCCTTGAAGTGGTGCGCATCCAGCGCCAGCGTGCGCCGGAGGTCGCCGAGCGCCCGTTCCACGTCCTCGTTGAGGAAATGCGCGTAGGCGCGCCGGTTCCAGGCCTCGGCGTAGTCGGGAGCCAGCTCGACGACGTGGTCCAAAATCTTGATCGCGAGCGGCAGCTTCTTTTCCGACACCGCCTTCCCCGCCCGCTCCATCAACAGGTCGATGGTGGCGCTCCCGGAGTTGAGCCAGATGCGCTCGATGCCTTCCGCCACGGCCTTGGCGCTCTCCTCCGTGTCGGAGGTGGCAAGTAGCGCGTAGAGATCGGACAGCGCTTTCTCGCGCTCGGCGGGCGTCTTCGGCAGCGGCGCCGTACGTTGACCGGGCGGCCCGCTCCGGTCCGCCTTCTTCTGCGTCTCGCCGGGGCCGGCGCTGTTGGGGCCGCTGCCGGGCCGGTCGGCCGGTGCCGGATCCTTGGGGCCAGGGGGCCGCTGCTGTTGCGGCTGCTGCGGCGCCTGCGCGAGCGCCACCGGCCACGCGGACACGGCCGGCAGCCCGAGGGCCAGGAGGAGGGCGACAATGGTTGTCGAGCAGGTGCTGGGCATGGTCGTCATGCTCGCAGCATACCCGGGCATCAATGGGGCGGTCAAAGCCCGCCCGGCAGGTCAGCCCTGCCGTGCCTTGAAGCGCCGGTTGGTCTTGTTGATGATGTAGACGCGGCCCTTGCGGCGCACGAGGCGGTTGTCGCGGTGGCGGCCGCGCAGCGACTTGAGGGAGTTCCTGACCTTCATCGGCCGACGCCTTATCTGAATTTTAAGGATATTTCCGAGGGCGGAGCCGGCGCGTGGCGCGCCGCGAGGGCGCTGAGCCGGTCGCGCGAACCTGCCGCCGCGCGCCAAAGACCAGAATTTCGCGCGCTTGGCAAGGCCGTTGTGGCGCACGGGCCCGCCGTCCATGGCCTCCGAATGCGAAAGGCCGGTGTCAGGACACCGGCCCATGCATCGAGTTCCGATCCGTCGCTTACCAGCACTGGCGCCAGCAGTGACGACGCGAGTACCAGCGATGCCGGCAGACCGTGCGGCAGCGCACTTGCGTCACGGGCGAGGCCGTGCTGAGCGGCGCCAGCACCGTTCCGCCCGCGGGCGCGGCGATCGAGGACGACGTGCCGAGCAGGGCGAAGCCTGCAGCGGCGAGAGCGGCGAGAGCGAGCGAGCGCATCCTATTCCTCCTATGATCGTGAGACTGCTCATGCGAAGCAGCCCCGACGATAGCCAACCCGCCTATCCCGATCCACGTTCGGGGCGCAGAATTGATCGGAAAGATTCACCTGTTCGCGCGGCGGCGTTCACCGCGCGTTCACACGCCGCCCATGAGCGCACGCGATCGCGCCGCAACACCCGCGGGGACCTGATGAAGATCGCAATTGTGCGCGCGCGTGCCTTGAGACGCTGCCTCGGCGTTGCCGTCGCGATGGCACTCTGCGGCCTTCCCGCGCACGCCCAGCAGGCGCCGCGGATCGACACCAACGAAGCGCATCTGCGCGAGGTGCTGCGTCCGCCTCTGGTCGATGTCGCCGACACCATGTCCGTGTTCGCGCTCGTCTTCGCCGCGCTGCCGTCGCGCGTCGAGGTGCTGCCGACGGAGAACTACTACTACTTCCGCTTCATCGCGGGCGGCGTGCCTTGGGCCGGCAGCATCAGGCTCGGGCCTGTCGAGCGCGCGGCCGGCAAGCTCGAGTTCGGCTTCTACAAGGATCTGGCCGCCTGGGCCGACGAGATGCAGGGCGCCCGGCGCGAGATCCTCGGGTCCGAGCACGGCGTTAGCGTCGCAGCCGAGGCACCGCTCGCCTATCGCGTCACCTACCGGGACCGCTCGGTGCTGTTCGCGCTCAACGATCTGTCCTCTGTTTCGCCGCCGGTGCACCTGCTGCTGCCGCAGGAGAAATTCATCGGCCCCATCTTCGACGAGTCGGGCCTGCGCTTCTTCCTGCTCTACAACCGCAGCGCCAAGGTCTTCCACTACGTGCTCGACGAGACGGTTCCCGTCGCCGACGAGCTCATGGCGCTGGCCGCCAGCCCGCGCATCGCCATCGGACGCCGCACCGGCTTTGCCTTCTACCGCGACCAGCTGCGCGAGCGCCGCATCCTGATCGGCGTCCACGAGGCCAGCTCGCGCCTCAACACCTACCTCGACGGTCCCTTCGATCAGCTCCCCGAGAATTTCATCGCCGGCGAGGATCTGCGCGCGGCCATCCTCGATGCCGATCCGGGCGCCAAGGGCGAGATTGACCGGCTCGGCAACTACCTGCGCGAGGAGGGGCGCTACCTGATCCACCCCTACATGCTGTATCGCCGCACGGCAGACCTCGTGCGCATCGACGCCTGCGCCAGTGGGCGTCTCAAGCGCCCGGACCTCTACGCACGGTGCTTCGAAATCGCGCCCGACCCCACGACCCTCCGCCCCCCGCCGGCGAAGGCTGCGAGGAAGTAGTGCCTGCTGGCTGGTTGGGTGGTGGGCGCTAGAGGGATCGAACCTCTGACCCCTTCCATGTCAAGGAAGTGCTCTACCGCTGAGCTAAGCGCCCGGAGCGCGCGGGCCGTCGCGGCCCTGTCGGGCGTCTGGCGGCAGGCAGGCTCGGAAGGGCGACCC
>JANRIO010000089.1:0-61606 GCA_033764875.1 Hyphomicrobiaceae bacterium | reverse complement strand
GCCGTCACCTCAGGCAGCATCACCGCATGCCCGCCGCTCACCTCCGCCAGGCCGCCGCTGCCCGAGCTGATCACGGCGCAGCCGCCCGCGTGCGCCTCCAGCGCCGTCCGTCCGAACGGCTCCCGCCACACCGATGGCACCAGCGCGATCGCGGCCTTCTCGTAGGCCTCCTTCACCACCTTGTGCGGCTGGTCGAGCAGCACCGAGATGCGCGGCTCGCTCAGCAGCACCTCGAGGGTGCGCTGCGCATAGGCGTCTGTGGCTGCCGTCTCGGACAGAATGAATGTCGCCGACCAGCCGGGCCTCTCCTGCAGCACCGCCCGTACGGCCTCCGCTGCCTCGAGCACGCCCTTCTCCGGCACGTTGCGCGACACGCACACGATCGACGGCTCCCGCGTCTCCCGGGCTCGCCAGGCGGTCATGTCGAGGCCATTGTGGACGACGGCCTGCAGGCCGCGCACGTCCGGCCAATGCTCCCGGAAGTGCCCATGGCACGCCTCGCTCACGTGCACGATGCCCGCGAGCGCGTTGTACCGCCGCAGACGATAGGCCCGTCGCAGCCGCCCCATGACGCCGTTCGCCGGCATCGGCTTCTGGAAGTTGTGCGTGTGCAGAATCACGGGGATCCGCGTCTGCCCTGCCACCGCCGCGGCTGTCGGCAGGTGCTGCTGCACCACGATGACGTCATAGGCGTGCTGCCGCAGATGGCGCGCGATGTCGCGCGCTTTCTGTGCCGTCGAGGTCTCGGAGATGCGAACGATATCGTGGTTCGGAAAGCACTCCCCGCCGTGCGCCACAGCGACGGTGCACCCGACGCCGGCCGGACGATGCTCGATCAGGTCACGCACGGTGAGATCGATCGAGGTGGCCCCGGCCTCGCCGAAATACATGTTGCGCGGCAGAACGACGAGAACTCGCAAAGGCGCAACAGGCCTCAGCATCGCAAGGTTGCTTCCGCTCACCCGTGGGCTAACCGGGGAAAGCCGCCCTCGCGTTCGAGCACCTGCCCATCGCTGATCATGTACCAGATCCGAAGCCACCTGAACTTGGAATTGTAGACGGCGTACCGGAGACCGGACCATCCGCCCAGGAAATGCGTCCGCACGAGATAGTAGCGGAAGAACGACATCGGGAACTCGACCAGCAGCCTCACCCAGATCATCGGGGAGGCCATGCTGCGCCGGCGCAATGTCGAGAGGTAGCGCGCGCGGCGCTTGATCTTCGCGTTGAGCTCAGCGAACGACTGAAAAGGATGGTGGTGCATCTCCGACTTCAAGTAGCCCACCTTCCCCTGCTGCACCTTCACCGTGTCGTGCATCGGCGAGCTCGAGAACGAGGCGCAGGTCTTGTCGTAGAGACGGATCGCGTAGTGGTCGCGTGCCAGGGGACGCGGCTTCGACTTGCCCGGATAGACGATGTTGACCGCGACAAAGTAGGCGCTCTCGGAGGGCTCCGATGCGAGCACGCCGCGGATCTCCTCGATCAGCTCCGGCGTCACCCGCTCGTCGGCATCGATGTTGAGCACCCAGCGGTTCCGGCAAAGGCCTTCCGCAAATTTCTTCTGCGCGCCGAAGCCCTGCCAGGGATTGAACACGACCTTGGCGCCGAACCTCCGCGCGATCTCGACGGTGTCATCCGTGCTGCCCGAGTCGACGACGATGATCTCGTCGGCAACGGGTGCCAACGATCGGAGCGCATCGCCGATCCTGTCGCGCTCATTCTGGGTGATAATGAAACAAGATAACTTCTGACTCATAACGCTAAGCTCCCCGCTCGCGCCCGCGATCCTACGGTAGGTCTCGCCGAAGCACCAGAATCCAGAACTCGTGACCGTCTCTGTAAACTCGGCTCAGGGCAGGCTCGCAACAGACACACAGATAGATGCCGCAGACATCGCTTGCGTCCCCTCCGCGCCCCAGCACGCGCAAGACACGCATCGTCGTTGGCCCATCCCCTAGACGCATCGAACCCGTTGCGGTGAGCTCGGCCACGCTCAGCAGCTTTCGAATGCCAACACGAGACCGTAGGTCGCAGCCGCAATCCTTCGCTACATCGAGAGAAGTCTAGTTCGCGGCAACCCCCATGGCACAGACACTGACTAAACCAACACGACTTAATCCACAGATTTATACACAACAGTTGTAACAATAAACAGTTGCACCTTGGTCGACAACCCTGGCCCAACCCTACGCCGCCGGCAAGGTGGAGCCAAATCAGTTGCGAATATTTTAACGCCGCGCCCTCGATAGCAACGCGACACGATTGCCGCAACGCCTGCGCACGTCGGCGACGGTCAGCCCCCGCACCCGCACGCACAAATAGGCATCTGAAATGCTGGAAAATTCTCCACGCGCCCGCGTAGACTGAGCCCCACGTTTTCAGAAGCCCCTGTTGCAGATCGGTCGCGGCCGCTCCGCCGGTGCAGTCAGAAGGATCGTCCAAGGTCGAGCATTGCCAAGCGGGTTGGTCCACCCCTTGCGTTGCGCACCTCGGGGCTCAAGAGTGGCCGACAATGTCACCTACGCGACAGAGGCAGGGCATGGATCAGGGTCATATGTCGCCAAACCGCCTCGCCGCTGTCGTCTACGACGATGGCGACTCGGTGGATGCGCTGCTCTCGGCTTTCGCCCGTGAGCTCTTGGAGGCCGGGACCGACATCGCCGGTCTCGTTCAGATGCCTCCGGCGGAGGGGTCGTGCGGGCCCAGTGCGCCCATGTGCCTGCGCGACGTGCGGACCGGCATGGTGCTGCCCATAGGCCAGGACCTGGGACCGGGCGCCCGCTCCTGCAAGCTCGATCCGGGCGCGCTCGCGGCCGCCGCGGTGATGCTTCGTGCGATGGCCGAGCGGCCCTGCGATCTTCTCTTCATCTCCAAGTTCAGCAAGCAGGAGGCCGCCGGACGCGGCTTTCGCGACGAGTTCGCCTTCGCCGTGGAGCACGGCCGCACGGTCCTTACCGGCGTACGGCGCGGCCTCGTTCACCACTGGCTCGACTTCACCGGTGGCGACGGGACGCTCCTCGACTGCCGGCTGTCTGCGCTCCGCCATTGGTGGTCTGGGGTGTCTCCACCCAGGTTGGCCGCCTGATCTGTCACGCACCTGTCGTCAAATGCCGGTCCGCGTCCGTCGCAGGGGGACGCCTCGACGGGGCAGGGCTCGCCGTCACGTCCAGGTCATGCTCGGTGCCTCCCGCCCACGTTGTCGGGTTGTATCGCCCCGGCGTGGCGGGATCGCTCACAGGGCCACCGCGACGATGGCGATCTCATGCGCATCGACCGCACGGGCGCCCGCACGCATCTCCGCCGCGCGACGCAGGAGGGTCCTGGCCCCCATGGCAAGGTGCGGCCACGACACGGCTGCTCCCGCCGCCCCCCGCCATGTCCAGGCGAGCAGCCTTTGCATCGTCATCCGAACTTGAACAGCACGCCGTAGCCCCCGCGCGGATAGGACCACTCGATGTCCCCCTGTGCCTCCGCCAGCACCCGGCAGGTGCCGCATTCCATGCAGCCGTCCGGCGTCACCTCGACCTGGCCGCTGTCGTTCATTGCGTAGCACTTGGCGGGGCAGATCCGCGTCAGCGCCAGCAGCTCCTTTGAGGGCTGCGTGTGTGCCCGCACCTTGATGTGGGGCCGACCCACGTCGACCAGGTAGCGGTTCTGGAAAAGCCGATCCTCGACCCGCACCTCGGGGCCTATGCTGTCCAATGCCATGCGCCGTTGCTCCTCTGCTGGGACTGCGTCACCCTCGGGTCACCTCACCGCCAGCCGCGCGCGAGGCTCCATACGTCGCTCGCGAGGCCGGTGAGCTTCCGGGTCCGGAAGAACGACTTCACGATCTCGTTCTCCTTCGCCGTCTTCTCCACCCCGTCCACCCGGAACCAGGTCTGCAGCGCCTGGCTGATCAGGTTCGGATATGTCGTGAACAGGTGCTTGTTGTGCAGCGCCTTGGGCAGGTTCCGGTACTTCTTGAGGTCCTTCATCACGAAACTCTTCTCGAGCTTCTGGGCGTAAAGCGCCAGGTTCTCGGCGTTGAGCGGGTCCCGCCGCGCCTTGATCTGATGGATCACCTCGCCCGCGATCCGCCCCGTCGTCATCGCCAGGTTCGACCCTTCGCGGTGCACCGCATTGACGAACTGGCCCGCATCCCCCACCACCACCCAGCCGTCGCCGTAGAGCTGCGGGATCGCGTTGTAGCCCCCTTCCGGGATCATGTGCGCGGCATATTCCTTGACGTCCGAGTCCGCCAGCAGCGGCGCCACGGCCGGATGCTTGCGGAAGCTCTCGAGCAGGCCGTAGGGCGTCTCGCCGGTCTCCTCGAAGTCGGAGATCAGGCAGCCGATGCCGACCGACAGGCTCTCCTTGTTGGTGTAGATGAAGGCCGTGCCCGTCATGCCCTTGGTGATGGTGCCGGCCGCCTCGATCACCACCCCCTCGTCTCCCTGCAGGTTGAAGCGCGCCTCGAGCGTGTCGCGCGGCAGGAAGTGCATCTCCTTGACGGCCAGCGCCAGGTGATTTGGCTTGTGCCGCTCGCGCAGGCCCGCCCGCTCGCCGATCAGTCCGTTCACCCCTTCCGCCAGCACGACCACGTTGGCCTTGATGAAGCCGCCCGCGCGGTCCGTCCTGACGCCGATCACGCGGCCCGTCTGCGAGTTGCGCACGAGCTCGGTCACCGTCGTCTCGCAGATGACCAGCGCACCGGCCGCCTGCACGCGCCGTGAGAACCACTTGTCGAACTGCGCCCGGATGATCGTGTAGCGGTTGGGCAGCTCCTCGTTGAAGTCGTCGGAGCGGTACTGCATGCCCGACACCGAGCGGTCGTTCATCATCCACAGGCGCTGCTCGATCACGTGCCGCTCGAGCGGGGCGTCCTCGCGGAAATCCGGGATCACCTTCTCGAGCGCATCCGCATAGAGGATGGCGCCCTGCACGTTCTTGGAGCCGGGATACTCGCCCCGCTCCAGCTGCAGCACCTTCAGGCCCCGGCTCGCCATCGTGTGGGCGCAGGCGTTGCCGGCCGGTCCCGCACCGACGACGATCGCATCGAAAGTCTCCTCGATCATGGCAGCCTCCCTCTAGCTCGCAAGGCGGTTGACGGCAAAGCGCGCCCGGAACGCCTCGCTCAGCGCCGGCAGGATGCGCGTCGCATCGCCCACCACGCCCAGGTGCGCGAAATCGAAGATCTGCGCGTTCCTGTCCGTGTTGATGGCGACGATCAGGTCGGCCCCCTCGACGCCGACCCGATGCTGGATGGCGCCCGAGATCCCGGCGGCGATGTACAGCTTCGGCCGGATCGTCTTGCCGGTCTGGCCGATCTGCCGATCGGCCTCGATCCAGCCCTTCTGCACCAGCGGGCGCGAGCCGCCGTACTCGCCGCACAAGACCTTGGCCAGCGTCTTCACGTGCTGGAAATTCTCCGGGCTCTGCAGGCCGAGGCCGCCGGCGACGACGATGTCGGCGTAGGTGAGGTTGGCCTTGCTCGAGCTGCGGTCCGGGATGAACGACAGCACCTTGGTGACGATGTCCTCCTCGACGAGGTCCGCCTTCACCTCGATCACGCGCCCGACCCTTCCCTCCCGGCGCTCGGGCATCGGCATCACGCGCGGGCGAACCGTTGCCATCTGCGGACGGAAGTTGAGCGTGTAGATCGTGCACAGCAGCGAGCCGCCGAAGGTCGGGCGCGTCGCGGCGAGGGAGCCGTCCGCATCCACCGCGAGCTCGGTGCTATCGGCCGTGAGGCCCGTCAGCAGCGTCGTGGCGACCGAGCCCGCGAGATCCCGACCGAGCGTCGTCGCCCCGAGCAGCAGGATCTCTGGCTTGTAGGTGTTGACCAGCTGCGTGAACACCTTCGCATAGGGATCGTTGCGATAGTGCGCGAGGACCGGATCCTCCACGAGATAGGCGAGATCCGCGCCGTACGCGAAGCTCTCCGCCACGGCATGCCGCCCCGCCTCCCCGGGCGCCGCCATCACCACCGCCGCCAGGTCGACGCCGAGCGTGTCGGCGAGCTTGCGGCCGGCCCCGATCAGCTCCCACGACACGGGGTGCACCTCGCGCCCCTCCAGCTCGACGAACACCCAGACATGCTTGTAGGCCTTGAAGTGCTCGGACAGCTCCTTCTTCATGCCCGCGCGGCCTCCGGCGGCGGGGGCAGGTTTGGCTTCATTCGACATGGCGTCCACCTCCGTTCACGTCGCGCCTAGTAGCTCGCGGCAGCCCGCTGCAGATCGCCCTCGATCGCCGGAATGCGCGCGAGGATCCCGGCCATCAGCGCCTGCGCCACCTGGTCGGTGCCAAGGCCCGTGGTATCGATGAGCTGGGCCTTCTCCTCGCGCGGGCTCGGCGCGAACACGCGCTTGACCACGGTGGGCGAGCCGCGCAGGCCGCACTTCGTCAGATCCTCGATGCCGGCGTCCGCCGCGGTCCATTTCACCACCTCGGCGCGCGCCGCCCGCATGCTGTCCGCCATGCTGCCGCGACGGATGCTGTTGCTGCCCTCGAGCATCGTGATGAGACAGGGGAGCCGCGTCGCCAGCACCTGCACGCCGCCCTCGGCGCGTCGCTCGACCGTGATCCGCCGCGCCGCCAGGTCAATGTCGGCGATCCGCGCCACGTACGTGAGCTGGTGGAGATCGAGCCGCTTGGCGATGCCCGGGCCCACCTGCGCCGTGTCGCCGTCGATGGTCTGCTTGCCCGTGAACACGAGATCGGGCGTCCCCCAGCGCGCGCCGATCTTGCCGATCGCGGTCGCCAGCGCGAAGGAGGTGGCAAGCGTATCGGAGCCCGCGAAGTACCGGTCCGTCAGCAGCACCGCCCGATCGGCGCCGAACGCCATCGCCTTACGCAGGCTGTCCTCCGCCATGGGCGGCCCCATGGTCAGCATGGTGATGCTGCCGCCGAGCTGGTCTCTGAGTTGCAGCGCCTGCTCGAGCGCGAACAGGTCGTAGGGGTTGATGATGGTGGGCACGCCCTGCCGCATGATCGTGTTGGTCACGGGATGCACGCGGATCTGGCCGGAATCCGGCACCTGCTTCATGCAGACGACGATGTGCATGGTGGCTCTCCTCGGGGCATGCGCCGAGCCCCGCGGGCGGGGCTCGCCCTGGGAATGGCAAGCCTCGTGCCAACTGCCGCGACCATCAAGATGTCTAGGATTTATAAGGGTCTTCCGACGCCGATCCGATATCGGTCAGGAACCTGCATGGCCCTGGTGCGCTGCCGACCTGTCGCGAACCCGACATTGTCGTGCGCCCCGGCGGCCGGCCGCACGCTCAGGACGGCCGGCGATCCAGATCTGGCAGCGCCCCATCGCGCCGCTTCACCAGCACCAACGCCACGGCCAGGGTCGGGATCAGAATGGCCGCGGCCAGCATCACGATCTGCGCCTCCGAGAGCGGAACGACGCCTCCGCCCGGCGTCGCAAGCACGAAGCCGCCGATGACGAGCAGCACGCGGATGGGCCACTCCAGCGGGCCGGCCTTGGCAAGGTTTCCGACGAAGACCTGATAGCCCTGGATGCCGCCGCAGATGAACAGCGTGCCGACGGCGATCAGGAGGGTCAGCCCCGCCGCCGCGAGATAGGGGCTCGGCCCCTGCAGCACCAGCGCCGGATTGAGCACGAAGAAGAACGGGATGAAATAGATGATCGAGCCGACCCACATGCTCTCCCATCCTGTTTTCATGGCCGGCGCGCCCGCGATCCCAGCCGCCGCGAAGGACGCAATCGCCACGGGCGGCGTGATCGCCGAGAGCATGCCCCAGTAGAAGATGAACATGTGCACGGCCATCTTGTTGAGGCCGAGCTTCTCCAGTGCAGGGGCCACGAGGACGGCGAGGAAGATGTAGCAGGCCGTGGTCGTGAGCCCGAGCCCCAGAACGAGGCTCGTCACCGCGCACATGACAAGCAGCAGGAAGACGTTGCTCCCCGCGATCTGCAGCAGGTCGTTGGCCAGGCTCGACACCACGCCGGTCATGGAGAACGCCCCGATCAGCAGCCCGCACCCGGCGAGGATGCCGACCAGCTCGACGAAGGTGCGGCCATTGACCTCCAGGAACTGCACCACGGTCTTCGGCGTCCAGCGCTTGTCCTTGGAGAACAGCTGGTTCAGCACCAGGAGCAGCGCCGTGGCAAAGAACGGCGCATGGCTCTCGCGCTTGAAGTGAAGCAGCATCACGATCAGGAGCGCCACCACCAGGACGTAGTACCAGCCCTCCTTGATCGTGGTCCAGACGCTGGGCAGCTCGGCGCGCGGCAGTCCCTTGAGGCCGTGGCGGGCGGCATAGGCGTCCACCTGCATGAACAGCGCCAGGTAGAACAGAGCAGCCGGGATCGTGGCGGCCAGCGCCACCTCGGCGTAGCTGATGTTGAGGAACTGCGCGATCACGAAGGCCGTGGCCCCCATGACCGGGGGCGCCAGCACCGCCCCCGTCGAGGCGCAGGCCTCGATGGCGCCGGCGTAGGAGGCGCGGAAGCCCGTGCGCTTCATGGTGGGAATGGTCATCGTGCCCGCCGTGAGCACGTTGGACACGACGCTGCCCGACATCATACCGAGCAGGCCGCTGGCGAAGATGCCGACCTTGGCTGCCCCGCCCCGGAAGGTGCCGCAGATGGCGAAGGCGAGATTGATGAAGAACTTGCCGGCCCCCGTCATCATCAGTGCGGTGCCGAACACCAGAAAGCCGATCACCGTGTCGGCAAACGCCTGGATCGGAATGCCGAGCAGGCTCTCGCTGGACAGCACGTGGTAGGCGGTCGCCTGCTCGAGGCTCGACTGGCTGCCGCGCAACGGCCCGAGCCAGCCGGCCTCGGCAAACAGCGGATAGACCGTGAACGGAAACACGGACAGCAGCAGGCTCCACCCGCCCGTGCGCCGCAGGGCCTCCATCAACAGCGCCCACATGACGACGCCCGCGACGATCACGGAGGTCGGGGCGCCGTTGAACTCCCAGCCGAGCTCGGCTGCCTTGCGGATGTTCGCCATCAGGAACGCGGAGGCTGCGATCGTGATCAGGAACAGTCCGGCGTCGTACCAGGGAATGCCGTCCAGCCGCGCCCGCGCGCCGGCCGGAAAGATCAGAAACGTGAACGGCAGCATCAGGAGAATGAGAAGATAGAAATACTCCGTGTTGAGTTGTGTATACCCGACGAAGAATCGCAGCGTAAACTGCTGGTTGATGCACAGCAGGACCGTGGCCGCCGTGGCCAGCACGAGCATCAACCGCCAGAAGCCTTTCAGCGTCCGCACGCGCGTGACCTCGGCCTCCATCGGGCCCGAGGTCGCGTGCGGATCATCGATGACGACAGGCGCTGCAGCCGGTGTCCCGGCGGCACTCTGGGCGGCGGGCAAGGCGGTCTCCTGGAACGCGGGCTACTCGAACACCGGATCGAAGCCCGCCTTGCCAAGCGCGGCCTTGCGCGCTGCCAGCCAGCCCTTGTGGAAGGCGTCCTTGTCGTCGGGCGGGGTGCCCTTGACATAGGCGTCCCAGGCTTCCCCGAGCGTGTCCTGCCTCTTGAGGAGCGCGGCGTTGTGGGCGTCGTGCTGGGGCTTCCAGACGCCGGCCTCCTTGAGGGCCTTCACGGTCCCCTCGTGGTAGGGCAGCACCCACGTCAGGTTCTGCCGCGACACCTCGAGCCCTGCGGCGCCGGGCGCGGCGTCCTTGTAGGCGGCATACTGATCGATCAGGCCCTTGGCGAGGCTGTAGGCGAGGTCGGCCGGCTGCGAGGCATAGACCATGATGATCGGATAGGGATAGGCCGGCAGTTCGACGGGATTGGCAGCCGTGATACCCGCGCCGCACGTGGTCTTGTGGGGGTAGTAGTAGGGGCTGATCTTCTTCACGCGCGCCCAGCCCTGGGTGTCGGAGGCCGGCGTCGGCGGGTACGTGATGCCGCGCGGAGAGGTCTCGACCTCCTTGGTCTGCCCCGAGATGGTGGAGGCGATGGCCGCGTCCACCTCGTTGTTGACCACGCCCTTCCACATGGCGCCGTAGCTCGAGAACTCGACCAGCTTCACATCCTTGGCCGTCAGGTCCCCGAATGCCAGCACGCCGAGCGCATTCTGATTGAGGGCCGGCGAGCCGACCACCATGCCGATGCGCTTGCCCTTGAGATCCTTGACCTGCTTCACCCCGGTATCGGCGGCGACGCCCAGCGTGACCGCGTTGCAGTCGGTGACGGAGAGGATCAGGCGGACCTTCTGCGGCCCCCATTCCTTGACGCCGAACTCGAACACCCCTTCCTGCGCGAAGTAGGTGCCGATGCCCATGGCCGAGGCCTGGGCCCGGCCGGCCTTGAGCGGCGCCAGCCGGGCCACATCGTTACCGGCCGGCAGCACGCGCGTGTCGGAGCCGTACTTGTCCTTGAGCGCCTTGCCGATGGCGACCGCGATGTTGAAGCCCGAGGACCCGGTATCGTAGGCCGTCATGGTTAGCGTCGCCGGCAGGCGCACGTCCTGTGCAGCGGCGGGTGTGGCGACGGCAAGGACGCCCGATAGCGCAAAAATGGACAGACTGAGACGTGCGGCGACGCACATGTGAAGCTCCTCCCTAGTAGCGGCTCCTCGCAAGGCCGGTTCTGCCGCCGGCTCTCACCCCTTGCCTATCACCTGGAAACAGCTCACGCAAACGCCTTCACGCGATCCCCGCCGGCCGGCCGACGCACCCGCCGGCCGGACGCCATCTCTTGTAACCTTTTGCCGCCTAGTGAAGCTCGTCGAGCGGCACGAACCCGCCCGGGTCCGGCGCGACCGCCGTCTTGAGCACCTTGAACACGCGCTCCTTGAGGGGGCTCGACTGCACGAAATCCTGGTAGGCGCGCTCGAGCATGCCGCGGCAGCGCGCGATGACCACCCGGTTGGGCAGGCCTTCGAGGTCGTCGCCCGCCAGGTACTCCCCCATCCGCTTCAGGATATGCAGTCTGGCGACCTGCAGCACCCGCGGCTCGTAGCCGAGCCCGAGCCCGGCAAAGAACTCCTCCGCCGAGGCATAGCTCTTGAGCTTGGCCAGCGCGTCGCTCTCTGCCGCCAATGGAATAACGGGCGCGGCCCCGCAGCTCGAATGCTCCTCATCCATGACGAACCTCCTCGTGCGATGCATTGGTGGGGGCGGCGGATCTCGCGCCGGGCATGGCCTGGCGCATGTGCGAGACACGGGCTTCGAGGAACTCGATGCGGTCGAGCAGGGTCCGGATGGCATCGCCCACCGGGTCCGGCATCTGGTGGTGCGAGAGGTCGATGCGCCCGTCCGCCAGCGTCCGCCGATCCGCCGCGTCCCGCACGATGCGGCCGGGAATGCCGACCACCGTCAATCCCGGGGGCACGTCCTCGATGACGACCGAGTTGGCTCCGACGCGCGCCCTGGCGCCGACCGTGATCGGCCCCAGGATCTTCGCGCCCGCCCCCACCAGCACGCCGTCCTCCAGGCGCGGATGCCGGCGGCCGGGAGACCAGCTGGTGCCGCCGAGCGTGACGCCGTGATAGAGCGTCACGCCGTCGCCGACCACCGCCGTCTCGCCGATCACGACGCACGCGCCGTGGTCGATGAAGAAGCGCGCGCCGATGCTGGCGGCGGGATGGATGTCGACGTTGCTGACGAGGCGCGCGAGCCACGACAGGAGCCGCGCGCCGAAGCGGAACCCAGCGCGCCACCATCGGTTCGCGATGCGATGCAGCACCACCGCGTGCACGCCCGGATAGGTGAGCACCGTCTCGAGGCTGCTGCGCGCCGCCGGATCCCTCTCCCGCACGCAGGCGACATCGCCCTTGATCAGCTCCCAGACCCCGGGGCCGCCAGCGTCGGCGCCCCCCGCAGGAGCCTCCGCGTGCACCGCCACGGCCCGTCCGGGTCTTCTGCCGGAGATGATCATGCCGCAAGCTCCGGGCTGAACCTGACCAGGAACCGCGGCAGCTCCGAGAGCGGAATGCAGCGCTTCCTCTCGCTCGCATAGCGCTTGATGCAGCCGAGCAGGCGCCGGGCCTCCTCCGCGTCGTCCGGCATGCCGCACGAGGCCAGCGCCGCGCGCACGATCGCCAGGCCGGAATGCTTGCCGAGCACGATCTCGTGCTCGCGCCCGAGCGCGCCGGGATCGAGCGCCTGATAGGCGCGCGTGTCTTTCATCAGCCCGTCGACATGAATGCCGCTCTCGTGCCGGAACACGGCTCCGCCCACGATCGCCTTCGCCTCCGGGATGCTGCGGCCGGAGGCCTCCGCGACGATGCGGGCAACTGCGCCGAGGCGCTTGGCATCCACTCCCGTCTCCATCCCATAGAGCGAGCCGGCTGCCACAACCACCTCCTCGAGCGGCGCGTTTCCGGCCCGCTCCCCGAGACCCACCACCGTTACGCTCGCGTGCGTCGCACCGGCCCTCGCCGCCGCCAAGGTATTGGCGGTGGCAAGGCCCAGATCGTCGTGCGCGTGCATCTCGAGCTCGATATCGCTCACCGACCGCAGCCGGCTGACCAGGGCGTGCGTCGCGAACGGGTCGAGGATGCCGAGCGTATCGGCGATGCGGAACCGGCGCGCGCCGGCGGCTTGCGCCGTCTCCACGACCCTGCACAGGAAATCCGGATCGGCCCGCGAGCCATCCTCGCCCCCCACGGCCACCTCGAGCCCGGCATCGCGCGCATAGGGCACCACGTCCGCGATCGCTCCGAGCGCCCAGGCGCGGTCCGCCCTGAATTTCGCCCCGAGCTGGACGTCCGACACCGGCACCGACACGTTCACCATCCCGACCCTCGTGCGCCGCGCCGCATCCACGTCGTCGCGCCGCATGCGGCACCAGGCGATGGCCCTGGCCTTGAGCCTGGCGCCGACCAGGGCCCGGATCGCCTCCACCTCCTCGGCCCCCATCGCCGGCGTGCCGGCCTCGATCTCGGGCACGCCCGCCTCCGACAGCGCGCTGGCGATCGCAATCTTCTCCTCGAGTGAGAAGGCGACGCCCGGCGCCTGCTCGCCGTCGCGCAGCGTGGTGTCGTTGATGACGAGAAACGGCGGCCTCTTCGACATGGTGCTCACCTCAGGCGTACGTGGGGTTGAAGGTGGCGGTGCCGGCAGCCGCCTGCTGGCTCCAGAACGGCGACAGCTCGCGCAGCTTCTCGATGATGCCGGGCATCACGCTGAGCACGTGCTCCACGTCCTCGTCCGTGTTCTCGTGGCTGAACGAGAACCGGATCGCCCCGTGCGCTGCGGTATAGGGAATATGCATCGCCCGCATCACGTGCGAGGGCTCCAGCGAGCCCGACGTGCAGGCCGAGCCCGAGGACGCGGCGATGCCCTCCCGGTTCAGCAGCAGCAGGATCGCCTCGCCCTCGATGAACTCGAAGGCGACGTTGGCCGTGTTCGGCAGCCGGCTCGTGGCATCGCCCTTGACGAAGGCGTTGCCGATCCGCTGCAGCAGCCCCTTCTCCAGCCGGTCGCGCAGCCGCGCCACGCGCGGGGCATCGCCTGCGAGCCGCTGCTGCGCGATCTCGGCGGCCTTGCCGAGGCCGATGATGCCGGGCGTGTTCTCGGTCCCTGCCCGCCGCCCGCGCTCCTGGTGCCCGCCCTTGAGCAGCGGCTTGAATCGCACACCGCGCCTGACGTAGAGCGCCCCGATGCCCTTCGGCCCGTGGAACTTGTGGCCCGAGAGCGACAGCATGTCGACTGCGGTCGACTGGATCTCGAGCGGGATCTTGCCCACCGCCTGCACCGCGTCCGTGTGGAACAGCGCGCCGGCCTCCTTGGCCATCTCGGCAAGCTCTGGGATCGGATTGATGGTGCCCGTCTCGTTGTTTGCCCACATCAAGGAGACGATCGCGACCCGGTCGGACAGCGCCTTGCGGTACGCCTCCAGATCGAGCCGGCCCGCCTTGTCGACGCCGATCACGTGGAGCTTCACGCCCCGCGCCTTGGCCAGATGCTCGCACACCGACAGGATGGCCGGATGCTCCACCGCGCTGGTGACGATCTCGTTCCGGTCGGGCATGGCCTCCAGCGCCGACAGCAGCGCCGAATTGTTGCTCTCGGTCCCGCCCGAGGTGAAGACGATCTCGTGATCGTGCTGTGCACCGAGCAGCTTCTGCAGCCGCCCCCGCGCCTCCTTGATCGCGCCCCCGACCTTGGCGCCGAATGCGTGCATCGAGGACGGGTTTCCGAACTGCTCCGTGAAGTACGGCAGCATCGCCTCCACCACGGCCGGATCGACGCGCGTCGTGGCGTTGTTGTCGAGATAGACGGGGCGGACGGCTTGCGGCGGGGATGCCATGGCGGGAGACATTGCGCTGTGACCTCGCATGATGAACTGGGATTTGCCGCCTGGCGCGGCTCTGCTCGTGACGCGTCAGGCCGCGACCGGCACCACCTTCAACGGCAGCCTGGTCTTGGCATTGAGCCTCTCCTGGATGCCCGAGACCGTGAGCGAGGAGAGCTGGCAGTTCGTGCATGCGCCGGTCAGCTTCACCAGCACCCGGTCGCCGTCGATGTCGACGAGCTCGCAGTCGCCGCCATCCCGCTTCAGCGTCGGCCGCATCTCCCCGATCGCCTCCTCGACGAGCTTCACCTTCTGCACCATGGTGAGCTTCGGCGGAGCGCTGCGCATCTCGTCGTTGAACACCTCGAGCGGCACGAAGTCGTCCGACAGCTCCACGGCCGGCTTCAGTTGCGGCTTGCGCTTCACGCCGCCTGCCTCGCCCTTGCCGGCGACGAACGCCTGCTCCCGGGCGATCAGCCCATCCTCGGCCATCGCCGCGTTGGTTCGCGCCAATACGGTCTCGATGCCCTCCACGCAGGTCGCGCAGCTGCCGCCTGCCTTCGTGTAGAACGTCACCATCTCCAGCGTGGTGAGCTTGTTCACGCGGATGGCCGTTTCCAGCATGTGCTCGTCGACGCCGAAGCACTTGCAGATCAGCGCACCCTCCTCGTGGTCGTCGCTCCACTCCTCGCCGCGGAAGTTGGCAACGGCCGCCTGCAGGGCCTCGTAGCCCATCACCGAGCAGTGCATCTTCTCGGGCGGCAGCCCGCCGAGGAACTCGGCGATGTCCGCGTTGGTGAGCTTCAGGGCCTCGTCCAGCGTCTTGCCCTTGACCAGCTCGGTCAGCGCCGAGGACGACGCGATCGCCGAGCCGCAGCCGAAGGTCTGGAACTTGGCGTCCTCGATCCGCTCCGTCGCCGGATCGACCTTCAGCATCAGCTTCAGCGCGTCACCGCAGGAGATGGCGCCCACCTCGCCGACGGCGTTGGCGTCCGCCAGCAGCCCCGCGTTGCGCGGATTGAAGAAATGTTCCTTGACCTTGTCGGTGTAGTCCCACATGCCCGCCCCCTTCAGCAGAACGACTTGCCGCAGTTGCACTTTTTCTGCGCGTTGGGGTTCTGGAAGGAGAACCCGGCCCGGCCCATCTCCTCCACGAAGTCGATCGTCACGCCCTCGAGCATGGGCGCCGACTGCGGATCGACGAAGACACGCACGCCGTTGGCATCGACCACCGCGTCGCCGTCGCGCGGGGCTGCATCGAGCCCGATCTTGTATTTGAACCCGGCGCAGCCGCCGTTCTCGATCATCACGCGGAACCCGGATCCGTCCTTGCCCGACTTGGCGATCGCCTTCTTGACGGCTGTGACGGCGTTGTCGGTGAGCGCGACCATCAGTGACACTCCATCGCTGGAAATTGCGGATAAGCGGCAATCAGCAAAGACTGTGCCAGCGCAGCAAATGCCCGTTCTGACGCGATAAATCGGATCGATCCCGTTTGTCGGGTGACAGACATCGTCGGCTTCCCGACACGCCTCGCGCGAGGTCGTCGACACCCGCCCGGCCGCTCGCCAGGATGCGCTGCCTCGCTGTGTGATGCGCACGCAAAGGGGGCCCGATGCCGGGGGCACGGGCCGAGCGCGGCCGCGCCCCGGCTCAGCCGTGCTTCGGCACCAGCCGCACCACGACATCGACGTGGCTCACCACCATGCCCTCGGGCGGTGGCGGCAATCCCTCGACGCGCAAGGCGCCATCCGGGATGTCGAGCATGCGCCGCTCATGCTCGACGTAGAAATGATTGTGGTTGGAGACGTTGGTATCGAAGAAGGCCTCGCCGCCTTCGACCGCCACCTGTCGCAGCAGCCCGTGCTGCACGAAGCAGTTGAGCACGTTGTAGATGGTCGCAAGGGCGAAGTGGTGCCCGGCCTGGCTTGCCTGCGCAAAGAGCATCGACGCCGTCACGTGGCGATCGCCGCCCGAGAACAGCAGCGTGCCGAGCACGAGCCGTTGCGTCGTCGGCCGCAGCCCCAGCCCGTTGAGCTTCTCCTTGAGGCAGCTCATGCCCTCGGGCATGCCCGCTGCCGCTGCGCTCTCGCTGTCCGGCTGCATGCTCCTGCCTCCTATCGGGGCGCCTGTTTGCCAACCGCGATCGCGCGCTCGAGGCTGCCGTCCTCGAAGCACGCGTCGACATCCGGGCAGATGCTGCAGGTGGGCGAGGTGCAGTGCATCACGCCCTCCTCCTCGCACAGCCGCCGGTAGAGAAAGCGCTTCCAGCGCATGTTGTCCGTGTTGAGCCGCGCCAGCGGCCCGAAGTGCCGCTGCATCAGGCGGGTCAGCGCCCCGCGGCTATCGAGCCCCAGGTCCTCCCACAGGTGGTTGGCCTCCATGGCGCGCCGTGCCACGATCGGGGCCAGCGCCGCCGCAAGCCGCGAGCCAGGCTCGGCGTGGCGCCGCAGCAGATCCCGCACCCACGCCTGCTCCTCCGGCACGACCTCGTCCCCACGCTTGCCTTCGCAGCGCTCGAGCCCCGTCCAGCCGCAGAACGCGGCGAACTCCAAAAGCTCCGCATGCGTCAGCCCCAGGCGTCCCGCCAGACTCCCGCCCCGGGCGGCCTGCTCGCTCAGCGCCTTGGCCAGGATCGAGAAGGCGATCCCTCGGTCGAAGACGCCCGCCGCGGCGGCCTCGGCGCCCGGCGCCTCGGGCTCCACCTCAGCTGACTGGTAGCTAGCGATATCGAGCATGCGCAGGTCTCCTCGAAGGATCAGGCCGCGAGATCCGTGGCCTTCACATGGGTCTGGCAGTTCTTCGGGCACACGCGCGCGCACGCCCCGCAGCCGATGCACGCTCCGGCGTTGTCGAGCACCATGATCTTGCGGTTGAGCTCGCCGTCGAAATCGTCGTCGTCATCGTCCGTGACCTTGCCCAGCACCTCGCCCTCCTCGTTGAGGCCGTAGAGATGCATCACGTCGCGCGAGCACACCTTGAAGCAGCGGCCGCAGCCGATGAAGGTCTTCCCGTCGATTGCGGTGATGTAGGAGGGCACCCAGGGGGACCCGTCGCGGCTGGCATAGGTGGTCATTGGCCCCTCCTCACGATCCTGCGGCCTCGAGCTTCTTCAAGTCCGCCCTGGCCGCCTCCAGTGCCGCGTAGGCATCGTGCGTCCGCTGCGCGGTCGCCATGATGGCCTGCCAGTTCACCGGCAACTCCTCGGAGAGGTCGTGCAGGTTCATCTTCGCGGTCGTGGCGCGCGCCGACAGCTTCTTGATCTCGGCCTTGAGCGTCTCGATGTCAGACATAGGCGATGCTCCCCTTGGGCTCCCTTGCTGGCCGCTCAGGCCTTGGCGACCTCTGGATAGGCATTGATCGTCTCGACCGCCGCCACCACCAGCTTCTCGCCCTCGGTGGCGAGCTTCTCGACGCTGTCGAAGCCGAACCGGTGCACGTCGCGCAGGTGCCTCGACAGCACCACCAGCTTGCCCATGGTCAGGAGCACGCGCCCGAAGCCCTCGTGGTGGATCTTCATCATCGGGCTCGCGACGAGGCCCGTCACGCGTTCGATCGACAGCGCCACCGCGTTGTAGAACAGCTCCAGCCGCTGGATCGTGTCGGGATCCGGGTCCGCCATCAGCGGCATCGCCCGGCGCTCCTCCTTGGTGACGATGAACGGCGCGATCAGCGCCGCATCGGGCCGGCCTTCCCAGACGCCGTAGGTGTCCTGGGCCCGGATCAGCCGGATCAGCGTCGCGATGAAGGGCGAGGCCTCGCTGAGCGAGCGCTCGGCGGCAAGCGGGGCAGGGGCGGGTGCAGGCATCACAGGCTCTCCTCGGCAAACGTTGGTTTCTTCGCCATGCCGGCTTCCGCCAGCACCTTGCGCAGCCACGGCGGCGGGTTGCCCTTGAGCATCCCTTGCACGCGCCCGATCACGCTCTCGATGGGCTGCGGATCGGCGATCTTGATGGGGTGGATGCCGGCGCGCACCACCTTGGCGGCCGCCGGCCCGCCGATGGCCCGCACGAACAGCAGCTTGACGCCGGCGAGCGCCTCGACCTTGGGCGTGATCCGGTCGTCCCCGTCGTCCTTGTGCTGGCCCGTCTCAGCCGACACGTTGTCGAAGGCGACGGCCTCCACGAAGCTCGAGGCGTCCGTGCTCACGTCGTAGATCGCGAACTTGCGCGCGCTGCCAAAGTGCGCGTTGAGCGCCTTCATGTCCTGCGTCGCGATGGCGATGCGCAGCGATGCGGCCTTCGAGGCCTCCTCGCCTGGCGCCTCAATGAGCCGCAGGTGGCGAACGGTCATGATGCTCCTCCTTCTCGCGCCGCCGGAATGGATTGAGATCCTCGGGGCTCGGTGCATGCAGCTCACCCTGAAAGATGTTGGCCACCTCGAAGATGAGGTCGCGCGTGCCCTCGTACAGGATCGTGCGCCTGTGCTGGCTGCCGAGCCGGTCGAAGATCGGAAAGCCGACGCGCATCAGCGGCACGCCGAGGCGCTCGGCCGCCTGCCGGCCGTGCGAATGGGTGACGATCAGATCGACGCCCGCGCCACGCGCGAGCCCCTCCAGGTCGCCGAGGTCGCCCACGGTCACGGCCGGCGCGCTCACGCGCTCCAGGATCGGAGAATGGCTGGTCGTGGTGACAGCGGCCACCACCTCGGCGCCGAGGCCCCCGAAGAGCCCGGACAGCGCGAACAGCAGATCCGGCTCCGCCGCGATGGCGATGCGCTTGCCGCCGAAATGGAAGTGCCCGTCGAGCATGGCGTCGGTCAGCTGGTTGCGGCGGCGGCGGATGCCTGCAGGCACCGGCCGGCCCGAGACCTCCGCGAGCAGGCTCATCAGCCGGTCGACGCTCTTCAGGCCCGTCAGCGTGTCGAACACCACCAGCGGCATGCCGCCGAGCCCCGCAAGACGCCGGCCCGGCGCGCGCATGTGCTCGCCGATGGCGATGGTGCAGGCAGCGCGCGGCATGGCGCGCACGGCCTCGAGCGGCGTGCCGCCGTAGGTTGTAGGCACCCAGCGATCGGGCACGGTGCCGTCGAGCGCGCCCGAGATGTCGGGAAGGATCGTCGCTTCCAGCCCGAAGGCGGCGATGGTGTCGCGCAGCAGCTCGACGTCCGCGACGGTGAGGTGCGAGGCGGCAAGGACGTTGACCCGATCGGCGATCACGGGCTCCCCGCCGCGCGGCCCGGCGAGTGCTTCCAGCGTGGCCGTGACGGCCTTCTGCCAGCCTTCCTCGATGGCACCGTCGAAATCGGGGGTCTGGGCCACGGCGATGGTGGTACCCTCGAGCTCGGTCGCGCGGCGCCGGCGAATGTCGGCCACCTCGCCCACGATGTCCTCCCCGCGGGTCTCGACGAGGGCCGTGGTGGCGACGCCGATGAACCTCGCCTTGGTACGCGACGTCAGGTTGAGGATCGCCTCCTCCAGGTTCTCCGCGCCGCCGAGGACCGTCTGCACCTCGTCCATCGCCGTGGTCTGCAGCGGGATCGTCTCCTTGAAGTGCCGCACGAGCAGGACGAGGGCGAACGAGGTGCAGCCTTGGCTGCCGTGGAACAGGGGCACCGAGCTCTCGATGCCGAGATAGGCGAACGCTGCGCCGAGCGGCTGCGAGGACTTCAGCGGGTTGACGGATACCGGCTTGCTGCTGTGCGTGATGCGAGTCATGGTCGGCCTCAGCACTCGCCCATCTCATCGACGCCCGTCGCCGCGAAGCGCTTGCGGGTACGCGCCACGCCCACCTCGCCGTCGCCCGCGGCCTGCCACGGCGACGGCGCGCCGCCGACGCGCGGCTGGCCGGCTGCGTCCCATGGCGCCGGCTCGCGCACGGCGGCCCACACGGGGTTCGACAGCGCGAGGTCGATCTGGCGCACCATCGCCACCATGCCGTCATAGCCCGCGTAGGGGTGATGCCGCTCCTGGTTGATGTCGAGCCACGCGGTCCTGGCCTTGAGCGCTATGAACTGCGTGCGCCCGCCCGAGAGCATGATGTCGGCTTTTCCTGCGGCCAGCATGGCGTACAGATCGCGCGGCGCCATGCTGTCGAACATGTGGGAGGCATCCTTGATCAGGGCGATGATCCGCTCCTTGTCCTCGATGGTCGACTTCTTGGTGGACGTGCCGACGATCTCCATGCCGACCTCCTGCAGCGCGGAGACGACCGACCACGACTTCACGCCACCGGTGTTGAGCAGCACACGCTTGCCGGCGAGGCGGTCTCGGTAGGGCGCAAGGCGCGCCCACGCGATGGCCTCTTCCTGCGCGATGAGGGCCTCCGTGCGCTCGATGAGATCTGGCGGCGCACCTCTCCCAACCAGCAGACGCGCGGTCTGGCGCAGGGCGTCCGAGGTATCTGAGATGCCATAGAACGAGCCCTCGAAATAGGGAATGCCCCAGCGCTCCTCCATCTTGCGTGCAAGGTTGATGAGCGCGGTGGAGCACACCATCATGTTGGCGCGCGCGGTGTGGGCGGCAGCGATGTCGCGATAGCGCGCATCGCCGGGCACGCTCGCGCGGATGCGGATACCAAGCCGCTCGAACAGCGGCTTCACCTGCCAGAGCTCGCCGGAGAGGTTGAACTCGCCCAGCACGTTGATGTCGGTGGGGCCCGCATCATCCGGCTCCCGCGTCCCGATCACGTGATCGATCAGCGCCTCCCCGGCCAGCTTGTTGCCGAGGTTCTTGGATCCCGCAAAGCCTGGTGCATTGACCGGAACCACCGGCGTGCCGAGCTTTTCCGATGCGTGCCTGCACACCGCCTCGATGTCGTCGCCGATGAGCGCGGTGACGCAGGTCTGGTAGACGAACACGGCCGGCGGCGCGTAGCGCGCGACGATGTCCTTGATGGCGCGATAGAGCTTCCTCTCGCCCTGCCCCATCACGATATCGAGCTCTGTCAGATCGGTCGTGAAGCTGGTGCGCCAGAGATCGGCGCCGGAGGAGGCGGCGCCCCGGTTGTCCCAGCTGTTGCCTTCGCAGGCGAGCGGCCCATGCACGAGATGGGCGACGTCGGTCACCGGCTGCAGCGCGATCTTGGCCCCGTCGAACGCGCAGCCCCCTGCGGCGGCCCCGGGCGTGAGCGGCTTGGAGCACCCCTTCTTGCGCTCCTTCTCGCTCTTGGCCTGGTTCTTCTCGCAGCCGGGCTCGTTGAAGACTTCGGCGATCTTCTGCTGCAGCATGGCTTCGCGCTCCTGTCTTCCGCCCGTTTTGGCTCCCCTCCCCCCGCGTGCGGGGAGAGGGGCAATCCGTCACCGCGTCAGGTCGAACGAGTAGTCGGTCACGCCCGGCTCGTTCGTGTCGACGTCCATCACGTCCATGATCTTGTCGAGCAGCGTCACCAGCACGCGCAGCGCGCCCTGGTAGCCCCACACCGGGAAGCGATGGTGGTGATGCCGGTCGAAGATCGGGAAGGTGAGCCGGATCAGCGGCACCTTGAGATCGCGCTCCAGGTACTTGCCGTAGGAGTTGCCGATCAGCAGGTCCACGGGCTCGGTCGCGATCAGGGACCGCATGTGCCACAGGTCCTTGCCGGCCCACGCCTTGCAGCCGCGCCCGAACGGCGAGGAGGCAAACAGCGCGGTCATCTCACCTTCCCAGTCCTTGCTGCCGTTGGTGGCAAGGCAATGCACGGGCTCGCCGCCGGTCTCGAGAACGAACCGCGCCATCGCGTAGACGAAGTCCGGGTCGCCGTAGATGGCATAGCGCTTGCCGTGCAGCCACGACTGGCTGTCGGCGATGGCGTCGACCAGGCGGCCGCGCTCCTTGGTGAGGGCCTCGGGAACCTCCTTGCCGGAGAGCTCTGCGAGCTTCACCAGCAGCTCGTCCGTGGCCGCCACGCCCAGCGGATACTTGAAGGCCGCGGTCTCCTGACCCACGCTCTTGCAGTAGTCGAGCGTCTTGGGCGTGCACGCCCCCTGCAGGGAGATCGTCGCCTTGGCGTCGAGCGCCGCCTTCACCTCGTCGATGCTGGTGCCGCCGTCGTACATGCGGAACTCGCCGTCCGACGGCGTGTCGTAGACGTCGGAGGCGTCCGACAGCAGCGTGTAGTCGACGCCCATCAGGTCGAGCATCCGCTTCAGCTCGCGGTTGTTGCCGACACAGTAGCCGTCGAAGCCGGGGATGATGTTGATCTTCTCCCCGGCCTTGCGCTCCTTCCCCTTCCAGAAGTGCTCGACGATGCCTTTGATCATGTTGTCGTAGCCGTTGGTGTGGCTCCCGACGAAGGCCGGCGTATGCGCGAAGGGAACATCGAACTCCTTAGGCACCGAGCCCTTGCCCTTGGCCTGCTCGATGAAGGAGTGCAGGTCATCCCCGATCACCTCGGCCATGCAGGTCGTGGAGACGGCGATCATCTTCGGATCGTACAGCGCCTTGGTGTTGGCGAGGCCGTCGATCATGTTGTTGAGGCCGCCGAACACGGCTGCGTCCTCGGTCATGGACGAGGACACCGCCGACGACGGCTCCTTGAAATGCCGCGACAGATGCGAGCGGTAGTAGGCCACACAGCCCTGGCTGCCGTGCACGAAGCTCATCGTGCGCTCGAAGCCGGCGGCCGCGAACACCGCACCCAGCGGCTGGCAGGCCTTGGCCGGGTTCACGCACAGCGCCTCGCGGGCGAGGTTCTTCTCGCGGTACTCCCAGCTCTTCGTCCAGTCGGCGATCTCCTGCACCTTGGCGTCGGGATGGCCGTTCTCGTACTTCTCCTTCTTGTTCTTCAGCATCTCCCGATACTCGGGCTCGCGGAACAAGGGACGGTGATCGAGCACCTTCTCGGCTGACTGTGGCATGGTCAAAGCTCCTGCGTTGGCCGTCCGCCATACGGGACGCGCCTGTGGGAGGTTTCGTTCGGGGTGTTGCGGCCGGCGCACCGGCCGCAGGCTGTCGCGTGCTCGGTCTAGGCCGCCTTCTTCTTCCAGGGCGCGTCGAACAGGCCCCAGACCGGGTTGTTGATGGCGAGATCCATGTCACGAGCGAAGATGGCAAAGCCGTCGTACCCGTGATAGGGGCCCGAGTAGTCCCACGAATGCATCTGCCGGAACGGAATGCCCATCTTCTGCACCGGGTACTTCTCCTTGATGCCGGAGCCGACGAGATCGGGCCGCTTCTTCTCGATGAACTTCTCGAGCTCGTAGCCGGTGACGTCGTCGTAGATCAGCGTGCCGCCCTTCACGTAGTGGCCGGTGCGCTGGTAGTCGTCGCCGTGCCCGAACTCGTAGCCCGTGCCCGTGATGACCATGCCGAGGTCCTCGTAGGCGTTGACCACGTGCCGCGGCCGCAAGCCGCCGACGTAGAGCATCACCGTCTTGGCCTCGAGCCGGGGCCTGTATTTGGCGATGATGGCGTCGACCAGGGGCTGGTACTTGGCGATCACCCGCTCGGCCCCCTCCTTGATCTTGTCGTCGAAGCGCGCCGCGATCTTGCGCAGCGACATCGCGATCTGGCTGGGCCCGAAGAAGTTGTACTCCTCCCACGGCATGCCGTACTTCTCCTCCATGTGCCGGCAGATGTAGTTCATCGACCGGTAGCAGTGGATGAGGTTGAGCTTGGCCTTCGGCGCCCGCTCGATCTCGGCGAGCGTGGCGTCTCCCGACCAGTTGCCGACGACGTTGAGGCCCATCTCCTCGAGCAGGATGCGCGAGGACCAGGCGTCGCCGCCGATGTTGTAGTCGCCGATCACGTTCACGTCGTAGGGGCCGCCCACGTAGTCGCTCTCCGTCTTGGAGAACACCCAGTCGCGGATGGCATCGTTGGCGATGTGGTGGCCGAGCGACTGCGACACGCCGCGGAAGCCCTCGCACCGCACCGGCACGATGGTCTTGCCCGTCTCCTTGTTCTTCTTCTTCGACACCGCCTCGATGTCGTCGCCGATCAGCCCGATCGGGCATTCGGACTGCACCGTGATGCCGTTGTTGAGCGGGAACAGGTCGTTGATCTCGTCGATGATCTTCTCGAGCTTCTTGTCGCCGCCGAACACGATGTCGCGCTCCTGGAAGTCGGAGGTGAACTGCATCGTGACGAAGCTGTCGATGCCGGTCTTGCCGATGTAGTAGTTGCGCCGCTGCGACCAGGAGTATTGCCCGCAGCCGACGGGCCCGTGGCTGATGTGCACCATGTCCTTCACAGGGCCCCACACCACGCCCTTCGAGCCGGCGTAGGCGCAGCCGCGGATGGTCATCACGCCGGGGATCGACTTGATGTTCGACTTGACGTCGCATTCGGTCAGCGGCTGGCCCTGCTCGTCCTCGCCCTTGTCCTTGGCGACGTTGAGGTGCTTCTTGCGCCGCTTCTGCGCCTTCTCCGGGTAGGCCTGCAGCACCTCCTCGATGAGGCGCTCGTTGAACGCGGGGTCGTGCGTGAGATCGTCCATTGTCTTCTCCTCTCGAGGGTTGGCCTCCCCGGACCGCGCGCGCCGGGCGCGCGCTCCGGGCAGCCGATCCGCCTTCAGGCCGACGCGGCCGCGGCCTTCGCCGCCTCCTTCGCCGCCAGCTCCGCCAGCGCCTGCTCGTCCGTCTTCATGATGCCGAAGGCCAGCAGCATGTCCTCGAGCTCCTCCATCGTGATCGGGGTCGGGATGGTGCCCTTGCCCGAGTTGGCGTGGATCTTGTTGGCGAGTGCCCGGTATTCCTGCGCCTGGCCGCTGTCGGGCGCGTACTGCAGCACCGTCTGCTTCCTCAGCTCGGCGTGCTGCACGATGTTGTCGCGCGGCACGAAATGGATGAGCTTGGAGTTGAGGCGCGAGGCCAGCGCCTCGGCGAGGTCGAGCTCCCGATCCGTCTGCCGCTCGTTGCAGATCAGGCCGCCGAGCCGCACGCCGCCGGAATGCGCGTACTTGAGAATGCCCTTGGCGATGTTGTTGGCGGCATAGAGCGCCATCATCTCGCCGGACATCACGATGTAGATTTCCTGCGCCTTGTTCTCGCGGATCGGCATCGCAAAGCCGCCGCACACCACGTCGCCGAGGACGTCGTAGGAGACATAGTCGACGTCGTCGTAGGCGCCGTTCTCCTCCAGGAAGTTGATGGCCGTGATGACGCCGCGGCCGGCGCATCCCACGCCCGGCTCAGGCCCGCCGGACTCGACACACTTGATGCCCTTGTAGCCGATCTTCAGCACCTGCTCGAGCTCGAGATCCTCCACCGATCCCTCGGCAGCGGCCAGATGCAGCACCGTGTCCTGTGCTTTCGCATTGAGGATGAGGCGCGTCGAATCCGCTTTCGGATCGCACCCGACGATCAGGATCTTCTGCCCGAGCTCGACGAGAGCCGCGAGCGTGTTCTGCGAGGTGGTCGACTTTCCGATGCCACCCTTCCCGTAGAAGGCAATCTGGCGCAACGAGCCCATGTGCATTCCCCTGTATCTGGCGTTTCACTTCGTCCATCGGCTCCGGTCCGATGGACCTGCCTGCCCTTCTCTCGCAACCTCCGTGCCAACGTCGGAAGATGCTGAAAACGCGCTATTTATCGGCATTTCTTGAGGTCCGAGAGGTATGTGCGAAACACGACATTGTCGCGCCCGGACAGGCGCCCCTGCACGAAGCCGACACGCCCCCGACTGCTCCCGCATGGCGGCAGCGGCACGCCTGGCGCGTGTCCTTTCCACGGTTGGTGTCGGGAACGGCGGCGGGGACGCATGGCGTGCGCGCGCGCCGCGCCGCCGCACGGATCGCTCGGCAATCTCGAAGCGGGGCCGCTCGGCTGCGTCTCAGCCCTTGACCACGTGCGCGATGGCCTCGGCAAGCGGCGCCTCCACCACCTCGACGCCTTCCTCGGCGAAGAACCGCCTCTCCATGCGGGTAAGGACATGCTCGCAGAGCGCCACGTGCCCGCCGCCGGAGCGCTTGCCGATCTGGCGCGCGTAGGTCCGCAGCATCTGGTCGTCGAACCGGCAGCCGAGGAACAAGAGCCCGCGACCGATCCGCCGCTCCTTCACCGCCTCGGGGATCGGCGTCTGGATGTCGATCTCGGTCAGCACCTCGACATAGTCGCTGTCGGCCACGAGAAAGTTCTTGGCCGGGAAGCCCGAGCCGTGCGGCGCGTAGATCACGGTTGCGGCCAGCCCCACGTCCTCCAGGTCGCACATCGCGCCGTCCGCGTCGTAGGCCTTCACCCAGACGTCGCGCTGCTCCAGCGCGCGCGTCACGCCCTGCACCTCCACGAAATCCCTTCGCCCGGCCTCTCGGAACGCCCGCCCCAGCGCCCCGTCGTACCAGGTGTCGACGATGAGCGGGATGTGCAGCCCCGCGAGCCATCTCTGCAGGGCGCCGGGCTCGGCCGGCTGATCGAAGATGGCGCTCATGATCTGCACGAGCGTCTTGCGGTGCCGGCGCTGCTCGATGAACTGGGCCGTGCCCCACAGATTGCCCCGCAAGGCCTTGCCGACCGGCACCCGCTGCGCCAGCTCGAGCGCCAGGGCCTCCGCCGTATGCGGCAGCCGCGTGCCAGGCCCTGCCGCGAGCATGCCGGGACCGAGATAGGGGATGAGCCGGCCCGCCCGCACGTCCCGCCCAAGCGCGACAAGACGATCGGCATCGATGGCCCGAGCCGGTGCGGCCGGTGACGGGGCCTCGGATCCTGCTGACAGCATGACGGTTCTCCTCGATCTCGGGAATGCGTGGGTTCAGGCCGCCCGATCGAGCTTCTTCGCCTCGACCGTGATAGGCAGCCGCGTGTCGGGGGCAAGGTCGGGCAGCATCAGACGCCACCCGTTTCTGAGATCGACCCACCCGCCCCACAGCGCCGGCTTCTCGGACGCCACGACCGGCTCCTCGAGATCCTTCTTCGGCACGTACACGGTGAACCCGGTCGCCACCTTCCTGATCATCACTTTCATCAGCCTGCCTCTTCCTTTGCAGCCTCTGCCGGCTGCTCCCAGCGCTTCAATTCCTTGGCGCGCATGCCGACGACCGTGCCGCGCTCGACCCAGTCCACGGCGTAGATGAAGAACTGCTGCAGGAAGGTGCCGATGTCGCGCACGTATCCCACGTCGCCCTTCTTGACGATGATCTCGCCGATATCCCGGCCCCGGACCGTGCCGTCGTTGCGGATGTGCTTGAGCGAGACCACCTTGTCGCCGGGCTTGAACACCGGCGGCCTGAAGATCTCGACCTCCTGCTCACGTCCCAGGCCCATCGCCGCCTCCCTGCATCTCGCCGCCGGGCCGCGCCAGCCGTGCGCGCGCTGCGGCCCGCACCTCCCCGTCGCGGTCCTGCGCCAGGGCCTCGAGCACGTCCCGGTCCCCCCGCTCCGCTGCGATGAAGCGGACGCGCAGGTCGGGATCGGACACGAGCATGATCATCTGCGCCGCCGGCAGCCGCTGCGCCACCTCGATGCGCACCAGCGGATCGGCATCGCTGCCGAGCTTGAAGAGGTTGTCCGGCGAGATGCGCCTGGCAACGATGCGGCGCACCTCGGGCTCGGGATCGTTGACGGCGAGCACGAGGAGATCCGCCGGCAGCCGGCTGGCCGCCACGCCCCGCACCGCGTAGTCGCTGTCCTGAAGCAGGCTCACCAGGGCCTTGCCCTCCACCCGCTGGGCGACCGCCAGGCGCACCTTGCGGTCCGGATCCGCCATCAGGGGGGCGATGCGCGCGAGCGGCAGGCGGTAGGCCACCATGGCCCGCACATCCGGCTCCGGGTCGGCCACCAGATCAGGGAGAAGGAAGACGCTCGCATGCTTGGCCGCGAGCACGCGCAGCTCGGCGTAGGGGTGTGCCAGATAGCGCCCGGCCAGCGCCACGTTGCCGGCGAAGAACCTGTCGATACGCTTCGAGCGCCGGTCCCTGACACAGACCCGTCCCAGATCGCATCGCCCGTCCCGGCGCATGCTCTCGTGCGGGCAGTCCTTGCAGGAGATCGGGCGGCCGAGCCAGTCGACGGCCTCGCCCAGCCCCCGCTCGCAGCCCGCGAGGCCTCCCTCGGAGGGCGCTTCGGCCCCCTCCTCCGCCCCGGCCTCTGCGCCGTCGCTCGCCATGGTCGATCCGGCTGCTCGAGCCCCTACTTCGCCTTCACGCAGGTCTTCGGCACGGGGCAGACCGCATCGCATTGCGGCTTGTCGAAGTGCCCCACGCACTCCACGCACTTGTTCGGGTCGATCACGTAGGTGTCGCCCTTCATCTTGATGGCCGCCGTCGGGCACTCGAACTCGCAGGCGCCGCACTGCGTGCACTGGGAGGCGATGATCTTGTAGGCCATGGGTCAGCTCCTTCTTTCGGCGAATGTTGGCTGCCGCCGCTCAGGCCGACAGCGCTTCCGGCTCAGGCTTGGCGATCTCGCCGAGATAGAAGGTCGAGATCGCGTTCTCGATGTACTCGTAGGCGTAGGCATCGCTCACGATGATGCCGGCCCTGGACAGCTCGTCCTTCGGGCAGTCCCCGACCTTGGCGCACAGCACGGCCGTGATGCCCGACAGCGTGGCGATGGTGCTGGCAAGCGTCGCGTCCTCGCCGAGCCCGCCCTGGCAATAGGCGTCCTCGACCTTGCGATGCCCTACGAACGACACGCCCTTGGCGCCAGCCTCGTAGACCTGGAACTCGCGCGCGTGCCCGAAGTGCTGGTTGACGCGGCCCCCGCCCTTGGTCGCGATTGCGACCAGGATCGGGACGTCGGCCGCAGCCCGCAGCTCGGCCACGGCGCGCACCTTGGCGTCGACGTGGTCCGCCCGCTCCCGTGCCACGACCTGGCGATAGGTGTCCCGCTGGCTCGGATCGTAGGCCACCTCATCGGGGATCTGGCTCAGCGTGAACTCCTGGCCGCGGTCCTCGCCCAGCAGTCCCACCGCATCGGCCCGGCACTGGCGGCAATGCCGCATCAGGTTGGCGCCGCCCGCGCACGCGTCCTGCAGCGCCTTCAGCTCGGCGTGCGTCGGCCCCCGCTGGCCATTGAGACCGTAGTAGGTGCCGTGCGCCGGATCCGAGATCAGCGGCATGATGTTGTGCAGGAAGGCGCCGCGCCTCTTCACCTCGGCATTGACCACCTTGAGATGCTCGTCGTTGACGCCCGGGATCATCACCGAGTTGATCTTGGTGAGGATGCCCCTGGCCGTCAGCATCTCGAGGCCCAGCATCTGCCGCTCGTGCAGGATCTGGGAGGCCTCGAGCCCGGTGTAGCGGCGATGGTTGTAGAAGATCCAGGGATAGATCCGGGTGCCGATCCGGGGATCGACCATGTTGATCGTGATGGTCACGTGGTCGACGTTCATGCCCGCCAGCTCGTCCACGTGGTCGGGCAGCGCCAGACCGTTCGTGGAGATGCACAGCTTCACGTCGGGGATGGCCCGGGACACCGCCTCGAACGTCGCCTTCGTCTTGCGCCAGTCGTAGCAGGCGTCGCCCGGGCCGGCGATGCCCAGCACCGAGAGCTGCGGCACCTCGTTGGCGACGGTGACGACCTTGCGCAGCGCCTGGTCGGGCGTGAGCTTCTCGGACACGACGCCCGGCCGACTCTCGTTGGCGCAGTCATACTTCCGGTTGCAGTAGTTGCACTGGATGTTGCACGCCGGCGCGACCGCCACGTGCATGCGCGCGAAATAGTGGTGCGCCTCCTCCGAGTAGCAGGGATGGTCCTTGATCTTCTCCCAGATCTCGGCGGGCATATCGCCCGCCCCTGCGGATGATCCGCAGCTCTTGGACGAGCAGCCGCTTGCCGCCGCGGGCGCCTCGATGGGAATGTCGTCGGCCGTGACGGACCGCAATTCGTCGAGCGATACGAAGTCCTCTGTCATGACGCCCTCGCCGTGTCGTTGACCTGCAGGGCGGCGTTTGCAATCCGAATGCCAACGAGCAACTAATTGTTATTGCGTAGTAATTTCGGGTCTACCATTGTCGGAGGCGCAACACCGACTGTCCGACTTGCGACAACGGCGCAGGGTCGCCAACGGGCGCCGGCACAGGCGCCGCCATCGCCGACGCGAGCCCTCGCGCCCTGCCGTCAGAGCTTCTTCAGCTCGATGCCGTGCTTCTTGAGGGCGTACCCGATCTGCCGCGGCGTCAAGCCCAGCATGCGCGCCGCCTTCGCCTGCACCCAGCCCGTGCGCTCCATCGCATCGAGGAGCCTTTCGCGCGTCACGCGCAATCCGCCGGTGCCGTCCTCGCCCCCGCGCCCGGCCTCGTCGGCACCCGGCGCCTCATCGAGATCGACGTCTCCGGTATCGAGATCGTCCGGGAAGTTCACGAGCCCGGACGGACCAGCCGCCCCGACGGACGCGTTGCGCGAGCGCCAGAGCGATGCCGACAGGCACTCGCCCTGCTTGCATCCGAAGTCGCTCGCCTGGATGGTCTCGTTGACGGCAAGCGTCGCCGTCCGGCAGATGCAGTTCTCCAGCTCGCGCACGTTGCCGGGAAAGCCGCAGGCCTTGAGCACGTCGATCGCGCTCTGCGCCAGCCTGAGGTCGCGGCCGTTCTGCTTGTTGAAGCGCGTCAGGAAGGCGTGCGCGAGCACCGGGATGTCCCCCTTGCGGTCCCTGAGCGGCGGCAGCATCAGCGGCACCACCGAGATGCGGTAGTAGAGGTCGGCGCGGAACTCCTTGCGCGCGACAGCCTCCTCCAGGTTCCTGTTGGTGGCCGCAACGACGCGCACGTCGACCTTGATCGTCTTGCTGCCGCCCACGCGGTCGACCTCGCCCTCCTGCAGCACCCGCAGCAGCTTCGCCTGGAACATCGGCGAGATCTCACCGATCTCGTCCAGGAAGATGGTGCCTCCGTCGGCGAGCTCGAAGCGCCCCTTGCGCGCGTTGACCGCGCCGGTGAAGGCGCCCTTCTCGTGCCCGAACAGCTCCGACTCGAGCACCGTCTCGGGCAGTGCAGCGCAGTTCACCTTCACGAACGCGCCCCCCGCCCGCGGCGACAACTCGTGGATCGCGCGCGCGAAAAGCTCCTTGCCGGTGCCGGATTCGCCGCGCAGCAGCACGGTCGCATTCGACTTGGCGACGATCCGGATCTTGTCCAGCACCGATTTGATCGACTGGCTCTCGCCGATGATCCCGGCCACGTGCACCCGCTCGCGCGCCGGCTTGGCGATGTCGAGCTCACGCTCCAGGCGGCGGCTTTCCTCCATCAGCCGCTCGCGATCCCGTGCGATCACCCGGTGCAGCTGCACCGTCTGCCCGATCAGGTTTGCGATCATGGACAGGAAGCGGACGTCGTGATCGAAGCTGAGGGCGCGCGGCTTGGGCACCTTGCGGTCGATATAAAGCGTGCCCACCACGCGTGCCTCGAGCTTGATGGGCACCCCCACGAACGCCGTCGTCGTGCTGTCGTCGGCGGCAGCCGCCGCGGCGAGCGCCGTGCCTGCGAACAGGTGATGCTCGACGACGTTCTCCACCACCAGCGGCATCGCCGTGGCCACGATCTGGTCGAGCGCATGGCGCTGCAACTCGCCGCCGGCGCCCGCCTCGACCTGCTGCGAGCCGAACGCTCCCACCAGAACCTCCGGCACGCTGTCGTCGTCGAGCAGCATGATGGTGGCGTGCTGCAGGTCGAGATACGACGACAGAACGTTGAGCACATTCGACAGCGTCACCTCGAGCGGCGCGGGCCGAGCGAGGATCTTCGCGATCTCGTACACGCCGCTGAGCGCGATATCGACGAGATATCTCGGCCGTTCGCCAGCACGCACAGGCCGATCCGAAAGCTGATGCTCCTGGCCCATCGAGCCTCACCGTAGGGTGACTCCAATGACGCCATCATAACGCAACGCAGCAAAGTCTGTCGCGCCCAAGCTTTGAGCAATCGCCCCGGCAGCGCGAAGCAGCAATCGCCTCCTTGCTAGGCATTTGCGGTCACGGACGTCGGGAGAACCTGCAGGCTCCAGCGCGGCATTGCCATGCGGCGTCGACCGATGCCGATGAAACTCGACGCTCCCGCCAAGCCTCGCGCCCAGTCCCGATGGCGAGCGCCTCGTACACTCCGCTTTCGCCACGCCGCCCCCCGTCCCGCGTGCGCGGCTCTACTCGTTGCCCGGCTTCTCGGACGAGCCGTCTGATCCGCCGGCACCGCCTACGCTCTGGCCCAACGTGTCCTCCACATAGAGCCGCTTGATCATGACGACCGCAACGACGGTCAGGGGAAATCCAAGCAGGAGACCGGGGAAGCCAAACACGATGCCCATCGCGACCACCGCAAAGATCGCAAGTCCCGCGGGAATTGAAACGTTCCGACTGGCCAGCATCGGCACGAGCAGATTGTTCTCCAGCTGCTGAATGAGAACGTAGGCGCCCAGCGCCCACCAGAATGTCTGCCAATCCTGCGATCCCGCGAGCAGAAGCCCGGGAACCGCAGAGATCACCGGCCCGACGAATGGAATGAACTCCGCCAGACCTGCGATGAGGCCCAGCGCCAGCGCGGAAGGAACACCGACGAGGTAGAGGGCCACTCCCGTCAGCACGCCCACCGATACCATCGCCACAAACTGAGCCGCGAGCCAATGCCTCAGCGCCACGCCGCAGTCGTCGAGCGTCTCCTCGACACGCTGCTGGTATGCCTCCGGGACCAGCTTCAGACACCCGCGCCTGTAGTGTTGGGGATCGAGCGCGAAGTAGATCCCGCCGAAAATCACAATGACCAGCGACGCCAAGGACCCGGCCAAGGTCGAGCCCCAGGATATGGCGCGCGACAGCAGGTTGCCCAGTGCGGACGCCGGGCTCGCGCCGAAGGTGTTGTCGAGGTTCTCCATGCTCAGCGCGCCCTTCACGCGATCGAGCTCGGGAGACAGCCGCTCGCGCAAGAGGAAGAGCTGATCCGTGATCTGGGATCCAAACAGCCAGATGGCACCGGCCAGGACAGCCACGATCGCCAGGATTGTCGCGAGCACGCACCAGCCTTCCGGAATGCCAAGTCGTGTCGCCACGGGCACGCTGATCGCGCGCAGCATGATCGCGAGGAGGACGGAAGCAAACGCAACAAGTATCAGGTCGAGAAGCATCCACATCGCTGCTGCGAGCGCGGCGATCAGAAAGGTTACGAGTAGACGGCGCAAAAATACATGGTCGCTCACAGGTAACCTCCGGCCCGGTGACTTCGAGAACCGATGGCTCTGCTCCCGAGTTCCTTGGCGGCGATCCCACGGCCTGTGGGCGCAGCGCGGCGCCAAGCAAGCCCGGCAATGCCGCATCGGCCCCCAAGGTGAAAGACACCAGCGCTGCCGGCCTGCGCTGTCTTCGCGCGCCAAGTCCGTCGCGGGCGCGGAACAGGAGGGCAAGGCGCCGGTTGTCAGGGGAGACAACCAAAGGAGCTCGAAATGAGGATACCGGTCCTGCTGGGCGCTCTGGCGCTCGCACTCTTGGCCCCCGCGACGGCGAACGCACAAGGTTTCGGCGTCGGCGTCTACGTCGGTCCGACCTACGACGACTATGAGGACTATGGCTACAGCCTGGACGTCCGGCAGGGGCGCCGTGTGTACGACTATGGCCCGAGCTACGATGTCGACCGTAACGCCCGGCGCGGCGGCCGGCCAGGCGGCTGCGGCACGTACCATTTCTGGAACGGAGAAACTTGCGTCGACGCGCGGAACCGCTGACACGAGCGCACAACGTCCCCTCGCTTTCCGGAAGGGGTAACCAAGCCGAAGTTTTCTGCTGTCGAGCTTTAGCTGTCCCGGCGACTTGATCGTTCCCAAATTCTCGAGTCGCCTATACGTTGGAGCAGTGCAACACTGGCGCGGCAGTCGCAAAGCCGCGCCGGCCTTTTCATGTCGCGCCATATTGCTGTTGCGCATTCGGGGTTGGCCGACACCAGATATTGTCCGGTTTTGGACACTGGCGCTTGCGCTTGCTGCGCGGCAAACTGCGCGGGCCAATGCCCAGGGCGCGGTTTGCGAGTGAGGCTCCATGACCGCGACGGCGACGAAATCGCTGCGCAATCGTATTCTCAATGCCATGTCGGACAGCGATTTCGCGCTGCTGCAGCCCCATCTGGATTCCACCCCGCTGAGGTTTCGACAGCGCCTGCAGAGCGCAAACAGAAGCATCACGGATGTTCACTTCATCGAGGATGGCATTGCCTCGGTAGTTGCCGTCGGCGCCGGGGAGCGACGCCAGACCGAGATTGCGATCGTGGGATACGAGGGAATGACCGGGGTTCCCGTCCTGTTGGGCGCCGACCGCTCGCCTTGCGAGGTCTTCATCCAAGTGGAGGGATACGGGCACTCCATCGCGGCGGAAAAGCTTCGCGCGGCGTTCCAGCAGAGCCGCTCGCTGCGCGATCTGCTGCTGCGCTACACGCACTCGCAGTGGGTGCAGGCGAGCTTCACAGCCCTTGCCAACGCGCGCGGCAGCATCTCCGAGCGGCTTGCGCGCTGGCTGCTCATGGCCCGGGATCGCCTCGAATGCGATCGGATGGCGCTGACGCACGAGTACCTCGCCCTCATGCTTGGGGTGAGGCGTGCGGGCGTCACCGCGGCGCTGCACAAATTCGAGCAGAAGGCGCTGGTCACGACTGCCCGCCGGTCGGTCACCATCATCGACCGTGTTGGCCTCGAGCAGATTGCGAACGGTCTCTACGGCGCGCCAGAGGCAGAGTACGAGCGGGTACTTGGCCCGAAGGCGACCCGTTCGCACAGGGCGATACACACCTAGCCGCCGCCTTGCCGCTCCCTGCCGGCCCGATCGACGGCGCGGGGGTACGGTTTCGTGCGCACACTGCCACGAACGATCCTGCCCTCGGCCGGTTGCCTAGTACGGCACGCAGCGTCAGCGTGCGAAGCGCAACCCCGAGCGCGCGGACCAGGCCATGTCAGACCATACCACCGACAAGCTGCGTCACGATATCGATGCAGGCCACGGCGCCGACAAGGTGGCCGCCAGCGATCCCGCGGCGGCACCGCTCGGCACCGACGATGAGGCGGCCGGCACACCGCCGTCGCGGGACGCTGTGAGGCTTGCCCGCGCGCACGGGCTCGGCCGCCGCAGCTTAACCCAAAAGCCAGGGCACGGCGCCGGGGTCCTCATCTACCTCACCCTGATCAGCATCCTAGTCGCCGGCTTCGTCACCGGCGTTTGGCTGGCCGGCTGAAGGCCGCGAGAGAGGAGGACGCGCATGACCGGCTGGATGTGGGCACTCGCAACCGTGGGGGGCCCGATCGTACTGGGGTTGGCGTTGCTCTACCTCACGCGACAGTCGGCAACGTTCAGCCGCGACAAGAAGGCGGTGAGGCGGCAACAGGAGGGGGTCCGCCGCCTGTACGGCCGCGACGCCGGCGATGGGCCGCTTCGTACCGTCGACAACCGCTTCGTCGGGCGCAAGCGGCATGTATACGCCATCTCCATCGCGACAATTCTGATCGCAGCAGGCGCCACCTGGTATCTCACGCGCATCTCGGGAGAGCCGCCGCCCCGGGGGTCGATCAACGAGGCGGGCCCGCCTGCTCCCACCATTCCGGGATCACCAGACGGCGCGCCGAAGAAGGAAGCCACCTGCCGGACCACGCCGCAGCAGCAGCAGGCTGGAATGCAGCACGCGGCCTGTGCCTGGATCGCCTCGCAGATACCCGTGCTGGCGCAGGATACCAGCGACCTCAACCGGACCTCGTCGCCCGCCACGATATCAGGGCTGAAGCCCGGCATGGACATGCCCTCCGACGTGCGCGAGCTGCTGCCACTGCCGCAAGCGGTGACAGACCGCTATCCATCGCTTCGCGGACAACTTTACTTCCTCGCAGGCCAGAATATCGTCGTCGTGGGCGACCAGGCGAAAATCGAGTTCGTTATCGACGTGAATGTGCGCCCCTGACCGAGATACGGTTCGTCTGCGCGTCAAGCTCGGCCAGCGCAGGCAACGTTTTGATTGATTTGCGCGGACTCCAATTATTCCGCGCCGAGCGGCAAGGCTCTAGCATAAAGGTTATCGGCGCGGCGGCGTACATCATTCGGCTTTGTGCGCGATACCGTACCAGCTTATTGCTTGCCCGGAATCGCTTAGCGTTTTTCTATTAACCCCAAAGGATAGCGAGTTGGGGCTCCCATGAAGCATCATTTTGATCCGGACGAGATTCGCACCATGTGCGCAGCATTCGAGTTAGCCCTGGAGGCTCTGGAGAAGGACGTAGGCTGCATCCCGCCCAAGATCATCCGTGACCATGTCGGACGCGCCATCGTCAGATACGCCCAAGAGGGCCACATGGACAAATTGAGATTGGCAACCTACGCCGCCTATCGCGGCCGCGACCTGATCGATTTGAAGTCTGTCATTCGCATAATCGAATAATTAAAGCGCGGGCGTTGCCGGCCCCCCAGGCATTGCGCCAGCAGCCCGATGACGCCGACGTTCACGCTAAAAATCAGAATGTTGAGCCGCGTTTGCCGTGGAACGCGTCGTGAATGCATGAGTTGTGCATGCATCCACACATCCTGGCAGAATAAATCCGGCTTTGGACCATTCGCATGGCATCTAGCGACACCGGCAAGAGCAAGACCGGCTCGGCAAAGCGCAAGACCAAGCCAGAGTCCGATGACGATGGTCTCGATATCCTGAAATCTCAGCACAAGGCCCTGCGCGAGCTCGCCCAGGACATCGCCAAGGCAGTCGACAAAGGCGGACCCGATCAACGCGCGACGGAAGCCGGCGGTCTCGCAGCCCGGCTGGGTGAGCTGTGCCGAGGCTGGCTCCGCCACGGCGAGCTTGACGAGGATATCGTGTTCCCCGCGCTAGCGAAGGCTGGTGTGGAGCCCAAGGACATTTGCCAGGCCGAGCTGCAGCGCGACCTGACGCTCGTCCTGCTCGAGGACATGGTGGCGCGGGACGAGCACTCGCCCGAGTTCGGCGCGGAGGCCAAGCTGCTCTGCGACATGGTCCAGAAGCTCACCAAGTTCGAGGACCTCCGGCTCATTGCACCGGCCGCCAAGACGAGCATCGACAAGCCGGCGCTGACGGCAGAGCTCAAAGCGAGGCTTCTGGATACGAAGAATGGTGCGGAGGAGACAGTCAACATTCGAGGGCCGCGACACCTCCGCCTCGACGGCCCCCATTGGAGCAACAAGGAGTACCAACACATGCGTGGACAGCAACGAGAGCGCGACGAGCGAGGCCGCTTCGTCGAGCAGGATGAGGACTACGGACGCGGGCAAGGCGGTAGTCGCGGGCGATCCACGTCCAGCTCCAGCCGGAGCCGTTACGGCGACGACAACGAAGGACGCGGGTGGCACGGCGATCCGCGGGGCCATGCGGAAGCGTCCCAGCGTGGCTGGGACGAGCGCCGCGGACCGAGCCGCAGCCGCGACGACGAGGACGATGGCCAGTACCAGCGCGGACGCTCCAGCGGCGGTAGCCGGGGCGGACGGAGCACGGGCGGCTGGTTCGGCGATTCCGAGGGCCATTCGGAAGCCTCTCGGCGTGGCTGGGAGAATCCCAATCACGGCGATTCGGGGTGGTACGGAGATTCGCGTGGCCATTCGCAGGCCTCGCGCCGCGGCTGGCAGAACCCCGACCACGGCGACTCCGGCTGGTACGGAGACTCGGAAGGTCATTCCCAGGCGTCCCGCCGCGGCTGGCAAAGCCCCGATCACGGCGACTCCGGTTGGCGCGGAGATCCGGAAGGCCACGCCGAGGCGTCGCGCCGCGGCTGGCAGTCACGGCGGCGGGATGATGACGACGACTACGACAGGCCCAGACAGCGCCGCAGTCGCGACTGATAGCTGGTCTTCCCAGCGCGAAGCGGGGCTGCTCGACAGCCCCGCTTTTGTTTGCGCCTGCGTCGGTCAAGCGAGCCCTCGGTCCTGTCGAACCAATTCCCGCCCCGGCGGTTGTCCGAGTTCAGGTCCAACTGCAGCCAAGAGCCAGCATGCTGGATCGCATGCCGCCGCGGCCGATCAACGCGATGGAGGACCGCATGTCAGATTTCCAGGACATCGCAGCGAGGCTCTTGAAGCTGGCTTCCGAGAAAAGAGCGACGCTCGCCACAGCCGAGTCGTGTACCGCCGGCTGTCTCGCCACCCTGCTTGCCGATGCACCAGGCGGGGGGACCCACTTCCATGGCGGCTTCGTCGTGTACTCCAAGGAGCAGAAGCAGGCCGCTCTGGGCGTCGACCCCGCGCTGATATCGTCCCACTCGGCCGTCAGCCAGCAGGTCACGGAGGCGATGGCAAAGGGCGTTCTCGAAGCCTGCCCGGCCCATGTCGCCATTGCCGTCACGGGTGTTGCGGGGCCTGAGCCGGACGAGGACGGCAACCCCGTCGGTCTCATGCACGTGGCCGTGTCGCTCCGATCCGGCGCCATGCATCACCGCCGGCTTCAGCTCGGGAGCGACACCAAAGGTACGTTGCGCGTGATGGTCATGCGAAGCGCGCTGGAGCTGGCGACCGAGGTGCTCGATGCGGAAAAGTCGAGCCAACCGCAATCATAGGCATGGCCCGCCGCGAGCCCGAGACGTATCGCGCCAGACGGCCATGGCGCGCCTTGGCGCGCTTCGCCTAGGGCTTCATCACCACCTTGATGCAGCCGTCCTCCTTGTCCCGGAACTTCTTGTAGAGTTCTGGTCCCTCCCGCAGCGAGGCGCGGTCCGTGACCACGAAGGAAGGGTCGATCCTGCCCTGCTCGACGAGCTCCAGCAGCTTCGGCAGATAGCGCTGGACAGGCGTCTGCGCCATCCGGAACGTCAGCCCGCGGTTGATGGCGGAGCCGAACGGGATCATGTCCAGGAAGCCGCCGTAGACTCCGACGATCGACACCGTCCCGAAATTGCGGCAGCAATGAATGGCCTGGCGCAGGACGTGCGGACGGTCGGTGCCCATGAAGGTTGCGACCTTCACGCGATCGATGACCGAGTCGATGCTTGCGCTCGCGTGTGCCTCTGTCCCGACGGCGTCGATGCACGCATCCGCGCCCCGCCCCGAGGTCAGCTCCTGGATGCGGTCGTAGATGTCCTCCTGCATGAAATCGAGGGTCTGTGCACCGGCGGCCTGAGCCATGGCCAGCCGCTCGGCCACGGTGTCTATGGCGATGACGCGGCCGGCCCCCAGCAGAAAGGCGCTGCGAATGGCGAACTGTCCAACCGGTCCGCAACCCCAGACGGCGATGGTATCGCCGTGCTGAATGTTGCAGAACTCGGCCGCCATGTACCCGGTCGGAAAGATGTCGGAAAGGAACAGCACCTGCTCGTCCGACAGGCCTGCAGGCACTTTGATCGGGCCCGCGTCGGCAAAGGGAACGCGGAGATATTCAGCTTGCCCGCCTGGATAGCCGCCGAGCAGATGCGAATATCCAAACAGGCCTGCCGGCGAATGTCCCCAAAGCTTCTCCGCCTTGGCTTTGTCCGGATTGGACCGCTCGCAGCCGGAATAGAACCCGCGCTTGCAGAAGAAGCATTCCCCGCATGATATCGTGAACGGCACCACCACACGGTCACCGACCTTGAGCTTCGTGTTGCCCGAGCCGACCTCGACCACCTCGCCCATCGTCTCGTGGCCGATGACATCCCCCTTCTCCATCTCCGGGATGACGCCGTCGAAGATGTGGAGGTCCGAGCCGCAGATGGCGCACGCGGTGACCTTGATGATGGCATCGCGCGGGTCCTCGATTCTGGGATCGGGAACCGTCTCGTAACGCATGTCGCCTTTGCCGTGCCAGCACAGTGCCTTCATTGGCCCGCTCCCTCCTGGTGACGGGCTGAGCCGGGCTCAGCCTTCTTGCGGTGAAGCTCCGCGAGGACGGACGACGGCGTGACAAGCGCAATTGCGGATTGGAGCTTGTTCTGCCAGCCGCTCACGACATCGCCTTCGCCCTTCATCATCGCCTTGAAGCCAACAGCAGCGACGTCGGCCGGATCGTCCTTCTTGCCCTGCCCGAGCTTGGTATCGAGCAGGTCGGCACGCTCGAAGAACTCGGTTTCGGTGGCGCCCGGCATCAGGCAGGTGACCGTGACGCCGCTGTCGGCGATCTCTGCCCGCAGGGCGAAGGAGAAGGAATCCAGGAAGGCTTTGCTGGCGTTGTAGACCGCCTGGTAGGTGCCGGGCATGAACCCCGCAATCGATCCGACGATCAGGATCTTGCCGTCCTTCCGGCTGCGCATGTCGCGCCCGACCTTGTGGATCAGAGAGAGGGTGCCCGTGATATTGGTGTTCACCACCCCCATCACGTCCTCGAAATCCTGATCGAGAAAGCCCTTGCCCAATCCGCGGCCGGCGTTCGCAACCAGCGCATGCACGGTTCGGCCGCCGAGCACGCCATAGAGCCGGTCGACGCCTTCGAGGGTCGCGAGATCGGCTTCAAGCGGCTCTGCCCTCGCGCCCAACGCGCTGAAGTCTGCCGCGGCCTTCACGATCTCGGGCTCGTCCGCGACCACGACGAGATCGAACCCCTCTCGCGCGCAGCATTTTGCAAGCTCGTAGCCGATGCCTGTCGAGGCGCCGGTAACGACCGCGAGGGGCTTGGCTGTCATGGGGGCATCCTGACGTGATGGCGCGTTTGCTCAACGGCAAGAACGGGCAAGCGCGCAGGCCGTTCCTTCGCCGGCACGCCGAAGCGCGCGAATTCATTGGCGATGGGGCCGCTACGGATCGGACTGGGACAGCAATCCCACACCGGTTGCGAAGACCAGCGGCCAAATCGCAAAAACGGCACCGGCGAAGAAAACCACGACGATCCATGGATCGTTCGACGTCGCAACGAGGGTTCGCACGCCACCAGCGTCGATCGACAGCATGGCCACCGCCATTGCCAACGCCACGACAACCCCGACAACGGCTTGTATCGCGAGGTAGCGCACCACCTCGTCATTTGATGGCGCCTGCTGCATGCCATCGCAATGCGTGACGTGCGCCGGCGTTCCACCCAAGCGGTACGGACCAGGAGATTCTCTGGGCGCTCGCTCATCGACCCTGGGCCCACGTCAGGCGAGCAGAGCCACGCCAAAAGCCCGCACCGGCGAAGGAGTCCCCTTCGTCGGGCGAGCCTTGGACGTTACGCTTGGGCGCTACGCATCAGCGGACGGTCCGCAGACGACGTGCCTCTCCAAGAGCCGGTCCCCGGACCCTAGCGGTTGCGCTGGACCAGGCTTTCGTCCCGCGAGCCGCTGCGAGTCAACGGGACCAGCTGCCAGACCGCCGAGGCACCGACCAGCACGTAGACGATCCTGGCCAGCACGGCCCGCTGACCGCCGAACAGGGCTGCGACGAGGTCGAAGTCGAACAGGCCGACAAGCCCCCAGTTCAATCCGCCGACGATGATGAGAAGCAGGGTAATCCAATTCAAGGCGTGCACATTCATTCTCCCTTGTGCTGGCAGCCGCGGCAAAGGCAGCTTTGAGTTTGCTCGGTGACGAATGCCTGAGCGTCCCGGGCTGCGCTTACGACGCCGCCGTACCGAGGAGCCCGCGGGTTCCGCCGCCGACATCGCGATGCATGAGTACCTGCGGTGGAGGTTGCGCCGGCGCATGTGCCGCAGGCTTGCTGCGTGTCAAGGCAAGCAGGACGGCGACGGCCAATAGCACCTCCACGAGACGAACAAGAGTCAGGTGGTGGAAAGCGTTCCAAAACAATGGTGAGAGCTTGCTGGCTTGCTGGCTTGCTGGCTCACGCGCCCGCGACCCCGCAGGAGACCGCCACGCTCATGCATCGGACAGGGCGGATGGACATCAGCCACACCGCGCCGCCGCCGAGCCAGGCCAGATAGCCGAGAGCCGAGAGCCGAGAGGAGGCGGCGAGGTCTCCGCCGCTGTCCAGGAAGGAGCTCACGGCAATCTCGTAGATCACCGCCTGCCGCCACCACGCCTCGCTCCGTTCGTCCGCCGCCTCAGGCGCGAGCACCGGAGCCGGAGGCCCGACGGCCTCATGCAACGGGCTCGGGCATGCGCGCGGCCGACATCAGCGGCCGCGCGATCTGGTTGAGCATCTGGTCCGCGTTCTCCTCCTCGGCGAGGGAAAGCTGCAGCAGCTGCACCAGGGCCGGCATTTGCAATTGCTGCGCCAGGTTGCGGGCGGTGATGTAGCCCGCCATCTCGTAGTGCTCGACCTTCTGCGCCGCGCCGATCAGCGCGAGGTCAGCGCTGGCCGGCTCCATTCCCTTGCCGTCCTTCATGACCTCCTCACCTTCCTCGACAAGGCCCATCATGCCCTTGCACGGCTTGGCCCGCGTCTGGGCCTTGAGCATCTTCAGCCCTGCGGTGAGCCGGTCCACCTGCGCTTCCGTCTCGGCCAGATGCTGCCTGATAAGCGTGGAGAGCTGCTCGGACTGCGCCGCCTCGATCATCTTCGGCAGGGCCTTGACCAGCTGCTTCTCGGCATGGAGCAGGTCGCGCATCTGATCGATCAGAAGCGCGCGGATGGCCTCGGGGTCCGAGGCCTCGGAGGCTTCTGACTGGATCTCGCCGGAGCCGTTCATGCCGCGGGCGTCCTGGAAGGCCGGGGCGTCTACCACCTGCCACTCCTCTCCCTCGTTCCACGGGCCTCTGGTGTCGATCTCGCCCATGTCGCCCTGGCCTGTCGAGTCGTTGAAATACTGGTCCACGAGCGGCTTGGACGGGGCTATCTTGCCGACCGAGAAGCGCGGCTTGCCCATGCTGTCGAGAGCCGCCGCAAACGCCTTCATGTGCGTGATCTCGCGCGTCATGAGGAACTGCAGGGCGTCCTTGGTGCCGACGTCGTCGCAAAACTCGATGAGCCGCTCGTAGACGATCTTGGCGCGCGCCTCGGCCGCGATGTTGCTGCGGAGATCGACGTCCAGCTCGCCGGTGATCTTGAGATAGTCGGCCGTCCACGCATTGCCCATCGAGTTGAACAGGTTGACGCCGCCGCCGCCCGCGATGGCGATGAGCGGATCGGCCTCGGCCGCCTCGCGCTTGAACTTCATCGGCGCCAGATGGAGCCGGGCCAGCGTTCCGACCACCTCGAGATGGCTCAGCTCTTCCGTGCCGATATCCATCAGCAGGTCTTTGCGGGCGGGATCCTCGCAATTGAGGCCCTGGATGGAATACTGCATCGCGGCGGCCAGCTCGCCGTTGGCACCCCCGAACTGCTCGAGGAGCATGTTGCCGAACCGGGGATCGGGCTCGTCGACGCGAACCGTGTACATGAGCTTCTTGACGTGATGGTACATGAGGGACCTGCGATCGAAGGGATGGAGGACGGCTGTTGGGCTCAACGCGGCCGCGCACAGGCCGTTCCGGCACAGTCTTGTCCCCATCCCCGTCCATGCACGGGTCTGGCTTGGGCGGTGCGACGGGCGGCCCGCGCTTGCCAGCGCTGGGGCTCGCCGCGCCAACGGGCTTCCGCAAGCGCCAACCGCAGCGTGCGCAGGCCTGCGCCGCCGGCGCTGACCGAGCGGTAAAGCGCTTCGGACTAGAGGATCGGCTTGCCACCCGTGACGGCGATGGTGGCGCCTGACACGTAGCTCGAAAGCGGATCGGCCAGCATCACGTATGCTGTCGCGAGCTCGGCGGGCTGCCCAGGCCGCTTCATCGGCACCTGCTCCCCGAACTCAGTCACCCAGTCCTCCGGCAGCGTGGAGGGGATCAGCGGCGTCCAGATCGGACCCGGCGCCACCGCATTGGCACGGATGCCCTTCTCCGCCAGAAGCTGCGCGAGGCCGGCGGTGAAGTTCTGGATGGCACCCTTGGTGGTGGCGTAGGCGAGTAGGATGGGATTGGGCACATCCGAATTGATGCTTGCCGTGTTGATGATAGCGCTCCCCGGCTTCATCCGAGGCACGGCCGCCTTTGCCAGGTAGAACATGGCATGGATGTTGACCTTGAACGTCAGCTCCCACTCCTCGTCCGAGATGTCGCCGATGTCCTTGAAGCTCGCCTGGTGCGCGGCGTTGTTGACCAGGATGTCGATGCCGCCGAGCTCCGAGACCGCCGTGTCGACGATGCTCCGGCAATGCGCCGCGTCCTGGATATCGCCGGCCACGAGGACCGCCTTGCGGCCCGCCTCCTCCACCAGGCGCTTCGTCTCCTGTGCATCCTCGTCCTCGTTGAGATAGGCGATGAGCACGTCGGCCCCTTCACGCGCGTAGGCGATGGCGACGGCACGGCCGATGCCGCTGTCGCCGCCCGTGATGATGGCCCGCTTGTCTTTCAACCGTCCCGAGCCCTTGTAGCTGTCCTCGCCGTGATCTGGGACAGGCTTCATCTTGGCCGTAAGGCCGGGCATCGGCTGATGCTGCGTGGGGAATGGCGGTTTGGGCCGGTGTTCGGACATGGGGCGCGCTCCTGGGTGTGAGCATCCAACCACCGCCCGCCCATGCCAGTTCCGGCCATGCCACCACCCGCCACCGGGGCCACAGCACCACCCCGGGACGCCCCCGCTGATTGGATGGAGGTCGCGTCTCAGGTCACGCGCTTGGACGTCGCCGCACCCAGTCTCCAAGGAAGGAGAAGCAGCGTCAGAACACCTGGTATATCTGCCCGGTTTGACCGCCCTCGATGCTTCGGACATAGGCGAGAGCAACATCGGCTGCCGCCACGGGCTTGAAACCAGGGAATGAGCCGCGATAGCGCTCCTCCGACTCGATGAGCAGGCTTGGGCTGACCGCGTTGATCTTCAGGCCGCGCGGGAGCTCGACGGCGGCCGCCCGCACGAACGCTTCGATCGCGCCGTTGACCATGCTGGTGCCGCTTCCGGAGCGGATCGGACGCTCCGACAGGATGCCGCTCGTCAACGTGATAGACCCCCCATCAGCCAGCGCCGATTGGCCAGCGATAACCAGGTTGACCTGTCCCATCAGCTTGTCGTTGAGGCCAATCGCGAACTCGGCAGGTCCCATGCTTGCGAGTGGGCCGAAGTGAGATTTCCCGGCAGTCGATACGATCGCGTCGATAGGTCCGACACGGCTGAGAAGCGCACGGACGCTGTCGAGACTCCGAATGTCGACGATCTCTCCACTGTTGCGGCCGGCAGGTATGACCGTGTGCCGCTGTCCAAGCTCGCGCGCTACGGCCTTGCCAATATCGCCTGACGCTCCGACAAGAACGATTTTCATGTGACTACCTTTCTTGGCGAGATGGATCGCCCTTTGGTGGACTAGCGCTTCGGCGCGACTACGGTGAGATAGGGGGCAGGCGGCTGCCCACTCGCTCCGGTTGGCCCAGGCACCTCGTGCGGCACCGGCGGCAGGCTCTTAAGGTAGCGGGCCAGCATCTGGGCATCGGCGTCGTTCAGCGCCGCGTATGAGTGCCAGGGCATAACAGGCGCCAGAATGCGACCGTCAGGACGCACGCCCGTCCTCACCGCTTTGATGATGTCGGCCTCAGTCCAGGTGCCGAGGCCGGTGCGGCCATCCGAGGTCAGGTTCGGCGGATAGAAGTATCCCAGGTCCGGGATGTGAAAGCCGATCTCAGACCCCGCCAGGTTTCGAGCCTGATCCGGCTTGCCGATCAGGGCTCCTGGCGTGTGACAGCCGGCGCAATCCATGATGCGGGCGAGGTACTCTCCGCGCGCAATGTCGTCCCCCTTTTGCGCCAATGTCGCGCCTCCCAGAAGGGCTAGCAGGGAAAACACGAGACCAGAAAGCATTCGAGCTCTCATTCTGTTGGACATGTGCGTATCTCCGGTTACCGATGGTGGGGAAGCTCGTGCATGACTTGCCGTTCGCGGCGGCTATACGCTGCCGCGTCGTAGGACTTTGCTTACGCGGACGCAGGGTCAGCCTGCTCGCGCCAGCTCGAGGCTCGGACTGGGTGCGCGCCGGTTATAGGCATCGGCCAGGGCGCGCAGCGCTGCAGCGCCGTCGCCAGAGAACGAGGGGCCGTGCATCAGGGCAAGGGTTCGCGGCTCGAGCCGTGCCAAGCTGCGCAACGTCGCGCCCATGCCCGGACTGAGGCTCGAGTACTTGAACAGATCCTCCGCCGCGATGGCAGGCCCGACGATGTCGCCTTCGGTCAGCGCTGCTCCCTTGCCGAGCTGGGTGAAAAGGTCGCCCGCCATCAACGTGCGTGTCGATTCCTCGTACAGAACACCGGCATCCCAGCCGTGCGGGGTATGTGGCGTGTCGATGTAGCGCACGCGTTTGCCGCCGCCGAGCTCGAATGCCTCCCCATCGGCGAGCACGCGCGGCGCGCGATCAGCCCAGTCGTTCAACGAGACCATGGCGCCGGTCTGGCCATGCGCCAGCTGCGCGTGCGGCGCCGCCGCCAGCCACTCGTTCATGGCACCGCATTCGTCGGCCTCGAAATGTCCGAAGGAGATCCAGCGCAGCGTGTCGGGCGAAATGATCCGGCTGACTGCGGCATGCGTCAGGGGGAACATCTTCCTGAGGCCGGTGTGAAACAGCAGCGGCTCGTCACCAAGGACGAGGAACTGGTTGAACGTGAACCCGGCTGGAGGAGCGATGTCGGGAACGAAGGTCGAAAGTCGGTAAATGCCATTGGCGATCTCGTTGATCTCGGTGGTCATGCTGAGCTCCCTTGTCTGACGTGGATGGTGTCTGTTGCTATTTCGCGCCGCAGTCGCCGCTGGCCTTGCCTTGAGCTGAGGCGTTGCAGCCTCGCGCGCCGCCACAGCGGTCTTGGCCGCGGCCGGCACGCGGCGATTGCAGACGCCCGTTCTCGGCAGCTCGAGCTCGACCCGTGACGCGGCCTTGTCGCCGGCAAGCCCGGCAACGAGCCCATGTGCTCGCAGTCGCTGACCGCGCACGTAGCGCCACTGCCCGACCGGGTGCCCTGCCGCGGGCCTGCTCGAGCAAGATCGGCTTCATGCCACGTTCGAGGCCGTGAGCAGCGACCGCTCGGCCGACAGCTTCCGCTCCGATGATGGAGATGGTCTTGGCTGCGGGAATCATTCTCGGCATCCATTCTGCTAGAATGTTCGAAATTCTGAGCGGGGTTCGGGATGTTTCTCGGACGTGGGACTAGCAAGCCGGCTCAGGGCAACACGCGCCGCGCCGGCAGGCCGGGGCGGAGCGCAGATCTCCCCCCTTCTCACAGACGTGACGGACGAGGTGCCGAAGCAGGTCGTTAAGACCCTCACGGTCTAGGCCAGCGTGGATCAGCGCGCGATCGTCAAGCCGATCGAAGCCGGCTCTTGCTGCTGTGATCGCGCGCTTGAGCATGAGAGCGCGAGCCGCATAAAGGAGGCGCGCGGCATGCCGTTGCGCGCTACTGACCGTCGCCGTGATCGTGCTATTCGTGACCATATTTCCGACCTTCCGTAAATACCGAAATTGCAGACAAAACTGTCAAGCCGCCTCACAGCCTGGCTGGTTGGGCTTGCATCCGCTTTCCTTGCAGCACTCGTCGGCAAGGAAGGCCACTAGAGCCTCCATGACGTCGTAGCTGGCTCTGCAGACCAGCGTCGTCGACTGGCGTTCCTGAGAGACAAGACCGACGATCATCATGGCCTTCAGGTGGTGCGAAAGCGTCGAAGGAGCCACGTCGAGCTCCGCCTGAAGCTTTCCCACACTTAGCCCCGCAGCGCCCGCCCTGACGAGGGCACGGAAGATGCGGAGCCGGGTCGGGTTGCCCAGCGCTTCCAGTCTCACTGCTGCATCATCGAGTTTCATGCCGCATGACATGGCACGGGAGAGCGCGCTCGTCAACGGTATTTCTGCAAATATCGAACTACGGGCCGACGGCCGCGTCCAGATCCGGCGGCCATCCGCGGGGTACCTCCCGGATCGGAATGCTCAACCAATCGCTTTCGGATGCTGTGAACCGGTCGAACGGTGACCCGCCTTTGACCGGGGGCGGGGGAATGCTGCGTGGGGCTACTCGAAATGCTCGGGCGCATGGGCGATCGTGGCGGATTGCTCGGCATCGTGATTGAGCCAGAGCTGCGCCCTTTCCTGTCGGACCAGGGCGGCGATCTTGTCGATCGATTGAACCGATTGCTTTGGATCACTGTTGAACGCCGGTACGCAGCGGTGCTCCATGTTGTAGCGATAGTGTGCGACATCGGCCGAAAGCAGAACCGGCCCCGTTTTCTTCAGCTGGACGAGCAGCGAGCAGTGGCCGGGTGTGTGTCCGGGGGTGGCGATGACCCGCACCGAGCCGTCGCCAAACACGTCGTGGTCGCCGTCCATCAGCCGCACCGTTGCGTGCCTGACCCCTTCGTAGAGCGGCGGAGAGTAGCCGTAGTCCTCGTACTCCGGCCCGAACATGGCTTGGTGCTCAAGACGCTGGATGAGCCAGGTCGCATGCGCGAACATGCTCGCGTTGCCGATGTGGTCGAAATGACCGTGCGAGAGAATGACCGTCTTGATGTCTATGGGCCGCAATCCGATATCAGCGAGCTGATCACGTATCGTCCTGACGACGATGCCCCTGATGTTGTGGGCGATGATCCGGCCACCGGGCTCGCCCGCTATGGCATCCTCGATGCCGGTGTCGAACATGATCCATTCGCCAGCGCGCCGGATCAGATACGCGTTGCAGCTCAAAGTAATCGGCTGGAATTGCCACTTTCCTGGCGTGTAGACGGATCGATCGGGCTGCACGGCCAATCCTGCATTCAGGACATATAGCCGATCAATCGTTTGCGGCTGTCGTTTGCTCATGGGCACCTGCTTCCTGTGATCGTTCTTTGCTGCTGCGCAGTCCTTTGATCGTGCGGACCCGCGATAGATCGCTGTGCCTTTCCAAGGCGTGATTTGCCTGTCGCGGCGAGTTGCACGACACGGAGGTCAGTCTGCTCCTGCAGGTCACTTTGAGGCCTCGAGTGGTATCGGCAGCGCATCGCCGGGCCACGCTGCGCTGTCGTCGCTTCTGCGATGACGACCGCGCCATCTCCACACCTGCGTGGCTGGCCACGAACCTCTCCAGGAGCGCGTTGGCGTTGCTTGACTGCGTGCGCAATGATCGAGGTGTTGCAGGAGATCCTTGCAGGCTTGCCGGTCGAGACCGGCAAGCCGCAGCGTTCTGTGGTCAAGTCGATCGAGCTCAGCGTATGCAGCAACGATCGCGCGCCGGAGAACAAAAGTTCGGATCGCATCCAGCGCGCGAGCGGCGCCGATCTGAGTGCCACAGACGGTCGCGGCCATGCCGGGAAGGGTCATGCGCATGGTTGCGTTCTCCGTGAGCCGACGGGAGCTCGATCCGCGCCGATGGCGTGTCGTCATCACAATTGTTCGATCGTGACGTCGGAGGCCGCCGTCGAGATGTGAGGTGGCTGGCGGCCCCGATTGTGGGCTCACCTCCGAGAAGGCTTGCCCGCGGCGCTCAGATGTTCTGCCCGCCAGACACTTCGATCCGCTGCGCCGTGACCCAGCGATTGTTCGGGCCGATCAGGCTGGCGACGGCAGGGCCGATGTCGTCGGGCAAGCCGACGCGACCGAGCGCGATCATGTTGGCGAACGCCTCGTTGTAGGCCGGCGTGTCGCGCACGGCGCCACCGAGGAAGTCGGTCTCGATCGCGCCGGGCGCGATAGCGTTGGCGGTGATGCCGCGCCGACCCAGCTCCTTGGCCATGTAGAGCGTCAGGATCTCGACAGCGCCCTTGGCGGCGGAATAGGCGGAGAAGCCTGGATAGGAGACGCGAGTCAGGCCCGAAGAGAAATTCACGATGCGTCCGCCGTTGGCCATGAGCGGCAGCAGCGCCTGCGTCAGAAAGAACACGCCCTTGACGTGCACGTTGAACAGAAGGTCGAACTGGGCCTCTGTGGTCTCGGCGAACGCGGCCATTTCACCATGGCCGGCGTTGTTGATCAGATGGTCGAAGGTATCTCGTTTCCAGGTCGTCTTCAGCGCCGACCGGACGCTCTCGACGAAGGCGGGGATGGCTGCGATGTCCCCGACCTCGAGCTGGAGCGCCACGGCCTTGCGACCCATGCGCTCGATCTCGGCCACAACCGCCTTGGCGCCATCAGCGCCGCTGCGATAGGTGAGGATTACGTCGCCGCCCTCCCGGGCGACGCTGATTGCAGTGTTGCGACCAAGGCCGCGGCTGCCGCCTGTCACGATTGAAATGGTCGTCATTGAGAGCTCCTTTGTTGGTAGTGGTGGGGTGATGCTTGCCGGAGGGCCATATCCTGTTGGCATCCGATCTCTGTTACGCCCCAGTATTTATTCAGACTTGTCAGATGGAAAACGTCTTTGTATGTCTGAAAGCCATACCTCCGAGGCATGACACGACATGGAGCTGCGCCACCTTCGATACTTTGTTGCGGTCGCCGAGGAAGGCAGCCTGACGGTAGCTGCCGAGAAGCGGCTCCATACGGCTCAGCCATCCCTGAGCCGTCAGTTGCGCGATCTGGAGCACGAGGTCGGGGCCCAGCTCTTGGTGCGTGGCTCGCGTGGGGTTGAGTTGACGCCGGCCGGCCGCGCGTTCCTCGATCACGCACGACTTGCACTGAGCCAAGCCGCCGAGGCCGTGGCAGCCGCAAGGCGGGCCGCCCGCCCCGCGAAGTCCAGTTTCTCGGTCGGCTTTCTGACGGGGCAAGAGGTCGACTGGCTACCCCATGTCACGCACGTCCTGCGCAGCCAGTTGAAGAACATCGATTTCCGGGTCTCGAGCGACTTCTCGCCGGCAATTGGCAAGTCGCTCCAGCATGGTGAGATAGACCTCGGCATTTCGCGGATCGAGCCTCAGCCGGACGTCACCTACAAGGTCATCGCGCACGAGCCGATCGTCCTCGTTGTGCCGAGCGACCATCCGCTCGCTGACAAGGCCGAGATCGATGTGCGCGAGATCGATCCAGCTTCGTTCATTGGCTACTCGGAAACCCCGCATGTGCTGCGTGGAATTGTTGACAGATACCTGCGCGAGCGCGGCGTCGTCGTAGAGCCGACCAACTTTCTGTCAGGCATAGCGACCGGGATCTCATTGGTGGCCTCCACGCGCGGCGTGACCCTCCTGCCTGCGTATGTGGAGCCGATGCTTCCGCGGTCCGTGGTCACCAGGCCGCTTGCCGGCAATGCACCAGTCATTGAAATCGCCGCGGGCTACCGATCGGACAACCCATCGCCAATCCTTCAATTGTTTCTGGAGAACATCGAAGAGCTTATCGCCGCCCGGTCCGCCGCAGTACGAGAGGCGCAATCCGGATAGGACGGTCAGCGACACTTGCTCGATCGGTGCGCCGCCCGCCGCCAAGCCTCCGTTCCGTCGCGATGCAGACGCAGTCTTGCGCAGAACCCGTCCGAATCCTCCAGCAAGCGAACCCAATGCCTACGAGAGCAATGCGCGGCGGATCCATCCTTGTCCCAGGCGAGAGCGCTGGCCCCATCCGCATCGGTATGACGCTCACCGGCGTCGAGGCGGTCCTCGGCGAGCCCGACGAGCGCAGCGAGTTCGAGGAAGACCGCATGGTCTACCTGTCCTATTTCCGATTGGGGCTGTGCGTCCGCATCATCGAGGGGACCGTGGAGGGGGTGTTGCTCTACAGCGGTCGCCTGGGCGGCCACGAGACCATGAAGTGGGACCGGTTCGAGGGCGCCTTCGACTGCGGGCTGGATCTCGATTCCAACGCCAAGGACGTCATCGAGCAGCTGGGACCGCCTGAGTTTTCCGGCCGCCTTCCAGACGCGCCGATCCCGTCGAGCTGGATCTCCTACACGTCGCGCGGCGTCGGCTTCGACTTCATCGAGGCGACCGGCGAGATGATCTACATCACCATCTTCGCGCCACGTCCACTGCCCAACGATGAGCAATAGCGCGCAGCTGGCTCCAAGAGGGCGATGCGAGAACCTGCTCGCGGACAGCGGACTCGACATGACAACGCCGGTCTGGTTCAGCACGTGTCACTGCCACGTGGGATGCGACGCGAGGCTGAGGACTTCAGATGACGTTGTGATGCTTGAGCAGGGACCTATCCACAATGCCCGTCCCCGACAGCGACAACTCGTTGATGGGCGGCAGTGCCGCCAGGATGCGCGCGTCAACCACCGGGCAGTCCGTCAACCAAAGCCGGTCGAGCTCAGCCATGCCTTTCAATGGCGTCAGGTCGCTGACTTTTGTCCTGTTGAGATAGAGCTCCTGCATGCCCCTTGCATTCGCCAGCGGTGCGATATCCGAGATCGCGGTGGACGATGCTTGCAGCAAGCGCAGCCGGCGCGCATTCCCCAGTGGCGAGAGATCGGCGACCCGCGTCTCGCTGATGTCCAGCTCCTCCAACTGCTCCATGGCGGTCAGCACACCGATATCCGTGATCGCGGTGTGCGACACGCACAGCCCGACCAGACGGTGCAGGCCGGCGATGGGCGAGAAGTCGGTAGCGGGAACCTGCCACAGGAACAGTCCCTCCAGGGCAACGAGCCCTGAGAGCGGCGACAGATCGCTCACCTGCACGTTGTTGAGGTTGAGGAATGTCAGCGCGCGCAGCTCAGCAAGAGGCGCGATGTCGACAATCGGGTTGCCGGCCAACTCGAGCGAGCGTAGCGATGTGAGTCGCGCAAGTGGCGACAGGTCTGCCACGCCCCCATCGGAGAGGCCCAATTCCTCGAGCTTGCCGAGGCCCGCGAGCGGCGACAGATCCGTGATCGGGTTGAAGTGCAGGTGCAGCGACTGCAGGTTCTCGAATACGGCGACCGGCGCAAGATCGCTGATGCCGCACCGCGCTGCAAAACTCAGCTCCGTAACCTGGCGGGCCAGCTCCGCGGGAATCGGCGCGCCAGCTAGAATGAGCCTTTCTGCCTCGGCTTTGGGGGTCATCCCTGCATCCCGCGAAGTGTTGATCAGCTCAAAGGCCACACGGAACCGTGGCGGAATTGAGGGTCCGCTCGCGTCCGCCCGGAGCGCTTCCGCATTGGGCCCACGGCAAGCATCGCGATGAGCACGTCGGTACACGGCCCCCCCTTTGGTGCGTCGTACCTCCGATCCCGGAAACCCCCGCGCAAAACCTTCGTATGGCGCGCCTGCCCAAGGGTAGAATGTCGCGATCGGCACTTGCGGGGCACTGTGGGCGCATTCACTCCACGCAGGAAGGTGTGCCATGATCACGCAAAGCAACGCCATCGCCAGTGATGCGACCCACGCGTACATGCAGCTGCAGCGTACGAGCGACTTCCAGGCGGCATTGCTCGGCATGGCCGGTCACGATCTGCGGCAGCCGCTCCAGGTCATCCAAAGCGCCTATGAGCTTCTCAGCTGCAAAGTCTCCGGCGGCAAGGAGCGGATGCGTCTGGAGCGCGGGGAGCGCGCCATTCGCCGCCTGACCGAGCAGCTCGATCGGCTGGTCGGCGCGCTTCGGCTGTACGAGCACGCCAAGCAGATGCGCGTAGGACCTGTGTCGGTCGGCGAGGTTCTCCGGAACGTGGTCGACGACTGCGCCGACTGTGCCATTCAGAGGGGCATAGCGCTGAGTGTCCGCGACACAGATCGTGTCATTCTGAGCGACGCAACCCTCCTTGAAGGCATCCTGCGCAATCTCGTGCGCAATGCGATCAAGTACACGGAGCCCGGTGGGAAGGTCTTGATCGGATGCCGCCAGCGCGGCAGCGACGTCCGCATCGATGTCTACGACACTGGGATCGGCATGGCACCGGAGCACCTTCCGCATATTTTCGAGGCGTTTCACCGTGTGGCGTCCACATCCGCGGAAGGTCTGGGCATCGGTCTGTTCGTCGTGCGGCGGGCCGTCGAGCTCCTCGGCCACCGCGTGCATGTCACGTCGTGTCCCGGTCGCGGGTCGCGATTTTCCATCTATGCCGCGGGTTCTCCTGCATAGGGTGGGCGGGTTGCCCAACCGCTGGTCATACGTAGGTGTGACTGGTGGGGCGCAAGCCACGTGTTATGTAAGGCGGGCAACCCTGGACAGGCCGCTGCATGCGCGAGATCGAACAGTCTGCCGATGTGCACATCGTCGACGATGATGAATCGCTTCGGCGTGCCCTCGACAGTCTCTTCCGCTCCGTCGGCCTGCACACGCGCCTCTACGGCTCCGCTCAAGAGTTTCTCGCGGCAAAATCCACGCCACGGAGCGGGTGCCTGGTGCTCGACGTGCGGTTGCCCGGCACCAGTGGCCTGGAGTTTCAGGAGCAGCTCGCCGACCTCGATATCCATCTGCCCGTCATCCTGATGACGGGGCACGGCGACATCCCGATGAGCGTTCGAGCCATGAAGGCGGGCGCTGTCGACTTCCTTCCCAAGCCGTTTCGGGACCAGGACATGCTCGACGCGGTGACGGCCGCCCTCCAGCGCGATCGTGCGCGCCGTTCTGAGATGGGCGATCTGGAGAAGGTCCGGGAGCGCTACGCGACGCTTTCGCCGCGTGAGCAGCAGGTCATGATGCTCGTGACCCAGGGCAAGATGAACAAGCAAGTCGCAGGTGACCTCGGCCTCAGCGAAATTACCGTTAAGATCCATCGCGGTGCCGCCATGCGTAAGATGGGCGCACGGACATTGGCGGATCTCGTGCGCATGGCCGACCTCCTGAAGCCGAGACCGAAGGGCGGCTAACACCTGGGTATAATTCCCCGACGGCCCGGCGTGAGATAGCCATGGACCTTCAACTGCGGCCTGTCTCAATGGTGGAAGGACAGTCGGTGCCGGGGCTCCCCCTCATATCGGTCATTGATGACGACGAATCCCTCCGCGTCGCCCTCACGGGCCTCGTGCGTTCGCTGGGATATGAGGCACGCGCATTTGCTTCCGCCGAGGACTTCTTGGGCACCTTCATGGCAGGCGCCGTCTCTTGCGTGATCTCGGACATCCAGATGCCCGGCATGAGCGGGATCGACATGCTCAATCATCTCGCGGCCCGCAACATCGACCTGCCTGTGATTGCCATCTCAGGCAGGCCCGATCCGACGCTCGAGCAGAAGGCGCTCGCCGCCGGAGCCGTATGCTTCCTGCGCAAGCCGTTCGAAGCAGACGCGCTCATCTGCTGCCTGGAAAAGGCCTTAACGAAGCAGGACTGATCTGCGACAGTCCGAGACATCCCCTCCCCGAGGCCGGGCGCCAGCATGCATTCCGATCACGCGAGCCTTCTCGATTGTGTCGATGAGAGCGTCCTGGTCTTCGATCCCCACGGCCGCATGCAGCTGTGCAACCGGGCGGCGCGCCAGCTTTATGGATTGAGCGCCTCCGCCATCGAGGGACGCAGCATCGCCGATGTGCTCGCACCGGCCTATCCGGTATCCGTCGCAGAGCTTCGCGCGGCGGTCGATGCGGACGGACGCTGGTGCGCCGAGCTCGAGCGCCGCGTGGCGAACGGCGCGACGGCGTTCATCGAGGTGCGAGTCGTGGCCCAGCGCGATTGCGACGGCAACATCATATCGCTCGTGGAGACAGGACGGGATGTAACTGCTGCCAAGCGCATATCGCACGAGCTGCAGTACAACGAGTTTCGCTACCATAATCTCTTCCAGGCCATGGCGGCGTCGTTCTGGGAGCTCGATTTCTCCGCAGTCGAGGACATGCTTCGACAGTTGCGCAAGCGCGGCGTCGCGGACTTCAAGGGCCATTTCCGGTCGAACCCCGACTTCGTGCGCGAGATGATGCGCGCCACACGCGTGATAGATGTCAACGACCAGACGGTCGCTCTGTTCGGCCTTGGCAGCAAGGAGGGCTTGCTTACCACTGTCGAGCCGTACTGGCCCGAGGAGAGCACCCAGGCATACGCCGATGGGATTCTGGCAGGTGTCACGGGGCAGCCCCACTATACCGTCGAATGCAAGCTGCGACGCATCGACGGAAGCCTGTTCGACGCTCTGTTCACCTCGGCCTATCCGAAGCGGACGATGGGCAAGGGCACGCTCCTCGTCGGTGTCGTCGATATCAGCGAGCGCAAGCAGGCCTACGCCGCATTGGAGCAGAGCGAGCGCCGCTTCCGCGCCTTGTTCCAGTACATGCCGATCGGCCTGACGCTGGTCAGCGCCACAAAGCTCGTTCCAATGTTCAGGGATCTGCGGGCGCAAGGCGTGACCGATCTTGGCGCCTATATCGACGCCCATCCTGATTTCCTGGCCCGTGCCGTCGAGGCCCTCGAGATCGAGGAGGTGAACGATCACAACGTCACGCTTTTCGGCGCTCGAGACGCCGACGAGATGCGCGGACCCATCACGCGCTACTGGCAGGCGGCGCTCCCGACCATTCGTCGCTCGCTGGAAGCCGGCTTTCGCAATGAGGACATCTTCTCCGAGGAAACGCGTGTCGTCAGATTGGACGGACAGGAGCTGGATGTCCTGTTCACCACCGCGCGGCCTGGCGCGATCGCGGACAAGAGCCTCGTGGGCTTCATCGATATCACGGACCGGAAGCGGTCGGAGGCCGCGCTCCAGATCAGCGAGTATCGCTATCGCAATATGTTCCAGGCCCTGACGGCCGCCTTCTGGGAGCTCGACTTCTCCGGCGCAAACGCAATGGTGCGCGCCGTCATGAAGACGGGCGTGACGGACCTGCGCGCATACTTCGCCAAGCATCCCGCTTTCGTGCGCGACATGATGCGGGTGACACGCGTGGTCGATGTGAACGACCAGACGGTACGGCTTTTCGGCAATGGCTCCCGTGAGTCGCTGCGCGAGAATGTCGAGCCCTTCTGGGCGGAGGAAAGCACGGGATTCTATGCCGAGGCCTACCTTCGGGCTGTGGAGAGGCAGCCCAGCTTCTCGGCGGAGTGCAAGCTCCGGCGGATCGACGGCTCGCTCTTCGACGGTCTGTTCACTGTCGCCTATCCTCCTCCCTCCCTCGGCAGGGGCACGACGATGGTCGGCGTCATTGACATCAGCGCCCGGAAGAAATCGGAAGCCGCCTTGATTGAGAGCGAGGCGCGCTACCAGAACCTGTTCCAGGCCATGGCCGTCTCGTTCTGGGAGCTCGACTTCACGGCCGTCGGCGAGCTGATCCGCGCGATGCGGGCCTCCGGCGTCACCGATTTTCGCCGTCACTTCGCCGAGCACCCTCGAGTCATCCGAGAAATCATGGCCGCCACACGGGTGGTCGATGTCAACGATCGCACCGTGGCGCTGTTCGGCCGCGGCGACAAGAGCGAGCTTCTTGGAACGACCGAACCCCTGTGGCCCGAGGAAAGCTGGCCTCACTATGCGTCTGCGATCCTTTCCGCCTTCGATCACGAACCCCGCTTCTCCGTCGAGACGAGGCTGCGACGACTGGACGGCACGTGCTTCGATGCGGAGTTCACCGTCTGGTACTCGGCTCAGGATCGCAAGAAAGGGCTCGCCGGTGTTCTGGACATCACCGAGCGCAATCGCGTACAGGCACGCCTGCGCGAGGTCGAGGCAGACTTCGCGCACGCCGCCCGCGTTTCGATGCTCGGCGAGCTCACCGCCTCCATCGCGCACGAGGTGAACCAGCCGCTCGCCGCTATCGCCACCAACGGCGAGGCCGGCCTGCGGTGGCTCGGGCGCCCCGAGCCCGACGTGGCGGAGGCACGGGATCTCATCAAGCGCATCGTTGCCGACGCGCGCCGCGCCGCGAGCATCATCAGTCGCGTGCGCAGCATGGCGACCCGCGCCGAGCCGCACTACGATTCGCTCGCGCTCGACGATGTCGTGAAGGATGCACTTGGCTTCATTCGCCACGAGGTTCAGTCGCGCAACGTCCTGATAACGCATTATCCCGGAGCGCGCCACCCGGTCCGCGGCGACCGAACCCAGCTTCAGCAAGTCATCGTGAACCTTGCCATCAACGCGATGCAGGCCATGGAGCCCACGGCTGCTTCCGGCGCGCGCATCACCATCAGGACTGCAATCGACGGGGATGCGAGGATCGTCTGCTCCGTCGAGGACAGCGGGCCTGGTATTTCTGACGAAAGTCTCTCGCGGTTGTTTGAAAGCTTCTTCACCACGAAGACCAGCGGGATGGGAATGGGGCTTCCGATCTGCCGCTCCATCATTGAAGGGCATGGCGGCCGCATCCATGCCGACAACAAGAGCGCGCTTGGTGGCGCGCGCTTCGTATTCGACCTGCCCATCGCGAACTAGCACGGTCATACGTTGGTGTGGGTCGCTCAGATCCACGTAGAATGGCTCCGTCGCGCCGTCTCCTCCAGTATCTCCTCATCACGACGCCCCCGCGAGAGGGACGAAATCGGTGAAGGAGATCCGCACATGTCCGCCAGCACCAGCGCTTCGGCCGTCGAGGCCCCGAACCAGCTCATCGACATCGATGGGCGCACGCTTGCCTACCGCACCATAGGTGCCGGCACTCCGATCCTTCTCTGCAACCGCTTCCGGGGAAACCTCGACTCCTGGGACCCGGCCTTTCTCGATGCTCTCGCCGGCCACGGCTTTCTGGTCGTGACGTTCGACTACACCGGCCTCGGCCTCTCGACCGGCATCCCGACCTACAATCCCTTCGAGATGATGCGGGACCCGTTGGATCTCATGCAGGGTCTGGGCATCCCCAAGGCCGTGATCGGGGGATGGTCCCTGGGTGGCCTGATGGTGCAGGCGCTCCTCGCGACGAGCCCCGGCCGCGTCAGCCACCTCGTTCTCATCGGCACGAGCCCGCCGGGCCCGCTGGCAAAGACGTCAGAGGCACTCTTCTACGAAACCGCGGCCAAAGCCGTGAACGATGACGAGGACAACGTCATCCTCTTCTTCGAGCCGAGGTCGGAAAGGAGCCGCGCCGCCTCCAAGCGCTCCCTGGAGCGGATCGCGAGGCGCACGCATGGGCGCAGCAAGCCGCTTCCGATCGAGTTCGCGCGCGCCAATCTCGGGTCTGGCCCTCGCAATCCGATGTTCCCGGCGCCCCCGGTCCTTGAGGCCCTCAAGACGACGGACGTGCCCATCCTCCACATCGGGGGAGACCACGACATCGTCTTTCCCGTCGAGAATTGGTACGCGCTCAATCAGCAGCTGAGGACCCTGCCGCTGCTGACGTTTCCTGACGCCGGACACGGTCCTCAGCACCAGCATCCGCAGATCAGCGCTGACGCAATCGCAAGCTTCGTCCGCAACACCTGATGTCGATCATTCAAGGCAGCCCCACAGAGAGGACGTGTTATGACCAAGACGATCATGCTTATTCACGGTGCCTGGCTCAATGCAAAGAGCTGGGAAGGCTTCAAGGCGCGCTACGAAGCGAAAGGCTTCACCGTCGTTGCGCCGTCCTGGCCCAATGACGAGCGCGAGCCTGCCGCTTTGCGTGCCTATCCGCATCCTGAGCTGGCAGACGTCGGCCATGTCCGATTGATCGAGCACTACGAGCGCGCGATCCGCGCGCTTCCCGAAGCACCGATCCTCATTGGCCATTCGTTCGGCGGGACGTTGGTGCAGCACCTGCTGGACCGGGGATTGGGCGTGGCCGGCGTCGCAATCCATCCGGCTCCGACATCGGGCGTGCTCGTGGGGCTGCAGACCATCCTCTCGACGCTTCCCGTCTTTGGCACCTGGGGCAGCTGGCGCAAGGTCATGAGCATGTCGCGCCGCTTCTTCCGCAATCGCTTTGCGCAGACCGCCCCGAAGGACCAGGCTGACGCCTTGTACGACCGCTACATCGTCCCAACGCCGGGAAAGGTCTACTGGGACGGGATCACGAACGCGGCCGGCAAGATCAGCTGGAGCAATCCGAAGCGTCCGCCCCTCCTGTTGATCGGCGGCGGCAAGGATCTCATCGCGCAAGAAGCGATGACCCGCGTGCTCTACCGCAAGCAGAGCGCTGCGCCGTCCAAGACGGCCATCCGCGTCTTCCCCGAGCGCTCGCATTGGACCTGTGTCGATGCCGGCTGGGAGGACGTGGCTGACTTCGCGCTGGACTGGGCTGTTGCCAATGCACAACGGCCCTCGCGCAGCCTGCGCGCGGCCTGACCCCCACCCCAGATCGAGAGGATCGAGCATGAGCTTTCACACGACGACGGACGGCACCCGCATCTTCTACAAGGACTGGGGACAGGGGCAGCCGGTGCTGTTCTCCCACGGCTGGCCGCTGACTGCCGACGCCTGGGATCCGCAGATGGCGTTCCTCGGCGCGAGAGGATACCGCGTCATCGCGCACGACCGACGCAGCCATGGCCGCTCCGACCAGACCTGGGACGGGAATCACATGGGCCAGTATGCGGATGATCTCGCAGAGCTGATCAATGCGCTGGACCTGCGCGATGTCGTGCTCGTCGGGCACTCGACAGGAGGTGGCGAGATCACGCGCTACATGGGCCGGCATGGCACGAGCCGCATCCGGAAGGCGGTCCTGCTCGGCGCAGTTCCGCCGTTGATGCTCAAAACCGGCGCCAACCCCGAAGGCCTGCCGATCGAGGTGTTCGACGGCATCCGCAAGGGGACCTTCGAGGACCGCTCGCAGTTCTTCAAGGATCTCACGTTGCCCTTCTATGGCTACAACCGGCCTGGCGCGTCCGTCTCGGAAGGCGTCCGCTCATCGTTCTGGCTTCAGGGCATGATGGGCGGCATCAAGGGACAGCTCGACTGCATCAGGCAGTTCTCGGAGACGGACTTCTCCGCGGACCTCGCCAAGATCGACATTCCCGTTCTCGTGGCCCATGGCGATGACGACCAGATCGTTCCGTTCGTCGCGTCGGCGCAAAAATCGGTGAAGCTTCTGCGGCAGGGAGTTCTCAGGGTGTATCGTGGCGGAGACCATGGCGTCTCGCAAACGCGCCTCGACGCCTTCAATGCAGATCTGCTCGCCTTCATCGAAGGCCGAGCGTTGGATCTGGCCGCCTGATCGCGGAGAGCATTCCGTGCGGGTTCACCATCTCAACTGCGGATCGCACTGCCCACTGGGCGGTGCGATCTTCGACGGCGTCAGCCAGGGCGTGCGTGCAGACATCTGCACGCACTGCCTGTTGATCGAGAGTCCAGCTGGCCTCATCCTCGTCGACACGGGCTACGGCATGGAGGATGTGCGCAACCACACGGCGCGCCTGCCGCGACTTTGGCCGACCTTCCTCAACGTTCGGTTTCGACAGGAGGACACGGCGCGCAATCAGATCGAGCAGCTCGGCTTCTCAGCCACCGACGTCCGCCACATCGTTCTGACGCATCTGGACTTCGACCATTGCTCGGGTTTGAGCGACTTCCCCGATGCGCGCGTGCACGTGCTCCGCACCGAGGAGGCCGCAGCCCAGCGGCGCCGCGGATTTGTCGCCCGCCAGCGCTATCGTCCGGCTCTGTGGGCGAACGCCGCGGATTGGCGGACCTACGCCCCCAAGGGCGAGCGATGGTACGGCTTCGAGGCTGTCCGACAACTGGACGGGCTGCCTCCCGAGATCCTCCTCGTCCCGCTCGCAGGACATACGGAGGGGCACGCTGGCGTGGCTGTCGACACCGGGACGCGGTGGCTGCTCAACGCGGGCGATGCATTCATGCATCCGGGCGAGCTGTCGTGCTCGCCTCCGCAGATGCCGATTGGCTTGAAGGTCTACCAGAGCCTCATGGATACCCACGCGGCAAAGCGGGTGGAGAACCTGGCCCGCCTGCGCGAGCTCCATTCCGTCCAGCATGGCCATGTCGCGGTGTTCTGCTCTCACGACCCGCTGGCTCTGGCAGACCTGATGACCTGCCCCAGGGTTTTCGGGCCAGCGATAACTTGAGAGACTGCCCTCCTTGACGGAGGGAAGCATGCGCAAGTCACGGTTCACGGACGAGCAGGTGGTGGCGATCCTGCGTGAGGCGGATCGCGATCCGATGCCGGTT
>JANRIO010000073.1:0-36082 GCA_033764875.1 Hyphomicrobiaceae bacterium | reverse complement strand
TTGCACCGACGGCGGCGAGGTGGAGCCCCCGACGAGGCACGCGTTGCCCGTGTCGGGACTGCAGCCCGCCCTCGCCTCGCGGAACGCCTCCGGATTGCGACCCCTTGCGTGGAGCGGGATGGCCAATCATGCCAGAGCCGGCAGCCGCGGGGATTGCCGCTCGCCCCAGCCCCCGCGCTATGGGGCTCCAGGCTGCGTGCAGGCGGTCGGTTTGCAAACTCTCTCGAACAGGATTTCGCTCAGTTTGGCCTCAGTCCAATATTCCATGTGGCCACCAGCGCGCATCGGCACGTTGCGAACGAAGCCATCGTCCGCCTCGATCCGCTGGCCGACATAGTCGTCAACCCGGAAGAGATTGACCCATGACGCAAGCCTTGGCCTGAGCGCGGCGATCGCCCCCTTGAGACTGCTGTACTCCTTGAAATAGAACTCATAGAGATGACTGAGCGGCGAGCCCAGCGTGATCAGATGAATTCGAGTGTCGCCCAACAACTTGCATTCGCTGCTCTCATTTCTGAGATAGTCGTAGGCCACCACCGAACCTTGGCTATGCACGACGAAGATCAGATCCTCGAAAGGTCGATCCTTGCAGATGACATCGCGTACAAGGGTATTCAGCCGCTCGCTGATACGTTCCCTCCGAGGCTTCGTCTGCACGACGCGCCAGCGCGTGAGGCGCCGCGCAGTGACCTGATGGTCGATCAAATCCCGCGAAATATGAATGGCCGCGCCGGAGCCCAACGCAAGGAGCGCCGTGACGACGAAGGCCACCGCTCCGATTACCCAGTTCAGTCGTATGCTTATGTAGTGAACTTGAACCGATGTGAACGCAGCCCAAATCTTGAAATGCTCGGGGACGGCCTGAAACAGCTGATTGTACTCCTCGAAAGAAGTGAGAAAGGCGACGAAGAACAGGACAATCTGAACGAACGCGCCAATCAATATGAGCAAAGTCACCACTGCACCGAACAGAAGGCGCGGCATCATCCTTGATCGGAACTCTAGAGAAAGAAAACCGCACCGGGCGAATGCCCACCTCAGGGAAAACAGCGCGAGGATGGCAAGAGCCAAGATCACGAGATGGATCGCTGCCCCGACAAATGGCACGTAGATCTCACTTGGCTTGCACTGAGGAATGCTGTTGAGGCCCGCTTGTTCGATGATATACACGCCGATCCCCGAGAGCAGGCTGAGCCAAAGTGCCGACTGCAGGACCACAACATTGGTTGCTGCCATGGCCGCGCGGGAAGGCGCCTCGCTCGGTCGCCTCACGAGACACAGCCAAGGGATGATCAGCAGGGCCGCCAGCACGAGCAGGCACCACCCAACCCGGATGAACTGCGACAGATAGTAGATGCGATCGATGTACGCGCACACTGAAACGTCCTGCCCGCCGACGGTCTGCGGCCACTTCGTGCCTTTCAGATACTTGCTCAGCACGGTGTATTCCGCCGGCGTCAGGTACAAGACCCAGGTGAATCCGATCACAAGTATTGCCCACATGATCACCGGTCCCGCTACGACCCGGACCATCTCGAGCGAGCGGGCACGGGTATAGCGGAACCAGAGCCCGGCCACGGCAATGAGGAGCATCAGAGCTGTTATGCCCAGGACCATCGCTGCGGCATAGTCCGGGTGCTCCGCTGTTTTGCCGAGGGCCGTTGCGAGCCAGGGCAGCCCCAGCCGATAGCCCTCATAGGCAACGAAGCCGATGGCCAGTACGCACACGCTAATGCCAACAATCCAATGAAGGAGGGTCGATGCAGCCTTCAAGCAGCCACGGAGCAGCCGCGTCAGAGGCCCGGACTCCTTGGGCAGGAATGCATCGATGAAGTGATGGGACTCAAAGATGATGTGGAGCGCACCTAGCATAGTGTTGACGCGGCCCGGTAGGGCCTGTGTCAGATCGGCCCAATGCAGGTCAAAGAACCGCACAGCAGTGCCCGCCACATCGACGCGGCGCGTGTAAGCGACAAAGCGATCCTCAGCATCGCCTTCGACGACGCGGCGGCTGGTCAGGTTGTAGACGGCGGCGTAGTCCTCGGGCTGGATCGCGCGCCCGTAGCTTGCCTTCAGAGTGCCGACAACCTCGCCGACTGCCAGTCCCGGCTGCGTATCGCCCACGCCGTGAATGACCACCACTGCCACTCGCCGGTCTGTAGACCGATCCCTCACACCTCCGGTTTCGTCGGTCATAGGAACCTATCGGACACGATGCGGCCCTCAATCGTCTGACGTGAAATCTTGCGCGGTGGCGGCTGCTTGAGGACGTCCACCTTGTCATACGCCCCCACTCCTATGTCTTATGTACTCTTATGCTTGGGGCTTTGAGGCTCAGCCAAATCCGGCCAAACCCAATCTGTCTTCACGTCGAGAACTCAGGAATCAGCGACAGCGGCTGACCGCAATGTTTAGCGCATCCAAATTTCAGCGGCATTGATGCAACGCATGGACAGCGGAATTGTATCCTGCGGCTTCGCGCGGCATGCGCGATCAGCGGCGACATTGCGGAGGCGGTAGCGAGGCAGACCGCTCCGCACCAGGAGACGTGAGTTGGCCGTTGCCTGGGACGGCGCGCAGCGCCGCGCCTGGATAGCAATGCGACGGGCCGAGAATGGGCGGTTGGCGCCCAGTCTCGTTCCACCGACCTGCAGCGCGTCAGCGCGCGCCGGGAACGCCGAGATCGGCGAGCCATCTCCTGTACACGACCGAGAGCTTGTCGGCACGCACGTGCAGCTCCTGGCGCAGGGCTTCGGGGATCATCGCCGGACGCTGACTGTTGACGATGGGGATGTCCTCGCCGAACACGTCGGCGTTGCGTGCCGAGATGCGCGCCTCGCCGCCCTCCTTGTCGAAGTTGGCGCTGGTCAGCACCCACATCAACGTGACGTCGTTCTCGACCGGCGTCACGGGCATGAAATGCGAGAAGCAGCGCTCGGCGTCGAACGACTTCATCAGGTAGGGCATGAACGGGCGCGGCACCCAGAACCGATAGGTGCTCCGCACCGGTATGCGGCGGTGATCGCCAGCCGGCTGCGAAACCGAGATCGGGCCCGCCCGAAGCCCCTCGTTGGTCTGCTCGACGTCGTAGTTCTCGATCTCGTCCGGCTCGCCGGATTGGCCGAGCATGGAATCGTGGACGAAGGGGAAGTGCGATACGTCGATGACGTTCTCGACGGCGCGCGGCGCGCTCGCCTGAAACGTGTAGGGACCGGTGAAGACCTTCAGGAAGTCGGGGTTCTCCCATTCCGGGTGGACGGGAACGTCGTGCGCGGGCTCGCCGAGGCAGACCCAGATGAAGCCATTCTTCTCCTGGCAATGGTAGGTCTGCGCGCAGGCACGGGTCGGAATCGGAGCTTTGGGCTGCGCCGGAATGAGCGTGCAGGCGCCGTCCAGGCTGTAGCGCCAGCCATGGTATGGGCAAACCAGCTCACCGGCCGTGACCCGCCCGAGCGAGAGACGCGCGCCGCGATGAATGCACAGGTCCAGCCAGGCAACGGCGCGCCCGGCGCTGCGCCAGAGCACAAGATCCTGGCCGAGCAACCGGATCGGCCGGACATCGCCGTCCGACAAATCCTTCGAGCGATAGACGACATGCCATTCGTTCTTCAGCGCTTCGCTTTCAATCATCGCTCGGACCTAGGGCTGGTTGCGGATCATTGCCTGCGTATCGGCGAGACGAGAGACCTGGCCAGCGCCTGATCGCGCCGCCCGCCGATCGATTGCCGTGGGCGCCGCGGAGGCGCGGAGGACCATGGCGTCGTCACTGTGCTTGGCAGCTAGTCTCAGGACCGGACGCGCCGCGTCAAGCGCTCCGCCACGCTGCACATTCCGCAGGCGGCCAATGCCGCCAGCTGCCTGCAGGACGCGCAGCATCTGCTGCTGATGCGCTGGCGGGACGCGCGTCGGCCCTGCGGATGTGCGCGCACCGGATCGGCGCCCTCCTCGAGCGGCTCGGCGGCGCACGGCAGGAACCCCACGGGCGCCGTGCCACGGGAGCGAGGCCCCGCCTACACCTTCGGCACGGGCCGCCTGGTCTCCGGGCTTCCTGCCAGCACCTGCTCCAGCGCCAGGGCCACCTCGAGCACCTTCCGGTCGGCGCCGTTGGGGCCCAGCACCTGGATGCCGAAGGGCATTCCCAGGTGATCGACGCCGCAGGGCAAGGCGACGCCGCAGCACAGGGCGAGCGTGGGAGCGTAGGTGATGGCGAGCCAGCGCATGTAGGTCGGCATCCGCTCGCCGTTCATCTCCTCGACGAAGAGCTGGCTGTGCGGGAACGGCGAAACGGACGCTGCCGGCGCGATGAGCACGTCGTAGTCCTTGAAGAACGCCAGCGCGCGGTTGTAGAGCTGCGTCTGCGCCACGTGCGCGGCGGAGACATCGGCCAGGCCGAGCTTCAAGGCGCGCTCGACATTGTCGATGACGTTGCGGTCGAGGTCCGCGCGCATCTTCTCGTAGCGCTCGCGGTGGGAGGCGGCGAAGTAGACGCAGCGGTGCACCTCGAAGGTGTCGTGCGCGGGGCCGAAGTCGGGCGTGGCGACGGCCGTCTCGCGGAAGGCGCCGGCGATGATCCCGGCGCGAGCCTCGAAGACATTGGCGATCGCCCGGTCGATGGGCGCGCAGCCGAGGTCGGTGGAGATGGCCACGCGCATGCGGCCGATGTCGGCCGGCACGAGGCGGGCGGGCAGCGCGGTATTGTCATGGCTGTTGAAGGGGTCGCGCGCATCGCGGCCGATCTGGCCCATGAGCAGGAGATGGGTATCCTCGACCGTGCGGCCCATGGGCCCGTTGACGGCGAAGGGGAACAGGCTCGCCGCGCGATCGACGTTCGGCACCACGCCCGGCGAGGGCCGGAAGCCCGTGACGCCGCAGAAGGCGGCCGGCGTGCGCAGGCTGCCGCCGAGATCGGAGCCCGTGGCGAGCGCCACCTGGCCCAGCGCCAGGGCCACCGCCGAGCCGCCGGAGGAGCCGGCGCAGGTCTTGTCGGGGTCGAAGGGGTTGCCGGTGGCGCCGTAGACGCGGTTCCTCGTGTTGGCGCCGGCGCCGAACTCGGGCGTGTTGGTCTTGGCCAGGATGACGCCGCCGGCGCGGCGCACGTTGGCGACGCCGAGCTCGTCCTCGGCCGGCACCGTGTCCTTGAAGATCAGCGAGCCCTTGGTGGTGCGCAGACCGGCCGTCGCCTGCAGATCCTTGACGCCGACGGGGAGGCCGCCGAGCACGCCGATGTCCTCGCCCCTGGCGAGCTTGGCCTCCGTGGCCTTGGCCGCCTTGCGGGCCGCGTCCGCGTCCATGGCGACGACGGCGTTGTAGGTCTTGTTGGTCTTCTCGATGCGGGCAAGCGAGCTCTCGAGCAGCTCCGTCGGCGAGAGCTTCCGGGCGCCGATCAGGCGGCGGGCCTCGGTTGCGGACAAGTCGCAGGGCTCGGTCATCGGTCATCGTCTCCGGAGGCTTCGCCGTCCCGCATCACGCTCGCCGCCGAGGCAACGGGCTGCGCGCAATGACGGCCGGAATGGCGGTGGGAAAGCGCCGAGGCTACGGCATCGGGACGCGCCCGCAAACGGGACCATGCGTCACAACTTCCGTTCGCAGGGCGGGGGCGCGGGCCGGGCGCGTAGCGTGTAGGTCGGGTAGAGCGCAGCGAAACCCGACATCGCCCATGCTTTGTCGGGTTTCGCCTTCGGCTCTACCCGACCGACGTTGCCGACGGCTGCGAGAAGCACCTGGCGCTGCCCTTTTCTTGTGCTTCCCCGGAGGTCGCGCGAGCCTGCCCGGCAGCGATGGAGCTCGCGGTCGGCGACGCTGCGCGATCTGTCGAGCGGCAAGGCCCCGGATCGGCGCTGCGCGCCGTCCGGGGGCGCAGAGCGTGGGCGAGCCGCGAGCCAAATCCGGGGGCGAGGACCGCAGGGCGCCCGCACGCGGCGTCGATGCGCTCGCCCCCCGGCGCGCCGCGCCCGCTCAGGCGAAGAAGCGCGCGAAGGCCGCGACGACGTCGCCGGGCCGCTCCTCGGCGAGGTAGTGGCCGGTGTCGATGGGCCCGCCCGTCACCTGCCCGGCGCAGTAGCCGCGCCAGATGTCGAGGGGCGCGTACCACTGCCCGATCTTGCCCTTGGCGCCCCACAGCACGAGCATCGGGCAGGCGACCTTGCGGCCCTCGGCGCGGGAGGCGCGGTCGTGCACGAGGTCGATGGTGGCGGCGGCGCGATAGTCCTCGCACATGCCGACGATGGCGGCGGGATCGCGCGCGGCGGCCAGATAGTCGGCGAGCGCCTCGGGGTGGAAGAAGCCGGGCGGCTTGGGCTCGCGCGAGGTATGCGCCGTGAACCAGGCGTCCGGCGCGGCCGAGATCACATTCTCCGGGAACGGATGGGGCTGCGCGAACCAGAACCAGTGATAGTAGCCGAGCGCAAAGGCCATGTCCGTGCGCTCGAAGTGCTCGAGCGTCGGCACGATGTCGAGGACGGCGAGCTTCTCGACCTTGTCCGGGTTGTCGAGGGCGAGGCGATGGGCGACGCGGGCGCCGCGGTCGTGGGCACCGATGCAGAAGCGGTGGTGCCCGAGGTGGGCCATCACCTCCACCATGTCGCGGGCCATGGCGACCTTGGCGTAGGGCGCGTGATCGGCGGTGGCCGCCGGCTTGAAGGAGCCGCCGTAGCCGCGCAGGTCGGCGCAGACGACGGAATGGCTCTTGGCGAGTGCGGGCACCACCCGATGCCACATCAGGTGCGACTGCGGGTTGCCGTGCAGCAGCAGCAGCGGCGGGCCCGAGCCGCCGCGGCGCAGGCGGATCGTACCGCCCCCCGACACGGGCACGTGCTCGAGCGTGAAGCCTTCAAACAGCATGGGTGGCTCTCCTCCTCGTGCGTTGCCACCCTCGGGCTTGTCCCGAGGATCCAGCGCTCCGCAAGCGCCGGTGCTTGCAGTTGAGTGGATGGTCGGGACAAGCCCGACCCTGACACCCTGGGCAACAAGCGTCGGACTCCGAATGCCAGCGGCCCTGTGTGGCGGTCGCTGCTCCCAGTCCCTTACACGACGGGCGAGGCGATGCGTAGCGGCGGCGCAGCTACTCGAGCAGATGGCCGCCGTCGTACATGCAGGCGATGCGGCCAAGGGCGGCGCGCGCCTCGTCGGCTTGCAGCATCGCCGCGAGGTCGGAGCCGCTCACGTCCGAGTGCGGGCGCGGAAACTCGGCATTTCCACGAACGAGCGCTGCAAGCGCCGACGCATCGAGCTCGCCCTTGCGGTCGGCAGACAGGCCGGCGCGGACGAGGGCTGCAACCTCGCCGGGCGGCATCGCGGGCAGCCTCGCCATCAGGCCTGCGACCAGCACCTTGGCCAGGGCGTGGTCGGGATGCTCGGGCTTCTCGGGCGCACGCCCGCAGTCCCACAGGTGGCCGACGCGATCCCAGGGCGCCGGCTGCGCGGGAAAGCGCTGGGCAAGGTCCGCTGCCTCCTCGGCCACGTAGAAGCGGTTGAGGTTGTCGAAGAAGGCGAAGCGGTAGCCGGCACGCGTCAGGATCGGCTCCCAGGTGTCCCAGGCGGCCGCCATGCTGCCCGGCACGATGGCCTCGACCAGCACCACGCGCGGGCGCAGGCGGGTGAAATCCATGCCGGCCAGCACCTCGGCCTCCGCACCCTCCACGTCGACCTTGAGGAAGTCGATGGCCGCGAGCCTCGCCTCGTCGCACAGGGCGGCGAGCGGACGCATGGGCTTCTTGACGGTTTGGAATCCTGCGCCGAAGCGGGCCGCGCCTGCCGCGTTGGCGCGCACGGTGGTGGAGAAGCCGTGCAGCTTGTCGACGACGTGGAAATCGACCTCTCCGGCGCTGCGGCCGGCCAGGCACGACACCGTGTGGTCGCGCGGGCGGACGTGGGCGTAGAGGGCGGCCAGCGCCTCCTGCGGCTCGACGATCAGCCCCCGCCAGCCCTTGAGGTAGAACCAGAAGGAGACGTTGTCGGCCACCGGGTGGCCGCCGCCGACGTCGACGTAGGTGCCGCTCTCCAGATCCCCGAATACGAGGTCGAGGTGGTAGTCCTCGAGGTTCTGCGCGTAGGAAATCTGCATCGGAACGTCCTGCAACTGCTGCGAGCCCCCTTGTCGGCCCGGATCGTGGCGCGCGCAAGGAGGGGAGCGGCGCCGCGGGCAGTGGCTTTCGGCCGCAAATTCTGTATGAGCGGGGGGAACATTCGACCGCGAGAGACCATGACCCCGCCCATCATCGACAACGCCGGCCCGCTGCTTTCGCGCTACGACGCGCTGCTGTGCGACGTCTGGGGCGTGGTGCACAACGGGCAGGAGGCCTACCCCGCCGCCGGCGAGGCGCTGGCCCGCTACCGCGCTGAGGGCGGCACCGTGATCCTCGTGTCCAACGTGCCGCTGCCGGCAGGAAGCGTCGAGCGGGTGCTGGAGAAGACCGGCGTGCGCCGCGACGCCTGGGACGCCATCGTGGCCGGCGGCGACATCGCGCTCGCCCACATCGCCGAGAAGGGCTACCGGCGGCTGACCTGGGTGGGCGACCAGGAGCGCGACCGGGGCCTGTTCAGGCTGGCGCCGGGCCCCAGCGTGCCGATTGCGGAGGCGGACGCCATCCTGTGCACGGGCCTCGAGGACGACGTCAACGAGACGGTGGCGCACTACCGGCCGATGCTGGAGGCCGCGCTCGGGCGGCGGCTGCCGTTCGTGTGCGCCAACCCCGACTTCGTCGTCGACGTCGGCGACAAGCGGCACCTGTGCGCGGGCAGCCTCGCCGCCGAGTACGAGCGCATGGGCGGCGAGGTCTACTGGGCCGGCAAGCCGCACCTGCCGGCCTACAAGACGGGCCGCGAGAAGGCCGGCGCCCTGCGCGGGGCCCTGCCGGAGATCTCGAGGATCCTCGGCATCGGCGACACCGTGCGCACCGACCTCGGTGCGGCGCAGGCGCTGGGCTGCGATGCCCTGCTGATCACGGCAGGCATCCACCGCGACGTGATCATGAGCGGCGAGGCGATCGACGAGGCCGGCCTTGCCCGGCTGTTCGCCGAGCCCGGCACGCCGCCGGCCGTGGCGGCGATGAGCTACCTGCGCTGGTAGGGACCGGCGCCGGAGGCGGACCGGCTACGACGGCTTCCGCCCCGGACGGCGCTCCGCCGATGGGGTGACGGTCTCGGCCAAGCTGTACGGCGGCCGCTGGAACATCTGCGGATCATTCAGGAACGCGGCGAACAGGGGCGTCGCGTCGTCGCCCCAGAACAGCTCGCCGGCCATCGCGAACGTCGGCACGCCGAAGACGCCGCGCGATATCGCCTCGTCGGTGTTGGCGCGCAGCGCGTCCTTGACTGCCGGGTCGGCGAGGGCGGCCTGCACATCGGCGATGCCGAGATCGGCTGCGATCGCCGCGATGGTCTGCGGCGCCTCCGCGTCGGCGCCTTCGCCCCAAACGCGCGCGTAGATGACGCGCACCGCGTGCAAGGTCGATCCCGCCGCGATGGTGAGGCGCAGCAGCGGCAGGGGATTGAACGGGTGCCGCGGCGGGCCGATGAAGGCAAGGCCCCGCTGCTCGGCGAGCCACCGCGTGTAGAAGTAGGTCTGCCTCTTCTTCCTCGGGATCTCGGCAGGCCCCTTGTGCTCCCAATGATTGAGCAGCGCCGCGAAAAGCACGGGACGCGGCCTCACCTCCAGATCGCCGGGAAGCTCGCCGAAGCGCGTCAGCTGCAGGTACGGATAGGGGGACAGGTAGTCGAAATACCAGTCGGCCTCGCGTGACATGAGCCGGTCTCCGTGCCGTGTCGGGCGCCCGCATACTGCGGCCGGCAGCGTGACAATCCTGCGACGGTGACCGGCCCGGGCGGCGACCGGATGGCAGATTGTGCCGATCAGGCTCCCCGCTCGGCGGAGCGGGCCGGCGCTTGCTGCAGCCACCGGGCGATGCGCCCGGGCACGCCCTCGTCGACGACCAGATGGAAGTGGCTGAGCCTGGGCACGATCTCGACCTCCGCCTGGGCGGCAAGCTTGAACACCTCCGGGTAGCCCTCGGAGCGGAAGAAGGGGTCCTCGGCGGCGCCGATCACGAGGACCGGGCAGGCCAGGCTCGCGATCTCCTTCCTCCACGCGTCGCGCGGCGCGAGCGAGGTCCACAGGCGCCAGCTGTAGAGGCTCGTCTCGCTGCCGTCGCGGCTCGACGGCGAGGTACGGAAGCGCAGCACGGCGAGATGATCGAAGGCGCTGATGCCATAGCGGTGCAGCAGGCTCAGGCCGACGAAGCGCGGCATGAACGCCGTGGCCCAGCCGCCGGCACCCGGGAAGGCGGCCGGCGAGCCCTGGTTGACGAAGGGAGCCAGAAGGATGAGGCCATCCGGACGCGGCACCTGGCTTCCCGCGGCATAGCGGATGGCCAGGCCGCCGCCCAGGGAGTGGCCGCCCAGGAACACGCGCTTGAAGCTGCGGTCGCGCAGGGTGGCCAGGAGATCGGCGACGTCGTGCTCCTGCTGGCCGACGTAGCCGGCGTCACCGCGGCGCCCGGGGGCGGGCCCGTGACCGCGCATGTCGGGCGTCACCACGGTCAGCCCGGTCTGGCCGGCGATGCGTCGCGACAGCCACGCGAGATAGCGGCTGTCGCCGGTCGAGCCGTGGAAGAGGACGAGAACGTCGGGACCGGAGCCGTCGTACCGGCGATAGAGACGGTCGGCGCCGTCGCGCGCCTTGAAGTACAGCGCCTCGCCCGGCGCGACCCGGGGCGCCGTGCGCATGAAGGTCTCGAGCTCCTGCGAGGGCTTGGACTGCTCGGTCTCCTCGGCGGGCAGCGGCCAGGCGACCAGGGCCAGCGCCACGCCGAGCGGGAGCAGGGCCAGCACGGCCACGGCGGTGGCCCAGCGGATCAGACCGCGGCCGCGGCCGATGCCGAGCGCCGCAAACGCGCGGCCCAGAAAGAGACCGGCAAAGGTGCCCGAAAGCAGTCCGGCTGCAGCCTGAAACGGCAGCAGCTGGCGCGAGCTGGGGTCGATGACCAGTACCGCGCTGACCACGTAGCGGATCGAGAAGATGCACAGGATCAGGAGCAGCGGCCACCAGCTGCCCGCCACCCGGTAGCGCCCGTCGGTGCGCATGTTCACGGGCGCGGCCGACGGCCGAAGCACCAGAACGGCAACGGCGCCGCCCAGGGCCCAGCCCATGAGCGCGGCGGGCGCCAGCTCGAACGCGGAGGCCGTGGCCAGCAGGGAGAGGACGACCATCACCAGCGGCAGGGCGAGCAGGCGCGGACGCGACATCTCCCGGTCGCGCAATTGCACAGCCCCCAGGACGATCAGTCCGACCAGGATCACCCACACCCAGGGCGGGGTCCCTTTGACGATCTGGACCAGCATGCTGCTTCTCCCTTGATCCCATGCAACCGGTTTTGGTACCAATTGGTACCGGACGGCCATAGCGGTACCACAGGGTACCAGAGGTCTGCAACCGATATCTCGAGGAGCCATGCCGAAACACGACCCGAGCCCGCCCCCGCTGCGCGACTGGGAGCTGCCGACCAAGCGCGGCGAGATCCTGCGCGCGGCGGCCAAGCTGTTCTTCGAGAAGGGCTACGAGGCGACGACGACGCGCGATATCGCGACGCTGGCGCGCACCTCCAAGCGGACGGTCTACGCGGAGTTCCCGAGCAAGGAGATGATCCTGCGGGCCCTGATCGGCGGCAGCAGCGCCGAGATCACGGAAGCCATCGACCTGGAGCTGCCGGCCACGCGGGACGAGCTGCTCGCGACGCTGCGGGCGTTCGCCCGTCGTTTGCTCGCATTCGTGATGGAGCACAGGCGGCTGAGCATGCTGCGCCTGGCGATCGCCGAGTCGCTGCGCTCGCCCGAGATCGGACGGGAGATCGAGAGCGCGGGGCGGCAGAGGATGATCAGCTCGGTCGACCGCGTGCTGCGGCATGCGGCGGCCCTGGGCCTCGTCCGGGGGCCCGATATCGAGCTGATCATGAATGCCTACTTCTACGTCCTGATCGGCAACCTGCAGGTCGGCATGCTGCTCGGCACGGAGCCGCCGTTGTCGGAGGCGACGCTCGCCACGCGCGTCGATGTCACGATGCGCATCCTCGAGCGCCTCATCGCCGCGCCGTGAGGGGCGCACTTGGGAGCCTCGGGTAGAGCATCGTAGGTCGGGTTGAGCGCAGCGAAACCCGACATGGACATGGCGAGACAGTCGGATTTCGCCTTCGGCTCTACCCGACCTACGGAGAGACGCTCTGCAAACTTCACCGCAGGGCGTCACCTGCAACCAAGAGTGCGGTGGATACCTCCCGGAACAGTTCGCGATTCGCGCGTCAGCGTGTGTCGCGTGAGGATGCGCGCAGCTCGCGAGACGCACGCCACCGTAAACGCACGCCATCGTAGGTCGGGTTGAGCACCGCGAAACCCGACGTGGACATGGCGAGACAGTCGGGTTTCGCCTTCGGCTCTACCCGACCTACGGCGAGACGAATTGCAAGGTCAGGCGGCAGAGCATCGCATCATCGCCCCTGCGCGCTGCCGTCGGCGATGCGGGCGAGGAATGCCTCGATCAGCGCCACCACCTCGACCGGCCGCTCCTGCATCACCCAATGCCCGGCGCCGTCGACCAGGTGGCAGCCGAGCATGCGGGTGGTGGCGCGGGCCTGCATGTCCTCGAAGGCGCCGGGGACCTGGTAGACGCCCCAGTCGCTGCGCCCGGCGATGAACAGCGACGGCACGTCGATGGTGCGATTGGCGTAGAGGCTGAAATCGGCCGCGATGGCCGGATCAAAGCGCGTGCGATACCAGTTGAGCCCGCCCTGCAAGCCCGTGCGCGCGAACTCGCCCGCGTAGACGGCGAGATCGGCCTCCGTCAGCCAGGTGCAGCACGCGACGGCCTCGCGCGTCGGCATGAACGGCGTCACCGCCTGCGGCATCGTATGGGCGAGGTCCATGATGTAGTAGGCGGGCATCAGCGCGAGCTGCTCGGGCGAGGCATCCTCGAGGCGGAAGGGGGCGTTGCCCGCGAAGTCGGCGCTCTTGAAATGGAAGTAGGCGCGCAGGAAGGCGTGGAGCCCCTGCGGCGCCTCGAGCATGTCGGCGTTCGCCGCCCGCGTCGCGTAGTACCACTGGTAGTGCTTGCGCGGCCGCGCCAGGGCGGCAAGCCCGTCGGCGACGGCGTCGCGGGCGGCGTGCAGGCCCGCAGGCGTGCCGGTGGCGGCCGCGCCGGCGCCGAGGGCGGCGCGCGGGGCCCCGGCGAAGGGCGCGCTCATGAGCACGACGGAGCGGAACAGGTCAGGCCGCGCCAGGGCGGCCCAGGCGGCAACGGGCGAGCCGAAGTCGTGCCCGACGACACCGGCCACGGTGCGCGCGCCGAGCGCGTAGACGAGCGCCACGGCATCGGCCGCCAGATGCAGCAGGGAGAAGGGGCGCAGGTCCTGGTCGTAGGCCGGGCTCCAGCCGGTGGTCCGCCCGTAGCCGCGCTGGTCGGGCGCCACGACGTGGAACCCGAGGCTGGCCAGCGGCCGCAGCACGTGGCGCCAGCTGTAGGCAAGCTCAGGGAAGCCGTGCAGCAGCAGGAGCAGCGGCTTGCCGGGATCGCCGGCCTCCAGCACGTGCATGCGCAGACCGTTGACGCCATCGATGAACCGGCTGCCGACGCCGGGCGGCAGCAACTCCGGCCCGAGGGGCGCTGCAAGGGTCATGTGGGGCCTCCCATCGGGTCTGCTCGCAAACCCGGTGTCGCGCGCGGGCCGCCGCCCGTCAACCATCCCGCGCCGGCGGCAGTGACCGGCGGCGGCTGCCGCGGTATGCAACCTGACGGGCGGGGGCGGGCACCCGCCCTGCCGGCTGCCGCGTGCGCCCGAACGACAGGAGCCGCCCTGATGACCTCCAACGAGGCGCACGACTTCGCTCCGGCGCGGCCGAGCCGGCTGCGGCGCATCGGGTACAGCTTTGCGTGCCTGGGCTGGCGCGGCGGCCTCGCGGAGCTCGCCAACAAAGCCGACGTGCCGGAAGCCGACCCGGAGTTCGACGCGCGGCACGGCACGGACACGGCCGGCGCGGTGGAGCCCGGCGACCTCGGCATCGACGACGCCGAGACCACCCGGCGGGCCATCCGCTACCTCCCCTCGCCGCTCAGGGTGACGAACTGGATGCTCGACCGGATCGGCGTCGCGCCCGAGGGCTGCGCGTTCGTCGACCTCGGCTGCGGCAAGGGCCGCGTGCTGCTCAACGCGGCGCAACGGCCGTTCGCCAAGGTCGTCGGCGTCGAGATCTCGAGCGACCTCGCGGCGATCGCCCGGCGCAACGTCGAGACGTTCCAGCCGGCATCGGCACGGGTGCGCGCGATCAGCATCGCCAACGCGGACGCGCGCGCATTCGAGATGCCCGCCGGCGACCTGCTGATCCACATGTACCACCCGTTCGATCCGAGCATCAGCGCCGCCGTGTTCGCCCGGCTCGCCGCGGCGCCGCGGGCGCAGCCGCGCCGCGTCGCCGTCGCCTACCTCACCTACACGCAGGCGGTGCCCGAGGTGGCAGGGATGTTCGCCGGGCTGCCCTGGCTGCGCCTGACGCGCTACGAGGAGACGATCCGGGGCCGGTACAATTGGCTGCTCTACAAGGGCACCCTGTAGGCAGCGCTGGAGCTGCCGAGCGGCCACCGCTGCGCCAGGCCAATGGCGGCCGCAGGCGGCGACGACTTGCACAGCTTTTGTAGGAGACAGCCGGAACCCGCCCCCGGGTCATCGCGTTGAGGTTGGCCAAGTGTGCCTGGGGGTGTCCGCTGTGAGCGCCGATATGCTGTTGCAACACGATCGCGGCCTGCCCGCGATCGAGAAGTGCCCGACGGGGATCGGTGGACTGGACGAGATCACCTACGGGGGCCTTCCCAAGGGCCGGCCGACGCTGCTGTGCGGCTCGGCGGGGTGCGGAAAGACCCTGTTCTCGATGACGTTCCTCTACAACGGCGTCATCAACCACGATGAGCCGGGCGTGTTCATCGCGTTCGAGGAGAAGCCCCAGGATCTGATCAAGAACGTCGGCTCGCTGCGCTACGACTTGGAGCGGCTGATCGACGCCGGGAAGCTGGCGGTGGACCACATCCACATCGACCGCAACGAGATCGAGGAGGCCGGCAACTACGACCTGGAAGGGCTGTTCATCCGGCTCGGCTTTGCCATCGACAGCGTCGGCGCCAAGCGGGTCGTCATCGACACGATCGAGACGCTGTTCGGCGGGCTGGACAATCATGCCCTCCTGCGCTCCGAGTTGCGCCGCCTGTTCGAGTTCCTGAAGGACAAGGGGGTCACGGCGATCATCACCGGCGAGCGCGGCGAGGGCTCGCTCACGCGCCACGGCCTGGAGGAGTACGTCGCCGACTGCGTCATCCTGCTGGACAACCGGGTGCACGACCAGCTCTCCACGCGGCGGCTGCGGGTCGTGAAGTACCGCGGCTCCGCGCACGGCACCAACGAGTATCCCTTCATCATCGACCACCAGGGCATCACGGTGATGCCGATCACGTCCTCGGGGCTGGCACACGACGCCTCGTCCGAGCGCGTCTCGAGCGGCATTCCCGATCTCGACAGCATGCTGGAAGGGAAAGGCTACTTCAGAGGCTCGAGCATCCTCGTGTCGGGCATGGCGGGCAGCGGCAAGTCGACGACGGCTGCGCACTTTGCCGACTCGATATGCAGCTCCGGCGAGCGCTGCGTCTACTTCGCGATGGAGGAATCGCCCCAGCAGATCATCCGCAACATGCGCTCGATCGGCCTCGATCTGAAGCAGTGGGTCGACAACGACCTCCTGCGCTTCTCGGCCCGGCGCCCCAATCTGTACGGCCTCGAGACGCACCTGGCCGCCATGCATCGCGAGGTGATGGAGTACCAGCCCGCCGCGGTCATCGTCGACCCGATGTCGGCTCTCATGTCCGCGGGCGTGACGGGGGATGTGCATTCCATGATCCTGCGCCTCGTCGACTTCCTCAAGTCGCGCGACGTCACGGCGCTGTTCACCAATCTCGGCGGCGTGCAGGCCGAGACCGCGACCACGCAGATGCAGATCTCCTCGCTCATGGACACCTGGCTCCTGCTCTACAACCGGGAGAGCAACGGGGAGCACAACCGGCAGCTCTACCTTCTGAAGTCCAGGGGCATGGCGCACTCCAACCAGGTGCGCGAGTTCATCATGACGCCGGACGGCATCCGCCTTCGCGAGGCCTACATCGGGCCGGAGGGCGTGCTCACCGGCTCGGCGCGCCTTGCCCAGGAGGTCAAGGACAGGGCCAATCGCATACAGCGCGACCAGGACCTGGAGCGCAAGGCGCGGGAGCTGGAGCGCAAGCGGCAGGCGACAAACGCCCAGATCGAGATGCTGCAGGCGCAGCTCGCCAACGAGGAGCGCGAGCTGGCGCACCTCGGCAAGGAGCGTGCAGACCGCGAGGCGCAGCTCAGCATGGACACCCAAGCCATGGCCGCCAGCCGCTACGGCGCCCGGAGCAAGGCTGAGCGGGCACGGCCATTGTCGAAGATCGAAAGATAGGGAGAGGGCCATGAACGAGGAGGGGGGCTACAACCTTCGACTTTACGTGGCGGGCCAGACGCCGAAATCGGTGGCCGCGCTCGCCAACCTGACGAAGCTTTGCGAGCTGCATCTGCCCGGCCGCTACAAAATCGAGGTCGTCGATCTGATGAAGGATCCGGCACTGGCTCAGCGGGACCAGATCGTCGCGATCCCGACCCTGATCCGGCAGCTGCCCGAGCCGTTGAGGCGCGTGATCGGCGACCTGTCCAATGCCGACAAGGTGCTCGTGGGGCTGGACATACAGCCAACCTGAGCCTGGGAGAATCCTGTGAGCCATCCCCCGAAGAGGGACGTGCCCGGTGCGGACAGCTCCAGCGAGGCCCGAGAGACCGTCGAGGCCATCCACCAGGGCGCGGTAGATGCCCTCGTCGTGCAAGGCCCGAACGGGCCGCGCGTGGTGATGCTCGAGGGGGACGACGAGCCCTACCGCGTTCTCGTCGAGCGCATGAGCGACGGCGCGCTGACGCTCGGGCCGGACAACACCATCCTCTACGTCAACAGCCGGCTGGCCGACCTGACCGGGCACTCGACAGCCGAGTTGGTCGGCCGCAAGTTCGAGAGCCTGTTCGCCGCGCCAGGGCCGCCGGGCTCGGAGACCGGCGAGGCGCGGCTCAAGCGCGGCGCCCATCCCATTCCCGTTTCGGTCTGGACGAGCCCCATCGCGCTCGGCGGCATCTCGGCGACGCTCGTCACCATCGCCGACCTTTCCATGCAGCAGCGCGCCAAGGAGGTGGCGCTGGCGGAGCGCTTCGCCCGCTCGATCCTGGAGCAGGCGACGGAAGCCATCGTCGTGCTCGGCCCGACGGGCACAATCACGCATACGAGCAACCTGGCGGAGCACCTGGCCATCGGCCCTCCCGTCGGCAGGGGCTTCTCCGACGTGTTCCCACTCGAGGCCCAGGGCGCGTCGCAGTCGCTGGCACTGGCGCGCTTCTCGCACGAGAGCCTCGATGCGATGCTGGCAACCAAGCCGTTCCATGGCGTCGAGGTCAGGCTGCTGCGCCACAAGCGATCATTCCTGCTCAGCGCAGGGCCCCTGCTCAACGATGCCAGGGAGCCTATCGGCGCCATCGTGACACTGACCGACATCACCGAGCGCAAGCGCGCCGAGGAGCAGCAGGCGGTGCTGGTCGCCGAGCTCAACCATCGCGTCAAGAACATCCTGGCGGTGGTGCAGGCCGTCGCCGGCCAGACCATCCGGGCCTCCCCCTCGCTCGAGGCCTTCAAGGCCTCGTTCGCGGGGCGGATCCAGGCGTTGTCGATCGCGCACGACGTGCTCACGCGGACGCGATGGATCGGGATCGGACTGATGGAGCTGCTGCAGGCCGTGCTGGCCCCCTACCGCAGCGACGCCCGCATAACCACGGAGGGGCCGCCGACCCTGCTGCCCGCTCGTGCGGTGGTGCCGCTCTCGATGGTCCTGCACGAGCTTGCGACCAACGCCTCGAAGTATGGAGCCCTGTCGACCGCCAACGGCGCGGTGAACGTGCGCTGGGACCTGATCCAGAACGGCACGCCGCGGGTGCGCATAGACTGGGGGGAAGCGGGCGGTCCGGTCGTCCGGGAGGGCCGGAAGGGCGGCTTCGGCACGACGCTCATCAAGAGGGTCATCGAGCACGATCTGGAGGGCGAGGTCGTCTTGCGGCTGGCGCCGGGCGGGGCGCAGGCAAGCCTCACGTTTCCTCTTCAGGCGGGCATCGAGATGAACGACCTGCGGGGAGCCGCCGCGCGCTCACGCTGAGGGCTTGGCGAAGACCTCGAGGCACATGCGCCGCAGCGCCGCCTCGTCGAACGGCTTGGTGATGCGCGGTGCGTCGCGGAAGTCGGGCGGGAACAGGGTTTTCGCGTCGTAGCCGGACGTGACGATGAAGGGCGTGCCGAGCGCCCGAAACCGCGGCAGCGAGTCGAACACGAGCTCGCCGCGCAGATTGATGTCGAGAAGGGCGCCGTCGAAGTCGCGCGCCTCGATCCGCGCGATCAGATCTGCGAGCCGCGAGACAGGACCCACGACCTCGCAGCCCATGTCGCGCACGACCTCCTCCAGCTGCAGCGCCACCAGCGCCTCGTCCTCGGCGATCAACACGCGATATCCGGTCAACTGGCTCACGCCCGATCCACTAAGCTGCTGTTGTCACGGCAGCAAAGATGAGGCATCGGACCAACACAAGCAATCGGAAGCGGGAAAGAAGCATTAACGCTGGGCAAATGCCGGCAGCCATGGCTTTACCATGCGCGCCGCGGCCCGACCGGCTGCCGCATCGCCCACGCCGCAACGGACGCGCGCTGTCCTAGGCCGGCCGGATCCAGACGTGGTTGTCGTGGAAGGCCGCACCGCCGAAGGGCGCCACGCGGTCGGCGCCGGTGAGCGTATTGATGCCCCAGCCGCCCTCGAACTCGGCGTTGGGCGCGATGCTCTCGACGATGACGACGCCGCGCTGCAGGCCCGCGAAGGCCTCGGCCGACAGCCCGATCTCGCCGCGCTCGTTGCCCATGCGCACGCGCGCGCCGTCGGCAAGCCCAAGCGCGGCCATGTCGTCGGGGTGCATCTTCACGCGCGGCTTGCCGGCCCGCTTGCGGCTCGTCGGCATCTCGTTGAACGACGAGTTGAGGTAGTCGCGCGCCGGGCTGGTGGCGAGGCGGAAGGGATGCCTGTCGTCGGCCTTCTCGATGACGTCCCAGTGGTCGGGCAGGCGCGGCACGAGGTGCGCGATGCCCCAGTCGTGGCTGCGGCCGGCCGGCACCTTCGCCCAGTCCGGCTTGAACTTGAACTTGCCGTCTGGGTAGGCGAAGCCGTTAAGGTAGTGGGCCGTCTCGAAGTCCGGCTGGCAGTCGATCCACTTGGCCGCCTCCAGCTCGGCCAGCGTGCCCCAGCCCGACTTCTGCAGCGTCCAGTCGATGATCTCGCGCGGGGTCATGGCGAAGCCGCGGTGCTCGGCGCCGACGCGGCGCGCCAGCGCCGCGACGACGTCGTGGTTGGAGCGGCACTCGCCCGGCGGGTCGAGCAGCTTCGGCCCCAGCAGGATGTGCTGGTGGCCGCCGCCCTGGTAGATGTCGTCGTGCTCGACGAACATGGTGGCCGGCAGCACGATGTCGGCGAGCTCGGCCGTGGCCGTCATGAAATGCTCGTGCACGCACACGAACAGATCCTCGCGGGCAAAGCCCGCCTTCACCTTGCGCTGCTCGGGCGCCACCTGCACCGGGTTCATGTTCTGGATGAACAGCGCCGTGACGGGCGGGCCGTCGCCGAGATCGAACGGGTCGCCCGTGAGCACGGCGCCGATGCGCGACATGTCAAGCATGCGCACCTTGGGGTTCAGCGCGTCGAGGCCCTCGATCAGCGACTTGTCCCAGTGGAAGATGGCGCCGTTGTTGTGGAAGGCGCCGCCGCCCTCGTGGGCCCAGGCGCCGGTCACCGCCGGGATGCACAGCGCCGCGTGCATGTTGTGGGAGCCGTTGCGCTGCCGGGAGAAGCCGTAGCCGAGCCGGAAGTAGGTGCGCGGCGTGCGACCCACCATGTGGGCGAAGCTCTCGATCTCGGCGACGGTGAGGCCGGTGATGGCGGCGGCCCACTCGGGCGTCTTGTCGGCGAGATGCGCCTCGAGCTCCCTGGGCACATCGGTGTAGCGGTTCATGTAGTCCCAGTTGGCCAGACCATCGCGGAACAGCACGTGCATCACGGCGCAGGCGAGGGCGCCGTCGGTGCCGGGCCTGACGCACAGCGTGACGTCGGCCTGGGCCATGGTGCCGTTGTTGTAGATGTCGATCGCCACGATCCTGGCGCCGCGCTCCTTGCGCGCCTTGATGGCGTGCGTCATCACGTTGACCTGGGTGTTGACCGGGTTGGTGCCCCAGATCACGATCAGGTCGGACTTGGCCATCTCGCGCGGATCGGCCCCGGCGAGCCTGCCGGTGCCGGCGATGAAGCCGGTCCAGGCGAGCGTGGTGCAGATGGAGGAGAACATCTGCGAGTAGCCCTTGACGTTGCGCAGGCGGTTGATGCCATCGCGCATGACGAGGCCCATGGTGCCGGCGTAGTAGTAGGGCCAGACGGCCTCCGGGCCGTGGCGGCGCTCGGCTGCCAGCATCGCCTCGGCCGTGATGTCGAGGGCGGCGTCCCAGGAGATGCGCTCGAACTCCTTGGAGCCCTTGGCGCCCTTGCGGCGCAGGGGGTGCAGCAGGCGGTCGGGGTGGTGCAGGCGCTCGGCGTAGCGGGCGACCTTGGCGCAGATGACGCCGTCCGTGTAGGTGTTCTCGGCCGAGCCATGGATGCGGCCGATGCGATTGCCGCCCGGCAGCTCGACATCGAGCGCGCAGGTCGAGGGGCAATCGTGCGGGCAGGCGGAGTGCCCGATCCTGTGCGTGAGCTGAACGTTCATGGCCAGACCCACTCCGTTGCGGCTGATATCCGGCCCGCAGGCTAGACGAGTTTGCCCGCCGCGGCGAGGCCGCGACCTGGGCAACTCGGCTGTTCCCAGCGCCTATTCCTCGGGCATGAAGGGAAGGTCGGTGGCGCCGGGCGTGGCGCCTGCCGCCGTCAGCATGGCGTGCGCCTGTCCGCGGTGGTGCGTCTGGTGATTGAACATGTGCGCGACGAGCAGGGCCCGCGGCTTGGTCACGTTGCGGCCGGCAGCGCCCGAGAACCAGGTCAGCGTGCCGTCGAGCTCGGCCGCCTTGAGGGCGTCGGCCCAGGCCACCAGCCGGTCGTCGAAAGCGGCCCGATCACGGGCCAGGTCGGACCAGTCCGCGATCATGCCGACGCTGTCGCGGATGCTGCCGACCGCCGGCGGCGGCCAGCCGGCCAGCCGCGACATCCAGGTCTGATCCGCCCACAGGAGATGGCACAGCGTGGCGTGGATGGAGCCGAAGAAGGCGCCGCGATCCTGCTTGCGCGCGGCGTCATCGAGCCCGCCCGCCGCCGCGTAGAGGCTGCGGTTCTGCCAGCGGTTGTAGCGGGCCATCCGGCGCGGATACTCGACGTCGATCATCGCTCTCTCAGGCTCTGTTCCAGGCGGGAGATGTCGTGGAGCACGATGTCGCCCTGGCGCGACTCGGCATTGGCGACAGCCCTCAGCATCGCGATCAGGTCGGCACGCTCCACCGGACCGCAGGTGCGCTTGATGAGCGGGGCAAGGCGCCGGAAGACTTCGCCGGCGTCGGTGCGATCCTGCACGGTCCAGCGGGCGCGCGCCACCAGCTCCTCGGCCTGGCTCGGGGTGGCGCCGAACCGATTCACAGTCTCGTTCTCGATCACGTGGCGCTCGCGCTCCGTCAGACTGCCGTCCGCTTGCGCCACCACGACCATCATCGCGCACGCCGCCTCGCGCGGGTCTTCCACCAGATCGATCGGGTTCCTGCCGCTCCTGCGACGCCATTGCCAGCGCCGGAACAGACCGCGCGCGTCGTCCGCCACATCGGCGATGTCGCGCGCGGCATTGGCCGCCTGATGCATGCGAAACAAGATGAAAACGGCAACGCCAAGGACAGCGCTGAGGAGCGCGAGAATGTGCATGGGACCGTCCCCCCGGACCGCATAAAAGCTACGGCGAAGGCCTAGCAAGGGGAGTGGCCGAAAAAATGACGCAGCTCAGCCGACGATCTCGTCCGGCTTGAAGTTGAGGCTGATCTCGAGCGCGGCGTTGTCCTGGCTGTCGGAGCCGTGCACGGAGTTGCGCTCGATGTTCTCGGCGAACAGCTTGCGGATGGTGCCCTCGGCGGCCTTGGAGGGGTCCGTCGCCCCCATCACCTCGCGGTACCGCTTCACGGCGTCGGCGCCCTCGAGCACCTGGACCACGACGGGGCCAGACGTCATGAACGCGACGAGATCGTTGTAGAAGGGGCGAGCGCTATGAACCTCATAGAACTTTTCCGCCTGCGCCTTGCTCCAGCGGACGCGCTTCTGGGCCACGATGCGCAGGCCCGACTTCTCGATGACGGCGTTGATGGCGCCGGTCAGATTGCGCTCGGTCGCGTCCGGCTTGATGATCGAAAAGGTGCGCTCAGTGGCCATCCAACTGCTCCATGCGGTGGAATTTTCCTGTTTTCGGCCCGGCTTATAGCTTGAGTGAAAGCCTCCCCACAAGGCTGATCGGGGGCCACCCCTGACGTTGGCGGCGGGCGCGGAGGCCGGCGAGGCGGCGGACCGAGCGGCAGAGGTCTCGCTCAGGTCTCGGCAAAGGGGGTGGCGGCTGGGCGCCGGCGCCGCCCGCCCGGCGCCGCATTGTGCCTCGGGTTTCGCCTTCCCCCGGCCCAAAAGAACCCGTTAATGCCTGATACTGCTAAATACCTCGGGGCTGGAGGGGACGGCCGGGCCCGGCACGGGTTGCAGCCCCGCCAGCCTTGGCGAGAAAAGGGGTTGCGGCCAAGCGCGTGGCCCGCGAATCTTTGCTAAGTGAAGTCGTTGCAGCCTAGTGTGATGATCGGGAAGACCGTTGTAGCGCTTGCGAAAGGCTCGGGACGCGAATGCCCCGGCCGCCGCGGGAGGCGAGCAACACCGCGATCAACACCCTGGAAAATGGGATCCCGCGCTTTTTCGTGAACATGTCGCCGCCTCCGATCCAATGGTACCTCGCCCGCGACGGCAAGCAGTTCGGTCCGCTGTCGGAGGCGGAGCTTGCGAAGTTCATCGAGCTCGGCCACCTGCTGCCCACCGACCTGCTGTGGCGCGAGGGCTTTGCCGAATGGCGGCCTGCGCCGAGCGTTTTCCCGCCGGGGACAAAGCCGACGGCGCAGCCCGCGCCGCCGCGTGCCGAGCCCGCCGCGAGGCCACAGCCGGCCGCCCAGCAGGCGACGACGGTGGCCATGCAGCGACCGGCGCAGACCCTGGAGCGCCGCGAGCCGGCCGCGCAGGCCGTGCGCCAGCAGCCGAGGCCCGAGGAGGCGCCGCGCCAGCCGTTGCAGCCGCAAATGCAGCCGCGCGCCGCGCTGCAGCACGCGGGCCTTGGCGGGCCGCGGGGCGGCGGTCCGGGCGGCGCAGGCTTCAATGCGCCGCTCGCGCACTCGGGGCCCGCGGCCCAGCCCGACTATCGCGAGTTCGACGACGACGCCGACTTCGAGCCGGGCGGCAAGGTGCTCCGGCGCATGGTCGCGGTGCTGCTGATCGCGGCCGTGCTCGGGGGCGCGGTGTACTTCGGCTACCCCTACCGCCGGCACCTCATGGGCCTTGTCGGCGTGGGCGGCGAGCCAGGACAGAAGGCCACGATCGTGTCGGAGCAGCGCGGGCTCAACATACCGCCGCTGCGCGGGCTCGAAGGCTCGACGGCGGAGGTCGACGCCAACATGCAGCAGGCGGCCCTGTGGCGCATCATCAAGCGCGAGTTCCCCGAGTGGTATGACGCGCGCGTGGCCCAGATCGGCGAGCTCAACGCCCGCAAGACCGACCAGGCGGAGATCGCCCAGCAGGTGGCGCAAGCGCTCGTGCTGCTGCGCCGGCAGCAGATCAACAACGCGCTCTCGGCGAGCATCCCGCGGCTCAAGCTGATCGCCACCACGTTCTTCGACAACCTGGTGCAACTGAGGAAGACGAGCGACACGGCGTGCTTCGAGTTCATCGCACGCGGCGAGGCGAGCCCGCTCATCGTCGCCATGCTGCGCGACAGCTCGCCCCAGACGCAGCCGCTGCAGGCGCAGATGGCGGCCGTGTACGAGGCGATCGCGGACGGGCGCAAGACGCCGCGCGCCTATCCATCCCCGCGGCGCGAGGACTACGAGGCGCTGGCCGCCGACCTGACTAAGACGCGCGGCTGGACGCAGGCCGACCTGCAGCTGTTCACCGACGAGCGGGCACTGGCACAGGCCACGCCCGGAAAGGTGTGCCAGCTGGTGCACGACTGGTTCGCGGCGCAGCTCGACGTCAAGGACCCCGACACGCAAGTGCGGCTGCTCGTGGACTCGCTCAAGCCTGTCGTCGCAGGCTGAGCCCGGCACGCAAGCCCGACGCCTACGGGCTTGATCGCCGACGCATCAACGCGCGCGCACCACCGGCGATTTCCCCAGGCTCCATGTGCGGGAAAAATCGCGCGAGCAAGACGCGCCAGATGACGGTAGTTTGCCGCTCAGGGAGGCTGGCTTGCGGGTGATGCGGGGAAGCCCGACCGGAGGCCCGAGGGCAATAGGGCGCCGGACAACAGGCCGGCCTCCTTCCAATCACCGAACCCCACCACCCATCTCCGCACGCGCGAGGCAGAAAGACTGCCCGCGTGCGCGCGCAACAGTCCCGCAGCAAATCGAGGTTGATGGCGCAGCAGCCCGACTGCACACTGCGTCGCCCCGCCATCGGCGAGCGCCGTACGCCATCGGCCCTGCGCGCAGCGGTCCGAGCGCGAGACGCCAGCTGCCCTGAGCCCACCCCGCCGCCCGGAGAAGCCCCATGATGCAACTGCTGTCGAGCCCCCTCTCGCCCTACGGCCGCAAGGTCAACATGACGGTGGGCATGAAGGGCCTGGTCTCGCGCATCGCGCTGAAGCCGATCGACACCAACATCGTCGACAACAAGGACATCAATACCCGCAACCCGCTGGCCAAGATCCCGACGCTCATCACCGAGGACGGCATGGCCATCTTCGACAGCAAGGTGATCTGCGAGTACCTCGACGGCCTGGCGCCGGCGCCGGTGCTGTTCCCGAAGGACGGGCCCGAGCGGCTGAAGACGCTGGTGCTCGGCGCGCTCGCCGACGGCATGCTCGATGCGGCGCTGCTGCTCGTCTACGAGAGGCGCTTCCGGCCGGAGGAGAAGTGGTACGCGCCGTGGACCGAGCGGCAGCAGGGCAAGATCGACCGCGCGCTCGATCATCTGGAGGCGGCGCCGCCGTCGATGGCGGCGGGGCCGACCTACGGCCACATGACGCTCGCCTGCGCGCTGGGCTATCTCGACTTCCGGCACGAGGGGAAGTGGCGCGCGGGGCACCCCAAGCTCGTCGCCTGGCTCGACGCGTTCGCGGCCGCCGTGCCGGCATTCGAGGAGACGCGACCCGTCGCGTGAGCGGCGCTTTCGAGCGGAGCAAGCGCGACGGCTTGCGGTCGGATCTCGCTCTGGCGTGGCCCCCCGCCTTCGCGGGGGTGACGGTGGCGGGGCGGCAAGCAGTCTCACCACAATGCCCGTCCTGCCCGCGAAGGCGGGCATCCAGGCAAGCTTGCGGCGGATCGCGACGTTTCGAACGGCTCAACCGAACATCAGCCGTTGGCTTTGCCCCCGAGGATCCAGCGCTCCGCTTCCACCGGAGCCAGCCGGTTGGGTTTGGTCGGGCCAAGCCCGACCCTGGCAATGCGCCGGGGCGCTACTCGGCGGCAATGGCCTCGCGCTCGAAGGGCAGACCCAGCTCGCGCCACAGGGTCTTCAGCGACGCCACCAGGCGGGCAATGTCGGCGTCGGAGTGGTGCGGCGTCGGCGTGATGCGCAGGCGCTCGCTGCCGCGCGGCACGGTCGGATAGTTGATCGGCTGCACGTAGATGGCGAAGCGCTCGAGAAGCGCGTCGGTGATCTTCTTGGTCAGCACGGGATCGCCGACGAGCAGCGGCACGATGTGGCTGGGGTTCTCCATCACCGGCAGGCCGGCCTCACGCATCTGCTGCTTGACGAGGCCGGCACGGTCCTGGAGGCGGGCGCGCTCGGCACCCGACACCTTGAGATGGCGGATGCTGGCGATGGCGCCAGCGGCCACCGCCGGCACCAGCGAGGTGGTGAAGATGAAGCCCGGCGCGTAGGAGCGGATGGCGTCGCACAGGTTGCGGTCGGCGGCGATGTAGCCGCCCATGACGCCGAAGCCCTTGGCCAGCGTGCCATTGATGATGTCGACGCGGTGCATGACGCCGTCGCGCTCGGCGATGCCGGCCCCGCGCGGTCCGTAGAGGCCCACCGCGTGCACCTCGTCGAGGTAGGTGAGCGTGTTGTAGCGCTCGGCGAGATCGCAGATGGCGCCGATCGGCGACACCAGGCCGTCCATGGAGTAGACGGACTCGAAGGCGATGATCTTGGGCGCATCGGCGGGCGCCGCGGCGAGCTTGGCCTCGAGGTCGGCGAGGTCGTTGTTGGCCCAGATGACCTTCCTGCCGCCGCCGTTGCGGATGCCGGCGATCATCGAGGCGTGGTTCTTGGCGTCCGAGAAGATGATGGAGCCGGGCAGCAGCTTCTGCAGCGTGGCGAGCGTGGTGTCGTTGGCGACGTAGGCGGAGGTGAAGACCAGGGCCGCCTGCTTGCCGTGGAGGTCGGCGATCTCGGCCTCGAGCTCGACATGGTAGTGGGTGGTGCCGGAGATGTTGCGGGTGCCACCGGAGCCGGCGCCGGCCGTGTCGATGGCGGCATGCATGGCCGCGATCACGGCGGGGTGCTGGCCCATGCACAGGTAGTCGTTGGAGCACCAGACGGTGATCGGACGGGTGCCCGCATCCGTGAAGTGCTCCGCGGACGGGAACAGGCCGCGCCGGCGCTGGATGTCCGCAAATACACGGTAGCGCCCCTCGCGCTTGATGTCCTCCAGGGCCCGGGCAAAGACCTTCGCGTAATCCATTGCTGACCCTCGCGTCCCCTTCGGACTTCTTGCACCCGGGCCGTGCGCCCCGTGGTTACTTTGGAATAACTCTAGACGAGACCGCAACTTGAGAAAGCTCCCGCGCATTGTCGCATCCGGCATGCCAGGGGCTTGCGGCGGCGGGCCGGGCACGCCCAACCTCAAGACCGGGCACAAGAATTGCCGGGATCGTTGCCCGGCGAATTGTGCCAGATCAAATTGGTGTGGTTTGTCGGCGAGGAGGCAGCCCCACGCCCCGGCCGAGGCCCGGAAGGCGGCTCCCCCACCGTCCCCGACAGGCTCTCAATAGGAGGCGACGGCGGTGCCGAGCTTGTCCTTGCTGTAGAGGTCGCGGCGGAACTGAACGACCCCGTCCTCCGTCGCCCAGGCCGTGATGTAGGCGAAGTACAGCGGCACCGGCTTCTTCAGCTTCACGTCGCGGCGCTCGCCCGACTGCTTCATGTGCAGCACGTGCTCCTGGTTCCAGCCCTGCTCGGCGACCAGCCAGGCGGCCAGCTGCTCGATGCCGTGGATGCGCACGCAGCCGGAGCTCGCAGCGCGCAGGTTGCGCCCGAACAGCGACTGCGACGGCGTGTCGTGCATGTAGACGGAGTGCGTGTTGTGGAAATTGATCTTGACGAAGCCCAGCGGGTTGTCGGGCCCCGGCTGCTGCTTGAAGGAGAGGCTGCGCACGAGCGGCGTCGCCCAGTTCACCTTCTGCGGATCGAGCTTCTTGCCGTCGGCGCCGTAGGCGTCGATGTGGAACTTGGTCAGCACGCTCTGGCCGCGGGCCTGCATCTCCCGGCCCTTGGGGATCAGGTCCTGCGTGATCACGGTCGGGGGCAGATGCCAGACGGCATTGAAGTTAAGCTCGTGGATGGCGGAGGTGAGGATGGGCGTCGGCCGGTCCGGCTTGCCGACGACGCCGGCATGGCGCGAGGCCACCTGGCCGTTCTCGATCGCCTCGATCTGGGCCGCGGGGATGTTGACGAGCACATACTTCTTCGGCGCGCCGCGCACCAGCTCCTGCAGGCGCGTGAGGTTGGTCTTGAGCTGCTTCAGGCGGGCGTCGGCCGAGACGTTGAGGGCCGCGACCGTGGTGGCGTCGACAACGCCGGTCGGCGGCAGCCCGTTCGAGGCCTGGAAGCGCTTGACCGCCTTCTCGACGTAGTAGTCGAAGGCGAACGAGTTGGAGCGCTCCTGCAGGTCGCCGGAGAGAAAGAGCCGATCGCGCAGGATGGCGACAGCCTGGTGCGTCATGCCGTCCGACAGCTTGACGTTGGGCAGCGTGCCCCAGCCGCCGTTGCGCGCAATGTCCTCGTAGCGCTTGATGGCCGTCTTGGTGGCCGCGATATTGGCCGCGCTCAGGGTCGGAAAGCCCTTCGGCGGGGTCGCCTCCCACTCGCGGATGAACTGGCGGTCCGTGACGCCCGACCGGCTGTCGTAGGCCGAGCCGGGGAACCGAAGCCAATCCTCCTGGGCGCGGGCCTCGTCCACGGCGAGCAGGGCGCCACCGCACCCCAGCAGCACGGCGGCCGCGCGCACAAGCCTGGAGACCGGCTGCCTCACCCTACGGCCCGCTGTCGCTCCGACCATCGATCCACCTCGCGTTCCTGGTTTCCGGCCCTGATCCCGGCCCTTGCGGCAACGCCCGAGACACCGCCGCGACTCAGTCCGTCCGATCTCATGCTAGGGCAGGCAAGAGCCCGAGCGCCAGGGGAGGCTGCAGCATCCCAACCGGCTTGAAAAGGCCGAAGATGCGCCAGCGCGGCGCCCGCAGCCGGGGCTGGTGCGCCGCGGACACAACGGGATCAATCGAAATTTACCTTTCGCCTCAGGCCACGCGACCGACGGCGAACTGCAGCTCGGCCAGGCGGCGATAGAGCCCGCCCTGGCGGATCAGATCGGCGTGCCGGCCCTCCGCGACGATGCGGCCGGCGTCCATGACGATGATGCGGTCGGCCTTCTGCACCGTCGCCAGGCGGTGGGCGATGACGAGGGTGGTGCGGTTGGCCATGACCTTGTCGAGCGCGTGCTGCACGGCCACCTCGCTCTCGGCATCGAGCGCGCTCGTCGCCTCGTCGAGGAGCAGAATGGGGGCGTTGCGCAGAATGGCGCGGGCGATGGCCAAGCGCTGGCGCTGGCCGCCCGAGAGCGTCAGCCCGCGCTCGCCCAGCCGCGTCGCGTAGCCCTCCGGCAGGGCCTCGATGAAGGCCGCCGCCTGCGCGGCCTCGGCGGCGCGGCGCACGTCGGCCTCGCTCGCCTCGGGGCGGCCGTAGCGGATGTTCTCGGCCACGGTGTCATCGAAGAGGGCGATCTCCTGCGGCACCAGCGCGATGCGGGCGCGCAGCTCGGCAAGCGCGGCCTCGCGCACCGGCACGCCGTCGATCAGAACGCGGCCGGCCTGGGCGTCGTAGAAGCGCAGGATCAGGTTGAAGAGCGTGCTCTTGCCGGCGCCGGAGGGGCCCACGACGGCCACCGTCTCGCCGGCGCGGACGTCGAGCGAGATGCCGTTCAAGGAGCGCTCGGACCGGCGCGTGGGATAGGCGAAGTGCACGTCCTCGAAGCTCACGGTGCCAAGCGGCGGCGCGGGAAGAGGGCGCGGATGCGGCGGATCGACGATCTCGGGCGCGACGGCGCGCAGCTCCATCAGGCGCTCGGCGGCGCCGGCGGCCTGGGCGAGCTCGCCCCACACCTCCGAGAGCTCGGCGACGGCGCCGCCGGCAAACACCGCGTAGAGGATGAACTGGCCGAGACGGCCGCCGGTCATGCTCCCGGTGATGACGAGGTGGGCACCGAACCAGAGGATGGCGACGACGCTGCCGACGACGAGGAACACGGCGACGGCGGTGAGGCCGCCGCGGGCGGCAAGGCGCACGCGGGCGGCGTCAAAGGCCTTCTCCACGACGCCGGAGAAGCGGCCGGCGACGCGCGCCTCCTGGCCGAAGGCGTGCATGGCGCGCACGGAGGCCAGGTTGTCGGCGGCATAGGCGGACGCGTCCGCGAGGCGGTCCTGGGCGTTGCGCGACAGACGGCTGACGAGGCGACCGTAGGCCATCAGCGGAAAGACGATGGCGGGGATCGCCGCGAGCGCGATCAGCGACAGCGTCGGGCTGGTGACGAACATCAGCACCAGGGCGCCGGCCAGCATGATGGTGTTGCGCAGCGCCTGGCTCAGCGAGCTGCCGGCCGCCGACTTGATCTGCGTCGTATCGGCGATCAGCCGGCTCATGACGTCGCCGGAGTGGGTGCGGTCGAAGAAGGCGGGCCCGAGGCGGGCGATATGGGCAAACACCTCCGAGCGCAGGTCGGCAACGACGCGCTCGCCCAGCCAGTTGACCGAGTACATGCGCAGGGCGCTGGAGACGGCGAGCACCAGGCCGATGCCGATGAGGGCGCCGAAATACAGATCAATGGTGCGGTCGCCGGCCTGGAAGCCGAAGTCGATCATGCGCCGCACGGCGAGCGGCACGGCCAGCATGGCGCTGGCGGAGACCACCAGGGCCGCAAGCGCGGTCGCCACCATCGCCGGGTGACGCTGAAGGTAAACGCGCAGGCCCAGCAACGGGGCGAGGGTCGCCCCGCGGGGGCGGGATGCCGCAGGCTCGGCAGCTTTGGCGTCGGGTGCGGACAAGGGCGGGCCTTTGAATGCGTTCGTGTCGTGCACGGGGATGGCAGCCCCGGATGCCTACTTGAGCCAACCAGACCCAGCCAGGGAATGCAACGCCGCAGCGGCGGCGAAGGCGGCGTCGGCTCCCGCCGCGATCGCGAGCCCCCGAGCCGCCCTGCAGCGTGCGCCGCGGGCCTTGTCCTTTGCGGACCGTTCCGCTACAAGGGCCGCCAACTCCATTCAAATTTGGACGCCCGGCGCCCGGTCCTTCGGCCCGCGTCGTCGTGATCGCGGAAGGCAATGCCATGAAAAAAGACGAAGATTTCCACCCGCACTACCACCGCATCAAGGTCGTGATGACGGACGGCAGCGAGTTCGAGACCTACTCGACCTACGGCCGCGAGGGCGACACGCTGTCGCTCGACATCGATCCCAAGACGCATCCCGCCTGGACCGGCGGCGACCGCCAGCTGATGGACCGCGGCGGCCGGCTGTCGCGCTTCAAGAAGAAGTTCGAGGGCATGGGCTTCTAAGCCCGGACAGCGCGCACAGGCTGATCCCGGCGCCTGCCTGGGCTATCCTGCAAGGCCATTGCCTACGGCCCTGCGAGGAGTTGCCCGGTGCGGGCGCTATTGCTTTCCTGCCTCATTGTGCTCAGTGCCGGCGCCGCCGCGGGTGCCGCTGACCAACCCTGCGCCGGCCTGTCGCCCGGACCCACCGCGACCGTTTCCCACATCATCGACGGCGAGACGCTGCGCCTCAGCGACGGACGCGAGCTGCGGCTCGCCGGCATCATCGCGCCACGGCCGGACGACGCCGGCGCCGCCCCCGGCAAATGGCCGAGCGCGGTGGCCGCGCGCGCCGAGCTGGAAGCCCTGGCACTCGGCCGCGAGGTGGCGATCCTCTTCGGCGGAGCGCGCGAGGACCGCTACGGGCGGCACGTGGGGCATGGGGTGATCGCCGCGCCTGCGGGCGGTGCCCAGACCTGGCTCGCGGGCCATCTTGTGCAGCAGGGGCTGGTGCGGGTCATGACGAGCGCCCAGAACCGCGCCTGCGCAAGCGAGCTTCTGGCGCTGGAGCGCGAGGCGCGCGCGTCGCGACTGGGCCTATGGGCGGAGGCGGCCTACCAGGTGCGCGAGGCCCGCGAGGGCGATGCGCTCGCCGCGCTGAGGGGCACCTTCCAGATCGTCGAGGGCGAGATCGCGAAGGCGGAGACGGGCCGAGGCGTGCTGCGGCTCGAGCTTGCCGGCCCGCGCGCGAGGCCCCTGCGTGCGAGCGTGCCGGTGTCGCGCGCGGGACCCGGCCAGCTGCCGGACGGCACGGCGCTCACGGGCAAGTGGGCGCGCATCCGCGGCTTCCTGGAGGAGCGCGGCGGGGCGCCGTTCCTCGACCTTGCGGTCACAGGCGACTTGGAGCTCGTCGAGGCGCCGCGCTTGCAGAGAGGCGGGCCATAGAAGGTTGCCGATGACGGCGGCGCCACTCAGGGCGCAGAAAAGCCCGCGCAAGTCGCCTGCGCGGGCTTTCTGGGAGCTTGGCCACCGCGCCCGGGCCGGCGGCGATGCCGGCCGCGGGCATGCGGCGTCCGGATCAGTAGCCGTTGACGCGCTGCTGCTCGAAGAACGACTTCGCATCGAAGGCGTGCGCAGAGCCGGCGGCGGTGGCGAGCGTCAGAGCGACGAGCGCGGCGGACAGGATGGTCTTCATGGGTCTCTCCAGTGGTTCGGAAATCGTGAGGCTGATGGATCAGTTGTTGGTCAGGCGCTGCTGCTCGAAGAACGCCTTGGCATCGAAGGCGTGCGCGGAGCCGGCGGCGGTGGCGAGCGTCAGAGCGACGAGCGCGGCGGACAGGATGGTCTTCATGGGTCTCTCCAGTGGTTCGGTGTGTTGGTCGTGTGGTCGGCGGATCAGTGGCCGCTGACGCGCTGCTGCTCGAAGAACGACTTGGCGTCGAGGGCGTGCGCGGAGCCGGCGGCGGTGGCGAGCGTCAGAGCGACGAGCGCAGCGGACAGGATGGTCTTCATGGGTCTCTCCAGTGGTTCGGTGTGTTGGTCGTGTGGTCGGCGGATCAGTGGCCGCTGATGCGCTGCTGCTCGAAGAACGACTTGGCGTCGAGGGCGTGCGCGGATCCGGCGGCAGTGGCGAGCGTCAGAGCGACGAGCGCGGCGGACAGGATGGTCTTCATGGGTCTCTCCAGTGGTTCGGTGTGTGGTTCGGTGCGTTGTTCGATTGAATTCGTCGTCGGCGCTTGCCGTCGATGACCGGGAATTGGGGGACGGGTTGGCGCAGCAAAAGGGGCGCTCGCGGTCGTGTGACTAAGGGTGATTGCAGCTTACGGCTGCGTGAAAGCGCGTGACTGCGGCGCGCGGGACGCAAAAAAGCCCGGCTCGAGGAGCCGGGCTTCGATCTCGTTCAGTGCTGCGTGGCCGCTCAGGCGGCCTTGATCTCGGCGTCGCCTGCCGCCGGCTCCTCGCCGCCGGCCCGGCGGCCCTTGGCGCTCTTGGCCAGGACGTCGGTGATCCGCTGCACGGCGCCACGCTCGTCGAGCTTCTCAACGGCCGCGATCTCGCGCGCCATGCGGTCGAGCGCAGCCTCGTAGAGCTGGCGCTCGGAGTAGGACTGCTCGGGCTGGCTCTCGGAGCGATAGAGGTCGCGCACCACCTCGGCGATGGCGATGAGGTCGCCCGAGTTGATCTTGGCCTCGTACTCCTGCGCGCGACGGCTCCACATGGTGCGCTTGACGCGCGCCTTGCCCTTGAGGGTCTCCATCGCCTTCTTGACCGTCGCATCCTCGGACAGCTTGCGCATGCCGACGCTCTGCGACTTGCCGGTCGGCACGCGCAGCGTCATCTTGTCCTTCTCGAAGGTGATGACGAACAGCTCGAGCGAGATGCCGGCAATCTCCTGCTCCTCGATGCCGACGATGCGGCCGACGCCGTGGGCCGGATAGACGATCCACTCGCTGGTCTTGAAGCCGTGGCGGCCGCTGACGTTCTTCTTCGCGGCCGTGCCGGCAGCCGGGGCCGCGGCCTGAGCCGCAGGCGCCGGCTTTGCGGGCGCGGCCGGCTTGGCTTGTGCGACGGGCGCGGCAGGCTTGGCATGGCCGGCAGGCGCGCTGATGGTCTGCGCCTGAGGCTTGGCCGTCGCCGGCATGGCACGGGCGGTCGCCGGCGCGGAGGCGGCCTTGGCCGCGATGGCAGGCGCTACCTTCGGCTGCTTGGCCGGCGCGGCAGGCTTGGCGGCAGCCGGGGCGGACGGTGCCTTGGCGGGCGCAACCTTGGGTGCCGCCGGCTTGGCAGCGGCCGGCGGCGCGGCATGCGCCACGGGGGCCTTCACCGCGGCGGGCGCAGCCTGCTTCTCGGCGGCCTTCTCCGGCCTCTTCGCGACGGGGGCGGCGGCGGGCTTCTTGGCCGGCTCGGCCTTCACGGGTGCCGCCTTGGCGGCAGGCGCGGGCTTGGGAGCGGGCTTGGCGGAAGCGGCCTTGGCTGACGTCGCCGGGCGGGCGGGAACGGGCTTTTGCGCCGGAGCCTTCTTCACTACCACCTTCTTCTCTGCTCCCTTACCCGAGGTCTTGTTGCGTGCCATGTCCGATGTCTCACCATTACTAACGGTTGTATTCCCGCTTCCGCACACGCTAGATGTGCATTCGGCCCGACGCGCAAAAGCGCGGGCGGCCGACCACTGTCTCCGTCCCTCAGAGTTCCTGCACTTCCGCGCCTCTCGAGCCGAAGCTCGCACGCGGGCCGTCTATGGGTTGGCTGAGCACACCTGCGCTGTTGCTGTCTGGGAACCGGGCTCCCGCCGGTTCGGCGCAGTGAAACCGCATGTCGAAAGCGGGTCTCAGTTGGAAAACTCGTTCACACCACCACCACACCCGCACATATAACATAAACTTCACGCATTTTGAAGCGTCTGGGTATCCTCAAAGACACATTCGCGACATGCATGCTTAAGCGCCCGTGAGACCGGCCCGGGGAAGTTTACGCACCCCCAGGTCGTTACACGGGCGACCGCAAGTCTTCGTATCAGCAACGGCGCGCGCTGCCGGCTCAGTCGCCGGCGCCGGGCTCCGCCGAGAAGTATTTGTCGAACTTGTCCGAAACGTCACGGAAGGCATCGGCGTCGGCCGGAGGCTCCTTCTTGGACGTAATGTTGGGCCACTTCTCCGAATACTCGCGGTTGACCTGGAGCCATTTCTCGAGATTTGGCTCGGTGTCCGGCTTGATCGCCTCCACCGGGCACTCGGGCTCGCAGACGCCGCAGTCAATACATTCGTCGGGATGGATGACCAGCATGTTCTCGCCCTCGTAGAAGCAATCGACGGGGCAGACTTCGACGCAATCGGTGAACTTGCACTTGATGCAGTTGTCGTTGACGACGTAGGTCATGCGCGATCCTGGCCGTGGAAGTGAGTGCGAGGCTAGTGTTCTGATCCGCAAAATGCCGACCGCATTGCCGCACGCTCTGACGGCATTTGCGGATCTGAAGGACACTCGCAAAATCAGTGCCTAGTGTGGTGCTTGTCTCGCAATTGCCGACTGCAAACCCAGCCGCGATGCTGGTCGGCAATTGCGAGGCACCACACTAGCCGTTCAAGCCTCTGTTGCCATACGTCGGCCTGCTCCCGCAAGTCCGCCTGCGCGCGCAGGTCACATGCGGGGGTGGCGGCCCGCGCCCTTGTGCCTCAATCACTTCGCCTCGTCGCCGGGCCGGTCGGGGGCCGACAGATCCTGGTAGAGGGCGCGGGCCTCGGCCGGGGGCCCACGGCGGCTGCCAGCCTCCAGCACCTTGAGAACGCGGACCTTGCCGCGCCACGCGAGGGTGATCACATCGCCGGCGCCGACGGGGTGGGCCGGCTTGCGGACACGCACACGGTTGACCCGGACGCGACCGTCGCTGACGGCGGCGGCAGCGAGCGTGCGGCTTTTCAGGAGGCGGGCGTACCACAGCCACTTGTCCAGGCGCTGGCCGCCCCCCGGCACGCCCGGGGCCTCGTCCTCCTCCTCGTGCAAGCGGCCGGTCCCCCTACTTCGAGTTGCTCTTCTCCATCTCGGCCTTGAGGCGACTGAGGGCGGCGAACGGAGAATCCGGGTCGATGCCGCCCGACTTGGCCGGCGGGCCGGCCTGCATCACGGCGCGGGGCCGGTCGTCGCGCTTCCTGTCGCGGTCGAAGCGTTGCGGCGGACGGCCGCCCTTGCCGGCGTGGCCGCCCCTGCCCCGATCGCCCTGGCCGCGATCGCCTTGGCCGGGACCACCACCCTGGCCGCCGCCCGGCGCGTTGCGGTCGAACGGCCGGCCGCCGCGCCCCTCGCGCCGCTGCTGGCCGTGATGGGGGCGCGGGCCCTGCTCGCGCCGCTCGGACTGCGGCTGGCCGTCGGCGGGCGTTGCCGCCGTCCCTGGCGCGGCCTGCGCCGCATCGGCGCCGGCCTCG